>CALOEN010000032.1:0-139742 GCA_942492335.1 uncultured beta proteobacterium | reverse complement strand
AGGGAAGCGCTCAGCTTGACTATCAGAACCCGGCCCAAATCGCCCCTCTTACGAACAATTTCCCGGCTCGGGAGGCTGGGACTCACCCCGATAACCCGTCGAAGGGAGGATTGACGGCCACCTGAAGACCGATCGATACTTGGGCGACCTGGGAAGCAGGTCGTTTATACGCCCTACACGCGACCCGACCTACGCCGCAGGTCGAAGGTCCGCTTCTTGCATCGCAGGTCCTCCCACCGTGTAGCCCCTTGGTGACCGCTATCGGCGTTCACCTGCCGGCCCCGCACACCCTGCCGACCGGCAGCAGTTGGGACTCAACGGTCGGTCGCGATGGCCAGTCCATGATCATCCAAGGATGGAGAAAGCCGGTCGCGATGAGCCACCCCTTTCAGTTGGACGTGGCGAAAACCATACACCTCTCGGGAAAGACGGTTACGTCCGCTCTGGGTCGAGAGCGGAAGCTTCGCAGGCAAGACGGTCCGCTTTGAGGGAATGGGATTTCCTTTGTTCACCCGGCAGCCAAAAATGAGACCTGTACGGTCAGTGTCTTCCGAACTCAAGCCGCAAGCTTTTATACTTCGCGTAGGCAAGGCGCTTCCTATTTTCCTTGCAGGCTTACACCCGTCGCCAAGGATCACCGGCGATTCCGAAGCCCACCGACATAAAATATCTGTAGCAATACGGCGTGCATCCAAGACGACCATGGAAAAACTGCCCGATCCGGCAACTCATAACGGGCGTAAAGAGTCTCAAAGGTGGCCGCGCGCCGCATCACGGGTGATATTCCAATTTACCAATGTTATCGCGCCGTAGTCCGTATACCATTCCAGCATGTCGATGCAGCGGGGGTGCTGTTCTTTGCGCGCCTGTTCGAGCATGCCCATCAGGTCTATGGGGGATATGGAGGCCATCGATTGGCCATTGCCGCGATTGCTGGAGGCGAGGGTACTGATGCTGCCGATCGTCCATGCCGAGGCGGGTTATCGATCACCGATACGCTATGGCGGCCGACTTGAGGCTGTGATGAGCGTCGTCCGGATTGGAACCGGCAGCTATACCCTGTCCTGTTGTTTCGAGACGGAGCGCGCAAGGCGCGACATTTAAGGAAAAGGAGGGATTGCCGCGGAGGTTCGCACTGTGCACGCCGCGCTGAGCCTGCGGTCCGGGTCCCTGTCCGCTGCCGGCAACCTTGTACGGCGCCTTGGCGCGTTATGCTGTGGCCGATGCGTCGATCAGCGACTGAAGCGCACGCCGATCAAGCTTGCCTATCGCAGACCGCGGCAGGGCGCTGACAACGATGACTCGGCGGGGGCGCTGGTGGCTCGGCAGTCGCTCTCTGGTCCATTTAAGTAGGGTGTCTCCTTCGATGTCGCCCGCTATCAACGCAACCAGCATCTGTCCCCAACTTGGGTCCGGGAGTGCCCCGATGCCTGCGTCGTCCACCTGTTGATGAATCTTCAGCACCGCTTCGACGACCGCCGGGTGTACATTCCTTAGACAAAAAAGTCGAATGTGGCCGCGCGAAGGGTCAATGTTCCGCACCTTGTCGACCTCGGTCAACGTGACCGGCAGGGGGACCAAATCGGACAGCGAAGCGAGGCTGGTAGTCCGGGATAGGCGAAGGCTGGATGCAAAGGGATGCCGACCGCCAGCAAGCAATCCGTCGTAGGGGCGTGACGAAGCCAGCGATCCCGCAGCTGGGCGAATCCCAGTCAAGGAATGGTCGCCCGGGCGAGTCCCCGCCGGCCGAAGGAACCACCCGGCAGGTATCACGCCGACGGGCGGTTCTCCGGCTCTCTCAGCTGCCGGGCAGTATCGGCGTCGTTGCGCCGTGATCGGAGTTTGCAGGCGTATCGAACCAGCTAAGCTTTTCCCTGAGCTTCACGACTCGTCCGACGATTACTAGGGTTGGGGGTTTTGGTCTGTCCCGCTCAACGATGTCCAGTATGGTTTCCAGCGTGCCTGAGTAGACCTTTTGCATGTGAGTCGTGCCTTGCTGAACCAGGGCGATAGGCATATCTGATGTCACACCGTACTCCATGAGGTTTTCGACGATGACGTTGAGCCCGACGAGACCCATGTAGAAGACAACGGTTTGGTTCGGTTGGGCCAATTGTTCCCAGTTCAGGTCCATCGTGCCATCCTTAAGATGGCCGGTCACGAAGGTCACCGATTGGGCAAAGTCGCGATGGGTCAGCGGAATCCCGGTGTAGGTCGCGCAGCCGGAGGCGGCGGTGATCCCCGGAACAACCTGAAAAGGGACGCCTTCGGCCGCCAGCGTGTCGATCTCTTCGCCGCCGCGGCCAAAGATAAATGGGTCACCACCCTTCAGACGCAGGACCCGGTGACCGTCCTTGGCAAGATCCGCCAGCAGTCGGTTGATCTCCTCTTGGCGCATGACGTGGTTGTTCCGCTCCTTGCCGACATAGATACGTCTGGCGTCCAGGCGCACCATGTCCAAAATGGGTTTGGCGACGAGTCTGTCGTAGACAACGATGTCTGCCTGTTGCATCAGGCGCAGGGCGCGAAAGGTGAGCAGGTCCGGGTCACCGGGACCTGCGCCGACCAGATAGACCTCGCCCATATCGCCGTCGGCATCGGTGTTGGCCAACTCTCGCTCCATCACGGCGTCGGCCTCGTCATAGTGGCCGGAGAAGATCCGCTCGGCCACCCCGCCCTGTAACACCCGGTCCCAGAACCGGCGCCGGTCGCGCTGATCGGCGAATCGTTGCTTGACCTGGTCTCGGTAGCGGGAACAGAGCTCGCCGAGACGCCCGTAGGCAGCCGGGATCAGAGATTCCATCCGCGCCCGGAGAAGGCGTGCCAGCACAGGTGATGCAGTGCCGGTGGAGACGGCCACGACGACCGGATCCCGGTCGATGACCGATGGCATGATGAAGCTGCAGTCCGACGGCTGATCCACGACATTGACCGGGATGGCCCGTGCCTTCGCCAGCGTTGCGATCCGGCGGTTCACCTCGCGGTCGTCGGTTGCGGCAATGACCAGGCGGACTCCGTCCAGATCGGCGTCCTCGAAGGGGCGGGCATGGTGAGTGAAGCCCCCGTCGCGGTGTACTGTGGTCAACGACGGCCCCAGGTCCGGCGATACGACCGTGATGGCCGCGCCTGAACGGTTCAGGTTGGCGATCTTTCGCGCGGCGATGTCGCCGCCACCGACGACAAGACAAGGTTTGCTCCGTACGTCAAGGAAGATCGGAAGATATTGCATAGCGAATCTCTCACAGACCTTTGCGGGTTGCGGTGCCCAGGATTGTGTTTAATGTAAAAAGTCATTAATATACTGAAATACTTAGGGTCCGGATAGCATTTTGGCGAGTATAAAATGAGAATCAGTGTCCTAGGCAGACCTCTTTGCCCTGTTCCAGCTGGGCAGGGCGGGTTGCACGGGAATGATCTTGGCGGTTCCGATGTGCGGTCCCGTCGGGCGGAGGCGGCGCAATGATGGTCAACGAAATCGATTCCGCAACCCTGCATGAGCGTCTCGAGCAAGGGGATGCGTTGGAGCTGATTGATATTCGTACTCCCGCGGAGGTGGCTCAGGCCGCCATTCCGAATGCGACGCACCTGCCGATGCATCTGTTGCCGTTGCGACTCAACGAATTGCCGAAGGACAAGGACATCGTGTTGTATTGCCGCAGCGGTGCGCGTTCTTATCATGCGTGTACCTACCTGTCGCAGCAGGGTTACGACAAGGTGATCAACCTGCGGGGCGGGATCATCGCATGGGCGAGGCACGGCTACGAGATCAAGGCGGGCTGAACCGGAGTCCGGTGCCGTGGCGTCTGAGAGCCTTATCTTTACTTGCCTTTTTGCTCCGTTTGCCCTATAAATTCGAATTCTTGAGTTTTCTCATATTCGCATCCTTGAGTTTTCTCATATTCTAAATCAACATCAGTCTGGAGGTTCTGCAATGGCAGACTTTGATACCGAGCTCGACGCAAGCGGCTTGAACTGCCCACTGCCGATTCTGCGCGCCAAGAAGACCCTGAACAGCATGGATGCCGGCCAAGTCCTGCACGTCATCGCAACCGATCCGGGTTCGATCAAGGATTTCGATGCCTTCGCCAAGCAGACCGGCAATGAGCTGATGGAGTCTAAAGAGGAAGGTGGCAAATACCACTTTCTGATCAAGAAGATCTGATGTCGATCAAGAATTCTCGACTTCCCTTGTCGATTTCACCGGTTCAAGATTAGGAGCGCCCTATGGAAGAGAAAAAGCTGGCCATTATCGCCACGAAAGGTTCGCTGGACTGGGCCTATCCCCCATTCATTCTGGCGTCGACCGCATCGGCGCTAGGTTATGACACTCAGATCTTTTTTACCTTCTACGGCCTCCAACTGCTGAAGAAGAAGCTGGCTCTGGCAGTCACCCCTTTGGGTAATCCCGGCATGCCGATGCCGATGGGGATGGACAAATGGTTCCCGGTGCTCGGTCTCACCCTGCCGGGTATGCAGGGCATGATGACGTCGATGATGAAGTCGAAGATGAAGTCGAAGGGCGTGGCCAGCCTCGAAGAGCTGCGTGAGCTCTGCATCGAGGCCGAGGTCAAGCTCATCGCCTGTCAGATGACCGTTGATTTGTTCGACATGAATCATTCGGACTTCATCGAAGGCGTGGAATATGCTGGAGCGGCGGCCTTCTTCGAGTTTGCCGGCGAAAGCGACATTTGTCTCTATATCTAGCGCTCGAAACCAAAAAAAGGGGCGGCACCGGGAAGGTGCCGCCCCTTTTTTTGGTTTCGAGCGCTTGTTGAGCAGCATTGGTTCAAGAATAGGTGAAACAGAATACGTAGGTTGAGGTCAAGCAATCCCCGGCGGATGAACCAACGCAACACGTGTCGGCTGAGCACAGGGTCTGCTCAACTCCACAAGGATGCCGGCTCCAGCCGCATGGCCTCGAACGGAGGATGGTGTGGAGCAATGCGGGCTGCTCAGAAGTACTTGCGCAGCTCGAACGCGATCAGATGAGCGTGAGAATTGTACTTGCCGTCCAGTGCATCCGTTCCGTTGACGTCGCTGCCCAGTCCCTCGTAAGGCCTTGTACTGCGGAAGTTGCGTTCTTCGTTGCGCACATACAGATAGCCAAACTCGAGGGCCAGTCCGTCTGTCAGTTCATGGGCGACTCCGATACCAAACAGATGACGGTCATTGTCGGGCACGCGGGCGCTGTAGTGGGCGTCTCCCTGTGGGGTCTTGTCATAGGTGTAGCCAAATCGCAGTTGGGTCTCGGGCAGCAGTTGGTAGGTGGTGGCAAACCGAAAGGCGTTGGCATCATCCCAGTTATTCGTGTCGCGGAAGATGGTGCCTCCGGTCTGATCGCCCTTGACCACGAGCTCATCGAATTCACTCCAGCCTGTTCGGTTCAAGTCGAATTCGACGGCCCAGTCCGTGTTGATCTCGTAGCGCAGGCCCAACTGCAGACGCCAGGGTAGGTTGACGTCGACGGATGCACTTTGTGCGGGGAGTATCGCGCCGAGCATCACCAGAGTCTGGTTCAGGGGGCGATAACGTCCCTCGACATCGACCTTTGACGCTGAATGGAAGGACGCGCCAACGCTCAACGCGTCTCGAACGTACAGAAAGCTCAAATTGAATCCCAGGCCGGTGCCGTCTCCATCGAGCTTACCAAGAGATGAGTTCAGGACCGCCTGCTTGATCCAATACAAGTCGATGCCTCCGGAGATGCTGAGGTTATCGTTCATCCGGTAGGTCGCGGTGGGTACGAAGTCGACGACCTGGAGCTTACTGTTCGTCGGGTGGGAGCCGTTCGGAAGCGGGGTTGGACCCAACGGCGGTGGGAGCGGTACCGTGGTGGAGCCGCTGAGCTTTGGAAAGGTCCCTTCTTGCCATCGATTCTCCAGCCCGAGCGGAGAGTTGACGCCGAACCCGAGGGTCCACCGCGGGCTCGCCTTGATCGCCCCCTGGAAAAAACCTGTTGCGATCCAATCAGCGCCCTCGCTCTGGTGCTTGCCGGTGTTGGTTTCCACCTTGAAGGTTGGGCCGATCAACATGCCGCCTATGGAAACACTAGTCTTGTCGTGGAAGCCCATGGCCGCGGGGTTGTAAGGGAAGGCGCCGGTCTCGTCGGGGTTGGCGACCAGTGCGTTGGTCGTGCCGACGCCCGCGGCCGAGATCTCGGGAAGACCGTATCCCGAGGCGGATGCAGTGGATTGTGCAAGCAGTAGGACGAGTCCGCTCGCCAAGGCCGTTGTAACTGATTTAGTCACCGGTTTTCCCTCGTCAGTATTGATTCTAAATTTCGGCCTGAATCGGCCTGAAGCGGCCTGAGGCTCTAATACCTGTAGAGGGGAGGATAGGTGAGGAGGTCACATTTATCCAGCCGTTGTGGCGTAAATAATCAAATGACGTTGCCTGATTGTTACTCGCTCCACATTCCTTGATGCAGATCAGCGACAGATCCATGCTTGTTTTTTGCAAGGTATCCGAGTCTGGGCGCAATATGTTATAAAGATTTTTTATTCGGCAATGTATTGGGATTAGTCGCCATGGCGGATCGCAGACTGCAGGTCTTCCATACGGTTGCCCGTCTCCTGAGCTTCACCAAGGCCGCTGAGACGCTGCACATGACTCAGCCGGCGGTGACCTTTCAGGTTCGGCAACTCGAGGAGTACTTCAATACCCGATTGTTCGATCGGACCCACAATCGAATCAGCATGACTGAGGCGGGTAAAACGGTCTGGTCCTATGCAGACCGGATTTTCGATCTGTACGCGGAGATGGAAAACTCGGTGCGAGAGATCACCGGTGAGATAAGCGGGGCATTGACCATCGGGGCCAGCACAACGATCGCTGAGTATATGCTGCCGACCCTGCTGGGGGATTTCAAGGAGAAGTATCCGGATGTGGCCATCCATCTGAAGGTCTCGAACAGCGAAGGTATCGTATCCATGGTCGAGAACAACACCATCGACCTCGGTGTTGTCGAGTCCCCGGTCGGTAACAAGAACCTTGTGGTCGAGACCTGCAAGCGGGATCAATTGGTGGCTATCGTGCCCCCTGGTCACACCCTGTCGAAGGAGGGCAGCGTGACCTTTGCCCGGCTGATCGAGTTTCCGTTTATTTGCCGGGAGGAAGGCTCCGGCACCCGCGAGGTCATCAACGACTATCTGCAGCATCAGCCGCAGTGCAGCGCGTCGTTGAAGATTGCCATGGAGCTCGGTAGTCCGGAGGCGGTGAAGGGGGCTGTGGAGGCCGGCATGGGCGTGTCCGTGGTATCGCGGGCAACGATTCAGAAAGAGCTGAAATTGCAGACCCTGGTTGAGTTGAATATGGATCCGCCACTGTATCGGCCCTTCTCGTTCGTGCACCAGAAGCAGAAGTTCCGCCTCCATGTTATGGAAGAGTTGCTGGAATTTGCTCGCAATTATTGCGAGACCCATAGCGATTGATCGAGTACGGATCGACCGATGATAACAAAGGCAAAGCTGCGTGATGACCAACGCCTGGGTCAGGTGTTCGGGGCGTTGCCGCCCGAGGACAAAAAAACCCTACTGGCGTTCGCCGAATTTTTGCTGTCACGTGCGGGAGCCGCGGCGGATGCCTGCGCGCAGGGGCCGGTGGAACCGAGGCGGATCGATCCGCAACCCGGGGAGACGATGGTCGCCGCGATCAAACGTTTGTCGCAGAGCTACCATATGCTGGACCGGGGCAAGATGCTCAACGATACCTCCACCTTGATGTCTGCCCATGTGCTCCAGGGCAGACCGAGGGAAGTTGTTATCAAAGAGCTGGAAGCCCTGTTTCAGCGTTGTTATGAAGACTACCTTGAGGCATTTCGCCGCTAGTTCCACAGGACTCGCAAGCACATGCAGATACTCGCCGATTGGTTCCGGCGTTACCTTTCCGACCCACAAGTCCTCTTCCTTGCCGTCTTCCTGCTGACTGGGTTCGCCATCGTCCTGACCATGGGCCATATGCTGGCGCCGGTCCTGGCGAGCATTGTTATCGCCTATTTGCTGGAAGGGTTGGTGGGGCATTTCGAGCGGTTCGGCTGGCCGCGTCTGCTCGCGGTCTTGTTGGTTTACGTCGCCTTCCTGTTTTTTGTGGCACTGGTATTATTCGGTGTCATGCCTCTCGTCTCGCGGCAGGTGACGGACCTGGTACAGCAGTTGCCTACGATGATCTCGGCGGGTCAGAGCGTGCTGATGGGATTGCCCGAGCGTTATCCGGGGATCATTACACCCGAGCAGATCGATGCGCTGATTGGCTCGCTCCGAGCAGAGATCGCCAACTTTGGTCAACTTGCGGTGTCCTGGTCCATGTCCTCCGTCGTCGGGATCATCACGATCCTGGTCTATCTGTTTCTGATGCCGTTGTTGGTGTTCTTTTTCCTGAAGGACAGGGATCTGATCCTGGGCTGGTTTCAGCGTTATTTGCCCCAGCACCAAAAGATCGCCGGTACCGTGTGGCGGGATGTGGATCGACAGATCTCCAACTATGTCAGGGGCAAGTTTTGGGAGATCCTGGTCGTTTGGATGGTGAGTTACGCCACCTTCTATACCTTTGGGCTCAATTACTCCATGTTGCTTGGGCTGGTCGTCGGGCTGTCCGTGATCGTCCCCTACATCGGGGCGTCCGTGGTGACGGTTCCGGTTCTGTTGATCGCCTGGTTTCAGTGGGGCTGGACCTCGCAGTTCGCCTGGGTGGCGGGGGGCTATTTCGTCATCCAGGTGTTGGATGGCAACGTACTGGTTCCGCTGCTGTTCTCCGAGGTGGTCGATCTCCATCCGGTGGGTATCATCGTCGCGATCCTGGTCTTCGGTGGACTGTGGGGGTTCTGGGGGGTGTTTTTCGCGATTCCGTTGGCGACCTTGGTGCAGGCCATCCTGTCGGCATGGCCCCGGCATGAGTTGGTCGAGCATGCGAGGCGTTAAGGGCTGAATACAGCCGTTATACTGCATGCGGCGACATTTAAGGCTCATTTTGCCCGTCGTGAGCCGCCGTCTCGGCCAGTGTTTTCCTGGCACTACTGGACGCGCGAATGATCGTATGGAGTGGCGGGATCGACCCGGTTTCATGTAATATTCGCGCCTTTTCCGGCACGGGATCAACATGGGATTTAAATGCGGTATCGTCGGTCTTCCGAATGTAGGGAAGTCCACCCTGTTCAATGCGCTGACAAAGGCTAGCATCGCGGCTGACAACTATCCCTTCTGCACGATCGAGCCGAATGTTGGAGTAGTTCCGCTGCCGGATCCGCGGCTCGAGCGTATCGCGGAGATTGTCAAACCGAAGAACGTCCTGACGACGACGATGCAGTTCGTCGATATTGCCGGCCTGGTCGAGGGCGCTTCGAAGGGGGAGGGGTTGGGGAATCAGTTTTTGGCCAATATCCGGGAGACTGACGCCATTGCCCATGTGGTTCGCTGTTTCGAGGACGATGATGTCGTGCATGTCTCCGGCAGCGTGGATCCGTTGCGTGACATCGAGATTATCCATACCGAGCTTGCCTTGGCGGACCTGGATTCTGTCGAGAAGGCATTGGACCGTGCCCAGCGTATGGCGAAAACCGGAGACAAGAAGGTGCTGGTTCGGCAGGCATTGCTTGAGCGCGTGCGGGATCAATTGGATATGGGTAAGCCGGTTCGGGCCCTCGACTTGGACGTGGATGAGCAGGGTGAAATGCGGGACCTTTTTTTGCTCACTGGAAAGCCGACGATGTACATTGCAAACGTCGCGGAGGATGGCTTCGAATCCAACCCTTGGTTGGATTCAGTGCGTGAGTTGGCAGCCGAAGAGGGTGCTGAGGTGGTGCCCGTGTGTGCGGCCATCGAGGCGGAGATCGTCGAGCTCGAAGACGATGAGAAGGGCGAGTTTCTCGCGGATTTGGGGCTGGAGGAGCCCGGACTGAACCGCGTGGTGCGTGCCGGCTATCGTCTTTTGGGTTTGGAGACCTATTTTACCGCGGGTCCAAAGGAGGTTCGGGCATGGACGATCCCGCGGAATGCGACCGCGCCGCGCGCGGCTGGCGTGATCCATACGGATTTCGAGCGGGGCTTCATCCGTGCCGAGGTGATCGCCTACGACGACTTTATCGCGCTGAACGGGGAGCAGGGGGCGAAGGAGGCGGGCAAGCTGCGTTCCGAGGGAAAAAATTACGTCGTGCAGGACGGCGATGTCATCCATTTTCGTTTTAACGTGTGAGGTATTGACGCATCAATGGTGTGTCTGTATTATCGCCGTTCCCGATTGGCTACGTAGCTCAGCTGGTTAGAGCGCAGCACTCATAATGCTGATGTCGGTAGTTCGAATCTACCCGTAGCCACCAATTTTATTAACGCCGACCTTATCAGGCCGGCGTTTTTTGTTTCTGCGGCAGATTCTTCCCCGCCTTTGCAATCCTTCTACTTCACGTTGAGGCCGAAATCCCCCCGATGAAGAATTTGCTCTATCTGGTCCATCGTCTCCGCTATCCGCCAGACAAAGGGGGATAAGATCAGTTTTTTCAATCTGCTACGTTATTTATCATCGCGCTGCAACAGCCTGAGCGGGCGACCTCTACTGGGTCAATCTTTCCTCGGCCTCTTGGTACTTGGCGGCTGTCTTGTCGATGATGCCGGCGGGTAATTCCGGTCCCGGAGGGGTTTTGTCCCAATCCAGCGTCTCCAGGTAATCACGCACGAACTGCTTGTCGAAACTCGGGGGACTAATGCCCGGCCGATACTGATCCGCCGGCCAGAATCGCGACGAGTCCGGCGTCAGGACCTCATCGATCAGATGCAGACGGCCACCCTCGTCCAGTCCGAATTCGAATTTGGTATCGGCAATGATAATACCCCGTTCGAGAGCGAACGCGGCGCATTCCGTGTAGATGCGCAGACTAACGTCCCGCACCTGCTTCGCCAAATCGTCGCCGAGCAGGTCAACGGTGCGTTCGAAGTCGATATTTTCGTCGTGCTTGCCGATCTCGGCCTTCGTCGATGGAGTGTAGATGGCCTCGGGAAGCTTATCGGCCTGCTGCAGTCCATCAGGCAGATCGATCCCGCAAACGGTTCCGGTACGCTGGTAATCTTTCCATCCGGAGCCGATGATATAGCCGCGTATGATCGCCTCGACGGGCAGGGCCTTGAGCTTGCGCACCACTACGCCACGGTCACCGAGTGCGGTTCGTTCGTCGGAATGCCGGACCACTTGATCGACGGTGATGCCGGACAGGTGATTGGGTACGATGTCGCGGGTGCGCTCGAACCAGAAGTTGGCGACCCGGGTCAGGACCTCGCCCTTGCCGGGTATGGGTTGAGGTAGGATGACATCGAAGGCCGATAGGCGATCGGTGGTGACGATCAGCATGTGATCCTCGTTCACACGATAGATATCGCGTACCTTGCCTCGATTGATGAGCTCGACGTCGGAGAGTTGGGATTGGTAGAGGGCTGACATAGGGTTGTTTGTGCCGGCAAAACAAGTGAATATACCCAACCATAAAATCCGTTGTCCATAGGAAGACGCAGCTCACCGGCTTGGATCCTGATTCTCTCGATGAATCTGGTCGCCCGGTGTCGCCGAAGATCAAGTTCCATGCACCAGAACCCAACGTCGACCGACCCTTTCCTCAAAGCCTTTCGCGGCAGCTTTACCTCAGCCTTGCGTTGGCATCACCTCGATGCACTGTGGAGCAGGGTCAGAGAAACCGCCGATGACGGTTGGTATATCTATGCGGTCGGCGAGGCCCATCCGGAAACGGTCTCAACCGCGGGGCAGGTCGAGACCTTCGTGACCGAGATCGACAAGCTGCTGCGTGCCGAGCACCAGGAAGACTATTGCGGCATCGTCTATGCTGACAACCTGCAGCAACCCAGCTTCATCAAGATCTTCGATCCCAATAATCTCGGTGTCTCGTGCGGCTACAGTGATGATCCACCTCTGCCCGGTTGGGTGATGAGCAAGATTCGTCCGGCGGATTTACCATCTTCCCGGGTCAAATCGAAGAATCGGCGGCGCTGGTGGCAGCGGCTATTCGAGTAGAACCCATGCTGACGTTGGATCGACATGTGTCAGATTCATGGATCGTCTGTCCGAGGCGATGGCTCGCTAATAGGGGTAAACACGCGTTGACCTGGATGGCTCTGTTGCCTATCTTGCACACTTCCTTGGCGATCTTCGTAAACATGGCGTCTTGGATAGAGGAAATCCGGATTCAAACGCAACGGCTCCGAAATAATACTGTCTGTACTCAACAATGCCATGCAGAAGCTGCACTATCCGGCTACTCACAATGGGTATGGAGCGTCTCAATGGTGGTCGCGCGCAGTCTCCGCGGTGAATCAATATTCGAGGAAGGGTATGCAGAAAGAAATCATCCGTACCGATCAGGCCCCGCAGGCGATCGGAACCTACTCACAGGCCGTGAAGATTGGAAACGCTGTTTATCTGTCGGGCCAGATCCCGCTGGTGCCTGAGACCATGGAACTGGTTGCCGGAGACATGGAGGCACAGATCCGCCGGGTTTTCGACAATTTGCAGGCTGTCGCCCGGGCTGCCGGTGGGGACCTGTCGGATGTGGTGAAGCTGAATGTCTTTCTGACCGATCTGGGTCATTTTCCGGCCGTGAATCAGGTTATGGCGGAGTATTTTTCCGAGCCTTATCCTGCCAGGGCGGCGCTTGGGGTGGCCGCGTTGCCCAAGTCGGCCGAGGTGGAGATGGATGCTTTGTTGGTGTTGTCGGACTGACCTGTCATGCTTAAAACCCTTCCTGTCTTGATGGTGAGCTTGCTCGTGGCAGCCGGGTGCAGCTCCAAGCCGGAGAAGACCTCCGCCACCTCTATCCAGCACCAATCATCGGTAACGAAGACAAGGTCGTATTCACAATCGTGGACCCGGTCCACCGCGAATGTCGCGGGCACTTTGCAGCCTCAGTGGTCATCCGAGGCCCGAGTGTCGGGAGCCAGGGGGTCGATGCGGGTCAGCGGTGACTATGCGGGTTATCCGGCGGTGACGGCTTTGATTCAGCGCATGGAACGGGCTCACGGCATGGACCCCGATGATCTGGCGCCGATCTTTTCACGCGTCGAGCGTCAGCAGTGGATACTTGATTTCCTGAACCGTCCGAAGCGCAAATCATCCAGCGGTCCCACCGGAGCCTGGACCCGCTATCGGGCCAAGTTCCTGACCAGCGACAACATCCGCAATGGTGCCGCATTCTGGAGCCGTTACAGATCCACACTGGATCGGGCCCATGAAAAATACGGCGTGCCGCCCGAGTATGTGGTCGCAATCCTCGGTGTCGAGACCCGTTGGGGAGGCTATCTCGGCAAGCACAAGGTTATCGAGGCGTTGTCCACGCTGGCGTTCGATTATCCGCGTCGTTCCGAGTTCTTTACAGGCGAGCTTGAATCCTTCCTCGTCATGTGTCGCGACGAAGGTTTCGATCCGTTCAAGCCGGTGGGCTCCTACGCCGGGGCCATGGGGTTGGGGCAATTCATGCCCACCAGCTTCCAGCGATTTGCCGTGGATTTCGATGGTAACGGCCGGCGCGACCTGTGGGATCCGGTCGATGCCATCGGCAGCGTTGCGAACTACTTCAAGCACCACGGTTGGCGCACCGGTGAATTGGTCACGGTGCGTGCCCGCAGCGGCTCACCGGTGCCACGTTCGGTCAAGACCGGTTACGACAGCCGCTATGGTTTGGGTGCGCTGGATGCGATGGGTGTAAGTACGACGGTCCCGCTGGACGGGGTGGGGGAGGTCAGTCTGTTGGAATTCGATGCCAAGGGCGGCTACCACTATTGGCTCGGGCTGAAGAACTTCTACGTCATCACCCGCTACAATCACAGCAGCTACTATGCGATGGCCGTGCACCAGCTGGCCCAAGCCGTGCGTCAGCGACACCGCGGCGAAGCGGCGGGGATCTAGGCGATCCCTGTCAAAAAACTAACATTAGTCAGACATGGTGCACTGCGGCTTGGCGGTAGGCCACTGAGCGGCGGTCTCCCCCGCGTGGGCGGGGAGAGGTTCGGCGATTGATTCGTCCTTCCAGGTCGTTGCAGAACTCGTCATCTCCCAGAGCCCATGCCTTGTTTGTTGCTTCTCGAATGCGTGCCAATAACGGCTCGCCGAGCGGTTGTCGGAAGGACTTTCGGTAGGTGGTGTGGCGCGCCTTCGAGGTCCGACCGAGCGACATGTATTGGGGATGGGGTGTGATCAGCGCATCTTCGCGCCCGGTTGCGTTGCATGAGTAGCTGGACCAGTCGTAGTCCGCATGATCTGAGACCAAGCCAGCACGTACCGGGTTGAGCTCCACGTAGCGGCTGCAAGGGATCAGGTAGGCAATTGGATCGAGCAATGTCGCGCGGTATCGCCCTTCCCACAATGTTCCGCTACGGTCATAACGACGGTTGAAGTATTGAACGTAATAGCGTCCGACGAACTGCATCAATTTACCGATGCCGTCTTCCTGCCACGGGGTCAGCAACAGGTGGAAGTGATTTGGCATCAGGCAGTAGGCGTGGACATCGCAGTGAAACCTTCCTGCCGCAGTGGATAACTTCTCCCACAAAAACCAGTAGTCTGCCTCATCGACCAGGATGGGTTGCCGATTGATACCACGTTGGATGACATGCTGGGGGTATCCTGGGAGGACAAATCGGGGTAATCGGGCCATTGGTAGGGTCGGAGTCTGCCGTTTCTTGGATGATGACAGTATAGACAACTTCACAGCCCCAGCCGTGCGCTGACCCTAATCAGGCAGAGCCACGGCGAAGAAGCTGTTAGCAATAAGCCGTTATACTGCGCGCGGCCACCTTTGAGACGCTATGATACCGGTCGTTGTTCGCCGGATCATGTGGCTTCTGCACGGTACTTTTGGACGCGCGCAGTATTGTGTAAAAGAGGTTTCTCAGCCGGAGGTTTTTGGGAATCGCACTGCATCCAAAGTCTTATGTTCAAGATCGTTGACCGATACTTTCTGTACGAGGTCTCGAAGGTTTTCGGCGCCGTGGTGGGCGTGCTGATACTGATCACCTCGAGTATGCTGTTTTTGCGCACCCTTGAGGAGGTCAATGTCGGCGGATTGACGAGTGACGTCGTCATTCGGTTCCTGTTGATGCAGATTGTCAGGGATATGTCGAGCCTGTTACCGCCGGCTGCCTTCCTGTCCGTGTTGATCGCCCTCGGCCGGATGGCGAGGGACAGCGAGCTGATAGCGTTGACTGCCAGCGGCATGGGGCCGACGCGGATCTATCGATCCCTGTTGTTCTTCGCATTGCCGGTTGCCGTCATTTGCGCATGGTTTGCGTTGGAGTTACAGCCCTATGCCGCCGGTGAGATCACAATGATCAGAGCGCAGCAAAAGGAGCAAACGTCTCAGATTGCGGGTTTGCAGGCCGGGCGCTTCTACCAGATGGAGCAGGGGATGGTTACCATCTACGTCAAGTCACTGGAACAGAGCAGGCAACTGGGGAACATCTTCATCCACGACGCTCGCGGCGATGTTGAGAAGCTGGTTCTCAGTGATCTGGGTCAGTTCAGTACCGATCAAGTCAGTGGCGATCACATCGTTAAACTGATTGATGGTTGGCGATACGATGGTAATCCCGGCCAGCTGGACTACGGGATCGGGCAGTTTTCCACCTATCGTCTGTTCATACCCGCGCGCGGGGAACGGAGCCAGGGCCGTTCTAAGCATTCAACGATGTTGACCGAGGAGCTGATCGGATCGGTGGATCCGGCTGATCGGGCGGAGCTGGAGCATCGTATCGCCAGTCCCATTGCGATACTGACGTTGACGCTGATGGCGATCCCGTTGACGGCGATCTCGCCGAAGCAGGGGACGTCCGGACGTATGTTCCTCGCCTTTATGGCCTATTTCGGTTTTTTCAATCTACAGCGTCTCGCCGAGACTTGGTTGGAGACCGGGATAACGCCCCTGTGGCTCGGTAGTCTCTGGTATCAGGCCCTGTTATTGCTGCTTGTCTACGCGGCGCTGTTGCCGGATAGCTATTGGTTCAAGCGGATACGGCGGCGTCTGTTTGGCGGAAGCTCCAAAAGTCAGGGGTCAGGAGTCCGGAGTCCTGATGCTTGAGTCTGGAGATCAAAGCCCTGCACATTGCCGGTACCGTTACCCATATCTCGAAAAGGCATCGCGCAAAGACGCAAGAAAGAGTACTGCACGATGGCAGCGGTCTTGGCCAAGTGCACTCGGTAACCGGCATCCATCAATCCGTCGACCAGCCAGTAACAGTTGTCGGTTGATTCCACCACCAGCCCTTCGATTGCATCCCGATAGGTCTCGAGATCTTTGAGCACCAATTGCAGGTCGTTCGGCAACCGCTCTCGGTACACAACCCGGTCTTTCTCATCCAACAGAACGAGCACGTGGCGGGCCGGCTGGGTGTACTTGCCCGAGGCGCTTGCGGACGTGACCGAGATCCTCGATCTGCTCCACGCCCTCGGCTACCTGTGGCAAGCCGCACATGTGACACACCACAAGCTCAAGGGCCAGCGTCGCGAGAGCCTGGAGAGCATCTGCCGATACTTTCACAACAACGCCCATCGCATGGCTTACGACGTCTACCTCGAACACCGTTTCCCCTCTGTAAAGGCCGGATGATCTTGCCGGAAGACCACGCATCGAAAAAAGTCGATAATGGACTGCCGGTGGGAGCGCATCCGCACCTGCTCATGAATGAGGTCACTCACCGCGATGCGACGGATGGCCATCTTGTACTCGATGTGGGCGGCAAAACGGTTATCAAGATACCAGGCATAGGTCATTCCCAGAAGCAGTCCCGGCGGGGTGAACCCTTCGCTTGAGTTCACGAGCCGGGTATAGCGGAGCTGGTCCTTGGATGACCGCTGCATACGGGCAAGTTCCAAAAAATAGTGCAGGTCCATGGTGGAAAAAAAGCAGCTCCGTTCGGCTTCAGGCCGCAGGCAGAGTTCAAAGATTTTGCCCAAATGTTCTTGTTCCACTACCACCGGCCGCATGGCTTTCGTTGCTGCATAATTGCCGAGCAACGACTGGCCGAGTGCAATGAGGAAGGCAACCTCCAGGCGCTCTTCATCCCCGGTGATATCCTGCCGGATGGTGATGACCCTTTTTTCGGGGTCATAAAACGAAAGAATGCGGTCCCAGGCCTGATCCCGGCTCCACTGGCTTGTAGGGACAATACTGACGCCTTCCATGAAGTCGAGATGGTCCAGAGGAATGTCCTGATGGTACCAGAGGATTTCGACCAGCTTTCCACGCAGATCGGCCTCCACATCAATGTTGGTCAGCCGCTCCCGTATCCTGGAGTAGCGCTCGTTGGGCAGCTCGTCGGAGGGATGGACGACCGGCTGAGCCATGAAAAAACAGCTGGGCAGGTTCTCCGGCGCGTCCGCCTGCAGCCGACCACGGACAGCCCAGGCGGTGCGGACGGCCCGGGCCAGGTTTTCGGCGTCATGCTGGACCACCCTTCGTTCCGCCAGGCGCCGCTTCGAGAATATCCGTCCCTCGACCGGAAGAAAGCCCATCTCGAAGACCCGACTCCGGTCGAGGTAGATGGGCATCTTACCCTCCACCGCATAGCTCTGCAGAATACTGCCCTGGACGTCCCGGAGGCCTATCACCATCACCTGCCGGAACAGCCCGTGCACCCCGCCCGGGATGTTCCGATGGTACGCGAGCAGCAGGTCCGAGATGTGGAAGCGGCGCTTGGGGTCTTCCCGGGAAAGATCGGTTTCACCGCGTTGCACCCAGAGATTGGCGATGAGCGTCTTAAATGCATGCCGGTTCTCCCGCACTGCCGCGGCTACTCCCGGGGTTTGCAGGATGGGGATGATGCTCGTGAACAGGCTGCCGGGCGCAAAGATGATAATATCCGCCTCCCGGATGGCCGCGAGCACTTCGACCGGCACATGGGGCTCCCGCACAAATTCGACAAAAACCCGGTCCACGGGGAAGTTACGGCTCGCGAGTCCACTTTTGTTCTCGCCCGTCACCATGACGCCGTTGGCATAACGGATTTTTAGCCGTGCCGGGGTGGTGGTGCAGGGGAACACGGCGTCCGGCGAGGCGCCGATTGTGCTCGAGAGCGTCCGGATTCCCTCCACCACCGCACGATCGGTCCCGCCGAAAGTTGTGGCGGAAGGCTTGCCATTCCTGCCCCGGTGTAGATGGATGGAAGCGGCAATCAGCAGGTTGCCGAGGCAGTGCGGTCGGTCGAGCAGCATGGCGAGGGCCGGGTCTGTAAAAAGCAGGGCCAGGAGTTGATAGAGCCGCTCGCGCATGGATTCCGGAAGGATATCCAAATCGAAGCCGTTCAGAAGGGTAATGTCCTCGATAGAGACAGGCCGCTGCGTGAAGCGGTGGTTGAAGAAGGCATGGAGGACCCGCATGGTGGCGAGCGCCTCGGCCCGCCCGTAACCGTAAAGGCGGGCAAGCCTGTCCTCCTGCACGGAAGAAAGCATCACATGCCGCAGATCCCCCAGCGCGATGAGCGGTAGATCCTTGAGCAGTTCACCTGTGGAACCGCCATCATCGGTCACGCAGACAATGGCGCGGGTGTTGGGAAAGATCGCTTTGAGCCCGTGAAAGGGGTCTGACGGCCAATTCTGCTGTCGGGAATCGCCGCCGATGACGTTGGATAGACCCGTACCACCGCCCAGAACCACCACCCGGAGACCGGACGTATCCGTATGCCGGAGGGAACTGAGCAACGCTGCGAACTGCTGGGAGACCTTGTAAGGCACCTCCGGCACCCCCTGAATTTCCAGCTCGATGAGCTTTTCCACGAGGGTCCGGGGAGGAAGCAGATCCAGGGGGCAGAGGCTCGGTTCTTCCAGATGGTGGAGGGTTTCCTCAAGGTTAGCGGGGGACTGATTCCCTTCGGGCATAGGCATACCGGGGTGGAGAGTGACTACTGGTTAGGAAGCCGTGAAAAGATGGGATCTTTCGTTATTACATGCCAGATATATCGTCCCGATTCCGCCTCATAAGCCAGTCGAGACACAACGTCCCTGACCGAATGATTGTTCGATGACCGAATACCGCAGGCCAAACATTGGCGGCGCGGGGAAACGGGGTCTAGACAAGAAGCCTCTCTTTGGCTGCACTCCACTATATGACACGACCCCTGAGAATTGCAAAGCGCGAGCATTCCGACGAGCAAGTCGATGGTCGCCGCGCGCGCTGCCTTCGAGGGCGTGTGAGCCTCGAAAATAATGGCGGCTTCCTGCAACTTTCGCTCGATCTGTCTCGAGACGGGCTGTTGGACGTGAGTGCGTATGATGGCATCCGACTCTTCGCGCGCGGCAACGGCGAACGCTACAATCTCCACCTGAAGACAGCCGACACCACACGTCCGTGGCAGTCCTATCGCTCAAGTTTCGAGACTGGCCCGGAGTGGCAGGACATACTGCTTCCGTTCTCAAGGGATTCCAGGATCTCGACATCGTCTGTGAGTGCATAGTGGTCTAACTCGAACAGACGGATCAGCCCATCGATCAGACTGGCAATATCCCGGGGCTGAAATTTCTCGATGTTTCCGAGATTGGCAATATTGCGCGTCGTCGAGCCCTTCCCTTTGATGCGCGCAGACTCGCTGATCACCAGGTACTGATAGTGTTTATTAGGCTTACGGACCGTCACGATACGCGGAAACATCATCCCTCCTACGACCGTTGCAGCCGCCCTGAAATCGACCACGAGTCGGGGGTGTGGCCATGCGACCGTCAGGTCATATTTGTTACCACGGTAGTTTATGCATTGTTACCGGCATTGCAGTTTAACAGCGTCTGCTATCGAAATAGTTTGCACCACACGTTTTGGGGCTGCCCCAGAGGCCACCCGAACGTAATCGGCACGTTGCGAGAAATGCGGCTAGGAAAACGGCCCAACTAGGCTGGTACTATCGAATTAGAGGTCCCACGGAAAGGTGTGCACCTTGGTCCCGGCGAATCGCTTCACCAGTGCCAGCATCACCGGGCGATGGCGCTCGTTGTTGGAGCGGAATTCCAGCACCGCAAGCAGTTTGAGTACCATGCGGCGGTAGTGGCCCCGGTACGCATTGCGGATCACGGTGCGCAGCGTGACGCGGTAGGTCGGGCCGCTGGCTTTCCACTCCTTGACCAGATCGCGCAACGTCTGTTCTCCGACCACCGGGAACACCACATCGCGCACCATCCCGTCGGGCTGGTCCGGACCCAACAAGGGATCGAGGCGTTCGCGCGTCGCCGGCGACAGTCGCGCATGAACGCCGGCGTGAAAACGATCCTCATGGGCGCGCAGCGCCGTGCGCTGGTGGTATCTATTCTTCTTTCATTCCTTCATTCCTTCGGTGAGCGAGCGGGACGCAACTTGCTTGTCCTTCAACGTATTCACGATGGCGAGCAGTTGCGACAGCGAGCGACCGAGCCGATCCAGCTTCCAGACAACGAACACGTCGCCGGGGCGAACGAAGGCCAGGGCCTGGGTTAGTCCGGGCCGAACATCTTTAGCGCCGGAGGCGCGATCCTCGAACAGGTGTCGGGCATCCACGTCAGCCGACAGCAGCGCGTCGCGCTGCAGGTCCGTGCTCTGGCGGTCGGAGTCCGACGTGACACGCATGTAGCCAACCACCATTAGCGGAAAACCATCAAAACCAGGTTTCCGTATATTTCCAGCGGCGCTGCGCGGGTGATTCGGTAGAGGGTGCGCTCGGCCTGTCGCCAAACAGATGTTTTCCGACAGGCATCGGCTTGCAATTCAGGCTAATAGAGATTATATCTCAATATAACTTAACTCGATAGAGGTGCCACATGCACACAACCATGCTGCGAAAGGTCGGCGGCTCAGTTATGCTGGCCGTACCGCCTGTCATCCTCGACCTGTTGCACTTGCACTCCGGCGCCACGGTTGGCCTGGCCGTTGAGCACGGCCGCCTCGTGGTCGAACCCACGCCGCGGCCGCGCTACAGTCTGGACGAGTTGCTGGCTCAATGCGACGCATCAGCCGAAGTCAGCGCGGAAGATCGCACCTGGCTCGATGGCAAGCCGGTCGGTAGCGAGTTGCTGTAATGGAGCGTGGCGATATTTACCTAGTCTCACTGGACCCGACTTCAGGCCATGAACAACAAGGGACGCGGCCGGTGCTGGTCGTGTCCCCGTCCGCCTTTAACCGACTGACGAAAACGCCAGTCGTGCTGCCAATCACCAGTGGAGGCAGCTTCGCCCGCACGGCCGGTTTTGCCGTGTCGCTGATGGGGGCAGGAACAAGCACAACGGGCGTTGTCCGGTGTGACCAACCCCGCGCCATCGATTTGGCCTCGCGCAACGCCCGCAAGCTGGAAAGCGTGCCGCAAGCGATCATGGATGAAGTATTGGCGAAGCTCGCCCCGGTTTTCGAGTAAGTAAGGGAAGGACGGGTATGGTGATCAGTATCACCGACGAGGAATGGGACGAACTGACTCCCGAAAACTTCGAGACGACCGCTTTACTGCGCGCCGTCGATGCCATTGACGAGATGCGCGACGATCTCAACGACGGCGAGAACGGCGCTCCGCCGCAACTGCGCACCGACCTGTTGAAGTTACATCAACTGGCGATGGCCGTGTTCAATGAAGGAGCATGCAGCCAGGTAGCCGAGTTGTTCGAGTTCGCCGCTGACCTGGAAGACCAGGTTTTTGGCCTGATGACCTCGCTGGAACTCGACGGGCGGTAACATGGTAAACGGCGTCGGAGAACTCGAGACGGAGAAGGCGTGCCATCGGGCAGGGAATTGATGCTGCATCGAGGGTAATCAGGTCGCTTTCCGCCGCGTGCGGCAGACCCCATATCATGCAAGGCCAATGCGGCAAGGTCTGCTAAAATATGCTGGCTTTGCGGCAACCATTCAGATCAGCGTCCGAAAACGCGGTTTACGGATGCCGACTAGAGGGGAGAGCAAGACTTCTCTCCTTTGGAGACCCCAAAATGTGTTGAGAAACTATTCAGCAGTCCCGCCGTACTGGGTAGCCGATTAGTTACGTTTTGCCCAAATTTCACCACAGGAATCTCTTGATGATGATCTGTTCCGTGTCTAATGGCCGTCGACAGACGGCGGTTGTGCTGATCCTTTCCGCCGTTCTCACAGCCATTGGCGGATGCTCCAAAGAGGAAGAGGAGCAGGTCGTCGACTCCGCCCGTCCGGTCAAGAGCCTGATTGTCGGTGGCCCCGAGGCCGGCGGCGAACGCAGGTTCCCGGGTCGCGTCGATTCCGCCAGCAAGGCCGAGCTGGCCTTCCGTGTTCCGGGGACGGTGAAGACGGTCCATGTCCGCGAAGGCGACGTGGTCGAGCGGGGGCAGGTATTGGTCGAGCTGGACCCGACCGATTATGAGATCACGCTCAAGGACCGGAAGGCGACTTACGATCGCACCAAGAACGACTTCGATCGTGCCAAGGAGCTTGTCAAGGACGGGTTCATCTCCCGTACCGACTACGACAAGAAGGAGGGCGAGTTCAAGAATGCCGAGGCGGCACTAAACGCGGCCGAGCAGGACATCAAGTACACGAAGCTGGAGGCACCGTTCGGCGGCACCGTTGCGCAGCGCTACGTCCAGGAGGCCGAAGAGGTGCAGGCGAAGCAGAACGTGTTGGCGATTCAGGACGAGAACCAGTTGGAAATCAAGGTGGACGTACCGGAGAGCATTGTTTCGCGCATCGATCGCGCCGGACGTGGGGACGCGCCCAACCAGGTGCCTGTGTATGCGACCTTCGACGCCGCGCCGGACGCGCGTATCGATCTGGTGTTCAAGGAGGTCTCGACCCGTGCCGATGCGGCTACTCAAACCTTCGCGGTCACCTTCCTGATGGTGGCTCCGAAGGGCGTGACTATCTTGCCCGGAATGACCGCAGGCGTGGTTGCCGATCTTGGCGCGGTCCAGAATACAAATACCAAATACTACCTGCCAGTCAGTTCAGTGACGGCGGACGCGGGCCTCCAACCCTTCGTGTGGGTCATCGACGAGCAGGCCATGACGGTCTCCAAGCAGCCCGTCCAGGTAGGTCGCATGAGCGGGTGGAACATCGAGATCGATAGCGGAATCGAGCCGGGCTCGCGCATCGTTACGGCCGGCGTCGGCTATCTGGCCGAGGGGATGCAGGTGCGCCTGATGGAGCAGCTCGAGCAGGCGCTGCCGCGCCCTGAGGAGGCCCCGTTCCCTAGCGACCCTGAGATCGAGAAGGCCGAGAGGGAGGTTGAGAAGGCCGAGAAGGAGGCAGTGCCTGCACTTCCTGTCGAAGCACCAGTTGACGCACCCGTTGACGTGGGGACCCCCGCGGCCGACAGCGAATCCTGAGCCGGGAGCCCTGCAAAATGAACATCGGCGAGTATTCGGTACGCAGCAAGGTTGTCTCCTGGCTGATCGTCATCGTCCTGGTAGGCGGAGGGATCTCTGCTTACGAGGAGATGGGTAAGCTCGAGGACCCCCCGTTCACCATCAAGAATGCAAAGGTGATTACCTACTACCCCGGCGCATCGGCCCAAGAGGTCCAGGACGAGGTCACCTACCATGTGGAGGATGCCATCCAACGCATGGAGCAGATCAAGTACATCAAGATGTCCATCTCCCGTCCCGGGATGTCGGATATCCTAATCCAGTTCAAGGACAAGTACAAACCCGAGGACTTTCCGGGCATCTATGACGAGCTCAGGCGCAAGATCACGGATATGGAGAGCAAGCTCCCCCCCGGGGCCCAGAAGCCCATCGTGGTCGATGAGTTCGCAGATGTTTATGGGGTCTATGTGGCCCTCACCGGGGATGGCTACAGTTGGCGTGACCTGTGGAATACGGCGGACTATCTGAAGCGCGAGCTGGTGCTGGTGCCCGGCGTGCGCAAGATCTCCATCGGCGGCGAGCAGCAGGAGGTGGTCTATCTGGAGATGTCCCGTTCCAGGCTGTCCGAGCTCGGCATCCCCTTGGAGCGTATCGGCAACATCCTCCAGTCCCAGAACGTGGTGGCGGACGCGGGACACGTCCGGGTCGAGGACCAGTACCTGCGCATCAAGCCCACCGGCGCCTTCCAGTCGGTCAAGGCCATCGGGGACGTACTCATCGGCTCCGACGACAAGAAGCTGATCTTTCTGCGCGATATTGCGGAGATCAAACGCTCGTATGTCGAGGTGCCGAAGGGCTACTTCTTCGTCAACGGCAAGCCTGCCTTGACCTTGGGCATCTCCATGCTCGGCGGTCAGAACGTGGTAGCGGTGGGTGCAGCCGTCGGCCGTCGTCTCACGGAGCTGACTCCGAATATCCCCCTGGGGATGGATCTGCAACAGATCTACAACCAGCCAGTGGAGGTGGATAAATCCGTCAACGGCTTCATTGTCAGCGTCGGCCAGGCGGTGGCCATTGTCATCATCGTCCTGCTGCTGTTCATGGGGGTGAAGGTGGGGCTGATCATCGGCGCCGTGCTTCTGATCACGGTGGCCGGGACCCTGATGTTCATGGCACAGGCCGGCATCGAGCTGCAGCGCATCTCCCTGGGCGGTCTGATCATCGCCTTGGGTATGCTGGTGGACAACGCCATCGTGGTGGCGGAGGGGATGCTGATCCGTATCCGCGCGGGTATGGACCCGGCCATAGCGGCACGTGAGACGGTGGGTAAGAGCATCTGGGCCTTGCTCGGCGGCACCATCATCGGCATCGTCGCCTTCTCTGCCATCGGGCTCTCTCCGGATTCGACCGGCGAGTTCGCCAACTCCCTGTTCTGGGTCATTCTCTACTCTTTGTTGTTGTCCTGGGTCACCGCCATCAGCACGACGCCCTTGCTCTGCGCCCTGCTGCTCAAGCCGGACAAGGACGCGGGCAGCGGTGAAGAGAAGGACCCCTACGGGGGCAGTTTCTTCAAGGTCTATCGCGGTTTTGTCGCAACCGCGATTCGTTTTCGCTGGATGACGTTGGGGATCGTCGTAGGCATGTTCGTCCTGGCCGTGATCGGCTTCGGATCGGTGAAGCAGGCATTCTTCCCCGAGTCCAACACGCCGATGTTCTTCGTCGACATCTGGGAGCCCCAGGGTACGGATATCCGCAGGACCCGCGACGACACCCTGGCGATTGCCGAGTTCCTGCGCGAGCAGCCGGGTGTCGTCCAGACTACGTCAGTGGTGGGCGGCCCTCACCAGCGATTCACCTTGGTGTACGACCCCAGGGATCAGGACGCGGTGTACGCCCAGATCATCGTGCAGACCGAGACCCGGGACCAGATCCCGGCGGTGTGGGACGCGGTGGACGTCATGATGCGGGATGGGATGCCCCATCTGGACCCCATCCTCAAGTCCCTGCGCATCGGTCCCGGGCGGGATTCCAAGATCGAGGCACGCCTGAGCGGTCCCGACCCCAAGGTGCTGCGTGAGCTCGCCGATCAGGCCAAGGCGATACTGCGCGCCGATCCGGAGACCAAGGATGTGCGCGACGACTGGCGCGAGCCGGTGAAGCTGGTGCGGCCGGTGTTCAATGAGCAGGTGGGTCGGCAGCTGGGTATTACCTATGACGATCTGTCCAGTGCCTTGCAGTACGCCTACGAGGGCGCGCCGGTAGGCCTGTACCGCGACGGCGTGCGCCTGCTGCCCATCTATGGGCGGGCGCCGGACGCGGAGCGAGCGGACATCGACAACATCCAGGACATCCAGGTCTGGAGCCCGGTGCTGGCCAAGGGCATCCCGGCGGCCCAGGTGATCTCGGGATTCGAGACGGTTTGGGAGAACACGGTGGTGCGCGGGCGTGATCGTATTCAGACCATCATCGCATCGGCCAATCCAACCGGCGAGCTGGCCACGCCCGTGTTCGTTCGCCTGCGCCCCCAGATCGAGGCCATGGAGCTGCCCCCGGGTTATTCGCTGGCGTGGGGCGGGGAGTACGAGGACAGTCAAAACGCGCAAACCGCATTGGCCGCGGCCCTGCCCGGGGGCTTCCTGATGATGATCCTGATCACCATCCTGCTCTTCGGCAAGGTGCGCCAGCCGCTGATCATCTGGCTCACGGTGCCGCTCGCCATCATCGGTATCACGGCCGGGCTCTTGGGCACCAACCATGCCTTCGACTTCATGGGCCTGCTCGGGGCCCTGTCCCTGGTGGGCCTGTTGATCAAGAACGCCATCGTCCTGATCGAGGAGATCGACCAGCAGATCGAGGAGGGCAAGGAGCCCTACACGGCCATCCTGGATTCGGCGGTCAGCCGTCTACGCCCGGTACTGCTGGCGGCGACTACCACCATCCTGGGCCTGATTCCGCTGCTGACGGACGTCTTCTTCGTCAACATGTCGATCACCATCATGGCCGGGCTGGGCTTCGCGTCGATCCTGACCATGATCGTCGTGCCGACGCTGTATGCGATCCTGTTCCGGGTCAAGGTGCCTCAGCCTACATCGGTCGATACCAATTAATGGGCAGTTTTCAGTGGACATTGGTCAATAAGAGTTTGTTCCGAAACCACGACCATACAAAAGTCAATCCTCGTAGTTCGGCGGACGCTCACCGATCACTGGCTCGCTAGCGGGCGCCGCGAATCGCTGCAGACGCGAGCCCGTGTAGGTGGCGATACGGATAACCTCGAGCCAGTAATGAAGCGCAATGAAGCGCAGCTTGAAGCCCATGGGCTCACTGGCGAATCGCATGTCGCCATAGGCCGCGGGCAAGGCCGACAGCAGCCGAGGGAAGTAGTAATGCGGACTTGGAAAAGCCTGGGCGCGCCCCTTGGCGACGCGAACGGTCTTGCGCATCAGTTCTCGCCGAGTGCGCCGCGCCGGATGGCTGACGGCCGCTGCGGGCAGATAACCCAGGCGAGCGCCTGCGGTGATCGCATCGTGACAGAATTTTTGATCCCCGCCCGAATACAGGCTTGCATTGAAGCCGCCCACGCGCTGGTAAACGGCGCGCGAGACGAAGAGATTCGCGGTCACGCCGAAGCCGGCCCGGGTCGCATAATATGCCTGTTTCAGATTGAAGCGCGCATCGTAGCGTTCGACTACCGAACCGGGGTTTGCAATGCTGACATCGACACGCCCGGCACCGAGGTCCAACCGCTCATCGGTCACCCCGGCCAGTCCTCGCTCCAGCCAATCGGCGCTTGGAACGCAGTCGGCGTCGGTGAATGCCAACATGGCTCCGCGACTGGCTTCCACGCCCGTCCTGCGCGCGTGATAGGCACCACGGCGACGCTGTCGGATCAGGCGCACCCAGGGGTGTTCGCGCTGCACCATCTCCGCACTACCGTCCCGAGAGCCGTCATCGACCACGATGACCTCGTACAGTTCATTGGACAGCGTTTGCGCGCGGAGCCATCCGAGTAAGGCGTCCAGGCCGGGACGGCTGTCGTGGGTCGGGACAATGACCGATACCGCGATGTCGTGAGTCTTCATGGACCTGTCGTGCTTTCTAGCGGAATCGTCACGGCTTGCGGTTCGGGCATGGGTGGCGCTTGAGACAGGAAGCGCCGGTGCCAGAGATAGAGGTTTATCCATTTCCAGATCTTGCGCGCGGCATTGCACCGGCCGGCCAGATGCCGGTCATGAATGTGCCGTGCGGCGGTCAAGTCGATGATCGGATAATCGCGGTAAAAACCCGAATTCAAGGCCTCGCGGGTCAGCTCGATCCACGCCGGTCGGCGCAACCAGTCGTTCTCCGGCGTGCCGAAGCCGATCTTATCCCGGCGGGTGCGAATGGCCTCGGGCAGAAGGCCATGCATGGCCTCGCGCAGGATGTACTTGCTCAATCCGTGGCGAATGATCCAGTGGTCGGGCAGGCTCAGGGTGTGTTCGACGAGGCGGTGATCCAGAAATGGCACGCGTGATTCGATGGAAAACCACATGCTGTTGCGGTCACTCCATTTGAGCAAATGCTCCAGCTTGTGCTCCAACATAGCCTGCAACGCCGAGCGCAGGTCCGGCGCGTCCAGCAACAGCCGTGGAACCGGGCTGCTGGCCGCGTACTCGGTAAACCAGCCAGCACTCACCTCAGGCCTTTGCCGGCGCAATAGATCCGCCTGTAACCGCTTTGGCATCATACCCGCAAGACCCGCGGCGAGCGCCCCGCGTGCCCCGTCGCCACCCAGGGTATGGCGGAGCTCGTGGGCTAGTTCACGGTAACGCCCGGCACGCAGTAAGCCCTGAAAATAGAAGCCGAGATTCTGTTTGTATCCGGCCAGCATCTCATCCGCACCTTGCCCGTCCAAGGTGACGGTGACTCGGCCCTGAGCTAGTTGCATGACTTTGAATTGGGCATAGGGCCCGGTCCGCGGTACGGGCTCTTGATGCGCGGCCAGAAACTGATCCAAGTCGGCCATCAGGGTCTCAGCGCTGGGCTGTATGAAGTGCATGGACGCGAGGCGAGGCGACAGCAGGTCCAAGTAGGCGGATTCGTCGCCGGGGTGGCCTCGTCCGTACACCGCCGAGAACGTCTGCACGTCTGGCACGTCCAGGCGATCATGTAGCATACAGGCGATGCTGCTGGAGTCGAGGCCGCCGCTCAGAGAAACCCCCAAGGGAACATCGCTACGCAGGGTCAGCCTCAGTGCGTCCTCGAAGGTCGCCAAAAATGCCTCGGCGTCTGCCGGTGGCTCCTGCAAACGGTCGCGGAGACGATACCAACGCGACGTGGTGACTCGGCCGTCCGCGGCTTGCAGACTATGGCCGTGACCGAGCTTAACAACGTCCTGGAAGAACGTCGCGGATGTGTGATCCATGCGCTCGTGCACCAAGTAATCGAATACCGCTTGGGGCTGCATACGCCGATGCGGCAGCCATTGCAGCAAGGGAGCGATCTCCGATGCGAAGGCCAAGCGCTGACCGATGCGGGCGAAATACAGGGGCTTGACGCCGAAGCGGTCACGGACCAATACCAGGCGGCGATCACGCTTGTCGTAAACGGCGAAAGCGAACATCCCGTTGAAGCGATGCAGGCAAGCCAATCCCCATTCCGTGAAGGCCGCGAGCACGACCTCGGTGTCCGTTCCCGAATGAAAGCGGTGCCCGCGCGCCTGCAAGAGCGTTCGCAGCTCCAAGTAGTTGTAGACCTCGCCATTGTAAACCATGACGTAGCGCCCGTCGGGACTGTGCATGGGCTGATGACCGGCCGTTGACAGGTCGAGGACGCTCAGGCGCACGAAGCCCAGACCGATTCCCGGGGCTTGAAACAAGCCTTGATCGTCGGGACCACGATGGCGCATCCAAGCCAACATGCTCCGAATCTCTTGCCCCGAAACCGGCGCGCCGTCCAAGCCGAGGATTCCGCAGATGCCGCACATCGGATGGCTCGCGGCTCAGTCGGCGGCAACGAGTTGCTGTCGCGGCGTCCGATAAGGATGTGGCCGCATTAGCCATTGCCAAAGCAGGACCCAAAGATTGCGACGTTCCACGACGCCGGCCTCGAGGAATATGGGACGCATGTGCTCGAGCGCCGCGCCGATACGATAGAAGGGGATGCGCGGAAAAATGTGATGCACCAGGTGGCAATCGCCGCTGTCCCAGAAAAACAGCGGTCGCGTGAGCCAGCCCGTGCGGTAAAAGCAGTTGATGTAGAATGCCTGCGCGGGCTCGAACTCGGAGTGTTCCAGGATGGTGCGTAGGGTATTGGCTATGGGTGTAACTAACAACAGCGGCAACAGATAGCCGAAGATCATCAGATTGGGCCAGACAAAGGCCAAGGCGACGATGGCCAGCAGCCACACCGTCGCCAGATGGCGTTCGAAGCGAATGCGCCGGCGTACTTCGACCATGTCGGGGCGAATGATGGGCGGATCGATCTTGCGCTGCCGACGTGTGAAGCGTCCGGCCTCCGTAAGCTTGATGCCGAGAAAGGTGCAATAGAGCACGCGCCTCCAAGTGGTGTCGATGTCGATCTTGAACAGCTCTGAATCGCCGTTGCCCCCCAGGTGCCGATGATGGGCATGATGGCCGTAATGATAGCGGGTGGCGCTGAGCAGGGCCGGTGTTGTAAGCGCAACGCTCAACGCATAGGACCAGGGTGCGGGAACGACTCGCCGATGCACGAACAGATCGTGATTGGCCAGCGCAAAGATCTGGATCAGAAAACCCTGCAAGATCAGGCACAGCAGCCACAGCGGACCGAGCGGCAGGGTCGCCAGGGCGGCGGCCAATCCGGCGAACAGCGCGAACAGGCCCGCCAGCGCGGAGTAATCGAGGATGAGATTCTCCCGGTGCAGGGCATGAATGGTGTCCCTGCCCAGCCTGTCCCAAATCTGTTTTCGCAAGGGTTCGATGATATCGTTCATGGTTGTTGATCCCGCTCGGGAAGTTGCTTGAAGTTGACGAATCATGGTCGAATTCGTGGGAGCGGGCTGGCCTGTCCCTCGGTGCTCATGGCGAATTCGGTCCGGCGCGATTAGCCCAGGGAAAGGGCTGCCCGGGTATGTCCATGCCGAGAAAACGGCAGAGGGGCGACCAACCGTCGCCACGGGTGACGTCGAGCTCGAGCAGGTCGCCGGGGCGGCGGGCGAAATGGGTCCGGACCGCGTCCATATGGGCCGCGTAGGCGGCGCGAAATCGTTCGGCGTCGAAGCTCTCCCCGCCGTATACGGCCTCGCGCAGCAGCAGCACCTTCGACACCCCATGAGGCCATCGACCCGGTTGCAGTGGCGGGAAATGGCGCGCGCAGGAGCGCAGCCAAGCCTCCGGATCGCGCAGCGTCAGCACGAAGCGCGATCCGGGAAAGGCACGGTCCAGTTCTCGGAAAAAATAGGCGGCGGTGACGTCCGTGAGGGCGTCGAAAGCCTCGGCGCGCCTCAGGTGCAAGTCCAAATGCCCGTCGCGCAGGCGCAGAATCTGGGTGGAAAAATGATCGCTGTGATAACCGAGCACGCGCAAGGCCTGATGGAGGCTCTTGGTCCCGGTGCGTGAAAGGCCGATACCGAACACCTTAGGCCGTGCGGGCCCGAGAAAGTGGCGCACACGCCCGTACAGAAGCTTGGCCGGTTGTCGCAACGGATTGCGCAGCGTCAGGAGCATGCCGGCATCGCTCCCGCGTTACGTGCGGCCGTCACGCCATACAGTTCGTTGTGCAAGCGCGCGGCAAAGCGATCGGAATTGAAGGCACGCAAGCCACCGGCCGCCTGCAAGCGGGCAACTTCAGCTTTGTAACGGCCAAAATCGGCCTCCATGCGCATCAGCGCCGCGGCAATGGCATCGCTGCGTTTATGGTTGGCAGCGATGCCGACGGCGAAATCCGTGAACATGCCATCCACACCCGTGTTGCGGGCGTGGACGATGGGGATTCCGGCGTTCAGCGCCTCCAGGTAGACCAGCCCGAAGGTTTCCGGATAGCTGCAGAGCAACAATGCCTTGTAATCGGCCAGCCGGTCGAGCATGATCGCATGCGGCACATGACCCGGCAGGCGCACTTGCTCCTGCAAGCCGAGTCGTCGAAGTTCGGCGCCGACCCGTGCGGTGCCGCTGCCGTCGCCAAGAATGTCCAGCTCGATGCGTTGGCCGCGGGCGGACAATTCGGCAATGGCTTTGAGCGTGCGCGCAACGTTTTTGCGTTTGAGCTGACTCTTGTTGATCGCGATAGGCATGACATAGCGTCCGTTGTGCGCCGTGCGTGTCCGTGGCTCGCCGTCCACCACGTTGCCCAGCAACACCAGTTTCTCCTCCAACGCGTCGTCCCAGGCCGCGGCATAGGATTCGCGCAGGCGCTCGGCCAGCCATGGGGCGATGACGGCAATGCGCTGCGCCCCGCGCAATATGTGCTCGTAGCGCCGATGCAAGTAGGGTTTGAGCGCCAACATTTGAAAATCCGTGGCACGTATGGATAGGCAATAAGGTAGGTCCAGGCGTGCCGCCAGGGCCGCGGCGAGCAGGCCCTCACGGGTCAGACAATGGGCGTGGATCAGGTCGAAGCGCGTCAAGTCGAGGCCGCTAGCCTCCAGCACGCGCCGGCAGCGCCCCAGGAACCAACGCAGCCCCAGGCGCAGGGGAGGCCCCCAGGCCACCACGATCGTGTGGTCGGCGTGATGCGTCGAACCGGCGGGAACACGCGGGAAACCGTTGTGCAAGCTGACGCAGTGATTTTCGGCGAAACCTTCAGCGCTGGCGATCAGACGCTCGATGGCCAGCGTCGTCCGGGGCGTGATCGCGTCCGGATAGGTGAAGGTCAAATGTAGGATGTTCATGTTCGAGCCTGCGGCGCGCGCGGTGCTGTGATGCGCGTCACTCAGGCCAAAGCCGGATCGCGCTCGACGGCGCGATAGCGCAGCCAGCGATAGGCCGATGCCGTGCCGAGAAAATTCAACATCAGCGGCCACCACAGGCGATGGTAAAGGTCCACCGAATACCGCGGATCCAGTACATCCACGATCAAATGGATGCGGCCCTCCGTACCCTCGTTGCTGGCGGCATGGCGGCGTAAGTTCTGGAACAGGTAAATGTCGCCAACATCCATTGCGAACTGCTCGCCGTCCACCGTCATGGTCACTTGCGAATTGGTCACTAGCGGCACATGAATGCGGTTATGGAAGGTGTAATACTGGCCTCCGTCCTTGTGCGGCTTAATGACCTTACCCGGCGGTAGATACGCGCAGACGATCTTGGCCGGAATGCTACCGAAGTCCAGATCGAGCACCTGATCGACCAGTTTCTCGATACTTGGAAAGCGGCCGCGAAGCTCGCTGTCCCGATGGCGCTCGTCGCGCATGATCAGAGAACGGCCCTGATCGAGGATATGGTGGTCGTCGCGCTTCACCCTTGGCCAAGTCTCTACCGAGCCGATCTCGGCCAAGGCGGTGGCGATCAGCCGAGGATCCGCCTGGCCGATGACATGCCGGTTCGGGCCAACCGCCTTGCAATGGAACGTACTGCGTATAGTCGAGCGCATGACACTAGCCTCCTCGGTTAGCGAATGTGGAATCGGAGATCGCGGGTTGCGGGTCAACGGGGCATGCCGCTGCGCGAGCCCTCGCATTGAAGGCCCGGGCCAGAATGGCCTGGTCGAGGCGCAAGATTGGATCGAAACCCGCGGCCCAGCAGTGTTCTCGCGCATTTCCTAGATCCGGGCGAGTCGCGGGCCGCGCAAAGCGCGCCAGGTGTTGGGCGCGTCGCCGCGGATAACCCGGCTGCGGTGGCAGGGCGCTTAACAAGCCGCGCAGCCGCGCCGTCAAGCGATTGTCGGTGTAGCGCGCGAAGGCCGGCCAGAGTGCCTCGCCCAAGGCCACGACTTCCTCCGCAGCCAGGTCCGGAAGCAGACCGGTAACCCGTGCCGCGTCGATGAAGCCGCGCGTCTGGGAAGAAACGGCTACGGGCGCCTGCGGCTGCTGCCTGCCGAGCACCAGGTCCAGATAGGTCTGCGGGCGAAAGCGTGCCGCATGAATCCGGGGCGTTCCCACGCGCGCATGGGCGATGGTTTCGACCAACGCGGTCTCGTTCACCCGCCCCAGAGAAAAGGAAGCGATGGTGGCGAGGTCTTCGCCGCTCCGAAAGATCGGCTCGATCAAGTTCCCGGCCGGCAGGATCTCAGCTGCGGCGGCGTAATGGGCAGCCACCACGGGCACGCCGGCGTACTGGGCCTCGAGCAAGACCCGGCCCAGTGATTCGACGCTTGCCACGGCTGGGAATAAGAACACGTCGAGCCCGCGCAAGAAGCCCCAAATTCCGACATAGGGGATGTGGCCATGATAGACAAGGCGATCACCAGCCACGCCGTGGCGCCGCAGGAACCGGCGCATGCTCCACGGGGTTCCGAAACGTGACAGGGGATCGATCGCCCCGGCGACATGCAGGTTCATGCGCTCATCGCTACTCGCCGCCAATTTCACGAAGGCGTCGAGGACTTGATCGAAGTTCTTGTCATCGGATACCCGGCCGATATAGCCCAATTCGAAACCGTGTCGGGGGCCGCGTGGTGGCAAGGACTCTGGGAACGAGGTCGCTAATGGATAGCAGACCGCGGTGTTGTCCTGATTCAGGGATCGGGGAAACAGGTGCAGAAAATACTGGCGGCAGAACTCCGACGGGAACAACATCAGATCAGCGGAGCGCGTCAGCGGCCCGGCCAACGCCTCTTGCAGAAAAAAGCCGGCCCAGGAACTGGTGCGCGAGTCGCGCACGATGCGGAAGCGGCCACCATAGCGCTCGCGCAGATAGTGATAGAGATGAGCATAGGGCCCGACGTTGCTGACCAGCACGTCGTCGGGTCCGAGATCGGCGACGAAGGCCCGCAATCGGGACGAATCCCACTGCACCAGATCGAAGAAATCGTGGGGCCGAAGCGTGGCGGTCCGGGGCGGGAGGCCCCCCAATAGGCGTGAAACCTCGGAATAGAAGTACAAGGCGCCACCCCTGGCCCGACCCGTTTCGAAGGCATGATAGGCGATTTTCATGGATTGCCGGACTCCGCTCGCGCGCCAGTGCTCGGTGCGGGATTCGCAGCTGCACCGATCCCGGCGTGCATGGCCTGCACCACAGCTTCCACGTGCCGGGTAAGCGCCTGAGCGTCGCGCGGGCCGAAGTCATCGGTGTCGATCGGCGGGCCGACAAGGACTTGGACAGGACCGCGGCGCAATCGACCGCGCTCCTCGAAAAACGGCGCCGTCCCCGCGATGGCCACGGGCACGATGGGCGCCTTTGCGGCCAGCGCCAGCTTGGCGCATGCAACGCCGAAGTCGCCGGGCTTGCCGGAGGCGGAAAACTGTCCCTCCGGGAAAAACGACAGGGCGTGACCGCTGCGCACATAGTCGGCAGCGCGACGGAACTCCTTGGCGGTACGCCGCGGATCTTTCTTATCGTGCACGAAGAACAGATCGAAGACCTCTCCATAGCGCCGCGCGAAGCCGATGGATTCACTGGTCACATGGGCTTTGGTGGACCAGAAGGACTTGTAGGGAAAGGGCAGGAGCGCAAACAACACATAGGGATCCAGACGGCTGGTGTGATTGGCGAACACCACCACGCCGCGCGCTTGCCCGATGCTCAGATGTTCCCGGCCGCTAATCCGCGGATGTATGCCGTACAGGGCCAGGAACAGTCGTCCGATGAACCGCGGTATGTTTAGTCGCAGCCAGCGTTGCTGCGCAGGGAATCGCCGTCCGACGAGGCTGTAATAGAGCCCGGCGGGCACGCCGATGGGTATCATCAGGATCAGCCGCAGGCGGAACAGGAAACGTCGCATCAAGCCGCCTCCCCATTGTTTTCCGCGCGCAGTCGCAACGCTGGCGTGCCGGCGCACCCGGGTCCGCCATCCTGATCCGAATTGACGATCCGGCCCTTGTCCAGTTCGATGACGCGGTCGGCGAGGTGAAAAAAACGGTCGTCGTGGGTGACCGCTACCACGGTCCTGCCTGCCACCTGCAAACTGGGCAGGATGTCGCGGTAGAATCGCTCGCGATAGACCGGGTCCTGATCCGCCGCCCATTCGTCGAAGAAGAAAATGCTGCGTTCCTCCAGATAGGCCAGGATTAGGGCCAGGCGTCGCTGCTGCCCCTTGGAAAGGGCCGAAAAACGTGCGCTGTCCGGACTCGCCAACAAGTCCACGGGCAAGCCCAAGTCCACCAGTAATTCCGGAGCCCGGGCGCGCGCCTTCGCGGTGAGCCCGGTGAGCCGTTCGAACAAATGGAAATCGCTGAAAACCACGCTGAACAGTTGCCGATACTCGTCCTGATTGTGCGCGGTTACCTCGATGTCGCCCACGCGGATGACCCCGCCGGTGGGCAGATACAACCCCGTGAGCACCTTGCCCAGAGTGGATTTTCCGGAACCGTTGCCACCGACCACGAACAAGCATTCGCCGCGCCGGATGTCCAGGTTGAGGGGCCCTAGGGAGAAACTGCGCCCCGTCTGATCGGCGTAGACATAGCGAGCGTCCGCGAGGTGTAGCCGCTGCCAATCGGCGGAAAAACAGCTGCGCGTCGGCGCCTGGTCGGCGTCGCAATTCAACTCGACCGCAGCGGCCAAGCGCTCGCGGAGCTTGAGGATGCGGCGCGCCGAAACACGTGCATTGTTGATCAGGGGTAGATTACCCGTAATGCGGGTCAGCGGCCCCATGAGATAGAGCAGCACCAGCAGGAAGGCGAAGCGGGCTTCCGTGTCGATGATTTGGGCGTGCGGCAGCATGAAGGCCACCAGCCCGGCGAGTATGAAGAAAACGCCTTGACCAGCCAATGCCGCATCGTGCGAGGCCAGCTTGGCCCGGGTACTCTCGTCAAGATAGAGATCGGTGGTCTCGGTCAGCTCGCGACGATACAGATCATGGCGCCGCCCCTGGCTGATCTTGAGCTCCTTCACACCGTCCAAGAGGTCGTCAACGATGGCCAAGAACAGATCCTGGCGGGTGCGCGCGCTCTCCAGCAAGGCGCGGGATCGGCGGCCGATGAACAGCACCAAGGCGATTCCGGTTAGCAGGGCGGCGACCGTGATGCCGAAGGCCAGCGGCGCCAATAGACCGAGATAGATCAGCGAAAACACGATGGTAGCGGCGGCCAGCAGCAGGTTGACCAGAAGTGGCCAGAACTGGCTCAGCACCGTGGCGTCGTGAGTCAGAGCTGACAACAGTTCGGCGCGTCCCACCTCCTCCAGCTCGGCGTAGCGCGTGCGCAGCACACGTCGCGCCAAGTCCACGCGCAATTGACGTAATACGTGTTCCGATTGTCGTGCGATGCTGTGCAGCAGCCAGCGTTGGCTCACGAAAAACCCGACTAATGCCAGGCTGAACAAGCCGACGGCGACATAGGGCGAATGCCCGTCTTGAGCATGGCTGAGCAGATACAACAAGGCCGTGTTGCACAGCCCGGCCACCAGGCTGAGCCCGACGGCATGAGCCAGCCGCAAACGGGATACCGAAAGCAAGTTCAACACTGGGGTTACGCCGCGTGTTTCACGCAAAGGCTGGATAGTGCGGCGAGCACGGCATGCTGCTGCGCCGTGGTGACCTCTGGACCGATGGGGAGCAACAGCTGACGACGCAACAGGCGCTCGGTCACCGGAAGGTCGATGCCACGGGCTAGCAAGGATTCCAGCAGGGCCACGGATTGCTTGTACATGGGCTCGGCCACCCAACCAGCGCGGCCGAGGACATGCGCGGCCATGCGCGGCTCGCTCGCGATCAGCACGCAACAACGATGGGAGGCGACGGCACCGGCGCCCGGAGCAAGCAGATCCAGGCCGGCGGCGTTGGCCAAGCCGTCCCGATAGACCTCGAATTGCGCCTTACGCGCTGCTACCCGCTCATCAAGCCGGGCGAGCTTGGCCTTGAGCACGGGGATCGCCAAGGGCGGAAGGCGGCTGGGGATGCGCGTTTGGACCTCATGCATGTCCCCGCTCCAGTTGGCCTCGGCCATGGCCCGCACCCGGGCCAACAGGGCCGGATCGCGGCCGACGACCATGCCACCGTCGGCCGGTGCGCCGACCAGCTTGTTGGCGTGAAAGCTGAAGCATCCCAGGGTACCAAAGGTGCCGGCGGGGGCCCCGCCACAGTGCGCGCCGATACCCTGGCAGGCATCTTCCACCACCGCCAGTCCGTGGCGCTCGGCGATGTCCGATAAACGCGGCATGTCCGCGGCGATACCATACATGTGTACGGGCAGCAGCACCCGCGTGCGTTCCGTGATGGCTGTCTCCAAGGCGTCCGGGTCCATTTGACCGCTCGCCGGATCCAGGTCCGCGAAGCGACATTCGGCACCGGTTTCGCGCACCGCGGTCAGGGTGCTGATCCAGGTGTTGGCGACTGTGACGACCTCGTCCCCCGGACCGACTCCCAAGGCCTTGAGGGCGAAATACAGGGCGGACGTGCCTGAATTCATGCCGACCGCGTCCGCCAGTCCCAGGTGCGCGGCGAAGCGATGCTCAAACGCGCGCACATAGCGTCTCTGTTGGCCAATGCTGTTCAGACGCAGCACGCCCTCGAGCTCCGCGCGCAGCGCGGCGCCGAGATCGGCGTCGCTGCCGACGCCGCCCCAGCGCCTGCGGCGGCTCAGCGCGCCCAGGACGCGAGATAGCCAAGCCATCGTTGGGCCTCCGAGCTGCGTTTCATCTGCGACGTGCAACGGGTGCACTGGCCGCTGTTTTGGCGTTCGTGCGCGACGATGTCCTGGAACTGCGAGCGTTTGCTCAGGTCGTCGAGGCGCTCCTCTTGCAGGTTGACGACGGGGCCGTACTCCTTACAGGTAAAAAGATTCAAATCGCAGTCCAGAAAGGCCACGTTCTTGGGTGTAGAGCAGCGCCCCGGGCGACGCCATTGCGGATCGAGGGAATCCAGCACCTCCTGCATCTCGGCCACCCGCCGGGCGTGACGGCGACCGCGTGGGGCCAGAGCCAGGATGGCCTCCAGCTGGCGCTTGATTTCGGACACTTGCCCGGTGGTGAATCCCGTGGCCCGGTCCTCGATCGCGCCGGTGAGCTTGTTGGTGTAATGCGGGTTGTATTCCAACATCTTGGCGGTGAAGCGATAGCCATGGCCGCTCAAGAATTCATAGGACTTGAGCAGCTCGTCGTAGTTCACCGGGGTGATGGTGTACTTGAGCGTGATGGACAGCTCCGGATAGCGTTTGCGCAGGGCCTCTAAATTGCCGAACGTCTTCTCGAACGAGCCCTGCTTGCCGCGCTGCTCGTCATGGCGGAGCATGCCGTCGATGCTGACCAGCAGTGATCCTGAAACGCCTGCGCGAGGGTGACATTCTCGATGAAGCGGGCCTGGTGAAAAAGGTTGCGACGCAGGTGGAGGAAAAATTCGTACCGCAATTCGAAACCATTACCAACACGGGCAATACCCTGACATCACAATTTACGGAACTGGACGGCAACATCACGAAACACGGCACCCGGCTTGACAAGGTGGAAAATGGCATGTCATCGGCAATGACTTCCCTTGCGGCTTTAAAAGGAGTTCCCGACCGGCTCGCCTCCCACGGCACGCGCATATCGGGCGTTGAAACAGGAGTTAAAAGCAACCAGACATCCATTGCAGAGCTGCCCAAAATCCGTTCGCGCTTAAACTCCCTGGAAACCCGCTCCGGCGACATGGACAGTATGAAAACCGATCTGGATGGCCTTGTTACCCGTGTTGACAAGGTGGAGAGCGGAATGGGCCATATGGATATCCTGTCCGGTCGGGTGAGCAGTATCACCAACCGGGTCGGAACCATTGAACAGTCGCTGCCGGGCATTGCAAAGATGCAGGAGCAGATCAAGGCCAACAGCACAGGCATTCAGAATACGATGATACGGATAAGCGCCAACGAAGCGGAACTTGACAATCTGGCAGGAGTGAGGGTGCAGGTGGATCGCCTGTCGAAATCCCAGCAGGAGATTATCGGATGGCGAACCACTGTGGATAAACAGCTGGATGACTTTTCCACTCGAACTATCACCACCGATACCATTGATAAGCGGGTAAGCGTTGTGGAATCCGCCATAGCCGAAACCAACACGGTTGTAAGGCGGATCAACCGGTCTGTCGGCAGTATCGAAAAAACCATGCCGCGTTTGCAGGCTTTACCGGACCAGTTGGGAACCTTGAATACACGGTTGACGAAGATCGAAAGAAACAGAATCGCAGGAACGAGGATCGAAAGAAGGAGAATTCCATAATAACGGGAATACATCAGTCGGGTAGGTCGGCATGAGCCGATCTGTTTGCCCAGCTTTTTAAAGCTGGCCCGCCGGGAGGCCCCTCGGAGAGCCCCCGGAGGGCCGCCGGAGGCAAATCAAACCAGCGGCGCATTTATGCCGCGGTGTACTTAGTACACAAATTCACAACTGCGCGGCCAATTGAAATTAAGCACAGGGAAACGCCCCATAAACGCTAACCAAAGTTTTGAGATCTCTGTAAATGCTGGAATTTTAAAATAGCTTCTCGAAGGACAACGCAGGGTGCGTTCCACGCACCATAATCCTAATATATATCGGTTTTTCAGTTCATTAACAGAGGTTCTATTCATGTCGGTCTGCAAATGAGACCGAATTTATTATGACCAGTTCATTTCGTCAACAGTCCTGAGGATTCATTATGCTCGACCCATTTGAAAATCGACTCACAGACATGCTCTCAGACGGCCTTGCCGGCTCGGACAGCGTCGTTGTGCGGCCACGTGATGATATCCCGGACCTGGTCGCGGAAAATGCGCAACGGGTCGTTGTTACCGTCAGAGTGTTAACGGGGGCATCGAACAGCCATCTTGGCGACGATGCCCGTGAACGCCTGGGACAACGCCGTAATTATCAATTGCGCCCCACCCTTTTTCTTACCGGCACCGTGGCTGTGGATTTTGCCGTTGCAGCCACGCCTCAGGATGGTGATGCACGTATAAACCGCCCGCTGCTGATGCAGGTGCTGGACCGCGCACTGATGGTGCTGCATGATGAAAACCTGCGAACGGGACAGGCATTTCAGACAGGTCCTGATCCTGGTTTTGACCTGGAGGGCTTTCGGTTGACCAGGCTGGGGCCTTTGCCGGAACAGCGTGAAAGTTTTCACACATTACGGGCAACCTACCGGTATACCGGGCGTTTCTGGCCTGTGGGAGCCGCTGCCGCAGGTGATATGATCGAAACCCTGCCGACACGCATCGCCATCCTGCCGGTTCAGATACCGGAAAACATCAAAGCCGGCGCAGGCGCAGGGGATGTGACGGTACCGCTGCATGTCGATCTGCGCCCGTTGAATGGGGCCCCGGTGCGTCTTGTAGCGCGCATGAAAGGGGCATCCCCGCCCGGTGAACTTATTGGTGATACAACCCATGCGCCCGTGGGCTTTGTGGCTTACGAGCCAGGTGCTGAAAATGTGTTTAACCTGGTCTATCGTCCGCCGGCAAGCCTGAACAACGATACCCGGGTAAGGATAGTGCTCAGCCTGGCACATACCAATCATCGAACTGTCTCCCTGGGTGAACTGACGATTAAGGTGGAAAGCTGATGGCATGGATACTGGGACCTGCATTTGATTTTTCTCTGGCAGAGCTGACGTTTGAAAGCCTCGGAGTGCGGTCTGCCGCGGCTTTGGCACCTTATGCCGTGCAACTGGAGCCAACCCGGCCGGAAGGAGAAATCCTGGAATTCACCTCCGCCGGCCAAGTCCAGTCACTGCCCGTACCCATCCCCCGCCTGCCGGGACTCGATGAAGTGGAAGTGGAATCCGTCGGTTTCGATCTGTCCAGCACGTCATTGAGTGATGATAAAACAGTATCGGCACAAAACGTATCACCGGACGGGCTGCCCTTTGACTATAATCCCGTTGTCTCCGGAGCACCTGTAAGTCTTGAACGCATAGAAATCGAAGATTTGATGCTGCCGGCGTCAGCATCCAAAACCCATGTTGTTGAAGGTAATGGAGCAAACGGAAGCGTGGGGCGTGTCGTATACCGTTTTGACGGCGGCAGCGGCCGGGTGAATGCCGAAGTCAACGGTTCAACCAGTGGAGCCGAATATGTGCACTTTCTTATACGCCCCGCCGCCAATGGCGCATACGGGCCACCCATGGCGGCCGCCCCCCATTTTGACATGCCCGGACAGGGCGGTGATATGTACGGGCCTGCACTGGGGGGAGCGTCGTTATCCGTTTTTGCCGCCGGAGGGAAAATAAAAGCGATCTTGAATTTGTCTGTCCCGTTACCGGTGACGGACTTCAAATTGCTGCTGGGGGTGAGTTCTGATAACAGTGACCGCGCCCATGGCGGATTACCCACTGAGGTGGGCGGCATTTCATGGTCGGCAGCATCGGTGACGGCCAGGTATGATATTCGGCCCGCCGGGGTCAGTATCACGGCAACAGCACCTTTGGTTACCGACGAGCCAGTTGTGTCACGCTTTGATACAGATCCCGGCAACACGCCTCTTCATGTGGACTTTGCCCCCGCCGCCCGGAGTTTATTGAAATCATCCTATCCGTCCGGCAGCGGTGACGACCTGGGGCTGCAGTTGAATTTCACCTCCGACTCTCCCGGAAACCTTCGCGTCAACCTTGCGGCGGCCACCGCACGTTATCTGCGCTATCCCCTCTCCGGCGATGCTGAAGAAAAATCATTACTGGGCGCCCCCGGGCACATTCACCTGCCCGTCCCTGAAAACCTGAGGCCTTCGGGCTTCAGCTTTACCATTGACGGGACCTACGGCCCGGCGCGCCTGGTGATGGCAGCCGACGAAGCCTTTGAATGTCCCCGCCGGGGATTCCGCGTCGACAACACGACAAGGCTGGCCCGGCGCATGACGTTGACCGGAGTGGAACGCAATCTGCCCATTGCACGGGTTGCGTTGTTCGGCAGGGCGAGCGAGGAGGGAGAACTGCTTGTTTCCTTGCACAGTGGCGACGGCGTCCGTATTGGTCCCGCCATCGGTGAGCCGGTTTCCATACCGTTGTCACCGGCATCGCAACCGGGCTGGCAACGTGCCGCCTTTGCCGCTGACAAGATGCTGCCGCCCCACCCCGAATCCGTGTGGGTTGTCGCCCGGGTGACCCGGGGGGTATTCTGGTGGCACGCCGACATGGAGAGCCCGGGTGATACACAACGTTCCAGTGACGACGGTGCAGGCTGGACACTCCTGACGGCAAAACCCGTGCTGCAGCTGGCAGTCGTGGAAGTCGATCAAAACGGCAGCCCGGGTCCCCTGGAACCCGTCACGCTGAACTGGACCGACGGCATTCTCAATAACGATCTTGTGGGGGTGGCAGGCAGGGCACGGCAACTGCCGCCGCAGTTTCGGCGCTTCTGGGTTGCGCAAAACAGCGCACACAAGCCCTTTCTCGACCGCATCCCGGACCTTGGCGGCCTGTTAAGCCTGGGATTCAGCTGCCGCCGCGATGTGGATTTGTCCCTGAGCAATTTTGTACTGGTCTATAACCCTTGGCAAGCAGGAGCGACGTAATGGAAGGACTGCTCGATTCATTGGATTCACTCATAAGTTCCGCCGACCTGGATACACAAGTCAGTGGACAGGGCGCCCAACTCGGCAACATTATTTCAACGGTACGGGAATTGATGGATGGACCTGCGGAATTAGCGAGTCTCCAGAATATTATCCAGGCGGTTCCCCTGCCCCCCGGCCTGGAGGGAATTGCCAATCTGTCGACGGAACTTGGCGGATTGAGCGTGCCCACGGATTTCAGCGGGCCCCTTGAGCAGATACTTGCACCGATAACAAACTTAAGCGGTACCCTGAGCGGCGGCAGCACTGTGCAGTTTACGGCCCTGATAAAACTGGTGCAGGAGGTCATTCGCCTGATCACAGGACGGGTATTCGGCGGCCCCAGCGGTATGCCCGAAGACAAGGGATTTGATATACCGGATCTACCCGACGTGGACGAACTGCGTGATGCCATTGCCCAGGCGCGCAGCCTGGTGCAGGGCCTTGGTCCGCGCATTGATGCCCCACGACTTCTGGAATTCCTGCAAGGGGCCGCTGCGGGATTTGCCACCCCACTGCTGAGGTTCCCAAACCTGCCGGTGATCGATGAAACCATGGAATCTCTGCAGACAATTGCCACCTGGCAAACCCTGACACCGGAGCAGTTGAACGCCAACCTGGTACGCACAATCGAGATGGCGGCGGAGTTGATACGTACACCGCGCACCCGTGTTGCCGCACCGGTATTGGATGCGGCCGGTCAAATCAACAGCGGAATGCTCACCCTGACCACTGCACACGCAACCTTAACGGACGTGTTCTCCACGCTGCGGCCTAAAATGCTTACCGCCTCGGCGCATCCGGCCTTCAGTGAAATGAGCCTCATCGAAGCCACAGCGGAAAAGCTTGAAAAACTTGCCATGGCCCTTCACCCGGAACTCTCGCCGCTGGCTCGGGCGCAAAGCCTGGATGAAGAGCTCACCCGCTCTTTGTTGACCGTTGCAAGGGCTCTGCAACCGGCCTTTGACATCACGCCGGTCGCTGAAAAAGTGCAGGAGCTGCTGGCCGAGCTTCCGGAAACCGCAACGGATATCTTCAGCGATGTGACGACCGCAATCGATGAGTTTAATTTCTCCGAAGTGACCGGTGCCCTGCAAACGGTACGAGACGCCGTCCAGAGCGCAGTCGACGAGGTCAATGGTGTCAGGGAAACGGTGCGCACGGAAATGACGTCCCTGATCGCGCCGGTGGAAACCGCACTGGATACCGCATTGACCGCGGCAGGTTTTACGGAAATACAGAGTGCCCTGGAGAGTTTACCCGGAGAAATCGAAAATTTTGTAAACACCGAGGTGCTGCCTGCCATTGATCCGGTAAGGCAGGGCATTGAAACTGCCGTCAATACGGTTTCCAATGCCACCAACAGCTTCGATCCGGAATCATTGACCGCACCCGTTAAAAAAGCGGTGGAAGATGTCGCAGCATTGCTCAACAACGATACCGTGCGCGGCACCTTTGCAGAAGTGGACCATCTGCTCAAAAATGTGATCCAGGCCCTGGAAAACCTGGACCTGGGCTCAGCCGCGGACGAAAGTATTTCCCTTATCGAAGAGATTGAAGCCAAAGTGGAGGACATCGATCCCACCGCCATACCCGATGCGGCCAAACCAATCATCAGGCAGGCTGTAAAGGTTGTGACGGATATTGAGTTCACTGAAGAGGTTTCCGCCCCCATTGCAACCGCAGTGCAAACCGCCCTGGTTGAAGGGCCGGGGGTCGTGCTGAAAGCATTGGAAGAAGGTGTCGATAAATTGCGTCACCGCCTTGCACAGTTTAAACCCTCAAATATCATCGGCGAAGAGCTGGATGGGCCTTTCACCCAGCTTATTCAAACACTGCAGGAGTTTAAACCGTCTGATTTACTGAATCACTTACAGGCCGCTCTTGACGGGCTGGCGGAACGCGTAAATGTGCTGGATGTGGGGGCGGTGGTTGATCCCCTGGTGGATATTCACGGTCGCATCCTCAGCCAGGTGGAGGCCCTGCGCCCGTCGGTACTGCTTCAGCCGGTAAATGACGCCATCGAAGGCGCCATCGAAAAAGTGTATGAAGCAACGAAGATCGATACCCTGTTTGACGGTATCAACGATGCCCTGGAATACATTCAGTCATGGACCGTGCTGCTCGCGGATACCCGCGACCTCCTGCGGGACGGGGCGAACCTGTTCAGCGAGCCCGGCGATGCCACCGCTGCGGTAAATGACCTGGTGAACCAGGCCGTTGCAAAACTCGATGAAGTGGATCCGGCCCGCCTGCAGAACGCCTTTGCCGCAGCAGGTGAAGCCGTTCAGAGTATCGAGCGCGATGCGATTGCAGGTGACGTCGCCCGGGCTTTGCAACAGACGGGACAGCAGGGAATTCCCCTGCTCAGCTCTCCCGCCGCCCGACAGGTGATCATGCTCATCCGTGCTTTTCCACTGGATACCCTGCGCACCCACCGGATGATACCCGTCAGGCGCCGTCTTGTCGAAGCCATGGAACGCCTGAACCATGTTGCGGACATACTGGAGGCCGCACGTCAACCGTGGGGCAGCATGTCGTCCAAACTGCTCGATGCCGCGGGAAACCTTCAGGAAAAGCTGCTGGACTATTACAAGGTGCAGCAATTGAACGGCGGAGGGATCTTTGAACAATTCAGGAACCCGCCCGCCACCGTGGCAGCGTTAAAGGAAACCGTACACCAGGCACTGGGTGACAGCCTGCACGCGCCGCTCACAACAATCGTCATGATTTTCCAGGCTTTCTCCCCCTACATACAGTTGCTGGCGCAGGGAATCTCGGACATTACCGACACACTGCATGCCAAAATGGACACCATCGTCGGGGATGAAGGGGTGGGAGGCACCGTCAACGCCGTGGAAGACGCTGTAAACATATTGCGCGACATTGACCTGGCACCGGTCACAGATCCCCTGGACCAGATCCACGGCCGCATTGAAACCGCGGCAAATTCCTTAAATCCCGAGCCCTTGCGCGCAGTTCTTGAAGCAGCACGTGATGCCGTCGGCGACTTGCTGAGCCTCTCCACAATCATCGACCAGAATACCATCGACACCTTGAATGAAACCTGCAACGCCGCCGTTGAAACCATCGGCGCACTGGCACCCGGCAGGATCATAGCCGACACCGTGGATCCGGTATACGAAGACCTGCTGGCCGACTTTCTGCCCGTACTGGATCTACCTGCAAACCTGCGTAAACTGCTTGAAGCCGCAAGCCTTGAACTGAAAAAAGAGATCGATATCGAACTGGCCCGCGTGGACGTCGCTTTCGATGATATGCTGCACCCCATTCCCCTGGCCACCGGCACTGCCGGTGTCAGTGCCCGTGTAAGCGCTTAGGATGTAGAACTTTGGTGAGCGCAGCTCACATAAGTTCTACATCCCATCTGTTTGTCCAGCTTTTTAAAGCTGGCCCTCGGAGAGCCCCCGGAGGGTCCCCGAAGGGCCGCCGGAGGAAAAAAAATGTCACTGGGATATGCACTGTTACACCGCAATCGTATACAAACGGCCCTGGATGCCGGACCTCGCAAACAGACCTATGATGACTTGACGGATTTTGTGTTCGGCATCATGGGAACAGGTGCCGAGGGTCTCGGATCCGGGCTGAATAATTTTGTCCAAAGCCGGTCGGAACGGTTCAATGATATACTGGAGCAGCAGTATGAGCGTTTTGCCGGCTCCGGCGGACCGATCTCCTTTATTCGAAATCTGCTGGATCGTCTGGACAGCGTCGAAGGTATCACGAACCTTGGAAAGGAGTTGTTTTCACGCCTGGATGATACCGGCGGTGCTGTTTTGCGTGACACCCTGCATCAACATATTGACAATTTGTGTGACGCCCTTCCCCGTTTGAACGGCCAGGCCCTGAACCAATTCCTGATGGAACAGGTAAACGGCATGACCTCGGTGCTGGAACACCCCCTGGCAGGCGGCCGACGCGATATAACGGCACACCGGGCCTTTCGCTCGGCAGTCACCCTGAGGCAGTATATCAGCGAAGGCCTGGATGAAGCGCCCTGGGCAGACGCCGGGTTTGACGCCATATGGGAATTGCGCCGGGTGCTGCATGAAGTGGTTGCAGGGATTGACGACCGGGCGGTATCCGGCCTGATGGATTTTATTCAGACCTTTAAAAGCGAGTATGGCGGGGTGCTGAGTGCCTGCTTTGAATTCAACACCAGCGTGAGCACCCCGGGCGGAGACGGCCCCCGGGGCATGCCCGAAGAAGATCCGGATTACCTGGATGAAGTCAAGGCGGTTTCCCACGAAAATCCCGGTGCCATATGGGGACTGGACCTGGCCACCAACACGCTTGCCACTTTCTTTCTCGTGTGGGAATCCGTGCGTACGGACAATTACAAAGGCCGCTGGCTGGACGGTACCCTGAGTGTCCTCACCATTCTCTGGCACGCCGGTGGCCATACCCTGGTGCGCTCAAAATGGCCGGAGGTCATCAACCGAGAGCGCGGTAACGACAGTGGCGGCGATATCTTCAAGAACTGGTTCTTTTCCGATCAGGGCAATTTCAGCCTCAATCTTCTTCTTCGCCTGTTTCAGTCTTTCCATGACGGCGGTAACTCCAACTGGGCCTTGTCGTTCGCACAGCGCCTGTTGAAATATTTCTCCAACGTGACCCTTGTCCGCTCATTTTATTATTTCACCCGTTCGGTATGGTATTTTAAAGACCGTGCCGAAGAGGAGAATCCTCAGCGAGTCTCCATGTCACGGATGTTCTGGGCCGTCTGGGGGCCCATGTCCTGGATCGCGGCCTTTTTCAGTTTTTTTCTCTCGTGGGACGATTTCAGCCTGGAAGAAGGCTTTACCACGCGCACCATCGTTCTGCTGGTCCTGGGACTGGTCCTGGGTTTTATTGCGGGATATGTCGTGCTGTGGGTACTGGCAGGCCAGCGGCCCGGCAGCCTGCCCATAGCCCCCGACTGGTGGACCCTCATCCTGTCAACTGTTTGTGCCATCCTGGCCCTGATAGCACTGATTCTCATTCTGGCCGATCTGGAATCATCCAGCAAGGGCGGTGCAATAGCCGGCGCGATCGTTGTCGGAGTCCTGACTCTTTTCGGCATTGGCGGAATACCGCTGTTTTTCCATTCAGGCACCGGTGAGCACAGCACGATTGTCGAAATCCTGATTGAAGCAGGCATGTTTTGTCTCCTGCTCTCCGGTTCTCTTCTTGTGGCAGGCATTCTCCCGTTTTTTCTCTGGTGGTTTTTCATTGACGACGGCCGCGACAAACACGGCCTGTTCGATGATAAGGATGCCGACACCTCCCCTTACAAACTGCCCTACCCTTCCGGAGAGAACTGGCTGTGCGGCCAGGCCGTGCACGGCATTTTCAGTCACATCCCCAGCAAAGTGAAAACGTCTGACGACGTGGACAATGAGTATGGTTATGACTTTAATGAAAAAGAAAATAAAAATGCCCTGGCGGCCCGTGACGGCATTGTCATTGATATCATCAAAGACAACAAAAACGGCAGTGATGAGAAGAACAGCATAGACGTGATGCATACCAGCTGGCACTCCGGTCATGATCCCGGAACCGACGACGAGCGCGTGCTGACCTATTCCGTCTATGTTCATCTTTCACGCAACCGTGCATGGGTGGATGTGGGGCACCGGTTCACTCAAGGAGTCCATATTGCCGACATTGACAGCACGGGCCGCAGTGCCCAGCACCATTTGCATTTCCATGCCCAGGAGTATCAGCGGCGTGTGGAAAACCCGGCGAACTCAGCCAATCCGGCCAGCCGGAACATGACATTGCCGGTGGTGTTCAGGGACTCCTCCACGCACGGTTTTCGAAATTTTCCGTTTCTGACATGGATTCCGGGCAAAGGGCATATTGAAGGAAAACCGTTGTCCATGGCCTTTTACACCTCGGAAAATGATGAGCAGCAGCCCCTGGTGAACCCACTGGTGATCTCTCTTTTCGAGGAGGGCACGCCGTCCCATGAACACTGGATTCTCGTTGACAGGACCCTCATCGAAAACGGCCCCCTGCCCGACTCGCTCACCGTAAGCACCACGGTAAACGAGAGGCATTTCCATGAAATAACCTTAACGAAGGAGCAACTCGCCGATATCATGGGCATGCGCGATCTGTCGAGCCTTACTGTTTCATCGGTCAACGGCCATGACCATGCACTGGCGGGATACAAATATTTACAGAGCAGGATCGATATCTGGTCTTCCGAAAACGGTTCGCCGGACCATGGCCACTGGCTGATGATAGACCAGCGGACACTGGGCTGGGAATGGGGCACCACACCCGCCGGAACACAAACGTTGACCACGAATACGGCACTGAGCGGCGCTGCTTCCCATAGCCACACCATCGACTTAACCCACGATCAACTGTTCGATATTCTGAGAAGGAGGCGCTTTCCCACCGGTTTGACCACCGCAGCGGCAAGCGGACATGAGCACAAATTATTAAACGTGCGTCGCTGGCCGTCGGAACCTGAAATGAAAATCGTGGAACCGCCGCCCGCACAACTGTTTGCCGAAAATCCGGGCCCCTATCAACTGGTGGGCGACCAGATGGTGGTGCGGGTCAATGAACGGGCCACCGAATATTTTTTCTATGGTGTTCACCGTCCCCTCCTGCGCGGTGAAATTGCCCTGGACCGGGGCCTGGGCAATTCCCATCTTATTGATATCGGAGGAACAATTCATACCCCAAACGCCACCGATACGACGGTGCAGGGATCTCTGGAATCCTTTAACACGGTATTATCCGCGATCCCGGTACAGATGCGGGCTGAACCTGTGATTGTTGTGGAAAGCGTGCAGCGTGGCTCCGGGGCCTCGATTGTGGTCGCCGGAGGCTCTCCGGCCTCACTGACCAACACGGGCGAGGGACGGGGGACCGGTGAATTCAGCCATATAGACCAGGTCCCCCGGGCAGAGCTTGTCACACATTTTACCACATATCTCACTTCGGGGTGGCCCAATACACCCCCGGGCGGCATTCATTCACAAGTCGATACCGCCGGTCGGCTGGAGCTGCTGGCAAACGGCGCGGCGGTTGCCTTTCCCGACTCCAGAACACGCAACAGCGACGTGTTGCGCCGCTTGTACGACACTGGCAACACGCACCTGCGCGCCACCGGCGACATCCCCTTAAGCAGCGGGCGCCTGGACTTTACCGGCAGCTACGGAGTGCCGGTACTGGGCACGGCGGCACAAGTGGTTGTTGATACCGGTCATGCCGCCTTTGCCTCTTCTGATTTGACCGCAACACCACTGGAAGTAACCGTCAGGGGAAGAACCACCGAAATCAACCTGGTGGCCGGTGACAATGCAACCAGTGTTCTGGCCCGAAAAATTGCCCTGGCTGTGGAAGGCGTGCGTGCCTGGGAGTCCGGTACGAACCTGATCAAAGTGCAGACCACAGCGGTCGGCACCGGCATCCAGCTGGATGTCCGCAAACGACTCGGGGCCGGTGATTTCCATCAGCAGAACAGCGGCGGTGCGCCTTCCCTGTCCATAAATACGACCGGATGCAGCTTTACCGGTGCCATCAGTGATTCCAACGCGGTGTCGGCCAACCAGTGCTGCGCTATGATTCACACGGCAGCGGCCAACGCAACCCTGCCCTACGATGCCGGGATTGTCATCGATCAAATCCAGATGGACGGCGACCAATTGGTGATCCGGGTCAACGACAGTCATACCATTGGTGCAACAGCGGTTGCATTCAGCGGCGGTGGGGATCCCTTTGCATTTACCCAGAACGGGCCCCGGGAAATTCGTTCCACAACTCTTTCGGCAGACGTGGACCTCAATGGGCCGGGCTGGGTGGAACTGGACATTGACGGCAACGTAAAGAAGACGCTGCTCAAAGGCATTGGTGGAGATAAAGGGCTGGGCTGTGAGGGCCAGCACCGGGGCATCCCCTTCTACCATGCCGGTGGGGATCTCTGCCACGGAAAGGGCGCCGTCGGCCACGGCTCTCAGCAGTTCAGGCCCTTTGAACCCCAGGGCCGCGCCCGGATGGAGGACGATTTTCAGTTCACCGTTGGTGGCCTTTTCCACTTCATCGGCAAAGCGCTGGGCGCCCTGGGAGTGGAAATTGCCGGCCGGATAGTTGAGGTGGAGGTCCCACTTGGTTTTGGCAAAAACCACTCGGAGACGGGACTTAAGGCAAAACACAACAGACCTGCGAGTAAGACCAGTTTTTTCATCGTACTTCCTCCTTCTTATTGGTTTTTTATTTACCTGCACGTGTACTTTAGTGGGTCATGAAGATGATGATCCTTTCCCTGAAGGTGTCAACATGGTCCTGGATCAGCGCTTTCAGCCGGTCTCCCTGTTTTTCGGCCAGGCACTGGATCATCTCTTCGTGCTCCCCTACAACGCTCTCATAGTGGTGTTCCAGGGGGTGTTCCGGGTCAATGGCATTGTCGTAGGAGAGAAATGAGAGGCGTTTGGCCTCGCTTCTGATATCATTGGCCGCCCGGATGAGGAACTCGTTTCTGGAAGACCTGGCAAAGGCCATGTGAAACCTGTGGTTTGCGGCCACCAGTTGAAATACATCGTTGGCCTTTGCTGCGGCCGCCACCTCTTTGTTGGCCCGGGCCATTTTTTCAAGGTAACTGCTGCAGTCTTTTCTCAGGGCAATATCCACCAGGCCGGTTTCAATGAGCAGCATGCTTTCAAACATGGATTTGGTGTTCTGGAGGGTGATGGGCCGGACAATCACCCCTTTGTTGGGGTGGGATTCCACCATTTTTTCATGGTTGAGGCGGACCAGGGCCTCCCGGATGGGGGTGCGGCCGATACCTAAATCTTCCATGAGCCGGCTCTCTTCCAGGTGCTGGCTGGGCTGGTATTCCAGGCAGATGATTTTGCGGATGATGGTCTCGTAGGCCACCGCCGCCAGGGGCTGTTTGGGAAGTTTCTGGATCTTTGGCCCGGGACTCATGAAAAGCGGATCTCCTGTATTGATAAGGGTTGCCTGATAGAAAATATACTTGACATAGATTCAAAATATATGTCAAGTATATTTTAAATTTCAGATCACAAATCCGCCACCCCAAATGATAAGGAGACCCACCATGGGAAATGACACCTACACCATTACATCGCCGGTCATGGGCACCTTTTACCGTTCTGCCGCCCCTGGCGACCCTGCCCTGGTTGAAGAAGGCAAACAGATCAAGGAGGGCGACATGGTCTGTGTGATTGAATCCATGAAGATCTTTACCGAGCTTCGCAGCGAAAAAACCGGCATTGTGGAAAAGATCCTGGTGGAAAATGAAGATGCGGTGATGAAAAACCAGGCCCTGATCGAGATCAGACCGGAGTAGCCATGGCCATTCATACCATTCTCATCGCCAACAGAGGGGAGATTGCGCTTCGGGTGATCCGGGCCTGCAGGCAACTGGGTATCAAACGCGTGGCGGTCTATTCAGATGCCGATGCCAACAGCCTTCATGTGACGCAGGCAGACCAGGCCGTCCACATCGGTCCGCCCCTTGAGCCGGAAATCCTACCTCAACCAGGACCGGATCATTGAAGCTGCCAAAGAGACCGGGGCCGAGGCCATCCACCCGGGATACGGGTTCCTGTCCGAAAATGCGGAATTTGCCAGGCGGTGCGAGGCCGAGGGGCTTGTCTTTATCGGGCCGTCCGCCGAGACCATTGCCAGGGCCGGGGACAAGGCCGCTGCCAGGCAGACCTGCCTGGAACTGGGGGTGCCCGTGATTCCTGGATCCGACGGCATTGTGGATTCCCCTGAGACTGCGGCAGAACTGGCTCAAGAAATGGGCTACCCTGTGATCTTCAAGGCTGCCGGCGGCGGGGGCGGGCGGGGGATGCGCATCGTCAAGGCTCCGGAAGAGATCGCCCAGGCATTTTCCATGGCCGCAGGAGAGGCCAAATCCGCCTTTGGCAATCCCAGCCTCTACCTGGAAAAGTACATTGAATCCCCGCGTCATATCGAGATCCAGATCCTGGGGGACAGCCACGGCAACTACATCCACCTGGGGGAGCGGGAGTGCTCCATCCAGATGCGGTATCAGAAACTCATCGAAGAGGCCCCCTCTCCCTTTGTGGATGATCAATTGAGATCTGTCCTGGGAGAGACCGCCGTCAGCATTGCCCGGGCCATCGGCTATGTCAACGCCGGCACCATGGAGTTTCTGGTGGACCGGGACAAAAATTTTTACTTCATGGAGGCCAATGCCAGGGTCCAGGTAGAGCATCCCATCACCGAACTGATCACAGGCATTGACATTGTCCAGGCCCAGATCCGGATCGCCCAGGGGGAACCCCTGTCACTGACCCAGAAGGATGTGGCCATCCGGGGCTGGGCCATTGAATGCCGGATCAATGCCGCAGATCCTGCGGACAATTTCATGCCCTCCCCCGGGGGAAATAGAGACCGTTATTTTTCCTGAAGGGCCGGGCATCCGCCTGGACACCTTTATCCATGACGGCTGCCTGATCCCGCCTTTTTATGATTCCCTCATCGGGAAGCTCATTGTGTTCGGCAAGGACAGGCCTTCTGCCGTGGCCCGGATGAAGCAGGCCCTTGAAAACTTCAAGGTGACGGGCATTGCCACCACCATTCCCTTCTACCTTGAGGTGGCGGACCATCCCCAGTTTATCGCCGGCAACCTGGACACCCATTTCATCGAACGGATGGGCAGATAAACAGGCCTGTGCAAAGGAGGCGCCATGACGGAAAACACAAGCAGTGTCTGGATTCAGAACATGACCTGGGAAGAGGTCCGGGAAACGGTCGACAACGGCTGTAAAAACCGTGCTCATCCCCTTTGGCAGCACGGAACAGCACGGCCCCCACCTGCCCCTGGGAACGGACACCCTGGTGGCCGCCACCCTGGCCCGGGACGCGGCCCAACGCTGCCGGGACCCCGGCCGTGCCGCCCCTGTGGTTCGGCTGGAGCCCCCATCATATGGTGCTGCCCGGCACCATCACCATCCGGCCCGAAATCCAGACCGAACTGGCCTTTGATATCATCTCCTCCCTGAGTTGCCACGGCTTTGAAAATTTTGTGATCATCAACGGCCACCGCTTTGTCAACCTTGCCTGGATGCAGATGGCAGGGGAGCGGGCCATGCGGGAGCTCGGGGTGCGGGTGGTGATTTTTGATCCGGCCTATATGTCTAAATCCATTGTCCAAGAGCTTGGCTTCGGGCCGGTGGGCCACGGCGAGGAGATCGAAGGCTCCCACATGATGGCCCAGTATCCCCATCTGACCCGGATGGAGAGGGCCATTGACAACCCTCATGCCGTTCATCCCCTCTATTCGGTGGATCCGGGATTTGCGGGCGACACCCTCTGCTATGTGCCCTCTTCGAAACAAGAGATGGCAGATGCCGTGGAAAAGGCCGGGGGTACGGTGGGTACCCCCTCAAAGGCCTCGGTGGAAGGGGGGAGGGCCTACCACAGCCATCTTATTGCCCGGCTTAAGGCTGTGGTAGAGGGGTTCCGGGACTTCGGGTAAGGTGGCAGGGGGGCAGATGTCTGTCAAAACATCCAGGTGAGACCGATGCCGGCCATGGCGCCGGTGCTGTCGTAAAAATTGATATTGGCCTCTTGTTTTGAAACTCCCGTATACACATTGAAGATGAAATTTTCCCATCCAAAGGGGGCCATATAGCCGACACCTAAAATGGCGCCGTATTCCCACTGGTTCCGGGTCTGGTTGAATATGGGATGGACTGCGTCATAATCGGAATAGTCGGCAGAGAGGGTGCAGAAGAGCTGATATCGCCCCGCAGCCCGAACCATGGAGATCTGGCCGCCGTAGCGGTTGAAACTGTTGGCCTCCCCGTCAGCATTTCCCTTCATGTAAAAGATGCCCGGCTGGACCATGACCCCACTTCCCAAGTCAAATCCATACTGCAGGTCTGCCTGGTGAAAGGTGCCGGAGCGTTTGAGTGCCTCAAGATCCCGTGACGTCAGGGTTGATCCGGGCAGGCCGGCATGGTAGCGGCCGGCATCGTCATTCTCGATATCCTGTTTTCCGAATCCGTATTTGATGGTAAAGGGGCTGCCGAAGATGCTGTCAGCGGAAACGCGGAAGGCATGGGAATCGCGGTCCGTCTCCTGGCGGTTTGCCCCCAGCAAAAAGGGATCCCGCCAGACCTCGTCGTCCAGCCCTGGCAGGGTGGGGATGTAGGCGGCGGTCAGGACGGTGCCGTCCCCTAATTTCTGGCTGATGCCCACCTCAAGAAAAAAGGTGCCTTCAATGATGTTTTCTTCCGGGGTGCCGGCAAAGACCCGGGTGGCTGCATTGTCAAAGGTGTACCCCAGATTCCATAGCACCATGGGGATGAAATCGGTTTCAGATTTGGCGGACTGATCCAAGGAGTCGATGCGCTCGTTCTTGTCGCTGACATCGGACAGGGATTTGCTGTAGCCCGCCCCCACCATGGGCTGGACATAGCCGCTGAATCCCGGGGAAAAGTCATCGGGCCTTCCCCCGTCATCGCCGGCAGCCCAGGCAGGGGCGGACGCGACAGTCAAGATGAGTCCCATAGTCAGAGCCGCCAGGTATGATTTCAAAAAGAATTTCATTTTAGTCTCCTGAGAAATGATTGAGTTTAAAAGAGGTATATCCCAGACCGCAGCCTGATTCAACAGAGAGTGTGTAGGGATTTGTAACATTGTGTATCCCGGCTGCCCTCCCTGGCACTGGCCTGGAAAGAACAGCGTTATGAGGGCTTTTTTTTCAAGGCCCCGGCAATGATGAGGCCGCCGAGCAGGGCGGTGATGGGGGCCACCATGACCAGGCCGGTGCTGCCGATGAGGGTGCGCATGATCTCGGCGGCCACAATTTTAAGGTTGATCATCCGCATGAAGCTTGGGTCGCCCAACGTCTTCAGTTCGGCGATTTTCCTGTCGGCGTCCGCCTTGTTTTTCCGGGGCGGGATGTAGACCCAGTAGCCGCCGACATCAGCCACCACGCGCTGTACCAGGGTCTGCGGCAAGTCGAGCCTGGCGATCGCCGCATCTGCCCGCGCCACCACATCCGGTCCCGCGAGATAGCCCCACTCCAGACAGGGCGCCGGCGCTGTGCCGGGCGCGGCAGACAACGGGACGGGCTTGCCTGTTCCGGGCACAGCGGCGCTCGATGCGCCGGTGATCTGGATTTTTTCCGGGTTGATCTGCAGCAGCGCACTCTGGCTGTAGGCGGTGCCCTGCTGCTGCGCTACGTAGCCATAGGCATAGAACACGGCATTGGCCAGCACCAGCATCAGGAAAAACAGTCTCATATTCTCAATTTCGTAAATGGCAAGCATTAAGCGGCAAGCGATGGATAGTCAAGGGCAGGGCAAGCCGCCTTCTGTTTACCGCTTACTGCTCACTGCTGACCGGTGTTGATTCGACCGCGATACGCAGCAAGCCCTCCAGCACCAGATTATCCACGACCTCGACCCGCGCGTTAAGCTGCGCCTCCAGCAACGAGGCGCCGCCGCCTGATAACACGATGAGCGGCGCAGCCTGCCCGGTTTGCTCCATGTAATGCAGCATGCGCTCGATGGCGCCGGCCAGGGCACTGATGCTGCCGCTCATAATGGCGTCCGCAGTGCAATCGGGGAAATACGCAAACCGGCCTTCCTGCAACTCGAGCTGCGCAGTCTTGCTCGCCAGTGACTCCCGCATCAGGCCCGCACCCGGCACGATGAAACCGCCCAGGAACACACCTTCGCTCGACAACGCATCGACCGTCATGGTGGTGCCGGCATTGACCACGACGCAGGGCCCGCGAAACAGGTGCCATGACCCGACCAGCGCCGCCCAGCGATCGGACCCGAGCTGGGCCGGGTCATGGTAACTGCTGGTGACCCCGCATTGGCTGGCAGCGCTTTGTATCCACGACGGGCTGACTGCAAACTGCCCGAGCGCCGCTGCGATCAGATCCCGCACCGCCTCGCCGGCGACATTTGAAACAATTATTTTCCCGGGCAGCTCGAGCGTGGCCAGTGCGGCGCCTAGTTTGTCGGCCTGCGCGCTGGCCAGCCATGACTGTGCAATCCAGTGCCGGCCGTCTGAGCAACCCCATTTGATGCGACTGTTGCCGCCATCGATGGCAAGAATGTTCATGCGTGCACGCGGGGCTGCGGTTCCACCCTCAGGCTGATTTCGCCGCTGTGGTAACGGCGCAGGCCGGACGGGGTCTCGATCAATAGCGCGCCGTCTTCGGCCACGCCGCGCGCGCATCCGTGCTCGCGCCGCTCATCCGGCAAAATCAGCGTCACCATCCGATCCTGATGGGCATGATACCGGTGCCAGTCGTCCCGAAACGGCGCCAGGCCCGCCTTGGTAAACGTGTCGATCGCGTCTCGCATCTGGCACAGCAGCAGCGCCAGCACCCGGTTGCGGTCGAGCGGTCGTCCGCACGCCGTCTCCAGGTCGCTGGCCGGCTGATCGATCCGGTCACGCACCGACTGCGACAGGCGCACATTGACGCCGATGCCGATCACCGCCGCGCTGGGCCCCAGCATATCGCCCTGCACTTCGATCAGGATGCCGGCCAGTTTGCCGCCGCGCCACAGCACATCGTTGGGCCATTTCAATCCCGCCTTTTCTACGCCCAGAGTTTCGAACGTGCGCATCAACGCCACGCCAACCGCGAGGCTCAATCCCGCAAGAAATGCCGCGCCCTGGGGGAAACGCCACAACAGGGAAAACGTCAGCGCGCCGCCGATATCGGCATGCCAGGCGCGTCCCATGCGTCCACGTCCCGCCTCCTGCCATTCCGCGGCAATGACCAGATTCGCAGGCGCGCCGCGCGCCGCATGCTGCATCGCAAGCGTGTTGGTGGAGTTCACGCCATCCATGATCTCGAGTGAAAATGTGTCCGCGTCGGCGCCCAGTTGCCGCAGGATGTCATCCCGGTCCAGCAGCGACAGCGGTTGCGCGAGGCGGTAACCACGGCCGCGGACTTTGTAGACTTCGATCCCGGTTTTATCGATTTCGCGTACTGCAAGCCATACGCTCGCGCGCGATTTCCCGAGCGCGCTCGCCAATGCGACTCCGGAATGAAATTCGCCATCGGCAAGCTGCCGCAGCACTTTGAATTGCCATGGTTTCACTGTGCCCAAGCTTAGGGGCTCGTCTGCTATCTGTAAAGGCGCCGGCGGAAAATCGTGCCGCATAAAAAGATGATCGTTAAACTGATGTCCCCCCTGCCCCGGCTTGAAGGCAGACAGATTAGACACGGTGCCAGTGCCGGATTAGACTGAACACGTTGCAGATCCGCCTTCTCCAGGTGGAAAATGCCGTGAATGGAGACAGTTCATGTTCGCAGTGATTTTCGAAGTACGGCCCAGGCCCGGGCGCGAGCAGGACTATCTCGCCATCGCGCAGCAACTGCGCGCCGAACTCGAACACATCGACGGCTTCATTTCCATCGAGCGCTTTACGAGTCTGACCACCGAGGGCAAGATTCTGTCGCTGTCGTTCTGGCGTGACGAGGCCGCGGTCAAACGCTGGCGCGAACACGCCCCGCACCGCGAAGCGCAACGCCGCGGGCGCGAGGACATCTTCGCCGATTACCGTATCCGAGTGGCCGAGGTGGTGCGCGACTACGGCATGACGGAGCGTACGCAAGCGCCGGGCTAAGACCTCAACCCCGGCCTTTTTTTAGCGCCTTTCCAACGGAATGCTGCGCGGCATGGGCTAAAATAGCGGTTGTTTCCAGGAATGCCATGCCCAATCCCACGCCAGACCCGATCAAAAAGCCCGCTCAGCCGTCTGCTTCAGCCGGCACCGAAGCCGTGGCTTCGACCTCGAATTTCGTCCGCAGCATCATCGAGGCCGACCTTGCGGCGGGCAAATTCGCCACACGGACCTGGGGCGGCAGGCCCGGCGCTGCCGGCACCCATCAGGGCGCACCCGCCGATCCGGCGAAAATCCGCACACGTTTCCCGCCCGAGCCCAACGGCTACCTGCACATCGGCCATGCCAAATCGATCTGCCTGAACTTCGGCCTGGCGCGCCGACTACGGCGGCGCTGCCACCTGCGCTTCGACGACACCAACCCGGAGAAGGAAGACACCGAGTACGTGCAGGGCATTCAGGCCGACGTGAAGTGGCTGGGCTTCGACTGGGGCGCGCACCTGTATTACGCCAGCGACTACTTCGATCTCATGTATGAAGCAGCTCAGCACCTGATTCAAGCCGGGCATGCCTATGTCGATCAGCAGACGGCGGAGGAAATGCGCGCCAACCGCGGCACGCTTACCGAACCCGGAAAAAACAGTCCTCACCGCAACCGCTCAGCGGAAGAAAATCTCAAGCTGCTGCGGGAAATGCGCGACGGCGGGCACGCCGATGGCAGCATGGTGCTGCGCGCGAAAATCGACATGGCCTCGCCCAACATCAACCTGCGCGACCCGGCGCTTTATCGCATCAAGCGGGGGGTGCATCATCGCACCGGCGACAAATGGTGCATCTACCCGATGTACACCTACGCCCATCCGATCGAGGATGCGCTGGAAAACGTCACGCACTCGATCTGCACGCTGGAATTCGCGGACCAGCGCCCGTTCTACGACTGGCTGCTGGAACGCCTTGCCGAAGGCGGGCTGCTGCAGCGCCCGCTGCCGCAACAAATCGAGTTCGCGCGCCTCAACCTGAGCTATGCCGTTCTTTCCAAAAGAAAATTGATCCAGCTCGTCGAGGAAAATCACGTCGATGGGTGGGACGATCCACGGCTGCCGACGCTGGTCGGCGCGCGCCGCCGCGGCTATACGCCCGAGGGTTTCCTTCGCTTCGCCGAGCGCATCGGCGTATCCAAAGCCGATTCGTGGATCGATTATGCGGTCCTCGAAGACTGCATGCGCGAGCACCTGAACGAATTCGCCGAGCGCCGCATCGCCGTGCTCGATCCGGTCAGGCTCGTCATCGACAACTATCCCGCCGGCAGGGAAGAGGAATGCCACGCGCCCAACCATCCGCAAAAACCGGAGTTGGGCAAACGCGCCGTGCCGCTCACGCGCGAGTTGTGGATAGAGCGCGAAGATTTCATGGAAAATCCGGCGAAGGGTTACTTCCGGCTGTTCCCCGGCAACAGCGTGCGCCTGCGTTATGGCTACGTCGTGAAATGCACGGGCTGCGTGAAAGACAATGAAGGTCGCATCACAGAGGTGCACTGCGAGTACGATGCCGACACCAAGTCCGGCACGCCGGGCGCGGACAAAGTCAAGGTTAAAGGCAATATTCACTGGGTCAGCACCCAATACGCTTGCGCCAGCGAAGTACGTCTTTACGATCGTCTGTTCAAGGTGCCGAATCCCGGCGCGGGCGATCGTGACTTTCTGCTTGACCTCAATCCCGACTCGAAGAAGACCATCACGGCACAACTGGAACCGGCGCTCAAGAACGCGAAAGCCGAAGATCGGTTTCAGTTCGAGCGGCATGGTTACTTTGTGGCTGACCTGCGGGATTCCCGACCCGGCGCACCGGTTTTCAATCGCGCGGTGACCTTGCGTGATTCGTGGGGTAAGCACTAGGGCCTGATACAGATCAACACCGGCTGCTTTTTTTATGGCACAATTTTTACAGCATCCTGGGCGGATAGTTCTCGCCGCTGCCTGAGGTCAGGTCTGTTCCATGGAACCATCCCATAACCGGGAGAAATCCAGATGCCTTTAGCCCGTGTGGATCTGCTGCGCAATGTCGTGGATATCCTGCCGGTCGGCGTCTGGATCATGGATGAGACCGGGAAAATTCTTTATGGCAATCCCGCCGGCCAGCGCATCTGGGCGGGCGCATGCCAGGTCGGCTTTGAGCTGCTCGCGGAATGCAGAGGCTGGTGGGTCGCCACCGGCCTGCGCATCGAGACCGAAGACTGGGCCGCGGCACGCGCCCTCAGGAACGGGGAAACCTCGATCGACGAAGAAGTGGAAATCGAGTGCTTCGACGGCACGCGCAAAATCATACTCAACTCCGCGATGCCGATCCGCGACGACAAGAACAAGATCGTCGGCGCAGTCATCGTCCATCACGACATCACCGAGCGCAAGCGTTTCGAAGATCGGTTGCGGGAAATGACCGAGCGGGATCCGCTCACCAGCACCTACAACCGGCGCCACCTCTATGCCATCCTCGAGACCGAGAGAGAGCGCGCGCATCGTTATGGCACCGTTTTGTCGGTCGTCATGTTCGACATCGACCATTTCAAGATGGTCAACGACACTCACGGTCACCTCGCAGGCGACCACGTGCTGGTCCGGATCGCGGTAATCGTGCAGCAGGAACTGCGCAGCGTGGACCTGCTGGCCCGCTACGGCGGGGAAGAATTCCTGATCGTCACGCCCGGCATCGACCGCCAGCAGGCCGTCGTTCTTGCCGAACGCCTGAGAACACTGATCGCCACAGCGGACTTCGGCCCCGTTGTGCGGGTTACCTGCAGTTTTGGCGTGCATCAGTTTGACGACGAGGACACGGATTCCATATTCCGCCACGTCGACGATCTGCTGTACAGGGCGAAACAGCAGGGTAGAAATTGCGTCGTCGCGGATTGAGCTGGTTCTGACGCCTTCAGCCGGGCGCGCTGTAAACGATCGTCAGGATCACCGCACACTCCATAATACTCAATATAATCAGATTGTTACGGTTTAATGTTGCTGAGAACGCGCTTTCCCGCGGATCACGGTACATGAACACGTTCGCCACCCGCATCACGATGATCGCCACCATCGACGGCGAGAATCTGGATGATGGTGAGTGGCAGTGGAATGCGCGGCGAAACGGGTACGGCACGCTCTCCTGAATGTTTAAGATCAGGACGTAAGTGCTGAACTTGCGGATATTCTGGAACACCGCGCGACCTTCCTCCGTTGCCGTGACGATGAACGCGAATTTGTCGTCGAGCAGCAAGATCAATGCAAAGAAATGCGTGAACTGCTGTTCGCAAATGTTGCGGCTGTGCGCTACCATCCACGCTTTCGCTACAAAACAGGAAACCAGGACATGGACCCGATCAACAAAGTCGCCATCGTCACCGGCGCCGGCACCGGCATCGGAAGGGCCGCGGCGCTCGCGCTGCTGAAGGACGGCTACCGCGTCGCGCTTGCAGGGCGCCGCCAGGAGTTGCTGGAGCAGACGCTCAAGGATGCGGGTGCGAACGGCAAGCATGCGCTTGCGATTGCCACCGATGTGACCAAACCGGAGGCGGTGAAAGCGCTGTTTTCTAAAACCGCGGCGACATTCGGCCGCATCGACGTGCTGTTCAACAACGCCGGCCTCAATGCGCCGGGCATCCTGTTCGAGGATCTCACTTACGAGAAATGGAAGGAGGTCGTCGACGTTAATCTGACCGGCATGTTTCTGTGCGCGCAGGAAGCGTTCCGGCACATGAAAAATCAGGAGCCGCGCGGCGGCCGCATCATCAACAACGGCTCGATTTCGGCGCATGCGCCGCGGCCCGACTCGGCGCCCTACACCGCGTCCAAGCACGGCGTGACCGGACTGACCAAGGTGATTTCGCTCGACGGCCGCAAGTACGACATCGCCTGCAGCCAGATCGACATCGGCAACGCGGTGACCGAGCTCGCGGCGCGCATGGCCAAAGGCGTCAAGCAGGCCAACGGCACGATCGCGCCGGAGCCGATGATGGACGTCTCCAACGTCGGCGATGCTGTGCGCCACATGGCGGGCCTGCCGCTCGACGTCAATATCCAGTTCATGACCATCATGGCGACGAAGATGCCGTTCGTCGGAAGGGGCTGACCCGTATGAACATCTGCATATTCGGCGCGGGCGCGGTCGGCAGTCACGTTGCAGCGCGACTGGCGGCGGCAAAAAAAGACACGATTTCCGTGGTGGCGCGCGGCGCGCACCTGAAAGCAATACAGGAACGGGGTATCACCCTGCGCCATCACGCCGGCGAAGAATTGATCGGCCGGCCCGCGGTAGCGACTGACGATCCGTCCTCGTTGCCGCCGCAGGATCTCGTGATCGTCACGCTCAAGGCCACGGCGTTGCCCGGTGTCGCCGCCGCGCTGGAGAAATTGCTGGCACCCGGCGGATGGGCCGTTTTTCTGCTCAACGGCATTCCGTGGTGGTGGCCGCAGGGCCTGCCGGGCGACCGCGGACCCTTGCCGCTGCTCGACCCCGAAGGCGCGCTCTGGAACAAGCTCAGGCAGCGATCGCTGGGCTGTGTCGTCAATTCACCCAACGATCTGGTCGAACCGGGAGTGGTCGTGCACATCGGACGCCGCCGCTTTACTTTTGGCGAACCCGACGGCTCGGCCAGCGAAAGGATCAAACGCACCGCCGAGGCGTTCAGTCACGGCGGCATGGAGGCCGGGGTATCGGCCGACTTGCGCCGCGAGATCTGGAACAAGCTGCTGCTCAACGCATCCGGCAACACACTGTCGGCGCTGACGCACCTCTCGCCCGTCGATCTCGGCGCCGACCCGGATCTGCACCGGCTCATGGCCAATCTCATGCGCGAGACGCTAGCCGTCGCCGCAGCACTCGGCTGGGACCTGCGCCAGGAAGTGGACGTGGATCAACTCGCCTCCCGCAAGGACCGCATGCCGGGGGTGCGCCTGTCGATGATGCAGGATGTCGCCCACCGGCGGCCGATGGAAGTGGAAGCGATACTCGGCCAGACCCAGGCCTTCGCGCGCGAGGCGGGCGTCGCCGTGCCCACGATCGATGTGATCCTGCCGCTGCTGCGCGGACTCGACCGCTCGTTTCGCGAAGGCTGACCCTTAGGCGCCCCGGAGGCCGCTGCACACCGGGGCAAGGTCAATACGCCGCGCGATCGCGTCCTTCGCGCCTGGCGCGCAACAGCAACTCGTTGGCCCGGCGGAACAAGGCTTCCATACCCTCGCCTTGCTGTCGCACTACGATGCCGATGGAAACCGTGACAGGCGGCACATCCGCGTCTTGTCCGGGCATCGGCGCGATGCGCCGCATCGCGCGACGCACACGCTCTGCGACGATCGCAGCGCTCGCCAGGTTCGAAACCGAGGGCAGCAGCAGGGCAAATTCTTCGCCGTCATAGCGCGCGGCAAAGTCAGTTGGGCGCAAAATGGCGCGCAGCACCTCGGCCACCTGTTGCAGCACGCGGTCGCCCGCCTGGTGGCCCCAGCTATCATTAAACAGCTTGAATCGGTCTATGTCGGCCACGAGCAGCGCAAACGGCGGGCCGCCCTGGTCGGCGCGCGCCCCCATCCGGCGCAACGTGTCATCGAACCAGTTCCGGTTGTAGAGGCCGGTCAGCGTGTCCGTAATCGCATGCATGCGCAAGGTTTCGGATGTGCGCATTTCCGCGCGCAGCATGGCATTGGTGCCGCGCAGGCGCCGCGACAGGATGCGCAGCAGGTTGTGCGCCACCGCATGCGAGCGGCCTGCCAGCCCCATGATGTCGGCGCCTTCGATGACCAGCAGGTCGCATTCGTCGACCGCCCTGATCGAAGTCGATGTCAGCGAACCGTCGATCACGGACAGCTCGCCGACGCATTCGCCGCGGCCCAGGTGGGTCGGTTCGTCTCCCATTTGCAGCAGGTCCACGCGCAGCGTGCCGCTCAGCAGCACGTACACCGTCTCGTTGGGTATATTGGCTTCGAGCACCACTTCCGCAGGCTCGGTGCGGCAGACGCGCGAGCGCGCGAGCGTATCAGCGACATCCCCGGCCCCCGCGCCGTCGAACAGCATCAGGTCCGAGTAGGGTTCGCGGGCCGGATCGAACAGTCGCAACGTTCTCATAGGTCCAAGATCCGTTCTGTGAGTACCATCGCCTCTCCCCTTGCAGACAGGTCACAGGCTGCGGTGATGTGCCCCGCAAACCTTCCGAGTCGCAACAGCATGGTGCCCGCGCGCGAAGCTGTCAACCGGTGGCCGCGCGCGCTCGTAAAAAAAATCTAAGTCTTCAACGATTTAAAGCGGATCCGGTGCGGCTTGGCGCCCTCTTCGCCCAGGCGTTTGCGCTTGTCCGCCTCGTACTCCTGGTAATTGCCATTGAAGAACACCGCCTTGGAGTCGCCCTCGAACGCGAGGATGTGCGTCGCGATGCGGTCGAGGAACCAGCGATCGTGCGAGATCACCAGGATGCAGCCGGCGAATTCGAGCAGCGCGTCTTCCAGCGCGCGCAGCGTCTCGACGTCGAGGTCGTTGGACGGTTCGTCGAGCAGCAGCACGTTGCCGCCGGCAATCAGCGTCTTGGCCAGGTGCAGCCGGCCGCGCTCGCCGCCCGAGAGGTTGCCGACTTTCTTGCTCTGGTCGGTGCCCTTGAAGTTGAACCGGCCGAGGTAGGCGCGCGTCTGCATTTCGAACTTGCCGACGGTGAGAATGTCCGCGCCGCCGGAAATGAAATTGTAGACGGTCTGGTCATCTGCCAGCGCGTCGCGTGACTGGTCGACGTGGGCCATCTTGACTGTTGATCCAACCGCGACTTCGCCGCTTTCGGGTTTTTCCTTGCCCGCAATCATGCGGAACAGCGTGGACTTGCCGGCGCCGTTGGGGCCGATGATGCCGACGATCGCGCCGGGCGGCACGCTGAAGGACAGGTCGTCGATCAGCAGACGGTCGCCGTAGCCTTTACACACGTTCTTGAGTTCGATCACGTTGTCGCCGAGACGGTCCGCCACCGGAATGAAAATCTCCTGCGTCTCGTTGCGTTTCTGATAATCGTATGACGTCAGTTCCTCGAAGCGGGCGATGCGCGACTTGGCCTTGGCCTGCCGCCCCTTGGGATTCTGGCGCACCCACTCGAGTTCTTTCTTGATCGTTTTCTGCCGCGCCGATTCCGTGGACTCTTCCACCTTCAGGCGCTCGCCCTTCTGCGCCAGCCATGAAGAGTAGTTGCCTTCCCAGGGAATGCCGTAACCGCGGTCGAGTTCCAGGATCCACTGTGCCGCGTTGTCGAGGAAGTAGCGGTCGTGGGTCACCGCCACCACGGTGCCGGGGAATTTTTGCAGAAACTGCTCGAGCCATTCCACGCTTTCCGCATCGAGGTGGTTGGTCGGTTCGTCGAGCAGCAGCATGTCGGGCTTGGACAGCAGCAGCCGGCACAGCGCCACGCGGCGCTTCTCGCCGCCGGACAGTGGCCCGATCTTCGCCTCCCACGGCGGCAGGCGCAGCGCATCGGCGGCGATCTCCAGCAGATGGTCGTCTGCCCCGCCCGTCGCGAGTATCGCCTCGTACTTGGCCTGGTCGGCGGCGAGCTTGTCGAAATCCGCGCCTTCCTCCGCATAGGCCGCGTAGATTTCGTCGAGTTTCTTTTTGGCCTCGAACACTTCGCCCAGGCCTTCTTCGACCGACTCGCGCACCGTCTTGTCCGGATCGAGCCGCGGCTCCTGCGGCAGGAAACCCACGCGCAGGTTCGGCATGGGGATCGCTTCGCCGTCGAAATCCTTGTCCTCGCCCGCCATGATTTTGAGCAGGCTGGATTTGCCGGAGCCGTTCAGGCCCAGCACGCCGATCTTGGCGCCGGGGAAGAACGAAAGTGAAATATCTTTGAGTATGAAGCGCTTGGGCGGCACCATCTTGGCGACGCGGCGCATGGTGTAAACGTATTGAGCCATGGGAATTTGTGTAGGTGAAAACGCGGAATCATAGCGGAATTTATCCGCGCAGGAAAACCCGTTACCACACTGCTTTTCCCGGCCAAATCGGACCGGATTCCGCTCATGATCAGCGCAGCACGTCCGGTGATGAGGTCGAGGCGCTGGTGCAATCCTTCCGCCTGAGTGAACGGCACTTTTTCGGTGGCCAGCGCCACACTTCGCCGCGCACCAGCCCGGTCCAGTGGCTCGAACACTTCCTGATGCGTTTTAAACGCCGCCTGCGCCGGATCGCTGTCAGCCTGACGGTTCAATGGCTTGGGCTGGCCCGCCCCGATGCTGACCGCACTATATCGGCGGTGGCGCAGCCGCATTCGTGGCCACGTACTGAGCATCGTTCGCGTTCCTCAGCGCTTTCAACAGCATTTTATTATCGATGATCTGCATTTAACATCCTGGGACGAACCATGCCAGACACTTTGATGCTGCGCATTCCTTATCGAGGCGAACAAGCCAGGCGCGCCATGCAAGACAGTCGTATCGTCGCGCGAGTGCCCGGCGATGTAAGGGATTTGATGCATGCCAGAAACTGGCAGGCACTGCACGATATGGCCAGCGCCGCAGTGGCTGGTTTACGACTTTCACTTTCACATTCATGGTGATTACCATGCTGAACATCCTGGAATTACGCGCAGCGACGCCGGCACGTGCTGGGACGCAGCAATGACACCGATGATCCGCAGTCTGGTATTGATGTCGGTCGGCATTGCTTTGCTGACCGCCAACGATGCGACGAGCAAAATTCTGGTGCAATCCTACCCGTCGGGCGGTCATCAGTCTGAGGCAGGCCTCGACGCTGCTGGTGCTGATCCCGTACATCATGTTCTTCGGCAAATTGAGAGCGCTGCGCGTGACCAATTGGCCCGGCCAGATTGCACGCGGCGTATTGTTCCTGATCGGCTCTGGGTTCATAGTCTGGAGTCTGCGTATATTGCCACTGGCGACGGCGGTGACCATGCTGTTCGTCAGCCCGATATTCATGGTGGTGCTGTCGGTGCCGCTGCTGGGCGAACGCATCGGCCGCCACCGCTGGATCGCGGTGCTTGGCGGCTTTGCCGGCGTGCTGATCATCATGCGGCCCGGCACCGACAGCTTTCAGTGGGCATTGTTGCTGCCGGTTGCCGCCGCGATGACGAATGCGCTGCGCGATGTGTGGACGCGGCGGTTGTCACGCACGGAAACCTCGCTTGCCATCCTGTTCTGGTCCAACATCATGTTGATAATCGGCGGACTGGCGACGCTGCCTTTCGGCTGGCAACCGGTCAACAGCGTTTCAGCGTTCTGGTTCGTCGCGGCCGGAATATTCAACGGCACTGCGCATTTCTGCGTCATAGAGGCATTGCGCACCGGGGAGGCGTCGATGGTCGCGCCCATGCGCTACACCGCGTTGCTGTGGGCGGCTGTGCTGGGGTTCCTCGTCTGGGGTGAATTGCCCGACCTGTGGCTGTGGGCCGGCGCCGCGGTGATCGTCAGCAGCAGCGTTTATATGATCCGCGCCGAGCACCATCGCTGATCGCGGATATTGAGCATGGGGATCGCTGCATCGTCGAAATTCTTGCCTTCGCCCGCCATGATTTTGAGCAGGCTGGATTTGCCGGAGCCGTTCAGGCCCAACACGCCGACCTTGGCGCCGGAGAAGAACGAAAGTATAATATCATTTATAATCAGATACTTGTGATGGTCCATCTTGCCGACACGGCGCATGATGTAAGCGTCTTGAGCCATGGGAGGTTTCGTAAAGGAAAAACGCGCAGAATCATTGCGGGACGCGGCGATCCGCGCAGAAAAATCTCTTTACCGCACTGCTTTTCCTGCTAAATCAGAAAATTAAGCGGCAGTTAGCTTGAATTTTTTCTCACGCAGATACATAGCGCCGGCCTGGGTATAAAGACCGGCAAATGCGCTGCCGTTACCTGTCGGGAAAGTATCAATCGCCACGCCGCCAACCAGAGTCACTCACTGAAGCGTTTGCATCGTGATTACACGCCCGCGCACGATACGCTTCTGGATGGAAGCCCACCTCATGCGAGACTTCCCCATTGGACCAATGTAACTGCTCGACCTTGCGGCAGACTGAATAGGGCGACCATTTCCCTCATCCTTTGATGAAAGCAGCGCCCATCGATTGTCCGGGGTCAACCGCACCCTGCGCAACTGGGGTCGCATCTCCTTCACACCCTGGACGCTAACTGTTTAATCAGTTTCTCCGTGCGGGTATCGATGGACATTTAGTTCCGGCGCCGCATGCGAGGCCACATAAAGCCGGCTGCCATCAGTGGGATAGAGCAGCATAGCGACGCCTTCAGCGATTGGCATATCGATCTGCGTGACTACCCTGCGCTTGATCAGATCAATGACGCCCAGGAACGACGTTTGCTTGTTCGATGCATACAGACGCTGGCCGTTGGGATGCAGTGTCAGCCAGCAAAGCGCTGTTTCCGGTATCGACACGGAAACCATTGCTGGTTTATGCATCAATACCGGCGGCGCGTTATTCATCCGCCGGTAACCTGCACAACGAAACCGTCAGCGCTGAACATCACGTGAGGTGCCAATAGGTTCCCACGTCGATGAAACCGTCGATACGCCTTGAGGCCAGATCAATGACAACCACGCGGTGATCAGGATCCTTGTTCTTGCCGAAAACGCCGCCGCCAAATACAGAGCCGTAGGCTTTTCTGCCGTCCGGTGAAAGTGCCAGTTCAGGACGCTGGCCGATAAGTTCAGCGCAGCCAGTTGTTTGTGTGAGGTGCCGTCATAGAATTCCACACGCTTGTCGTTCTTGGCCGTGATGATGATATTGCGTGCTGGTGACACGGGGGCTTGGTTCATAGATGCCTATCAGCCGTGCTACGTAAAAATCGGGCGCTGTGCGGATATAGGAGCAGATCTATAAAACTTGAATGACACTAGGTTAACTCAAATTCAAGAATCAAGACCTGGCCCGTTACGCCCCGTTGAACTTAATGCCCCCGCTTTTGCGTTTTTCAGAATTAAGCCATGCTACCCTGAGGATGAGATAGCGGATGCCTTTAATAAACGTAGGATTAAGGACTCGCCGAGGAAGAAGATGCCACCCAGGGCCGCAATGACCGGAACACTGAGTTGCACTGTCGCAGCGTAGGTTGCTTTCAACGCTGGGAATGCCGTGTACCAAATGGCAGTCCCTTTTCCGGAAGCCAGTGCAGCAGAGGAAACCGCGTACCAAAATCCAGCGCTATCCAGAGACGTGCCCTCATGCATGAGTGCGCTCAGTGCAGCTGCGATAGGAACAGCGCGCAGGAAGTTACCCGCAGTGACTCTGGTGGGATCGCCCGTAACTTTCCCACGCAAAGAATAGACGCCCCATGCAACCCCGGCGCTCAACATCAACAATAGGGAACCCAGTAAAATGGCGAAACAGAAAGACCTGGCAACAACAAACTAACCAGTCCTCCGAGGGCGAGCAACAAGGCCGGCGAGCTGCAATACTTTCAAACGTTATCCTGCCCAAATGGCATGCCTGATCATGGTTGCCTGAACCGCGCTAAAGAGCAACAGCGCACCCGTTGCCGCAGTCACAGCTGACATATGCATTTGACAAGCCGGCAGCATGGACAACCACAGCAAATGCTGACAATCAGCTGCCCCCACCGGCATGTGCGCCGCGACTCATTCGAACGATTAAAGACAGTGTTAACACACCGGAGTGCTTATTTTGATTGTAGTAAAGCCTGCCGCGTCAATGCTGGTGTTATTTAAAGCGACACGGCATAGCAGGGAATTTCCCGCAAATGCAATCATGGCCAGCGACGTCAAAGCAGCTACGCGTGCGCGTGACATTTCATTTCTTTAGATAGCAATCGGGACGCCCAACTTTAAATGCAATGCAAAGGAATCCGGTTATGAAACTTGAAACAGCAGTGGTTGGACTCATGATTCAAGACCAAGATCTGAGCTGCCCCGGGTTTCCCGGACACGCTAATCAAGATACACCATATCGTTGTTCGAATTGCATCGGGCTGACATAATTGAGCGTCTGATGCTTGCGTGCGCGGTTATAAAATAGCTCGATGTAATCGAAGATCGCAGCCCGCGCCACATCCCGATTCACGAAGTCGCAATGATGCACCAGCTCGTTCTTAAGATTCGAGAAGAAGCTCTAAGCGACCGCGTTATCGTAAGCGCTACCCTTGGCACTCATACTGGTCGGCCGCCATGTGCGTGCATCGTCTCGCGGTAAGTGCGCGCGGCGTAGATCGATCCTTGGTCGGTGTGATGTATCAAGGCCATGCTTAGGCCGCCGGTGGTTCTCCAAGGCCATCGTGAGCGCACCGAGTACCAGCGCCAAGTCAGGACGTTCGCTCATCGACCATCCCACTACCCGACGCGCATACAGATCCAATAGCACCGCCAGATACAGGAATCCGGCACGCGTGCGGATGAACGTCATGTCGCCCACCCATACGCGGTTGGGATGCTCAACCTGGAACCGTCGTTGCACCAGGTTCGGCGCCGCTGGTGCCGTGGCATGGTTCTCTACCGTCAGGCGGAAGCGGCGCTTGCGTCGAGCCTCGATGCCTGCGCACTTACGCAGCCGCGCCACCTGATGCTTCCCACAAACAATCCCTTGATCGTTGAGTTCCAGCCACGTCTTGTGCGCCCCATAGCATTGACGCGACTGCAGATGCACTCGCCAGATGTGCGTGAGCAATACCTGATCGTGCGCCGCTCGCGGACTCGCAGGCCGTTCACGCCACTCGTAGTAGCCGCTGCGCGATACTCTCAACACTGCGCACATCCGCACCACGCTGAACTCCTGATCATGCCGCTTGATAAATGCGTACGTCACCGGAGGTTCTTGGCAGAGTACGCTGCGGCCTTTTTTAGGATGTCACGCTCCTCCGTGACGCGCTTTAGTTCGGCCTTTAGCCGTTCCACTTCGCCTTGCTGATCGGCAGGTTTGCGGCCCGAGCCCTGGAACGCCTGCCCGCCCTTGGCTCCCAACTCCTTCTGCCACTTATAGAGTTGATTGCGGCGCACCCCCAACTCCAGCGCCAGTTGCGCCGCTGGCTTCTGCCCCAGCTCCAACAGCCTCACCGCTTCCAACTTGAACTCGCGGCTATACCGTTGCCGCTGACGATCCGGATTGACCTGCGTTCTCTCCTTGCCCATCTGACACCTCCAAGCGTATTGTGACTCCACTTAAAAGTGTCCGGAATAACCGGGGCAGCTCAACCTGACCCCTTTTGTTTCTTTTCAACAAGCCGCTCTCTGGTCAGTTGGTCCAAGCGCTCCTGCATTGACTTGAGCGCCTCCTCTCGCCTCAAGTTGAAAAGACCGAAAACACATCGAAGGCCGGTGAGCATGCCTTGGTTAAGGCACATGAGGGCCTTTTCGATATCGTCATCATCGGGGCCAGCGCGCAATTCTGTGAGCTCGTTCTGCTTATCTAGGACTAAGTATCGTTCGAGGTCCTTTACTTTTGAATGAACTGATGCACTGAATATCGCGTAGGCACTCAAATACCAATCTCGCATTCCAGCGTCAGTTGCCCACTGCTCTGTAGTTTTCTCTTTGATGTCATTGTCCTTGACGTCGTCCTTCAGTTCCTTTTCTAGCGCCTCCACTTCTGCTTGGTTCACCTCGGTCGGAAGTCCACCGTGCAGGTCTTTGGATTTCCTTGGAAACTTCAGTCGGTTTCGTTGATCCTCAAGAATGAACTCGCCAGCGAACTTTCTGTCCTTGCATATAGCACACAGAGTAAATAGCGCCTCGATCATCGCGCGTGCCATGACTTTGGATTGAGGCTCAATCCTCTTTCGGCGAGCAGAATCGCAGCTTGGTAGTTACTGAGGACTCGGATGTACAGTGCTGTAGCGAGGACTTCTTGCTACTGGCCTTATGAGGCGCCGGATCTCGCATAGCCTTTTGACCATACTGACTGACGTCGTCAGTAAGTTGGAAGAAGCCGGAGTGACTTTCACGAATCAAATGAATCCAAGTGTCAATTTCCTCCCTAAGAATCCCTTGTCGGCTAGTGGCATGAACGTGACGTCTCCAGATCTCTAACGTTCACGGTGAACCCGCGCGCGCTGCTCTTGCGCGCGTCGGTTTCGACCGTGGGGTTAGGCGCCAACGGATTTGCCGCACTACCCGTAGGCGCCGCATGAGTGGGCTGATCGGTCTGCTTCATTGAGCCAATTACGGCACCGGTCACCGATGCCACCGCGGCGACTATTGCAACGATCATCGGCACCATTACTGATTTCCAGCGGTCCCGCCGTTGAACTTCGCGGTCGTAAAGCTCAATGGATAGTTCGATGAGATTGCTTGTTTGGTCCGGCGTTAGCGGCGTAGATTTAGGCGGCTCATCGGGCGGCTCGGCAGGTACCGCTGGCTGAAAGAGGCGTGAGATTAGTGCAACCGTTTCTTGGTTTGACGCATGGCGCTCAGCCTCAAGAACGCGGAATAGCTCTGGATGTTGGCGACCAATGTCGGTCCACGTATCCGCCGGGTAAGAGGACCTCGACGAAGTTGAAGCTCGTCAGTCCGGCGTGTGTCCGTTTAGCCAAATTGATCATGCATGCAAGGACTTGAATCAATGCCAGCATGAATCGGACAGGCGGCCGGGCCTCAAATAAAGACTTGTAGAAGGCGTGTCCGACATGTTGGCGCCTAACGTCCGCGATGACGCGCGCGCGGAAGCGTGCAGCGCTTTCCCGCGTCGCTGTCGATCGCGTGGTTAGCAGGCATATATTTGAATGGAGTGTAGGCACCCATGACTATGCCGTATTGGCCCCACCTTTGAAAAGAGCACGAACACCATGAATAAGGGCCACCCAAAAGAAGTAATAGGCGAACTGAACAAATGGAAATGCAAACCAGAAATACTCTCGAGGGATGATGTCTCGGGATGTAAGGAGTGCACTAGGTAATAGTGCGACCACAAAGAAGAGTAAACCGCCCCCTGGGTGCATATTCCAACCCGCCGCAATTCCCAATAGTGTAAGTGGCACTCCCACGATAAAGGTAGTTTTGAACAAGCGACTCAATCCAGTTGTGCTTGCAGTCATGGCCGGTGGGCGATCTCTTTGCCTGCTAACATATAGTAGTTGACATTTTTGGGTGCCAATTTTAGTTGACACATTGCAGACCTTCTCGCCCTACGCGCGCCAGTTCCTCGACCGCATGGACAAGCCGCAGGTCGACGCGGTCGAGGGCATCCCGCCGGCGATCGCCATCGACCAGACCAACCCGGTGCGCACCTCGCGCTCCACGGTCGGCACCATGACCGAGCTGAACGACCACCTGAAGCTGCTGTTCGCCCGCGCGGCGCAGCTGTACTGCCGCGGCTGCGGCACGCGCGGTGCGGCGCGACACGCCGCAGAGCATCGCCGAAGCGTGGTGATGCGCGGCAGCCGCGGGCGACCCGCGGCTGCTGGTCACCTTCCCGGTGACGTGCCGCAGAACTTCACCGAGGAGGAAGTCCAGCAACTGCTCGAAGCGCCAGGGCTATACCCGCATCCACAGCGAGCAGCGACTGACCAGTGCTGGAAGTGGTCCAGGACCGCTTGCGCGCTCGCGTCAGCGAGGCGCTGGATCGCGCGCGTGGTCGAGGCGCTGGACGTCTACGTGATGCGGCACTGCAGGCCAGGGCCCGCGTCAGCGTCTATCTGCAGGAACGCCCCACGCGGGCGCACGCCGGGATGGCCGCGGTGAGGGCGCTTCTCCGCCGGCCTGCACTGCGCGGACTGCGATCTCCACTACGCGACCCGCTGCCCAGCCTGTTCTCGTTCAACTCGCCGCTCGGCGCCTGCGAGACCTGCCGCGGCTTCGGCCGCGTGATCGGCATCGACTACGGCCTGGTCGTGCCCGACGACGTCAAGACGCTGCGCGAGGGCGCGGTGCGGCCCTGGCAGACGCCGAGCTTCAGGAATGCCAGGACGACCTGATGCGCTATGCGCGGAAGCGCGGCATGCCGCTCGACACGCCGTGGCGCGACCTGAGCCAAGCCCAGCGGCGCTGGGTGCTCGAAGGCGAAGACGACTGGGTGAGCTGGAAGAAGTCCTGGCCCGGCACCTGGTACGGCGTGCGGCGCTTTTTCAACTGGCTGGAGACCAAGGCCTACAAGATGCACATCCGCGTGCTGCTGTCGAGGTACCGCGCCTACACCGCCTGCACCGCTTGCGGCGGCGCGCGCCTGAAAGCGCGGCGCTGTTGTGGCGGCTCGGCACGCCACGATGCGGCCGCGCGCCGGGCGAGCGCGCGCTTCGACCGCCAGGGCGTGGCGGTCCGATGCAACGCTGGCGCAACTGCCGGGTCTGCCTGCACGACCTGATGCTGCTGCCGCTGTCGGACGTGCGGCGTTTCTTCGCCGACCTGCACCTGCCGGCGCCGCTGGACGAGGCGACCGAACTGCTGCTGGGCGAGATCCGCACCCGCGCGCGCTACCTCGACCGACGTCGGCCTCGGCTACCTGACGCTCGACCGCCAGTCGCGCACGCTCTCCGGCGGCGAGGTGCAGCGCATCAACCTCACCACCGCGCTCGGCACCTCGCTGGTCAACACGCTGTTCGTGCTCGACGAGCCGTCGATCGGCCTGCATCCGCGCGACATGGGACGCGTGATCGAAGTGATGCAGCGGCTGCGCGACGCCGGCAACACGCTGGTGGTGGTGGAGCACGATCCGCAGATCATGCTCGCCGCCGACCGCATCCTCGACATGGGGCCGGGGCCCGGCGAACGCGGCGGCGAGGTCGTGTTCTTCGGCACGCCGGACGGAGCTGCGCGGCGCCCGCGACTCGCTGACCGCCGAGTACCTGGGCGGCGCCGCAAGCACGCCGACCGCGGCCTTCCGCGGTGCGCGGCGCGACGACCACGCGCCGGTGCCTGCGAACTGCGCGGGCGCGGCCGAACACAACCTGAAAAACATCGACGTCGCGTTCCCGCTGCGACCGCCTGGTCTGCGTCACCGGCGTCACCGGCTCGGGCAAGTCGACGCTGGTGCAGGACGTGCTGGTACGCGGCGCTGCTCAAGGCCAAGGGCAAGCCCACCGAAGCGCCGGGCCGCCACCGCAAACTCACCGGCCATGAACATCTTACCGACGTGGTGCTGGTGGACCAGACGCCGATCGGCAAGACCACGCGTTCCAACCCGGCGAGCTACGTCGGCGCCTTCGACGCCATCCGCAACCTGTTGGCGCGCGCGCCGCTGGCGCGCGAGCGCGGCTACACCGCCGGCACCTTCAGCTTCAATTCCGGCAACGGCCGCTGCCCGGCCTGCGGCGGCAACGGCTTCGAGCACGTGGAGATGCAGTTCCTGACCGACGTCTACCTGCGCTGCCCGGATTGCGACGGCCGGCGCTACCGCCCGGAGATGCTGGAAGTGAAGCGCTGCGCGGGCGATCGGCATCGCCGACGTGCTCGAGATGACCGTGCCGAGGCCTGCCGCTTCTTCGCCGACGACCCCGACGTGCTCGCGCGCGCTCGCGCCGCTGCCGACGTCGGCCTCGATTACCTGCGCTCGGCCAGCCGGTGCCGACGCTGTCGGGCGGCGAAGCGCAGCGCCTGAAGCTCGCGGGCCACTTGGCGGAACACGCCGCCACCCAGCGCCCGCGCAAAGGCAAGACCGCCGCCGCCGCGCACACCCTGTTCCTGTTCGACGAGCCCACCACCGGCCTGCACTTCGAGGATGTGGCGCGCCTGCTGCAGGCGTGTCGCCGGCTGATAGCCGCCGGCCACTCGCTGATCATCATCGAACACAACCTCGACGTGATCCGCGCCAGCCGACTGGATCATCGACCTCGGCCCCGAAGGCGGCGACGCCGGCGGTGAGATCGTGTGCGAGGGCACGGCCGAGGACGTGATGGCGCATGCCGCCTCGCACACCGGACGCGCGCTGCGCGATTACGCGAAAGCGCTCAAGCCGGGTGCGGCCGAATCTGCCCTGGCCGTATCCGCGATGCCGGCGGTGGCGCGCCACGACGCGATCCGCATCCACAACGCGCGCGAGCACAACCTGAAGAACATCGACGTCGAGATCCCGCGCGGCCGCTTCACCGTGATCACCGGCGTGTCGGGCAGCGGCAAGTCCACGCTCGCTTTCGACATTCTGTTCGCAGAGGGGCAGCGCCGCTATCTCGAATCGCTCAACGCCTACGCGCGCCAGTTCGTGCAATCTGCAGCGCGGCCCGACGTGGACGCGATCTACGGCATCCCGCCCACCGTGGCCATCGAGCAGCGCACCAGCCGCGGCGGGCGCAAGAGCACGGTGGCCACGCTGACCGAGATCTACCACTTCCTGCGCCTGCTCTACGTCAAGCTCGGCACCCAGTACTGCCCGGACTGCGATGTCGCCATCGCGCCGCAAAGCCTGGACAGCATTGCCGCGCGCATTCTGCGCGACCACCGTGGCGACCATATCGGCCTGCTCGCGCCGCTGGTGGTCAACCGCAAGGGCTATTACACCGACCTCGCCAAGTGGGCGGCGGCAAGGGCTACACCCATCTGCGGGTGGACGGCGAGTTCATCCCACCGACGCGCTGGCCGCGCCTCGACCGCTTCAAGGAACACACGCTCGAACTGCCGGTGGCCGACCTCAAGGTGAGCGCCGGACAACGAAGCCGCGCTGCGCGCAGCACTCGCCGCCGCGCTCGATCTCGGCAAGGGCGTGGTGCACGTGCTCGGCAACCTCGACGCGCTGGCCAAGGCGCCGCAGCGCAAGAGCTCGCCATCACTCTCAAGCGCAGCGTGTTCTCCACCAAGCGCGCCTGCCCGTCCTGCGCGCGAGTTTCGCCGAACCGGACCCGCGGCTGTTCTCCTACAACTCGCGCCACGGCTGGTGCGCCGCCTGTTTCGGCACCGGCCTCAAGCTCGACGCCGTGGGCTGGGACGAATCGCGCGAGAAGACCGGCACCGAAGATCACGTGCTCGATTCCTGGCTGCAATGGCTGGAGATCGACGAGCCCTGCCCCGCCTGCCACGGCCAGCGGCTCAATCGCCAGGCGCTGGCGGTGCGACTGGCAAGCGCTCCATTGCCGACTTCTGACCGCGCTGCCGGTGGACGCAGCTCGCGCGCGTTCTTCCGCGACATCAAGCTCGGCCGCGCGCGAGAGCCGCCATCGCGCGCGACCTGCTGGCCGAGCTGCGCAGCCGCCTCGGCTTCCTGCAGCAGGTGGGCCTCGGCTACCTGACGCTGGACCGCGCCGCGCCCACGCTCTCGGGCGGCGAGGCGCAGCGCATCCGGCTCGCGGCCCAGCTCGGCTCCAACCTGCAGGGCGTGTGCTACATCCTCGACGAGCCGACCATCGGCCTGCATCCGCGCGACAACCGCATCCTGCTCGACACCCTGGAAAAGCTCGAAGACCAAGGGCAACACGCTGGTGGTGGTGGAGCACGACGAAGACACCATCCGCCGCGCCGATCATGTGATCGACCTCGGGCCCGGCGCGGGCAAACTCGGCGGCCGCGTGATCGCCAGGGCACGGCGGCGCAACTGATGCGCCAACCGCAATCGGTCACTGGCCGTTTTCTGGCTAATCCGCTGCGCCATCCGCTGCATCCGCCGCGCGCGGTGAATAAGCAGCAAACACCGAAACTCAGCATCGAAAACACGACGCTGCACAACCTGAAACATCTCGATGTGCGCCTGCCGCTGCAGCGCCTGGTGGTGATCACCGGCGTTTCCGGCTCCGGCAAATCGACTCTGGCGCGGGATGTGCTGCACGCCAATCTCGTACAACAGATCGCGGCGCGGCGCACGCATAAACAGCGGCCACTCGCCGGCTGCGCGGCGCTGCGCGGCGCAGACGGCATAGGGCGCGTGCTCGAAGTCGACCAGACGCCGATCGGCAAGACGCCGCGCTCCTGCCCGGCGACCTATGTCGGGTTCTGGGATGCGATCCGGCGCCTGTTCGCGGCTACGACCGAGGCCCGCATGCGCGGCTACACCGCGAGCCGCTTCTCGTTCAACACCAAGGGCGGACGCTGCGAGGCCTGCGAAGGCCAGGGCATGCGCGAAATCGAGATGAGCTTCCTGCCCGACGTCAAGGTGCCTGCGAGGTGTGCGGCGGGCGCGCGCTTCAACGCCGAGACGCTGGCGGTGCGCTGGCAAGGACAAGTCCATCGGCGACGTGCTCGCGATGGAGCGTGGACGAGGCGGTGGATTCTTCGCCGCGCATCGCCGCCATCCACCACGCGCTCACGCTGCTGCAACAGGTGGGCCTGGGTTATCTCACGCTGGGCCAGCAAAGCCCGACGCTGTCCGGCGGCGAAGCGCAGCGCATCAAGCTCGTCACCGAATTGTCCAAGGTGCGCGCCGACGGCAGCTGCCGCCGCGCGGCCGGGACGCGCCGGCTCGAACAAAGAAACGCTCTACGTGCTCGACGAACCCACGGTCGGCCTGCACATGGCCGACGTCGAGAAGCTGATCCGCGTGCTGCACCGGCTGGTGGATGCCGGCAACACCGTGGTGGTGATCGAACACAACCTCGAGCTCATCGCCGAAGCCGACTGGATCATCGACCTCGGCCCGGAAGGCGGCGATGCCGGCGGACGTATCGTCGCCGCGGGCGTGCCTGCGGATATCGTGCGCAAACCCGGCGGTTCCCACACCGCCCAGGTACTCGCCCCTTTCCTCGCCGGACGCAGCCTGCAAACCTGAATGGTGATGCCGCGGATTTGGCCATACCATGCGTGTCGGACATAATCACGGGGATGCCCGACACTAACCCACAGCCTGCAGCCATGACCTGGTTGCCGGTTTCATTCCCCCGGGCCGCGACGGATGATATGACTCAAGATCTGGTTTCAAGAACATGATAGGCCGGATGTTGTCCAGCCTGGCTGCCCCGGTCCTGCTTCTGGTCGCCGCCTCCCTGCTCGTGCCCCACTTATCCCGGTTGCCGGACTCGCTCGCAGGACTCAGGATACACGGCCCTTACATCATGCTCGGCGTGGGCGCGCTGATCAGCATGGCCTTCAACCGGGGTCGCGCGCTGCTGGCACTGTTTACACTCGCAGTTGCCTACTGGTGCTACCGCACACTGCTGCAGAACGGACTGGTCGGCTTTCCCGCGCGCACGGTATTCGCCGCATTGTGCGTATTCGTGCCGCTCAATCTGGGTATTCTGGGCGTTTTGAAGGAACGCGGGGCATTCAATATAAGTATCCTGGGCCGGTCCGTGTTGTATCTGTGCGAGGTCGCTTTCATCGCATGGATCATTCTTTCCGGGCTGAAAAACGTCACCGCCTGGGTTTATGCACCGCTGACCGACATTTCGTTCATGATTCCCACGCCGATTCCGCAGCTGGGACAGGCCATGATTGTGCTGGCGCTGGCGGGCAGCCTCGCGGCCTGGATTGCAACACGGTCGGCGATCGGCCTGAGCTTTGCCGGGGCCATCGCCGCGTTTGCCCTGGCGGCACATGGCCTGGCCGCGCCCGACCGCTTTGCCATGTTCATCTCCACCGGCGCGCTGCTCCTGACCATAGCGATACTGCAGGACGCGTTCCGCATGGCGTTTCGCGACGAGCTTACGGGCATACCCGGCCGCCGCGCCCTGGCGGAAGGCATGGCGGGCCTGGGCGGGCAATACACGGTGGCCATGGTCGATGTCGATCATTTCAAGAAATTCAACGACACGTACGGCCACGACGTGGGTGATCAGGTGCTGAAAATGGTCGCCCGCAGGATTGCCCATGTCGGCGGCGGCGGGAAAGCCTACCGCTATGGCGGTGAGGAATTCACCATCCTGTTTCCCGGCAAAGCCCCGGATCAGGCCCTCCCTCACCTCGAAGCCGTGCGCAAAGGTATCGCGGCCTACAAGCTGGAGCTGCGCGCGCAGGACCGTCCCGCCCGGGAAAAATCCGGGGTCAAGCTGCGCGGCGCACGGCACGCCAGGAAAACGACGTCCGTGACGATCAGCATCGGCGTTGCGGCGAAAAACGGCAAGCTTGCCACGCCCGAGGACGTCATACAGGCCGCCGACAAGGCACTGTACCGCGCCAAAAGCAAAGGCCGCAACCAGGTCTGCCGATAAGCATGCCCGTGTGGGTCTCCGTCACGGTAATTACAAAGTGCGTGGATTTGACCGGGATCAAACCGCTGCGGAATCGCCGGGGAGAGAATATTCCTGAATCCTTGTCGTCATTGGCCGGCGTGCGGCTATCGTGCCTCTTGAGGAGATCATCATGCACAGAGTGCTTATGCCTGTCGACGGCTCCGAGTCGGCGCTGCGGGCCGCGACACAATTTGCCGCACTGGCGCGTCAACTGCAAAAGACCGAGGTGCTGCTGCTGAACGTTCAGAGTCCTGTTGCAATGCATGACAGGATAATCGATGGCCGGCCCTCCGAACTTCAGCATCTTGAAGCGCCATTGCGGGAAGCCGCCGGGAAACTGTTTGCCCCCACGCGGAAAGTGCTGGACGAGGCCGGGATCGCACACGCCGAACACGTCGAGTTCGGCGGAGGTCATCGCCAGCTTCGCGAAAAGATATCACTGCAATCAGATCGTCATGGGAACACGCGGCCTTGGCGCCATTAAGCAAATCACGCTGGGTTCCGTGTCCAACAAGGTTTTGCATCTTACTGCCATGCCCGTCATGCTGGTCAGATAGCACATCATCCTCACGACAGGGCAGAGCAGGCATTGTCATTTACGATAGCCGCAGGGAAACCTTCTCCTTGCCGGAAATCACTATGGAAATAATGGCTGCGCGGCCGGGAATGCGCGAGAATAGGCCATGCCAGCCTCCAATCAAACCATGAACAATATCGCCGAATTGCGTCAGGAATACATGCGGGAGCGCCTGGATGAATCAGACGTTGCCCGCGATCCCGTCACGCAGTTTTCAAAGTGGTTCGACGAAGCCGTCAATGCCCGCATGCCGATGGTGAATGCCATGACGCTTGCCAGCGTGTCCGCCGCGGGGCAACCCTCGGCGCGCATCGTGCTGCTTAAAGGAGTCGATCAGGCGGGCTTCGTTTTTTATACCAACTACGAGAGCCGCAAAGGCCGGGAACTCGCGGACAAACTCCAGAGTCGCGCTGCTTTTTTACTGGATAGAACTGGAGCGCGAGGTGCGCATCGAAGGGACTGTCACCAAAGTTACGGCCCGGGAGTCGGATGAGTATTTTTCCAGCCGTCCGCTAGGCAGCCGTTTTGCCGCGATAGTCTCACCGCAAAGCCGGGTCGTGACCGACCGCGCCGTGCTTGAAGTGCGTTACGCTGAAACTGAGAAGCAAGCCGGCGGCAATCCGCCGCGTCCTGCCAGTTGGGGCGGCTATCGCGTGGCGCCCGAGGTGGTCGAGTTCTGGCAGGGGCGGTCCAACCGACTGCATGACCGGCTGCAGTACCGTCTCGACGCCGGCGGGAACTGGATCATCGAGCGGCTGGCGCCTTAGCCAGAAGCACGCGCACCTGCCTGGTTCAAAAGTAATGCTGCGCGAGCCACCAGGCGACCGCGGAAACAAAGGCCGAGCAGGGGATGGTAAATATCCATGCCCAGACGATCGTGCCCGCCACTCCCCAGCGCACCGCTGAAAACTTTTGCGCCGAGCCGACGCCGACTATCGATCCGGTGATGGTATGCGTGGTGGAAACCGGTATGCCGAGGCTGGTTGCCATAAACAGCGTAATGGCGCCGCCGGTCTCGGCGCAAAAGCCGCCCACCGGTTTGAGCTTGGTGATTCTCTGGCCCATGGTCTTGACGATGCGCCAGCCGCCAAACATCGTGCCCAGGGCGATCGTCGTGTAGCACGACATGATCACCCACGCTGGCACATGATCTTCGGTACTGGACATTCCTGCCGCGATCAACAGCATCCATATCAGACCCGCGGTCTTCTGGGCGTCGTTGCCGCCATGGCCCAGGCTGTACATTCCGGCAGATATCAATTGCAGCCGGCGAAACCAGCCATCCACCCGCCGCGGCGATGCCCGAACGCATACCCATGAAACGGCAAGCATCATCAGGGCGCCGATCGCAAAACCCAGCATCGGGGACAGCACGATAAATAAAATGGTTTTTATCAAGCCGCTGGCCACCAGCGAGCCGGTCCCGGCCTTCGCCACCGCCGCTCCCACCAACCCCCCGATCAGGGCATGCGAGGAACTCGACGGAATGCCGTAGATCCAAGTGATGAAATTCCATGCAATGGCGCCGCACAGTGCGCCGAAGACCACGTAATGATCAACGATGGTCGGATCAATGATGCCTTTGCCGATGGTGGTTGCAACCTTCGTCTCAAAAATAAAAAACGCCGCAAAGTTGAAAAAAGCCGCCCATCCCACCGCCCACAGCGGCTTGAGCACACCCGTCGACACGACCGTCGCGATGGAGTTGGCGGCATCATGAAAACCGTTCATAAAGTCGAACACGAGCGCCAGAATAATCAGGAATACGAGCACTTCGAAAGTCATGGGAATCGCTTGTTGTTATTGGGTGTTGCGCGCAAGCGGCGCATGCCGCAGTTCATGAGTTCTGGAGCAGAATCCCTTCGATGATGTTGGCAACGTCTTCGCACTTATCGGTCACCGCTTCCATGGTCTGATAGACCGCGCGCAGTTTGATCAGCTGACGCACATCCGGTTCATCGCGAAACAGCTTCGCCATCGCCGCCCGCATCACATGGTCGGCCTCGGACTCGAGCCGGTCGATGTCCTCGCAGATCTTCATGATGGCGGAGGCGTTTTTCATGTTCGACAGCAACTTTACCGCCGTCTGGACCTTCTCTCCGCTTTTGACACAGATGTCGACTAGCTTTTTCTCCTCATCCGTAACAACCCGAAGGTCATAAATGAAGATCAACTGCGCCGCATCCTCGAGCAGATCGAGAATGTCGTCCATCTTGGTGATCAGGCGGTGGATGTCATCCCGGTCTATCGGGGTAATGAACGTTGTATGTAACAACGAAATCGTGGTCTGGGCAATCTTGTCGGCGCGTTTCTCTATTGATTCGATGTTGTAGGCATGGCGTTCGGGATCCTCGCCGCTGGCGATCATCGCCGCGAGCTCGCGGCTCCCCAGAACGATCTGCTCGGCATGTTCATTGAACAAATCGAAAAACCGACCTTCCCGTGGCATCAGGCGACCAAACATTTTGTCCTCTCTGAAAAAGGCGGGGATGATTTCTGCTGCACTATACGCTCCTGATCCGGCGAGAACCAGCACGGCGGTCAAGCAACACGTCCTTTATTGAATTGCTTTTTGATTTTAAACAATTTCATGCCCAACGCATAATATTCGACCGCGGTATACTTGCGTTTTCCCCGCGATTTTCGAGCTTGGCCCAAAAAATATCCGGTCATCGCTGGCTTGACCCCGTACTGGCCTGGTATTTCGTCAGCGTCTGGGGTTCGGGTTTCATCGCCACCAAACTCGGGCTGCAGCACGCGGCGCCCTTCACGTTTCTCTCCCTGCGATTTGCGTTCGGCATTCTGTGCCTGATCCCTATCGTATTCATCTACCGGCCGCGCTGGCCCGGCTCCAAGTCGGAATTCGGTCATGTTGTCGTCGCCGGGCTTCTGATGCACGCAGTACATTTGAGCGGCAGCCATTACACGCAGTATCTCGGCATGTCCGCGGGCATCACGGCACTGCTGCTCTCTGCACAACCGCTGCTGACTGCGTTTATTTCCGCACGCTGGATGGGAGAGACGCTGGTGCCCAGGCAATGGCTGGGAATTCTGGTCGGCCTGTCCGGAGTGACACTGGTAGTCTGGCACAAGGTGGATGTCCACGTGGCGACGGTCGGCAGCCTTGTCGCCGTGACCATTTCGCTTGCGGGGGTGACCGCCGGCACGCTTTATCAACGGAAGTTCTGCCCGATTGCCGATCTGCGGTCCGCGTCGTTGATACAATTCATTGCCACCATTGCCGTGCTCGCACCGCTCGCCTACGTCGTCGAGGAAGTCCATGTGGAGTGGTCATGGTCGCTCGCGGGATCCATCGTCTTCCTCGTGATCGGAGCATCGATTCTGGCGGTGAATGCGCTGCATACGCTGATGCGCCGCGGCCAGGCGACCCGGGTAACCAGCCTCCTCTACCTCACGCCGATATTCGCCGTGTTGCTCGAGCTGTTGTTTTTTGGCGTGGTGCCGTCGGCGCTGAGCATAGTCGGCATCGTCGTTACCTGTTTCGGGGTTGCGCTGGTGGCGTGGAATACCTCCCGCTCCGCGCCTTTCTGTGCACAAAAAAAACGGCCGGCGCTTTTCAACGCGGGCCGCTCTTGATGTATAAAAATACTAGCTCAGGTGCTTACTGACCAATTTGGTCATCTCGAACATCGATACTTGCTTCTTGCCGCCGAAAATAGGTTTCAGTTTGTCGTCTGCATTGATGTTGCGGCGGTTCTTGGAATCTTGCAGATCGTGCCTCTTGATGTAGTTCCAGATTTTTTTGGTTACTTCGGTGCGCGGCATCGGATTATTTCCTATGACCGCACCCAGTTCGGCGCTCACTTTCATCGGTTTCATGAACGCAGCGTTGGGCTTACGCTTTACGGCGCTTTTCTTCTTTTTTGCAGCGGTTTTCTTGGTGGACTTCTTCTTTACAGCCATCGAATATCTCCCGTTAGTAATGTGATGAGCAATAATGAGTGTGCGGCTCGCTTTCCTTGCCATATGGAATGGCACGGTGATAAGAGAATGCCGAGGAGAAACACGCTTGTCAATCTCTTTCAGCATTTCGGCGCCCCCGAATTTCAGCGCGCCGCCCAATGAGAAAGCGCCGCATCATCACGTCCCGTCCTGAATCACCGCCCAGCCACCGGCATCCTGACGCGTCCGCATCACCCGATGGTGCGGCCCCGCCGGCAGCCTCTGCAAAAATTCGCGCCGCAAGAGCAACAGCAAATCAATGGGCTAGTCGCCATAGTTGAGGCGAAGACACTCTTCCTCATTTTACTCATTGCCGTTGCCAGTCACGCCCCCAACTGCGATAACCGGCGCCTCTCGGCGGCCACCGCTACTGCCAATGACACGCCCGGGCAGCGCGCTCGGGTCGTTGCAAAATTACCACTGAATTTACAGGAGGAGGCGACCGGCAGAGGTGGAGGCTACGCCGGCTTCTTTACTTTTTTCACGAAGCTTTTTCGAAATTTCAATATCTTGGGAGCCACCACGGCGCGGCAGTACGGCTGATACGGATTGCGATCGAAGTACTCCTGATGGTACTCCTCTGCGGGGAAAAACGTCGTTGCCGGCGCAATTTCGGTCACAATCGGATCGCGCCATTGCCCGGAAGCACCGAGGTCGGCAATGACCTGCCCGGCGACCGCTTGTTGCTCAGGCGTATGAAAGAAAATGGCGGACCGATACTGCGTTCCGACATCGTTGCCCTGGAAGTTGAGCGTGGTCGGATCATGGATCACGAAAAATACCTCCAGCAGATCCCTGAACGTGAGGACGCGTGGATCGAACGTGATCTGGACGACTTCCGCATGGCCTGTTCCGCCACCGCATACCTCCTCGTAAGTGGGATGGGCTTTCTCCCCGCCCATGTAGCCCGATTCCACCGACTCGACGCCCTTCAACTCGTCGTATACGGCCTCGAGACACCAAAAACAGCCTCCGGCCAGTGTCGCGATTTCCCGGCCGTCCTGTGTATCGGCTTGTTGCATGGCGTCTATCCTCTTTTGGAGCGCAAATTATCCGCTATACTGAATCAAGTTGCATCCGGTTAACAACCTCTCAAGCATCCCCGTGTGTAAGTTTCCCCGCAGAACTGCGACCAAGCGGTCGACAGGGCAGGTTTAGCCCCTGATCTACCAAGGAGATGAAGCGATGCCTTCCATCCGCGTCTTATTGTTTCTTGTGACAAGCACGTTGTGCCTTGCATTACCCGCCAAGGCCCAGGCCCCCAACCCGTCACCGGGCAGTACTGCCAGCGCCAAAGCCACCTTCGCCGGCGGCTGCTTCTGGTGCGTGGAAGAGGCTTTCGACAAAGTGCCCGGGGTAATTTCCACCACGTCAGGATACATCGGCGGAACAACAAAGAACCCGACTTATGAGCAGGTCTCGACGGGACGCACCGGTCACGCGGAAGCGGTGCAGGTTGTATACGACCCCGTCAAGCTGAGTTACGAGAAACTCCTCGATGTATTCTGGCGCAACATCGATCCGACGCAGCGCAATGCGCAGTTCTGCGACCATGGTTCGCCGTACCGCTCCGGAATCTTCTACTACGGCGAAGCGCAAATGAAGCTCGCAGAAGCGTCTAAAGCGGCACTCATGAAATCTAAACCATTCAAGGGCGAGATCGTGACCGAGATCACGAAGGCGGCCGAGTTTTACCCTGCCGAAGATTATCACCAAGACTACTACCAGAAGAACCCGATTCGCTACAAGTTCTACAAGACCGGATGTGGCCGCGAAGCCCGGCTCAAGGAGCTGTGGGGCTAGTCCGGGGGTTAAGGCCGGTCAACAATTACCGCGTTGCCGTCCTCTGCGCTGTATGACTCTCCAATGAAGCGCTTATTGCTGCTCGGTGGCGGCCATAGCCACGTCGAGGTGATACGCCGCCTCGGTCTGCAACCCCCGCGCGATACCCGCATCATTCTGGCCAGCCCGGATCGTTACACCCCTTATTCCGGCATGCTGCCGGGATATATTGCGGGACACTACAATTTTCACGACTGCCATATCGATCTGGAGCGGCTGTGCGAGACTGCCGGCGTCGAATTTCGTCCGTGTCGTGCCGTGGGCATCAACCCTGAAGAAAATCGCGTCGGCTGCAGCGATAACAACGAAATCGATTACGACCTGCTGTCGATCGACATTGGTTCCACACCTGCAGCGCAAAGCGTTCCCGGCGCCCTGGACCATGCGATTCGCATCAAACCGGTTTCAGCTTTCATCCGCGTATGGAACAACCTGGTCGACGACGGGAAACTCAGTGGCGTGCCTCAGCGCATCGCAGTAGTTGGCGGCGGGGCCGGCGGCATAGAACTGGCCCTGGCAATGCACTATCGCATGCTCGCCAGAAAGAGGACCGCCGACATCCATGTGTTCACCGACACATCAACCCTATTACCCGGCCATCGCTCAAGAGTGCGGCGCATCTTCGAACGCGTTCTCGATGAATGCGGCATCACAGTACATACCTTTAGCAGGATAGTTAAGGTCGAACGTGGCGTGTTGTTCCGTGAATCAGGTGAAGCTTTTAACGCTGAGCTTATCGTTTGGGTGACGGCCGCAAGCGCACCGGACTGGCTGGCGACGAGCGGAATAGAAACCGATGCCCGCGGGTTTGTGGCGGTGAATGACGCATTGCAGTCCGTATCGCATCCCCGCGTGTTTGCCGCAGGGGATATCGCCAGCATGGTCAACCATGTGCGGCCGAAGTCGGGCGTCTACGCGGTACGGCAGGGGCCGCCACTGGCCGGGAATCTGCTACGTGCGCTCTCGGGCCGGCCACTCGTTGATTACACCCCGCAGAGAATCGCGTTGGCCTTGATAAGCACCGGAAACAAATACGCAATCGCCGTCTATGGCAGCCTGGTTTTCAAAGGCAAGTGGGTATGGCGCTGGAAAGACCATATCGACCGAAGGTTCATGACGAAATACAGCGGGCCATCACGCAAATCGCAATAGATTTCGCGTATTCGTAAGCCTCGCGTAAGGCGCTCGTAAGCCCTATGAAAGCTACGTAAATCTGTGTAAAAACCATCGCCACCTATTCTTGCTGCCCTTATTCTCTCAATCACTGATGCCGGTATCCGCCGCATCATTTATCAAGGAGAACACCATGATTCGCAAAACCCTACTTGCAGTTGCGCTTGCCAGTGTATTCGCCGCCCCGATGACCAACGTCTACGCTGAAGGTGAAGACGAGAAGAAAACGGAATCCCAGTTGATCCTCTCGGAAGGTGAAGACGAGAAGAAAGCGAATCCCAGTTGATCCTCTCAGAAGGTGAAGACGAGAAGAAAACCGAATCCCATCTGATCCTCTCGGAAGGTGAAGACGAGAAGAAAACCGAACTCATCATCCTCTCGGAAGGTGACGACGAGAAGAAAACGGAATCCCAACTGATCCTCTCAGAAGGTGACGAAGAGAAGAAAACCGAACTCATCATCCTCTCGGAAGGTGACGACGAGAAGAAAGCGGAATCCCAGCTGATCCTCTCAGAAGGTGACGAAGAGAAGAAAACCGAACTCATCATCCTCTCGGAAGGTGACGACGAGAAGAAAGCGGAATCCCAGTTGATCCTCTCGGAAGGTGACGACGAGAAGAAAACGGAATCCCAGCTGATCAGCTGATCGCCGGCCAAAAAGCCGACATCAAGCGAGCAATCTTGGTGGGGCGGGCGCACCGTGTCGAAAGGCCGGTGCGCCCGTTCTTTTAAGTACGCCGCAGAGCAGGGTCAGCCGATGGTCACGCGCGCGAACTTGCGCTTGCCCACCTGCAGCACGAACGCCTCGCCCGTGCCCAGCTTCAGTGCTTTGTCGCTGACTTTCTCGCCATTCAATTTCACGCCGCCCTGTTCTATCATGCGCAGCGCCTCGGACGTGCTGGCAGTCAGGCCGGCCTGTTTCAGCACCTGCGCTATGGCGAGGCCATCACCGTCAGGTTTCAAACGCACCTCCGGGAGGTTCTCCGGCGTTTCACCCTGCTTGAAACGCGCCTCGAAATCGGCAAGCGCCTTCTGCGCAGCCGCCCCGCTGTGAAAACGCGTGACGATTTCCTGCGCGAATTTCACCTTGATTTCCCGCGGATTGCCGCCCCCGTCAACCCATTGTTTCCATTCAGTTATTTTTTCAATAGATGCGAAGGACAGCAGCTCGATATAGTGCCACATCAGTTCGTCGGAGACCGACATCAACTTGCCAAATATCTCATCCGGGCTTTCGTTGATGCCAACATAATTGCCGAGCGATTTCGACATTTTGTTGACGCCGTCCAACCCCTCAAGCAGCGGCATGGTGAGTATGCATTGCGGCGGTTGGTCAAAATGTTTTTGAAGTTCCCGCCCCATCAGCAGATTGAATTTCTGGTCGGTGCCTCCGAGCTCGACATCGCTTTTCAGTGCCACTGAATCGTAGCCCTGCACCAGCGGATAGAGAAACTCATGGATCGCGATCGGCTGGTTTCCCTTATAGCGCTTGCTGAAATCATCGCGCTCGAGCATGCGCGCCACGGTGTGAGTGGCGGCAAGCCGGATGGTGTCCGCGGCACTCATCTTGCCCATCCATGACGAGTTGAACACGACCTCGGTTTTATCGCGGTCCAGTATTTTGAACACCTGGTCGGTATAGGTGCGCGCGTTTTTTGCCACCTCTTCACCAGTCAACGGCGGTCGCGTCACATTTTTTCCGGTAGGATCGCCGATCATGCCGGTGAAATCGCCGATCAGAAACAGGATGTGATGGCCGAGGTCCTGGAACTGTTTGAGCTTGTTGATGAGGACCGTATGTCCGAGGTGAAGGTCCGGGGCAGTCGGATCGAATCCGGCCTTCACGCGCAACGGCCGTCCCGTTTTGAGTCTGTCCCTGAATTCGTTTTCAATCAGCAGTTCGTCGCAACCGCGCTTGATAATTGCAAGTTGGGCGTCTAGCGATGCCATGTTTTAATTTTTTTCACAATGCGAAATATCGTGTTTGCCATTAGTGAGGTTTCTGCTAAGCTTGAAGCTTCAAAAAACCAAGGAAATCATGCCACAAGCTAAAAGCATGATTCTAGCGCAAAACCTGCTGCGGCTGGCGTCGAACAGCAAACTGGTCCGGCTGATGGTCACTGCCGTCCTTCCTTTCATCGGGGTGGTCGCTGCTTTTGGTATCGCGCCCAATACCATCACGGAACGGCCGGCGGTCACCCGGGTCATCGAACAGGTCACACTGCCGATTTTTGCTGCCGGCAGCAGTTCCGATGAAACATTCTGGCGCGAAGAGCGTATCCAGCGCGGCGATACCGTGGCCAGCCTGCTTGCGCGTCTTCAGGTCAATGATCCCGATGCTTTGAGGAGCTTGCGCGGCGCGCGGGAAGCGAGAGCGCTTTACCAGCTGGTGCCGGGCCGCACCCTCCGCGCCAGAACCACCGCCGACGGCAAGCTCATCTCACTGCATTATCTCAGCGGGACCAGCCTGTTTTCCGCCGACCGCAGCGCCAGTGGTTTTGCCATCAACGAGCAGCAGGCACAGCTTGAGCAGCGCATACAGATGAAATCGGGCGAGATCAGAAGCTCGCTTTTTGCCGCTACCGACGCTGCCAATCTTTCCGACGTGGTCGCCATCCAGATCGCCGACATCTTTTCCACCGACATCGACTTTCACAGGGACCTGCGCAAAGGCGATCGTTTCACCGTCGTCTACGAGGCCTTCTACCATCAGGGTGATGCGGCCAAAACCGGGCGCGTGCTGGCCGCGGAATTCATCAACCACGGCAAAACCTACCAGGCTGTTTATTTCAAGAATGCCGAAGGTCAGGGCGGCTACTATACGCTGGAAGGCAAGAACATCCGCAAGGCATTCCTGCGGTCGCCGCTCGAGTTTTCGCGCATCAGCTCAGGCTTCACCAAATCCCGCTATCACCCGATTCTCAAGGAATGGCGCGCGCACAAGGGCATCGATTACGCCGCCGCCACCGGCACCCGCGTCAAGGCCACCGCGGACGGGGTGGTTGTAAGCGCCGGCCGCCATGGTGGTTACGGCAATCTCGTGGTGCTGCGTCACCAGTCGAAATATTCGACCTGGTACGGACATCTGTCGCGCATTACCAAGGGGCTGCACAAGGGCAGCCGCGTCAGCCAGGGCGACGTCATCGGTAAGGTTGGCATGACGGGGCTCGCGACCGGCCCGCATTTGCACTACGAATTCCGTGTCAACAACGTACAGCAGAATCCGCTGCGCGTGGCGATGCCTGCCGCGCCGCCAATCACGCCGAAGTACCGGGCTGATTTCGAAGTGGCTGCGCAGCAGATGGCGCAACGTCTTGCGCTGCTGCGCGGGACCAGTCTTGCCAGTCTCGAGTAGCACGCCCTCCTCCATGCCCGAACTTTATGTCGGGTTGATGTCCGGCACCAGCCTCGACGGAATCGATGCCGCTCTTGCCGATTTGGGCGGCACGGCGCCGCGCCTGCTGCACAGTCACTATCAACCCTTCCAGCCGCAATTGCGCGCCAACCTGCTTGCGCTTCAAGACGAAGGACGCGATGAACTGCATCGCGCAGCCCTTGCCGCCAATCAACTCTCCCATGCCTATGCGGCGGCCATCCGGACATTGCTCGCCCAGGCAGGCATCACTTCGGGAAAAATTACCGCCATCGGCTGTCACGGGCAGACCGTGCGCCACCAGCCCGAAGCGGGATATACCATTCAGCTGGCGAATGGTGCGCTGCTCGCGGAACTCTCAGGGATTGACGTGGTATGTGATTTTCGCAGCCGCGATATTGCAGCAGGTGGCCAGGGCGCACCGCTGGTCCCCGCTTTCCACCACGAGCTTTTCCACGATGCAAGCCGCCACCGTGTCATCGTCAACATCGGCGGCATATCTAATGTGACCGATTTGCCGCCGGGCAGCGTCGTAACCGGCTTCGACTGCGGGCCCGGCAACCTGCTGATGGATGCCTGGATCATGGACAATCTGGGGAAATCCTTCGACCAGGACGGCATGTGGGCGGCCGGTGGCAAGGTCCTGCCCGAACTGCTCGAAGCACTGCTGGCCCACGAGTTCTTCGGACTTCAGCCGCCAAAAAGCACCGGTCGGGAAACGTTCAATCTCGCGTGGCTCAGGCGCACCCTCTCCGGCTCCGAAGCCGCCATCGATGTTCAGGCAACATTGCTCGAACTGACTGCGGCGGGTATCTCGCGGGCCATCATCGATCATTGCCGCGGCGCGGTGGAGATTTTTGTGTGCGGCGGTGGAGCGCGCAATCAGGCGCTAGTCAGCCGTCTGCAGGCGCGGCTGCCGGGCAAGCGGCTTGATGTCACCGATGCGCTGGGTGTCGATGCGGAATGGCTGGAAGCGATGGCGTTCGCCTGGATGGCACGCCAGACGCTGAACGGCAAACCCGGTAACCTGCCGGGCGTGACCGGCGCCGGGGGCCCGCGTGTGCTGGGCGCAATCTACCCGGCGTAAGAAATAAAAAACGGGAGCCCAGGCTCCCGTTTTCCTTGAACAATCCCGGCTTACGAAGAGAACGACGAACCGCAGCCGCAGGTGGAGGTCGCGTTCGGGTTCTTGATCACGAACTGCGCGCCTTCAATGCCTTCCTGGTAGTCAATTTCAGCGCCCGACAGATACTGCAGACTCATCGGGTCGATCAGCAGGGTGACGCCGCCCTTCTGCATCGCAGTGTCGTCCTCATTGGTGGTTTCATCGAACGTGAAACCGTATTGGAATCCGGAGCAGCCCCCACCGGTCACGAACACGCGCAATTTGAGCTCTGTGTTGCCTTCCTCATTGATCAACTGCTTCACCTTGTTCGCCGCGTTGTCCGTGAACACCAGCGGATCCGGCATTTCAGTAACTGCATTCATTTCACGCTCCTGATACTAAATATTCAATAATCCGGCCCGAAAATCCGAAACGGCTGCCTCGCCGTGCACAACCGCTCAATCCGCGGATGCCGGTTTGAGCTTTACGATTTTTTCAGATTTGGCATCGTCCTGGTAGACCAGCCGGCCCTGAACCACGGCCCCAAGCTGCATCTCCAGCGTCTTGTAGTATACATCGCCTGTGACATTGGCTTTGGCCTGCAGTTCAACATATTCGGCTGCATGCACCGGCCCTACGACGGTACCGTTAATAACCACGTGAGAGACGCGGATTTCGCCCTCTATCCGCGCCTGCTCCGAGAGCACCAGCGTGCCGGGCTTGGTATCGGCCGACAGCACATTGCCACGCACATGCCCATCGACCCGCAAACCACCGGTGAAAGTGATATTGCCTTCGATGACGGTGCCGGTACCGATCAGGCAATCGATGCTGCTCTGCGGTTTGTTGCTTTTGTTTCCGAACATGATGCTGTCTCCTCAGGATACATTCACTGACTGCGTTAGTTTAGGCGCATTGCTGCCGTTTTCAAAGACCCTGACCTGCATGCCCTTTACCACGGCGTCCGGAGCGATCTTGAAAGTGCCCTCAATACGCTGATAAAACTTGAAATTAAGCTGATATTCGGCGGCCCGATCCTGATCCAGCGGTAGCGTCAGCACCATTTTACTGTCGCCCTGCTGCACATTCAGGACAAACTGCAGGCTGCCCTTAAACTCTTTCATACGCTTTCCGGACTGCACGAGCAGCAACCGGTAATGGTATTCGCCTGGCAGCGTATCCTTCTGCAGACGGAAGCGATTGATGGTGACCGTACCATCCTTGCTGCTTGCGGGCATCAACGTCTGGAAAAACGCGAGATCTTCCTTGAGCGTCGCGTTCTCGTTCGCCATAGACTTCACCTGCTTTGCGAGATCGCCGTAGGTTGCATGCTCGATCTGCAACTGGCGTTCCGCATTCGTCGCCCTGGACCGCAACTCGGAAAGCTCGCTCTGCTGCCTGTTGATTTTTTCCGTGAGCTTTGCCAGCGTGAGATCTGTTTCCCTCTGGCGAAAACCGGCGAACTCAATTCCGAAATCATAGGTTAACAGGCCTATGCCGATAACGAGTCCGCATATCACGATGATACCAAGCCAGCGCAGGTACCACGGCACATGCGTGCGCACTGTAACCCGTGGCGCCGATATGCCAAACTTGCGCTGAAGCAGTTTCTTAAATTGCATCAATACAGTCTAAGGCAGCAGTGCAATCTGCCCCAGCCCCGTTGCTTCCTGTAAACCGAACATGATGTTCATATTCTGTACCGCCTGTCCGGCCGCACCCTTCACCAGATTGTCGATCACCGACAGCACAACGACGGTATCCCCATCCTGTGGCCTATGCACGGCAATACGGCAATGATTTGCCCCGCGAACCGAGCGTGTATCGGGATGGCTACCGGCGGGCATGACATCGACGAATGTCTCATTGGCGTAGCGCTTTTCATAAATTGATTGCAGATCCACGGGACCGGTCAGCTGCGCATAAAGCGTGGCGTGGATGCCCCGGATCATGGGCGTCAGATGCGGCACGAACACGAGCCGGACCGGTGCGGCGGCGGCCTGCGTCAGGCCTTGCGTAATTTCGGGAAGATGGCGGTGTCCCGCCACGCCGTAGGCCTTGAAGTTGTCCGAGGCTTCCGCAAACAGCGTGTGGACTTCGGCCTTGCGGCCCGCGCCCGACACGCCTGATTTGGCATCGGCAATAAGGTGCCCGAGATCAACTATGCCCGCTTCAATCAGCGGCAGAAATCCAAGCTGCACCGCCGTCGGATAGCAGCCGGGATTGGCCACCAGCCGCGCATCACGGATTTTTCCCCGGTTGATTTCGGGCAATCCATAAACCGCTTCCGCGACCAGTTCGGGGCAGGCGTGTTTCATGCCGTACCATTTTTCCCACAGCGCTATATCCTTGATGCGGAAATCGGCGGCGATATCTACGAGACGCACACCGGCATCGTAAAGAGCGCGCGCCTCATTCATTGCCACGCCATTGGGCGTCGCAAAAAAAACCACGTCACAGGCATTTAGCGCCGCGACTGAAGGCTCGGAAAATTTGAGCAGCACCCTGTCACGCAAATTGGGAAACATCTCCGCGACGCCTGTGCCTGCTTCCTTGCGCGAGGTAATCACGCGCAGTTCGCAGTTCGGGTGCTGCGCCAGCAGCCGCAACAATTCGACTCCGGTGTAACCCGTGCCGCCCACGATACCGACTTTGATGGTTTTCTGTGCCATATCGTTAACTCAAAAAACACCGCCGAAAAACCTGAATCCAACCCGGGATGCCCCGGTTCAGGATGAATTATAGGCCCAGAAACGACAAAGCCGCCCGCGGGCGGCTTTTGTTCCGGTCTCCGGACTTAGCGTTTCGAGAACTGTTTGCGGCGTCGCGCCTTGCGCAGGCCGACCTTCTTGCGCTCGACTTCGCGCGCATCGCGCGTCACCAACCCGGCTTTCTTGAGCACCGGTTTCAGCGTGGCGTCGTATTCGATCAGGGCGCGCGTGATGCCGTGGCGCACTGCGCCCGCCTGGCCCGACTCGCCGCCACCATCAACGTTGACATTAATGTCGAAGCTGGCCAGATTGTTGGTCAGATTAAGCGGTTGGCGCACGATCATGCGTCCGGTTTCACGCGAAAAGAATTCATCGACCGGCTTGCCGTTCACCACGATGCTGCCTTTGCCGGGCTTTAAATACACCCGGGCTACCGCGCTTTTGCGCCGGCCGGTTCCGTAATTGCTTTGCACTGCCATAAGGTTGCCTTAGATTTCCAGGGTTTGGGGTTGTTGCGCGGCATGCGGATGCGTGGTGCCGGCGTAAACCTTCATTTTGCGCAGCATCGCGTAACCGAGCGGGCCTTTGGGCAGCATGCCCTTGACCGCTTTTTCCAGCACGCGGCCGGGATGACGCGCGTGCAGTTTCTCGAAGTTGGTCGAATAAATGCCGCCGGGGTAGCCGGTGTGGCGATAGTAAATCTTGTCTTTGGCCTTGTTGCCGGTCACGTGCAATTTATCGGCATTGACCACCACGATATAATCACCGGTGTCGACATGAGGCGTAAATTCAGGCTTGTGCTTGCCGCGCAGGCGATGCGCCAGTTCGGCCGCAAGCCGTCCCAGGACCTTGCCCGATGCATCCACGATGAACCAGCCGTGTATGACTTCGTGCGGCTTGGCGGAAAACGTCTTCATTGGAGTTAATCCTGCTATGTTGGTGCGTTGTTGTAGTGAACCGCGAATTTTATTGCAAATCAGGCGCCTGTGTCAAACAGGGCGGCGGCGGCAGGACAGCAGTCCCGCATCCGGAATTTAAACGATATTCTTTGTAAAACAGGAGGTTGCATGGAATGGACGATAACCAACGCAATTGCGCTGCTGTTGCTCCCGCCCGGCGTCCTGCTGCTGCTGGCTGCAACCGGCGCGCTGTTGGCACTGCGCCGCCCGCGTCTGGGGCACGGCCTGGTGTGGCTGGCCATGATCGCGCTTTATGTGCTTTCGACCCGGTTTGCCGCCGATCAGTTGATGTACACCCTGGAACCCGAGGCAGGCAATCCACTGACCGATCCCACCACGCAGGCCATTGTGGTCCTGGGTGGCGGCACCTACTTCGCAGCGCCCGAATACGGCGCAGACACTGTCAAATCGGATGTGCTCTCGCGCCTGCGTTATGCCGCTCATCTGCATCGCGCTTCAAGAAAACCCATACTCGTTACCGGCGGGACCCCGGAGGGCAATGCAACCGCCGAGGCCGTATTGATGCAACGCGTGCTTACCCAGGACTTTCAGATGCCCGTCGCATGGATCGAGGATAAATCGGACAACACGCTGCAGAGTGCGCGCCTGAGCCGGCTGATGCTCGAGGCTACGGGTGTCCGCCGCATTCTTCTGGTCACGCACGCCTGGCACATGCCGCGGGCTAAGCTGGCGTTCGAGCATGCGGGATTCAGCGTAGTGCCGGCAGCGACGGGATACACAACGCATTACCGGATGACCGTGTTGCAGTTCCTGCCGAGCGCAGGCGCCTTGCGCGACAGCAGCCGTTTTTTTCACGAGATTATCGGGATGGCATGGTATCGGCTAAAATTTGCTGCCGGGCGGTAGTCGCCGCGCCGGGATCAAAACGCACCGACGTGATCCGCCACCGCATCAATCCAAAGGACACCCATGAAAGTCCGCATCAAGTTGCATGAAAATGTGTGCTTCATCGCAGAGTCGGAAAGCGGTCACACCATCGTCATGGACGGCGCGCCCGAAGGTGGCGGCCGCAACCTGGGACCGCGGCCCATGGAGACCGTGCTCATGGGCACCGGCGGCTGCACCGCCTATGACGTGATGCACATCCTGCGCAAGGCGCGGGCCCCGGTCACCGACTGCGTGCTGGAAATCGACGCGGACCGCGCGGCTGACGACCCGAAAGTCTTCACCCGGATACATTTCCATTTCGTCGTCACGGGCAAGGAGCTGAAAGAACAACAGGTCGAACGCGCAGTTCACCTGTCGGCGGAGAAATACTGCTCGGCATCGATCATGCTCGGCAAAACCGCCGCCATCACGCACGACTTCGAAATCCGGGAAACGGCAGATTAGCCGCCAAGAGCGCCAAGTAGAGTTAAAGCCGGAAACGGCGCTTCGGATTACCCGCATCCTCTGAGGTGAGCGTTCTTGGTTTTATTTGTACCTGGTTTTCTTGGCGGCCTTGGCGGCTGATTCTTAAATCCAGAACGCGGTCTGCGTCATCACTTTCGACGACAGGCGCATCGCCAGTTTCGCGGGCGGCGGCAATTCAGCTGCGCCATGCTGGAGGGCGTGGGTCGCGTGGCGCGCCTCGTCCGTTTTCATCTGCTCCAGGATCGCCCGGCTTTTCTGATCCGCTTCCGGCAACGCCTGCAGATGACCTTCCAGGTGTTCGACCACCTGCCGCTCGGTTTCGGCGAGAAAGCCGAGATTCCATTTATCGCCGAGCAGCCCTGATACCGCGCCGATGGCGAACGAGCCGGCATACCACAATGGGTTGAGCGCGCTTTTTCGTCCGCCCAGTTCCTCGATGCGGCGCTCGGTCCAGGCCAGATGTTCGGTTTCTTCCTGCGCCGCCTGTTCCAGCGCCTGCCTTGCCGACGAATCGCGCGCAGTCAACGCCTGCCCGTGATACAGGGCCTGGGCACAAATCTCGCCGGTGTGGTTGACACGCATCAGTGCCGACACCTGTTCGCGCTGGGATGCAGCCAGCTCAGCCTCCGGCAAATCCTCGCCGGGCATGCGCCTCAGCGATTGCGCCGGCGCGAACAGCGTGCGCAGCCCTTTGTCGAAGCCGATGATCAGGCGATCAAGATCAAACATAGTGCCAGTATAAAGCCACTTATGTCGTCGTGCCGAACAAGCGTTCGAACTCGACGCCAGGGTCGGTTGCGCGCATGAATGCCTCGCCTACCAGAAAGCAGTTCACCCGGTTTTCCTGCATGAGCTTTACGTCCTCCGGCTTGAGAATCCCGCTTTCGGTGACCACCAGACGGTCCTGCGGAACACGGTCGAGCAGACCCAGTGTCGTGTCGAGCCGCGTCTCGAACGTGCGCAAATTGCGGTTATTGATGCCGATGAGCGGCGTTTTGAGCCGCAGCGCCCGCTCGAGCTCGCCGCCATCGTGAACCTCGACCAGCACGCCCATGCCAATTTCATGGGCAATGGCTTCGAGTTCCTGCATGTGCTCCAAATCGAGTGCGGCCACGATCAGAAGGATGCAGTCCGCGCCTGCCGCGCGCGACTCGTAGATCTGGTAGGGTTCGACCATGAAATCCTTGCGCAGCACGGGCAGGCGGCAGGCGCTGCGCGCATCTTGCAAGTCCTCTATTTTCCCGGAAAAAAACTGCCCGTCCGTGAGCACGGACAGACATGCCGCGCCATGCCGTTGATAGCTGCGGGCGATCGATGCCGGCTCGAATGCCTCGCGCAACACGCCTTTGCTCGGACTGGCTTTCTTGATTTCTGCGATCACCGCGGGCTGTCCGGCCGCCAGTTTTGCGCGCAAGCCGGCAACGAAAGCGCGCGGCGGCGGCATGGCGGCGGCCTCCGCCCGCACGACAGCGAGCGGCATGGCCGCCTTGGCGCGCGTCACTTCCTCCGCCTTGACGGCGAGTATGCGCTGCAGAATATCAGCCATATATATTAACCGCGGAGACGCGGAGGCGCAGAGACTTCAATAAATTCATTGACCAATCGCTTGATGCCCGATTTCATCAACGCAACGTTGAAATTCATTAACAATCCAACTGACCGGCCGTAAAGCTTAAGGTATGTAATCAACTGCGCTTCATGTATAGGAAGAAGTTTCTCTACCGTTTTAAGCTCGACAATCACCAAGTCATCAACAATTAAATCCATTACGTACCCACAATCAAGCCTTACACCTTTGTAGCTCAATGGCAGCGACACTTGCCGTTTAAAAGGCACCCCTTTCTGCGACAATTCATAGCATAGACATGCTTCATATGCCGACTCCAGTAAACCAGGGCCTAAGGCTCGATGAATTTCAATCGCACAGCCAATAACCATTTCAGTAATTTCATTTTCTCTCTGCGTCTCTGCGCCTCTGCGGTTCATTAATCTTGTTCGCTACGTGTGAAAGTAACAAACTGATCGAGCTTGCTGCGGGCCGCACCGCTGGCAATGACGGCCAGCGCCTTGCCAACGCCGTCTTTCAACGTATCCGCCAGCCCTGCAACGTAAATGCCGGCGCCAGCGTTGAACGCGACGATGTCGCGCGCCGCGCCTTGTTCGTTCGCCAGCGCCGCCAGCACCATCGCTTTGGACTGTTCGACGCCATCGACGCGGATCGCGGCATTGTCCTGGGGTTTTAATCCCACGTCGGCAGGCTCTATCGTATATTCGCGCACTTCGCCGTCCTTGAGTTCGCCGACCAGGGTCGGGCCCGCAATCGAAATCTCGTCCAGCCCTTCCTGGCCGTGAACGATCATCACGCGCCGGCTGCCGAGCCGCTGCAGCACGTGCGCCTGAATCCCGACCAGATCGGGATGGAACACACCCATCACCTGCTGCCGCGCACCTGCCGGGTTGGTGAGCGGGCCCAGAATGTTGAACAGGGTCTTGACCCCGAGTTCCTTGCGTACCGGCGCCGCATGTTTCATTGCGCTGTGATGATTAGGTGCGAACATGAAGCCGACGCCCACCTCGGCGATAGCTTTCGCGACCTGCTCCGGCGTCAGGCTGATGTTGGCGCCGAACGCCTCGAGCAGATCGGCGCTGCCCGATTTGCTCGACACCGAGCGCCCGCCGTGCTTGGCAACCCTGGCGCCGGCTGCCGCGGCAACGAACATCGCCGCGGTCGAAATGTTGAACGTATGGGCAGCATCACCGCCGGTGCCGCAGGTATCCACGAGATGCGGTTCGTCGGGAACCGGCACCTTGGTCGAAAACTCACGCATCACCTCCGCCGCCGCGGAGATCTCGCCTATGGTTTCCTTTTTCACGCGCAGCCCGGCGATGATCGCCGCGATCAGCACCGGCGACACTTCGCCGCTCATGATCTGGCGCATCAGCGACAGCATTTCTTCATGGAAGATTTCGCGGTGTTCAATGATGCGCGTCAGCGCGTCCTGTGGGGTCATCTGGTTTTTTCTCCCAGAAAATTCTGCAGCAGCTTGTGGCCATGCTCGGTCAGGATGGACTCAGGGTGGAATTGCACGCCCTCGACCGCCAGCGTCTTGTGGCGCACGCCCATGATCTCGCCGTCATCGGTCCAGGCCGTGATTTCGAAACAATCCGGCAAACTCTCGCGCTCGATGACCAGCGAATGATAACGGGTCGCCTGGAATGGATTAGGCAGGCCCTTGAATACGCCGTCATCGTTGTGCCAGATCGCCGAAGTTTTGCCGTGCATCAGCTGCTTGGCATGCACAATCCTGCCGCCGAAGGCCTGGCCTATGCTCTGGTGCCCCAGACACACGCCGAGAACAGGAATTTCACCGGCAAAGCGCTTGATCAGCGGCACCGAGATGCCGGCTTCGTTGGGCGTGCACGGCCCGGGCGAGACCACGATGCGCGCGGGCTTGAGCCGCGCCACCTCGTCGAGAGCGATCTCGTCATTGCGGTAGACCGCCACCTCTTCGCCCAGTTCGCCGAAATACTGCACCAGGTTGTAGGTGAAGGAATCGTAGTTGTCGATCATCAGTAACATGGCATCGTTCTCAATCGAGTTTGGTGTCGAGCCCGGACTCGGCCATTTCCGCTGCGCGCAGCAGCGCTTTGGCCTTGTTCTGGGTCTCCTGCCATTCGGCCTCGGGCTCGGAATCGGCCACGATGCCGCCTCCCGCCTGGACATGCAGCATGCCGTCCTTGACCACAGCGGTGCGCAGCGCGATGGCCACATCCATGTTGCCGTGAAAACCGAGATAGCCGACTGCACCGGCGTATACGCCGCGCTTGACCGGCTCCAGCTCGTCGATGATTTCCATCGCCCGGACCTTGGGCGCGCCGGAGACCGTGCCGGCTGGAAATGTCGCTCGCAGCACGTCGATCGCGGTAAGCCCGGGTTTTAGTTTGGCCTCGACGTTGGACACGATATGCATGACGTGGGAATAACGCTCGATCACCATCTGCTCGGTGACGTGCACCGTGCCGGTCTGGGCCACGCGCCCGGCATCGTTGCGGCCCAGATCGACCAGCATGATATGTTCGGCGCGCTCCTTGGCATCGGCCAGCAGTTCGTCAGCGAGTGCCGCGTCTTCTTCTGGCGTTGCTCCGCGCCGGCGCGTGCCGGCGATCGGGCGCACCGTGACCATGTCGCCTTCGAGCCGGACCAGGATTTCGGGGGAAGCGCCGACCACATGAAAATCTGAAAAATCAAAATAAAACATATAGGGCGACGGATTGAGCGTACGCAACGCCCGGTATAACGCCAGCGGGGTCGCATGAAACCGTTTCGACATGCGCTGGGACGGCACCACCTGCATGATGTCGCCATCGTAAATGTATTTTTTGGCGCGCTCGACCGCCTCGTGATAAGCCTGCTCGCCGAAACCCGATACCGCAGGCTCTGACGCGACCGCGGTGTTCTCGGGAATGGCAACAGGCTCGCGCAGTTTCTTCAGCAGTTCGCCCAACCGGCGTTGGGCCTCCCGATAGGCCCCAGCCCGGCCGGGTTCGGCGTAGACCACCAGCGACAGCTTGCCCGACAGATTGTCGACTATGGCGATCTCCTCGGAAATCAAAAGCAGAATGTCCGGCACGCCCAGCGGATCAGGCTTGCGCGCCCGGGCAAGCCGCTTTTCGATATAGCGCACCGTGTCATAGCCGAAGTACCCGACCAGCCCGCCGCAGAATCGGGGCAACCGCGCATCCTCGGCCACCCTGAAGCGTTTGAGGTAGGCATCAACGAATTCGAGCGGATCGTCCACGTTGGCGCGGCTGAGAGTCTGATTGCCATCGAGTTCGGCGCACTCCCGGCCGCGCACCTCGATGCGTTTCATCGCGGCCAGACCGATGAATGAATAACGGCCAAACCGCTCGCCCCCGACCACCGATTCGAGCAGATAGGAATAAGGCCGGTTGGCCAGCTTGAGATAAATGGAAAGCGGGGTATCGAGATCCGCAAACGTCTCGAGCACCAGCGGGATGCGGTTGAAGCCCGCTTGCGCGAGCCGGTTGAATTCAGCTTCAGTCATCACTCACTCCACGAAACACCTTGGTTCAGAAACGGCGCAAGACTGCGCCCAGGGACAAATTAACGGCGCCAGGGACGCCAATGGCCCCAGCCGAAATGTGTCCGTTTCAGTGTTCCGAAATCCGCGGAGTTCATTGCCAATTAAGCCTTTTTAATCAACCGTGTGGCATCAAGAAGCGACGTTACTATAGCATCAATGTCGAGCTCGCGCACATCCCGCCCTTCGTTATAGCCGTAGGGAACGCAAAATACCGGGCAGCCGGCAGCGCGCGCCGCCTGCGCATCGTTGAGCGAATCGCCGATCATCAGCATCTCGCGCGGCGCAATGCCGAACTTTTCGCAGGTATGGGTCAGCGGCAGTGGATCGGGTTTCTTGCGCGGCAGGCTGTCACCCGAGACAACTTCGGAAAAATAGGGTGCAAGCTGCATGCGCGCGAGCAGCGGCAGCGTAAAGGCACCAGCCTTGTTGGTGATGCACGCCAGCGGGAAACCCTGTTCGCGCAACCGGTCCAGCCCTTCTTTCACGCCGGGGTATATCGTGGTGTGACTGCCGTTCACGGCGGCATAAAAACGTTCGTAAATCGGCAGCGCCCGCTCGAACAACGCCGGCTCTACCGCACCGGTGAGCGAACCCGCGAGTGAACGTTCGACCAGGTTGGCAATGCCTTTGCCGACAAAGGTGCGGATCAGGGCCTCGTCAAGCGCAGGCCGGCCAAGATCCTCAAGCATCAGGTTCGCGGCCGCGGCAAGATCGGGAATGGTATCGAGCAGCGTGCCGTCGAGATCGATCATCACGGCTTTGACGTGCAGCGGGAAGTGCAGACTCAATTTTTTACTTTGCCCAACGCGGCGCGCATCGCACGTATCGTCGCCTTGTAGTCGGTGGTGCCGAAAATCGCGGAACCGGCTACGAAAGTGTCGGCGCCGGCGCGTGCGATTTCGGCAATATTATCGACCTTGACCCCGCCGTCGATTTCAAGCCAGATATCGCGACCCGATGCATCGATCCGGCTGCGCACCGCACGCAATTTCTTGAGCGCATCGGGAATGAATTTCTGCCCGCCGAAGCCGGGATTGACCGACATGATCAGCACCAGGTCGATTTTGTCGAGCGCGTGATCTAGATAAGTCAGCGGCGTTGCCGGATTGAACACCAGCCCGGCCTTGCACCCCAGTTCCCGGATAAGCCCGATGGTGCGGTCTATGTGTTCCGACGCTTCGGGATGGAATGAGATGATGTTGGCGCCCGCTTTGGCAAAATCCGGAATGATGCGGTCGACCGGTTTCACCATCAGGTGCACGTCGATCAGCGCCCGGGTCAGCGGGCGTATCGCCTCGCAGACCAGGGGCCCGATCGTCAGATTAGGCACGTAGTGGTTGTCCATCACATCGAAGTGCACGAGGTCGGCGCCGGCATCAATGACGCTCGTGACTTCATCGCCGAGCCTGGCAAAATCGGCGGACAGTATGCTGGGTGCGATCCGGAATGTCATGCGCGTGGACACGTCAAATTGGACCCGGTCATTGTAACTGCTAACCAGCGGCCCAGACCAGCACCGAATGGTCGCTTGCCTGCCGTCGAAATTTGGTGTGCAATAGGCCCATGATGGAAAAGAAACGTGATGTCACGGTTACGGCTCGCGTCGCCTTCATTCCCGACCAGTCCGACGCCGGGAGCGAACGCTACGTGTTTGCCTACACTATCACCATAACCAACAGCGGCAGCGTCCCGGTACAACTGCTCAGCCGGCACTGGTTCATTACCGATGCCAACAACCAGGTGCAGGAAGTGAAGGGGTTGGGCGTGGTCGGCGAGCAGCCTTATCTGCGTCCCGACGAGAGCTTCGAATATACCAGCGGCACTGCGATGGCGACCCCGGTCGGCACCATGCGCGGCAGTTACCAGATGGTTGCGGAAGACGGCGAGAAATTCGAAGCGCCTATCCCGGAATTCACGCTGTCGATGCCGCGCGTGCTGCATTAAGTGCTAGGCAGCGCGCCGTCAGTCCCCTTCGTCGCGTTTATCCCCGGATTGCTTGCGCGGCCAGGTCCACCACACGATAAATACAAGCAGCATCAGCGCGATGCCGGCTTCGAGCAATAACCAGATCAGCGATTCCATGATAATGACTGGCGGTATACGCAGCGTCGTAGGCAAGATGCGGCACTTTAACGAATCGGCAGCGAAAATCCAACCCGCGTTGTGCTGGTTGTGCCTTGGCGCATCGTTATGGCTTGCCGGCTGCGAGTCGCTCGCCCCGCCCCCGGTCCCGCCCACCCACCCACCGGTAGTCGCTCCAGCACCGCCCCTTGCGGCCAAGTCCGTGCCGCCGCCTGTGACAACACCGGTTTCTCCGGCTCCCGGCGCCGGCGTGATGCGCCCGGCATCGTGGGCAGATCTGCCTGAATGGCGCGAGGACAATCCGGTGCTGGCCTGGGATGCGTTTCTTGGCAGCTGCGGTACACTCAAGAACCAGGAACACTGGCGTGAAGTCTGCAATGTCGCGCTGAACATCGGCAAGCCTGGCCGCGATAGTGCGCGCCGTTTTTTCGAACTCAATTTCACCCCCTATCGGCTGACCAATTCCGACGGCAACGCCGAAGGACTGGTTACCGGCTACTACGAACCCCTGGTGCGCGGCAGCCGCAAGCCGTCGCAACTTTATCGTTATCCGGTTTATGGTGTACCCGAGGATTTACTGGTCATCGATCTCGGCGATCTCTATCCCGAACTCAAAGGCACGCGTCTGCGCGGCCGGCAGGAGGGGCGGCGTATCGTGCCTTACTTCGACCGCGCACAGATCGGAGAAGGCAAACCCGCGGTTAAAGGCAAGGAACTGGTCTGGGTCGACGATGCAATCGACCTGTTCTTCATGCAGATTCAGGGCTCAGGCCGTGTCCAGCTCGACAACGGCGACACCCTGCGCCTGGGTTTTGCCGAGCATAACGGCCATCCCTACCGCTCTATCGGTCGCTGGCTGGTCGATCGCGGAGAATTGCCGCTCGAGAAAGCCTCCATGCAGGGCATCAAGGCGTGGGCCCGACAGAATCCGGCGCAACTCGAAGAGCTGTTGAACCATAACGCGAGGTATGTTTTTTTCCGCGAATTGCCTGCCGGATTGCCGGGACCGCTGGGCGCGCTCGGCGTGCCGCTGACCGCGCAACGCAGCGTGGCCATCGATCCGCGCTATGTGCCTCTGGGTGCGCCGGTATTTCTCGCGACGACCTGGCCCAATTCAAGCCGCCCGCTTAACCGCCTGATGCTGGCTCAGGACACCGGCGGCGCCATCCGCGGCGAAGTGCGCGCGGATTTCTTCTGGGGTTTCGGTGAGCAAGCCGCGCGTGAAGCAGGGCGCATGAAACAGCCGCTGCGCATGTGGGTATTGCTGCCCTACGGTTATCCAGTCGCACCCGGAGAAACATCAGCCCGTTAGGGCCTGTAATCGACACTGATCTGGACCTGACTTTTCACGGCGCGGCCATCTTTGCGTGCCGGCGAAAAGCGTGCTTCCGCGAACGTGGCGCGCAGCGTATCTTCCCACCCCCGGGCCGGGCCAGACTCGATAATCGAGAGATCGCGCACATTGCCGGTTTCATCGATCAGCAACATCAACAGCACTCTCCCGCCGCCACTGTCGTTTGCGTATTCCAGGCTCACCGGCCGGATCAGCGCAGGGTAAACATCGAGTTGGCGAGCCGGATAGTAGACGGGGTCGGGAGCCGGCAGCAGCGCAGAAGCGAGAGTGTGCGTATCCGGCATCTCTTCCGCGGATGTCGGTGGAAAAGAGGATTGGGGTTTCGATGTCTTTCTCACGCTATCCCGGTCCAGGCGGGTGCGGCTCTGTGCATCCGGGACATGCTGACGTACCCCCTTCGCGTCGTCCTGCGGCGGCGGGGGCGCGGGCCGCGGTGTCACCGGAATTTCCAGCCGCACGGAAAGCATCGCCGGACTGGGGAGGGCATGCCCGGGCGCACGCACCATCGCCCTATCGGCGAACCCCAGATGAACGAGCGCGGAAAGTATTATCGCCACAGTCAGCCTGACCCAATCCCGCAGCGCACGCCTTGGCGTTGAGACTTGCGGGGCGAATCCGGACGAGGCGGCCATTCCACCTGTAACGCCGCACTGCGGGGGCTGTTGACGCCGGGACAGCGCCTCAGCTTACTTTGATGGTGGCGAGTTCAGCGCCTGCTCTATTTTGTCCACGGCAAGGAAGCCCCCGATCTGCTGGCCGTTGGCCAGATAGATCGCCGGGGTGCCGCGTACGTTAAAACGCTGCGCGAGCTGAATGGTTTTCTCTATCGGCGTGTCGCAGGTTTTGGAGCCGCCGGGCACCACACCCTTGCTCATCAACTCGTCCCATGCCTTGCCGCGGTCCTTGGCACACCAGACCGCCTTGGATTTTTCCACCGAGTCCGGCGGCGAAACGATGGGCAGCAGGAAAGTATAGAGGGTAACGTTGTTCAGCTTGACGAGTTCTTCCTGCAGCTTCTTGCAATAGCCGCAGTTCGGGTCTTCGAACGTATACAGTATTCGTCTGCCATTGCCTCGCACCCGTTTGATGGCGAGATCCTGCGCATTGCTCAGGCTCAGTGCGGCGAGTTGGGCATCCCGTTCCGCCGTAATGTTGCGAAGCTCGGATGTCCTGGAATCGAACAGCACGCCGCGCAATACGTAGTTGACCTTCTCATCGACATAGAAAATCTGGCCTTGGGCCACAACTTCATAGATGCCCGCGATGGGCGTCTTTGCCACGCTTTCCACGGGCATTTCGGCGAATTTTGACTGAAACGCCTTGCGTATTGCGTTCTCGTCGGCGCCCGCAGCCTGGGAAAATACCATCGATGCCGCCAACAAGCAGATCGCAAAAATTCGAAACATGATCATCCTTAAGTTAAAAGCAGGATGTGAAAAATTCACGACACTGCCTGTTGCACCAACAAATGCCTGAGTTGAGGTTGCCTGTTGACCAGCCGGAGTCCCAGATTGCGCACCCTGGATAACCAGACAGTGTTGTTGTTGAAAAGTTTCTGCAAGGCATCGGTCGTGTACTGCAGCGACATGATGTCCTCTTTGCGTGCCCGCTCGTAGCGCCGCAGCAAAGCGAAATCGCCACAATCGTCTTGCACCCCGCGCTCGAGCAGGACTGATGCGAGTTCGCGCGCATCACGTAAGCCGAGATTGACCCCCTGCCCGGCCAGCGGGTGCACATTATGCGCGGCGTCTCCCACTAGTGCAATCCTGGATTTAACCAGATTATCAACATGTTGCAATCTGAGCGGAAAAGCCGCCGCCGGGGTGATGAGTTCCAGTCTGCCCAGTGCACCACCACTTGCAGCTTCAACCTCAGACGCAAGCGCAGTTGGCGCCAGTGCCAGCAGTTCGTGGCCATGCGCCTCGGACGTCGACCAGACCATGGATACGCGGCGGTCCGGCAGCGGCAGCAGCGCAAGGATGCCGTCGCGCAGAAACCACTGATACGCAATGCCGCGATGCGCATGCTCGGCGGAAAAATTGGCAACCACGCCCAGTTGGCCGTAGTCGCGCGGCTGAACACCGATGCCGGCCTGGGTGCGCAGCCATGAATCGGCGCCATCCGCACCGACAGTCAATCTTGCAGTCAGTGCCGTGCCGTCTTCGAGCGTCAGTCGCGCACCGGGGTTATTCCATTCGACAGCAGCGCAGCGCGCCGGGCAGAATATGCGCACGTGCTCCGCGCGCTGCAGGCACTGCCACATCGCGTCGTGCAGCCGGCGGTTCTCGGCAATAAACGCCAGTTCGCGCAGGCCGGCATCATAAGCACTGAAATCGAGACGTGAATGCGCATCATCGCCGCAGACCTGCATGACCTCGACCCGCGTAACGCGATCCTGCGGTACGCCGTGCCACGCGCCGCAACTCTCCAGAAAAGCCGCGCTGCCGGGACTGATTGCATAGATGCGGCTGTCCCATGAGCCATCGTCAGGAATGGGCTGCGGAGGACGGGGTTCGATTACGGCGACGCTCAGGCCCGAGGGCTTGAGCGCCAGCGCGAGGCTGGCGCCGACCAGGCCGCCGCCGATGATAATGACATCAAATGAATGTGACATGCGGAGCTGTTGACGGTTACTCGTACCTGTTGGCCAGCGTGCCTATGCCTTCGATGGTGATTTCAACAGTGCTGCCGGGTTTCATCGAACCCACGCCTACCGAAGTGCCGCAGCAAATCACGTCTCCAGGATACAAGGTCATGTCCTGCGATATCAGGCTCACCAGCTGCGCCGGAGCAAAAATCATGTCGCTGACCGGATAATTCTGTCGTTCCTGGCCGTTCAACACGGTTCTTACGGTCAGCGTCGCTGGGTCCAGGCCAGTGGCGACGACTGGCCCGAACACGCCGAAGGTGTCGAAACTCTTGGCGCGTGACCACTGCTGGAATGCCGGATCGCGATTGAGGATGTCAGCGGCAGTCACGTCGTTTATGCAGGTATAGCCAAAAATATGCCCCGGCGCGTCCGCTTCACTCACTGCCTGTGCGGTCTTGCCGATGACAATACCGAGCTCGCCTTCGTAGACCACTTTCCCGTCGAATGATTTAGGGGAGCGTATGGTGTCCCCGCCAGCGAGAAAGGCATTGCTGGTCTTGATAAAAAACAACGGCTCCCGGGGTATCGCAAGATTCAGTTTCGCGGCAAGTGCATGAAAATTGTTCCAGATTGCACTCATTTTGGTGGGCTGGCTTGGCGTCAACAGTTTTACCGCGGCAAACGGCAGGGTATGGGCCGTTGCCGCCGGATTATTGAACAGGTCGCCCTGATACACCGTAATCGTGTCGCCCAGCAGTTTGCCGAAACCAACCTTACCCGCGTGTTCGAAACGCAGCCATTTATCCACTGCTGTTTTCTCCTGTTTCACGATGTGGTAAAAAGAGAAGTGGTCGCAAACAAGATAACATTCTGAATTCGGCCGGACAATCTCAAATACTGGATTATTAACCTGATTCCGGTTATCGCACGGGGCCGTGGCTTGACAAGAATACCCCTGCTAATTAGACTGCGCCGCTTCCTGTGGCGAGTTAGCTCAGCGGTTAGAGCAGCGGAATCATAATCCGTTGGTCCGGGGTTCAAATCCCTGACTCGCCACCACCTCCCATTATTCATTACTATATAGTCAGCGCTACAAGGCGGCCCGCGGACTATACTGGGTATATTCATTGAAGTATTTGATTACATTATGTTATTGTGAGCCTATGCGAATAGGGATCGTCGCAATTGCCTTGAGTCTGGCGCTGGCCGTTCCCGGCTACGCCCAGTTGCCGCGCGCGTTTCCGGCGAATGGCAAGCTCGGCGTGTTGACTGGCCAGCAACTTCCGCTACCCATGGTGCAGATCGATAAGGCTGTTTTGCGGCTGGCGCCGGGAGCACGGATCAGTGACCAGAACAACCGCTACATCGTTCACAACGCCCTGCCAACCGGCGCCCTGGTGTTGTATGTGCTCAACTCAAGCGGCGACATTTCGCGCATCATCATTCTGAGGCCCGAGGAAGTGGAACGCATCCGGCAACCCGGCCGGCGTTGAAGCCGTGAGCACGAAAGTCTATATCAAAACCTTCGGTTGCCAGATGAACGAGTACGACTCGGGCAAGATGGCCGACGTGCTGCGTGCGGCACGCGGTATGGAAACAACCGAAGACCCTGCCGCCGCCGATCTGATATTGTTCAACACCTGCTCGATACGCGAAAAAGCCCAGGAAAAAGTGTTTCATGACCTGGGACGCGTCAGGCACCTCAAGCACAGCCATCCTCAGTTGCTGATCGGGGTCGGCGGCTGCGTCGCCAGCCAGGAAGGCGCGGCAATTGTCGCGCGCGCGCCGTTCGTTGATCTGGTGTTCGGGCCGCAGACGCTGCACCGCCTGCCGCAGATGGTAGCGGCGCGATTGGCCAGCGGCAAACCGCAGGTCGATATCTCGTTTCCCGAGATTGAAAAGTTTGACGCGCTGCCGCCGGCGCGCGCCGGCAGCGGCACCGCATTCATGTCCATCATGGAAGGCTGCAGCAAATACTGCACGTTCTGTGTCGTCCCCTACACCCGCGGCGAGGAAATCTCGCGTCCGCTGGACGATGTACTCGCCGAAGCCGCCGAACTTGCCGAACAGGGCACTAAGGAAATCACGCTGCTCGGACAGAACGTCAATGCCTATCGCGGCACTTTGGCTGCAGGGGAAACTGCCGATTTTGCTCTGCTGCTCGAATACATTGCCGAGATCCCCGGCATCGAGCGCATCCGCTACTCGACTTCCCACCCCAGGGAATTCACCCAGCGCCTGATCGATGCCCACGACCGCATCCCCCAACTCGTCGGACACGTGCACCTGCCGGTCCAGTCCGGATCTGACCGCATACTGGCGGCGATGAAGCGCGGCTACACGACGGTCGAATACAAGGCCATCATCCGCCGCCTGCGCGAGAAGCGTCCCGACATCTCGATCACGTCTGACTTTATCGTCGGCTTCCCGGGGGAAAATGACGCCGATTTCGACGCCACGATGCGGCTGATCGATGAAATCGGCTTTGACACGAGCTTCAGTTTTCTCTTCAGCCGCCGGCCGGGCACGCCGGCCGCAGAGCTCGCCGATGACACCCCGCTCGCCGTCAAGCAGGAACGGTTGCAGCGCCTGCAGATGCGCATCAAGGAACGGGCATCCGCCATCAGCCGCGACATGGTGGGCACACGCCAGCGCGCACTGGTCGAAGGCGTGTCGAAAAGAAATGCCGGGGAACTCTCTGGCCGCACCGACAACAACCGCGTGGTCAATTTCAGCGGGCCACACCGGCTCATCGGTCAATTCGTCGATGTGACGATCACGTCAGCACAGCCGAACTCACTGCGCGGCGCGGCGGTCATGGTTGAACCCCGGACTTCATGAAACCAGTCGAAATTTCTTTTACGCCGGTCGATAACCTGCGTCTTGCCAATCTCTGCGGCACGCTGGACGAGAACCTGCGCCAGATCGAAATCGCGCTTGATGTCACCATAGCCCGGCGCGGCGAGCGCTTTGCGCTGACCGGAAAACCCGAGCAGGCCAAAATTGCCGCCAAGGCATTACAGGGCTTTTATTTGAAATCAGACAACGTCCTGACCCTGGAAGACGTCCAGCTCGGCGTGCTCGAGGCAGCAAAGCCGCTGCCCGCCGCAGTTACCGCCGACACACCCGTGCTTCTTACGCGCCGCCAGGATCTGCACGGCCGCACACCGCGCCAGGTCCGGTATTTGCACAATATCCAGACTCATGACATCACGTTCAGCATCGGACCGGCCGGCACCGGCAAGACCTACCTCGCGGTCGCCTGCGCAGTCGATGCTCTCGAGCGCGACAGCGTCAAGCGCATCGTGCTGGTGCGGCCTGCAGTCGAAGCCGGTGAACGCCTGGGTTTTCTGCCCGGAGACATGGCGCAGAAAGTCGATCCCTATCTGCGGCCGCTGTACGATGCCCTGTATGACCTGATGGGCTTCGACAAGGTCACCAAGATGTTCGAGCGCAGCGCTATCGAGATCGCACCGCTGGCCTTCATGCGCGGCCGCACGCTCAATCATTCGTTCGTCATCCTCGACGAGGCGCAGAACACCACCCCCGAACAGATGAAAATGTTTCTGACCCGCATAGGATTCGGCAGCAAGGCGGTGATCACCGGGGATATCACCCAGATCGATTTGCAGCGGGGCCAGAAAAGCGGCCTGGTCGAAGCACGAGAAGTGCTGGGCAAAGTGCGCGGCATCGTATTCTCCCTCTTCGAAAGCGACGACGTGGTGCGACACCCGCTGGTGCAACGCATCGTCAACGCCTACGAAAACCACGTCTTCAGCAAGTCGAAGGCCGCGCCCGGCAGAGAAAAGAAATCGTGACGCCCGCACGCCAGACCCGCAGATCGCGGATTGCGCTCAGCGTGCAATATGGCGTTGCCGCAAGCAATCTGCCTTCACGCTTCCAGCTGCAAAAGTGGGCGCGCGCGGCGCTCGAGCATGACGCCAAGATCGCGGTGCGCATTGTGGGCCAGTCCGAGGGCAGGATGCTGAACCGCAATTATCGCCACAAGGACTATGCGACCAATGTCCTGACATTCATTTTCCGGGATGCGCCTCCGTTTGAGGGCGACCTTGCCCTGTGCGCGCCGGTGATTACGCGGGAAGCCCGGGAACAGGGCAAAAGCGTTGCCGCACACTACGCGCATCTGGTTGTGCATGGCGTGCTGCATCTGCAGGGATACGACCACGAAAAAAAAACAGATGCCCTGGTCATGGAAAATCACGAATCCCTGATCGTCACCCGATTGGGTTATGCTGATCCGTATGCAAGTGATGGGCAATGAGTCATGGGTAAAAACATAATCGCTATGCCGTTGTCCCATAACTCATAACTCATTACTCTTTACCATTCACTAACATATATGAACGACTCCATCCACAAACCCTCCCTGCTCGAAAGAATCTCGGCGCTGCTCATGCGCGAGCCGGAGGACCGCGAACAGCTGATCGAGTTGCTGCATTCCTCCTTCGAGCGAAATCTGCTCGACGCCGACGCGCTGGCGATGATCGAGGGCGTGCTGCAGGTATCGGAAATGCAGGCGCGCGACATCATGGTGCCGCGCGCGCAGATGGACGTGATCGATATCGGCGAATCGCCCGACGAATTCATTCCATCGGTGATCCAGACCGCGCACTCGCGGTTCCCGGTCATCAGTGAGAACAAGGACGATGTGATCGGCATCCTGCTCGCCAAGGACCTGTTGCGCTACTACGCCGGCGAGGAGGAGTTCAACGTGCGGGAAATGCTGCGCCCGGCGGTATTCATCCCCGAGTCCAAACCGCTCAATATTCTGCTCAAGGAATTCCGCAAAAACCGCAATCACATCGCCATTGTCGTTGACGAGTACGGCGGGGTGGCCGGCCTGGTCACGATAGAAGACGTGCTCGAACAGATCGTCGGCGATATCGAAGACGAATATGACTTCGATGACGTCGATGACAATATCATCCCGGAAAAGGGCGGCCAGTTCCGGGTCAAGTCACTGACCGAAATCAGCGACTTCAATGAGGCTTTCGGCACGAGCTTCAGCGACGAGGAATTCGACACCATAGGCGGGCTGGTATTGAACCGTTTCGGGCGGGTGCCTAAACGCGGCGAGCAGATCAGCATCGACAATCTGGCCTTCAAGGTCCTGCGATCCGACAGCAGAAGGCTGCACTTGTTACAGGTCACGAAAAAAACGGCCAAATAAAGGATGGCGAGCAAAAAAGCCGGGCGGGACACCGGGGAAGATTCATCCTTCATCCCTCATCCTTCATCCTTCAGAAACGCCATCCTCCTGGCTTTTTTCCTCGGCGCGCTCACGGTAACGGGGTTTGCGCCGTTTTCCCTGTTCCCGCTCCCGGTACTCACGCTTGCGCTGTTGATGTGGCTGTGGTCCAGGCATGCACTGCCGCGCCGTGCCGCTATTCTCGGATTTGCATTCGGGCTGGGCCTGTTTCTGTGTGGTGTCTCCTGGGTGTACATCAGCCTTCACGACTTCGGCGCCATGCCGGCGGCGCTTGCTGCCGCGGCGACCCTGCTGTTTTGCATCTATCTCGCGCTGTTTCCAGCACTCGCCGGCTATCTGTTTGCAGCGACCGGTCTGCCCGTCGTCTTCAGGCTGACGCTGTTGCTTCCGGCGGTATGGACCGCACTTGAGTGGACGCGAGGATGGCTGTTCACCGGGTTCCCGTGGCTCGCGATCGGCTATTCCCAGGTTCCGCTGGGCCCGCTCGCGGGATACGCGCCGGTGCTGGGCGTTTACGGCATTACGCTCGCGACCGTCACCAGCGCCGGATTGCTCGTCACCATGTGGCTGCACATTGCCAAAAGGGATGAGGGCGGAGGGCGGAGGACGGAAGAAAAACCGTCGCGATTGCCGCCCTTCATCCCTCATCCCTCATTCCTCATCCTTCTTGCCCTCTGGATCAGCGGCTGGGCCTTGCAGCACGTCGACTGGACGCACCCCACCGGCGACCCAATACAGGTCAGCCTGCTGCAGGGCAATATTCCCCAGGAAATTAAATGGCGCGAAGATCATCATCGGGCCACGCTCGATTATTACCGCAACATGGTCGAGACCAGTGACAGCCGGCTCATTATTCTTCCGGAAACCGCCCTGCCGCTGTTTTTGCAGCATGTTCCCGCCGAATATCTTGAGATGCTGGCCGCACACGCAAAAAGACACAATGGCGACGTGCTGATCGGTGTTCCGGAACGACTGCAAAACGGCGACTATTACAACAGCGTGGTGTCGTTCGGCAGCGCCGAACGCAAAAGCTACCGCAAAAACCACCTCGTGCCATTCGGCGAATTCATTCCGCTACGGCCTCTGTTCGGCGGTATCGTCGCCGAAACTGGCCATTCCGCTGCAGGACTTCGCCCGCGGCGCAAGCGATCAGCAGCCGCTGGCCGTTGCCGGAGAACAGGTTGCCGTCAATATCTGCTACGAAGACGCGTTCGGCGAAGAAATCATCCGCCAGCTGCCGCAGGCGTCACTGCTGGTCAATGTCAGCAATGTCGCCTGGTTTGGTCGCTCGTTCGCGCCGCAACAGCATCTGCAGATTGCGCAAATGCGTGCTCTGGAGACGGGGCGCTACATGCTGCGCGCCACCAATACCGGCATGACGGCAGTCATCGATCCGCACGGCCAGGTGGTGCGCAGCGCGCCCGAGTTCGCCACCGCAATCGTCACCCATTCCGTCCAGGGTTATCAGGGCGCGACGCCGTATATTTACTGGGGAAATTACGCGGTGCTGGCGCTGGCGCTTCTGCTGATCACTGCTTCCTTCATAATGCACAACATGTCTGTTTTGAATGGCCGGCGCAAAGCGCGCGCATCGCATGAACAGGCCAAAAGCCGTTCACAGCCTCCTGCGGGACCGTGATTACACGCCTGTTTTCCAAGGTCGCTTTCCGCGACCCACGCAAAGCCTGTAAAATTCGCGTTTTACAAGTAATTCCGGCAAGCATGCTCACCTTTCCAGCAAATCATCCTGGGTTGCAGGACTACTGGGACCGACAGGGCTGCGCGCTGCTGCAGCCCTACGACATGGAAGTCGGCGCCGGCACCTCGCATACCGCGACCTTCCTGCGCGCCATCGGTCCCGAGCCCTGGCGGGCGGCTTATGTACAGCCGTCGCGCCGCCCCAAGGACGGGCGCTACGGAGAAAATCCCAATCGCCTGCAACACTATTACCAGTATCAAGTCGTGCTCAAGCCCTCGCCGCTCGATATCCTGGACCTGTATATCGGCTCGCTTGAAGCGCTTGGCATCGACCCCAAGGCGCATGACATCCGCTTTGTCGAGGACGACTGGGAAAACCCGACGCTGGGCGCCTGGGGTCTGGGCTGGGAGGTATGGCTGAACGGCATGGAGGTCACCCAGTTCACCTACTTCCAGCAGGTCGGCGGCCTGGACTGCAAGCCGATCACCGGCGAGATCACCTATGGCCTCGAGCGCCTGGCCATGTATCTGCAGGGCGTCGAAAATGTATTCGACCTGGTGTGGACGCCGGGCGTCACGTACCGCGACGTCTATCACCAGAACGAGGTCGAGCAGTCCACCTACAACTTTGAGCAGTCGAACGCTGCGATGCTGTCCGGGCATTTCGGCCATTACGAGTCCGAGGCGAAGCGTTTGATGGAAGCGCGCCTCGCGCTTCCCGCCTACGAAATGGTGCTGAAGTGCGCGCACACCTTCAATCTGCTCGATGCGCGCGGCGCGATCTCGGTGACCGAGCGCGCCGCCTACATCGGCCGCATCCGCAACCTTGCGCGCAGCGTGGCCCAGGCCTACTTCGATTCCCGCGCTGCGCTGGGATTTCCCGATGGCGCCCAGCGGGCCGATGCAGCGCCTGGGCATCGATCTTGACGCGCTGAAAGCGGCCTTGCAGCAACGGGAAGCGACATGAGCGCCAACCTGCTGGTCGAATTGCTCACTGAAGAACTGCCGCCTAAAGCTCTGAAGCGCCTGAGCGAGGCGTTTGCCGACGGCATCGCCGACGGTCTTGTCACCCAGGGCTTCACTTGCCGAGCAACAGGTACGCGCCATTTTTGCCACGCCGCGCCGCCTGGCCGTCCATCTCGCCGGACGTGGCTGCGCGCGCCGCCTGATCGAGCCGCCGAACCCAAAAACTGATGCCCGTCAAGGTGGCATTCGATGCCGATGGCAAGCCGACGCCCGCGCTGCTGAAACGCAAGCTTGGGACTAAGAAGTGCGGCGTGCAGGAAATCGGCCGTGCGCGCAACTCGATCGCCGAACGTGCAAGCGACGGCAAGGCGAGAGTATTTATCTGGATCGCACCGTGGCGCCGGGCGTCGACGCTGGCCGCAGGGTCTGCAAAATGCGCTTGAGGACGCCATCGCCGCTTTGCCGATTCCCAAGGTGATGAGCTACCAGCTGGCCGATGGCGCCACCACGAGTGCAATTCGTGCGCCCGGCCCACGGTCTGGTCGCCTTGCATGGCGACGACGTCGTGACTCGCATTCTGGGCCTGCAAGCGGGCAGCATCACCCACGGCCATCGCTTCGAGGGCAGTGAAAGATATTCCCGTCGCGACTCAGCCGATGCTTACGAGGCGCAGACTGGCCGCGCACGGCAAGGTGATCGCCGCCTTCGCCGCGCGCCGCGCCGAGATCGAGCGCCAGCTCGCCGGCGGCGGCGCTGAACTGCCGCGCCGTGGGCGCCGGATCGACGATGACGCGCTGCTCGATGAAGTCACCGCGCTGGTTGAATACCCGAACGGTCTACGTCGGCGAGTTCGAAGCGGAATTCCTGGCCGTGCCGCAGGAATGCCTGATCCTGACCATGCGCCAGAACCAGAAGTATTTCCCGCTGTTCGATGCGCGCGGGCAAGCTGACCAACCAGTTCCTGATCGTCAGCAACATGAAGCTGGCCGATCCGAAGCACATCGTCGACGGCAACCAGCGCGTGATCCGGCCGCGCCTGGCCGATGCCCGCTTTTTCTTCGACCAGGACCGCAAGAAGACGCTGGACTCGCGGGTGCCGCAGCTCGGCAAGGTCGTCTATCCACAACAAGCTCGGCACCCAGCTCGAGCGCGTCGAGCGGGTGCGCGCGATTGCTGGCCAAGGCGATCGCGCAGAAAATTGGCGCCGACCCAACGGGCTCGCCGACCGCGCGGCCCTGCTTGCCAAGGCCGATCTCGTCACCAACATGGTCGGCGAGTTCCCCGAGCTGCAGGGCATCATGGGCCGCTACTACGCGCTCGCTGACGGCGAAGAACCGCGCGTGGCAGACGCCATCGAGCAGCACTACCGGCCGCGTTTCGCCGGTGATGCGCTGCCGGAAAACGATATTGCCGTTGCAGTGGCGCTGGCCGACAAGCTGGAAACCCTGGCCGGCCTGTTCGGCATCGGGCAGCAGCCGACCGGGGACAAGGATCCCTTTGCGCTGCGCCGCCACGCGCTGGGCGTGATCCGCCTCTTGATTGAAGGTAACCTGTCGGTATCGCTTTTTGATATGGTCGCCCTGGCATTTTCCGTATTTCCTGCGAGAGTGCTCGGCGCCGCCGATACTGATCTACGAATTTTTATTTCAGAGCGCTTGCGCAGCTATCTTCGCGATGTCGGATACAGCGCAAACGAAGTGGAATCCGTGCTGTGCATGAATCCCGTGCGCCTCGATGTGATCCCGCATCAACTCGCGGCGGTACGTGCGTTCGCTGAATTGCCTGAGGCCCAAAGCCTTGCGGCGGCGAACAAGCGGGTGGTGAACATACTCAAACAGGCGGCGGCCAAGGGCGAATCCTTTGCCAACGCCGAAGCCGGCATGTTGCAGGAAACAGCCGAGCACGGTCTTTTCGAAGCGCTCGCTAAAATTTCGCAACAGGCCAACCTACTTTTCAAGCAAGGCGACTATACGGGCTACCTGAAGGCTTTTGCGGTGCTCAAGGCGCCAGTGGACGCATTTTTCGATTCCGTCATGGTCATGGCCGACGATCAGAAATTACGCCAGAATCGGCTGGCGCTCCTCGCCGACCTGCGCCGTGAAATGAACCAGGTCGCCGATATCTCCAAGCTCGCCACCTGAGAAGCCGTGATGAGTAATGAGTTAAGCGTAATGTGTAACTGCAAATCCGGTTTCGCTCTTGGCCCGTTACTCATCACCCCTCACCCATCGCTCATTACCCATTACCCATTACCCAAATGAAACTCATCATTCTCGACCGCGACGGCGTCATCAACCACGACAGCGCGTCCTACATCAAGAGCCCGGATGAATGGAAACCCATACCCGGCAGCCTGGAGGCGATCGCACGTCTCAACCAGGACGGATATCACGTGGTGGTGGCCACCAATCAGTCGGGCGTGGGTCGCGGGTTGTTCGAAATGGCCACGCTCAACGCCATACACGACAAGATGCACCGCGCGGTGGGGCAAGCCGGTGGACGCATAGATGCCGTGTTCTTCTGTCCGCACGCCGATGAGGCCGGCTGCGACTGCCGCAAGCCCAAACCCGGCCTCTTCAAGGAGATCGCGAGCCGGTTCAACGTCAAGCTGCAGGGCGTCCCCAGCATCGGGGATTCGCTGCGCGATCTCGAAGCCTCGGTCGCGGTCGGCGCACAGCCGATACTTGTGCTCACCGGCAAGGGGAAACACACCAAGACCGATGACGGCCTGCCGCCGGGCACCCGGATTTATGCCGACCTTGCCGAGGCCGCCAAAGCCATCCTCCGATGAATCCCGGCATAGTGCTGCGGTCCTGCCTGTTTGCCCTGTTCCAGTTCGTCATCACCCCGGTATTCACCGTCATCGCGTTGCTCACCTTTCCGTTAAGGCCGCTGGCACGCTATCGCATCATCTCCTACTGGGCCCGCTTCAATATAGCGGCGGCGCGCATCCTGTGCGGCATACGCTACCGGGTGATCGGCAGTGAACACATTCCGCGCGAGCCCTGCGTCATTTTGTCAAAGCACCAGTCGGCATGGGAAACCCTGGCCTACCAAATCATTTTCCCGCCGCAGGTATGGGTGCTCAAGCGGGAACTGCTGTGGGTGCCGTTCTTCGGCTGGGGGCTGGCCATGCTCTCGCCCATTGCGATCAATCGCGGCTCCGCCACACGCGCGCTGAAACAGACGCTGGACCAGGGCCGCGATCGGCTGGCGCAGGGCTTTTCCATCGTGATGTTTCCGGAAGGCACGCGCATCATGCCCGGCAAGCGCAGCAAGTACCATCCGGGCGGCGCCTGGCTTGCGCTGCAAACCGGAACGCTGGTACTGCCGGTGGCCCACAACGCGGGGGAATTGTGGCAACGCAATGCTTTTTTGAAACGGCCCGGCCTGATTACGGTCAGCATCGGCGCCCCTATCCTGCCGCGAGATATGACTGTTGCCGAACTTAACCAGCGGGTTGAACAGTGGATAGAGGGCGAAATGCAGCGCATCAGCACGCATGGCTAAGCCCGGCCCTGACAGCGCCAGCCTGGAACTGCCCCTGGGATTGCACCGCAGCGTGCTGATTGCCCGAGCGCAGACCCGCCTGGGTGACACGCTGATCGACTACACGGTCAAACGCAGTCGACGCCGGCGCCGGATCGCGCTCACCATCGATGAGCAGGGCCTGCACGTAGGCGCGCCATTGCGAGCCAGCGACCACGCGATAGACGCCCTGCTGCGCCAGCATGCATCGTGGGTGCTCAGGAAACTAGCCGAGTGGCAAGCCCGCCGGCCGCCTCCCAGACACTGGCAGGACGGAGATATGCTGATGTTGCAGGGCCAGGCGCTGCGACTCACGCTCGCGTCCGGCCAGCAGGGCATCCGGCTCCACCATGACCAGATGGTGGTCGGCACTGCCCAGGCAAGCGGTAGCGACACCATCCGCGCCACAGTAACTGACTGGCTGCGGCAGCAGGCTCTGCAATGCTTTCGTGAAAGGGTGACGCACTTTCATCCATTGCTCAAAGTCACCGAACCGGAGATCCGCCTCTCCAATGCCCGGACCCGCTGGGGCAGCTGTCATATCAATGGCCGCATCCGCCTCAACTGGCGCCTGATACAGCTGCCGCTGCGCCTTGTGGACTATGTGGTAGTACACGAGCTTGCACATCTCGTGGAAATGAATCATTCGCCCCGCTTCTGGGAGGCCGTTGCCCGCCTGATTCCGGATTATGGTGCGTGCCGATCCGAAATCAGAACCGAGGGTCACCGCTACCTGTTGGTATGAGGGCGGCGGCGCGGTGCCGGCTGTGCTAATATTTCATCCGTCCCGTTCACCGCGTTTTTGCACACCATGCGCCTGATTTCGTCGCTTCTGCTTGTCGCCCTGCTGGGTGCATGCGGCTACAAGGGCCCGCTCACCCTCACGCCCAAGCCCGCGCGCCAGGCCAAGCCGGAAAAACCCGCGCCGGCGCCGCAGACTACGCAGCCGGAGCAGAACCCTGACAAGCAAGACCCTTCCGGCCAGTGACGTACTTCGGTTATCAGCACGGCAAGCTGCACGCCGAAGCCGTGCCGCTCGGCCGCATCGCTGAGCAGCACGGCACACCCTGCTTTGTTTACTCGCGCGCTGCATTGAGTAATGCCTGGCGCGCGTACGATGCTGCGTTCAGCGGACGCGATCATCTGGTGTGCTATGCGGTGAAGGCCAATCCCAATCTCGCCATCCTCAATCTGTTCGCGCGCCTGGGCAGCGGTTTCGACATCGTCTCTGGCGGCGAACTGCAGCGGGTACTTGCCGCCGGCGGCGACCCGGGCAGGATCGTATTCTCGGGTGTGGGCAAAACAGCGGATGAAATGCGCCGCGCGCTTGCCACCGGGATTATGTGCTTCAATGTCGAATCGGAAAGCGAGTTGATCCGGCTCGACCGCATCGCGGGCGAACTCGGCAAGACCGCCCCGGTCAGCCTTCGGGTCAATCCCGATGTGGATGCAGGAACCCATCCCTACATCGCCACCGGCCTCAGGCAGAACAAATTCGGCGTCCCCTACAGCGAGGCGCCCGCCCTTTACCGCCGGGCGCGGGACCTCGCGCACCTCAGAATAGAGGGCATCGACTGCCACATCGGGTCACAGCTGACCGAAATCGCGCCCTTTGCGGCTGCGCTGGAAAAAATTCTAAATCTGCTGGACAGGCTGCAGCAGGACGGGATAGCCATCACGCATCTCGATCTGGGTGGCGGGCTTGGAATTTGCTACCGGGATGAAACACCCCCCGAGATTGAGGAGTATGCGCGTGTCCTGACCGATATGATCGGCGCACGCCCCCAGAAACTGTTGTTCGAGCCCGGCCGCGCCCTGGTCGGCAATGCCGGCGCGCTGCTCACCCGCGTCGAGTACCTGAAACACGGCGAAGAAAAAAATTTCGCGATCGTTGATGCGGCCATGAACGACCTGATGCGCCCGGCGCTCTACGATGCCTGGCATCAGGTACTTCCTGTCGCCGCGGGCGAGGCAGACACGCAGTCATACGAGATTGTCGGTCCGGTATGCGAAAGCGGCGACTTCCTGGCGCGAGACCGCAAACTGGCGCTGCAGGAAGGCGATCTGCTCGCCATCATGTCAGCCGGCGCCTATGGCATGAGCATGAGTTCCAACTACAACACCCGCACGCGCGCTGCCGAAGTGATGGTCGACGGTACCGCGTTGCATTTGATTAGGGAACGTGAAACCGTCGAAGAACTGATCCTGCACGAACACCTTCTGCCCTGATCGTACGAGTAGTTATGTACTTTTAAACGCATCGACCGCGCTTTTTATGTCTTCAACCGACCTTTTTTCTTGTTGCGGCAATCACACACGAAATATTCCATCGTCAAATTATCTTTACAAAGGTGTTGCTTTTTTTTTTCACTGTGGATTAGAATTGGCGCACCAAGCACAACTTTTCCGAACTTGTTCGGAAAAACGACAAGCAGTAATGTGAGTTGTTCGAGAGTTGTGTGATGGTGGCGCGGAACAAACGCCGCGCTTAAACGATGCCTAAGTTAACTTTAAAGGAGACTAAGATGGCAGCGAAGAAAAAAGCAAAGAAAAAAGTAGCTAAGAAGAAAGCAGCCAAGAAGAAGTAGTTGTAGTTAGTTCGTAACAAGGGCCGGGGTAATACCCGGCCCTTGTCATTTCCGAAACCGTTTGTGCGGTACAACATTTCCCGTGCCGCGACCATCGGACGCATCCCCCCGATTTCAGCATCGTCGGGCACACGGGTTCGTTCATTAAATAATGTTTATAATCATGATTATACAATAGAATGCTCGGAAGGTCTGCCGTCACAGCAACGCCCGGAAGTTGTCTGCGCCTTGCCTGCGCAGACCGGAGACCGCGAAAGATCAAGCCCGATATTGCGCCGCGAATAATAAAAACAATCCGCACCAACAGCATAGGACCTGCGATTTGATCGCAGATCATCCGCCGGATGATGTCCCGCTCCATCAGCCGCAAGCAGCGCATTACGAATCGAATAAATCGCGCGACACAAACGTTGCCAAATTTTCTTGCTCGACTGTTTGATCATGCTATTGGTCGATGTCACGGCCGGCGGCGTAATCAACGTGAGCAATATGAAACCGGCGATAGCCGGTGACCCGTTGGTCGAAAATCTGAAATGGCAGTGTATTTCATGGCTTCCCGGCATATACGGGCTGTGGCTGGGAACGTGAGACCATCAGTTTGAAGATTTCCGTCCCCTTGCCGGCGCAAACGACGCCTCCGCGGCAACGTGCGGGATCAACCGCCGGAAAGGATGCCGCACCGGACTGGCTTGAACTGTACTGCGCGTTGATCAGGGATTGAGCTGACGGTAGACCGCAGTCGCCACTCGCAGCAACTCGGCTTTGTTGATCTCGGCCGAAAGCGCATAGCCCAGCCTGCCGTCGAGCCAGTAAAACACGGCGACGTTGTTCTCCTTGGCGAAGCGAAAAGCAGTCTCGCGCTTTTCCTCTGCGTTGGTACGAACGTAGAGCGTCAGCCGCTGACCTTTGGCATCCTGATACATGAATTGCGCGGACGGGCCGCTGTCGCCGGGCAGCAGGCGGCCGCCAACCAGCGCATAGCCGAGATCCCCGAGATGCGGCACTTTGAGCTGGGCGCCGAGCCGTTTCGATAACCATTTGACCAGGTGCGTCTCCTGGTCTGCGCCCACTTCGACCGGATGCCGCACTTCGGGACTGTAGACGACGTGCGCAATTGCCGCACGCCGCGGAAAAGCAGCGCTGCCGGCAGTCGTCGAGTGCTGCAGGTTGCCCAATTGCCAGCCGATCACCCCGCCCAGCGTCATCCAGGCCACCACGGCAGCGTAGCGCAGCGGGAAAAAGCGCCGGCGAGCTGTCAACGGCACCCTCAGGCGTTCCGGTGCGGTTTCGTCGATCACCGGGTCGAACAGCCGATGCAATTCATCGTTCTGATGCCGGTACGCCTTTACACGGTCGGCTTCCTGCGGTCGTGCCGCAAGATATCCGTCTACTTCGGCGCGGCGCGCCTCCGGCAGTGCGCCATCCACATAAGCGTGCAAATCGGCTTCGGTAATGGTGTGATTGTTCATTTGATGACCTTCAGCGTTGCGACTTCGGGCGCGCCGTCCATGATGCCGCGCAGGCGCTCCCGGGCGCGCGACAGTCGCGACATGACGGTACCGATCGGAATGCCCAGAGCTTTCGCTGTTTCCTCGTACGATAATTGTTCCAACGCGACCAGCAGCAGCACCTCCCGCTGTTCGTCGGGCAGCCGGGCCAGCGCCGCATCGAGATCGCGGATTTCCAGCCGGTCGGCCTGTGCCGAATAGGCGGGAAGCTCCATGATTTCATCATTGAGCGGCAAATCCGGCACCGCCCTGCGCCCGCGCACCTGATTGATGAACACGTTATGCATGATGGTAAAGAGCCAGGCCCGCAGATCGCTGCCGCGCCGCCATAAATGCAGCTTGTTGCAGGCGCGCTCCAGCGTATCCTGCACCAGATCGTCCGCGGTGGAGCGTTCCCCGGTCAGCGCCCGCGCGTAGCGGCGCAATCGGGGAATATGCGGGACGACCTGGGTGCCGAACTCTTCCAATGGCTGTCCTTACTGTTTAGGGCCTGCTGACAATTACCACGTGCCAGATGCTATTGAACCCGTCGCCGGTTTTATCACCGGGCCTGAACCGAATCACAGCGTATCTCCTGAAATCGATGTTGCAGAACATCCCTGCACTTGTGTCAACAGTGCACAGCACCAATCTATTCCACCACCCGCGTCATGAGGGTCGATTAATGTGTTTATGCGGCGATCAACAAGATTAATCAGCCGGATCTGCCATCGCACCAAAGACATGCTCCCCCAACTGCCAGCGCGAAGCGAGCGTCTCCGCCGCATTCAGAATTTCCTCGGCGCGTGTCGGGTGGTTATAGGCCACCCCGGCAAGTTTTCTCAGCGCATCTCCGGTTCCGAATTCCACGGCCAGAATGTGTATCAGTTCGGCTGCATCCTTGCCCACGATCTCGGCCCCGAGCAGCCGGCCGCTGTCCATATCGGCGACCAACCGCACGAAACCGCTCGCATCGCCCTGCCCGAGGGCTGCAGGGTTGGTGCCGAATGCGGCAAAACCCACGGCCGGCTCCATGCCTGCGTCTTCGGCAAGATCTTCATTCATACCGATACGCGCCAGTTCCAAAGCGGAATAAATGACTTCGGGCACGGCATTGTCATCACGTTGGCAGGTTCGCGAGGCGATGATATTACCCACCGCCACCGCAGCTTCAGCCAGCGCATGATTGGAAGTCATCGCCCGGTTTGCAACATCGCCTATCGCATAAATCGATGACGCACTCGTCTGCTGGTACGCATCGACCTTGATGAATCCCTCCGTATCGACGTCAACCCCGGCGGCCGCCAGCCCCAGGCCGGCCGTGTGCGGCACGCGCCCGGCGCCCAGCAGCACCCAGTCGACGGTTTCCCGGCTGCCGTCCGGCAGCGTCAGGGTCACCGTATTAGCACCGGCCTCTGCCGCCGTAATCCGGCTCGCCGTCCGCGGCTGTATGCCGAGGACGGACCATGCGTCCAGCAAAGCCTTGCGCGCCGGCGCGCTGTAGGCGCTGCGCGACAGCGGTTCCTGCTGCATCAGCCATACGACATCGAGCCCGAACATGCGGAGTATGAATGCAAATTCAGCACCAACCACGCCCGAACCAATCAACGCCACGCGCTTGCCGGCTGGCGGCTCGCGGTCAAACAGATCATCGGTCGTGAGTATGCGGTCGCGGACAAGATGCAGGCCCGGAGGAACGAAAGGTGACGAACCCGTGGCAATGATCACGTGCCCGGCGGCCACTTGTATTTCATCCCCCACGGCCAGCGTATTGTGATCGAGGAAACGCGCGGCGCCTTGCATCGTCCTGACGCCAAGACGGTTCAGATAGTCGGTATAGCTCTCGCGCACTTTGATGACGACGTCGTGCTGATGGCGCCAGGCACTTTTTAGATCGCCACGCAGCGCACCCTCTATGCCGCGCGCGGAAAAGTCACGGCTTGCCGCGATCAGGCGCGCGCTGTGATACCAATCCTTCTTCGGCACGCAGCCACGATTCAGGCAGCAGCCGCCCCACTCGCCTTTTTCGACGATGGCGACCTTGAGCCCGCGCAGCGCAGCCAGCACCGCGGCGCGATAGCCGCCGGGCCCGGATCCTATGATGGCAAGGTCAAAACTATTCATAAAATACAGCCACAAAGATCACAGAGAAAAGCGCTTGATGCCGTCAGCGAGTTTTTTCGCGCCAAAGTTGATCAACAGCGCTCTTTTCAGCCCTGTGGCCTTGAGGTACGACAATACTTGTGCCGTTGCCACTTCCGGAACTATGCGCAGAGCCTTGATCTCGACAACGACTTGACCTTGCAACAGCATATCGAGCCGCTGTCCCTGAATCAAACGGTCTTTATATTTAACCTCTGCCGCCACCTGCCGCTGATGCGGAATGCCTCTCAGCGTCAACTCGTGGCCAAGCGCTTCTTCATAGATAGCCTCAAGAAGACCTGGGCCAAGAATCCTGTGCACTTCTATCGCGGCACCAATGATCGCTTCGGTGAGCTCATCGCTCATGGTTGCACGCCTCTAACATCCCTACATCCCCTTCGGGTGAAAATACTGCAATCATTATCTGCCACAGAGATCACAGAGATCACAGAGGAAACCCTTCATTCCGATAACTCTGCGCTCATTGCACACCGTCAAGCGGCTATTTTCAGCACTCCTAGAGCGGCACTAATTTTCGCTTCGGCGAGGTCATCAGGCATCATGGCCTGCCTTGATCTTCTCTGTGATCTCTGTGATCTCTGCTCTGTGGCAATAAAATTCTTCAACCTTCATTCACGAGCAACAGAATTCACAGAAAATACCCCCCTTCCGGTAACTTTGTATTCTCTGTGGCAAATACTAAACCAGGAAAATCGTCGCCAGGCCCAGAAAAATAAAGAATCCCCCGCTATCCGTTATCGCCGTGATCATCACGCTCGCGCCCATCGCCGGGTCGCGTCCGAGTTTTTGCATCAGCAACGGAATGGTCACGCCCATCACCGCGGCCAACAGCAAATTGAGGACCATGGCACTGGTCATCACCACGCCTAATTGCCAACTGTGATAAATGAGAAAGGCGAACAGGCCCACCACACTGCCCCAGATCAGGCCGTTCAGCGCGCTGACGCCAATTTCCTTGGCAAACAGCTTGCGCGCACTCGTCGCCGTGATCTGGCCCAGGGCGAGGGCGCGCACGATCAGGGTGATGGTCTGGTTGCCGGAATTGCCGCCGATGCCGGCGATGATGGGCATCAGCGCCGCCAGGGCCACGATTCTAACGATCGAGTCCTCAAACACCCCGATTACCCGCGACGCGATGAACGCCGTCACCAGGTTGATCGCCAGCCAGGTCCAGCGGTTTTTCACGCTCTTCCACACCGAAGCAAACAGGTCTTCGTCTTCTTTCAGGCCGCCGGCCGACAGCATGTCGCTATCGGTCTCCTCACGGATGAAATCGACCACGGCATTCACCGTGACGCGCCCGATCAGCCTGTCGTTGCCGTCGACGACCGGCGCCGACACCAGATCGTAGCGCTCGAACGCGAGCGCCGCGTCCTGGCCTTTTTCGTCAGGGTGAAAATTGACCAGCACCTTGACCATCACCGACCCGACCAGGGTTTCCGCATCGGTAATCAGCAGCCGGTTGATCGGCAGCAAGCCCTTCAGGTGTTCTTCGCGGTCGACCACGAACAACTGGTCGGTATGGTCCGGCATTTCCTCGAAACGCCGCAGATAGCGCAGCACGACCTCCACCGTGACGTCGTCGCGCACGCTGATTACATCGAAGTCCATCAGCGCGCCGACCGAGTCTTCCGGATAGGACATCGCCGCGCGCAGCTGCTCGCGTTCCTCGGCCGGCAGCGACTTGAAGACATCGAGGATGACCTCGCGCGGCAGGTCGGGCGCCAGGTCGGCGATCTCGTCGGTATCGAGCTGCCCGGTGGCGGCGAAAAGTTCCCCCTCGTCCATGTGCGCGATCAGCGTCTCGCGCACCGCATCGGAGACTTCGAGCAGGATTTCGCCGTCGCGATCCGCCCTGACCAGGTCCCAGACGATCAGCCGCTGCTCGACGGGCAGCGCTTCGAGTATGTACGCGACGTCGGCGGGATGGAGCTTGTCGAGCAGCTTCTGCAACTCGACCAGGTGCAGTTTGTGGACCAGCGTCTCGACCAGTTCCTGGCGCGGCCCTTCCTGGCGATGGACGAGGTTCTCCACCAGCTCGTGTTTGTGCAGGAGTGTGGTCACCTGCTCCAGGCTCTCCTGCACGCTGGGTCGGATGTCTTCGCGATCGGTCATGTGTTACTAAGAATCCCTGACATAACGGCGCCACCCGGCTTCCCGGGCCGGCAGGCGGTGTTGGAGCCACATTCTATGAAGATCACGGCGGACTGTCTAAGTTTTTTTGGGGAATCGGGTATATATTAACGGGTCGCCATTACCCCCCTTCGCTTTATGTCAACATCCACAGACCGCAAACTCGAACAAGCACAGCAACGTCTGCAGCAACGCGACATCGCCGGGGCGCAATTTCTCTGCGAGGAAATTCTGCAACGCTCGCCGCGCAATCCCGACGCTCTGTTTCTGCTTGGCATCAGCCACCTGATGATTCCGGGCCGGGCCCAGGATGCCGTACCGCTCCTGGAGCGGGTGGTCCTGGCCGCACCCCAACACGGCGCCGCACTCGAGAATCTCGGGCTCGCGCACCTGTTACTGGACCGGTTTGCCGAAGCCGAGCATGCGCTGCGCAAGGCAGTTGCGCTGCCGGGCGCACCGGCATCGGTGCATACGCGGCTGGGGCTGGCTGTCCTTAACCAGCAACGTTACGTTGAGGCGATCGATGTATTCCAGCGTGCGCTTAAACTGGAGCCGGGCAACCTCGATTGCCACTTGAATCTGGGGCAGGCTTATGCGCGATTCGGGAACAACTCCGCTGCCCGCACTCATTTTGAAACCGTACTGCGGCTGGCCCCCCGCCACGGCGATGCCATGTATAACCTTGGCGTGCTCGCCATGGAAGGCAACGAGCTGGACCCGGCTCGGCAGTGGTTTGAACAGGTGCTCGCGCAGTCCCCGCGGCATGCCGAGGCCCTGGTCAACCTGGGCATCGTGCTGCAAAGACAGTTGCACCTCGACGAGGCCGCCGGCTACCTGCGGCGCGCACTGGAGATCGCACCGGCCATGACCGTGGCAGGCAATAATCTTGCCCACACCCTGATGCTTCAGGGGAAACTCTCCGAAGCCCGTGAACAATACCTTGTCACGCTGGCGTTGGCGCCCGGCGCCATCGAAAGTCACGAAGGGCTCGCCGCAGCCAGCCTCAAGCTGGGCCGCCTGAAAGAAGGCATCTCGCACCTGCGCGAAGTGCTGCAACGGGATGGCGAGAACAGCGCCATCTTGAACGCGCTGGCTGACGCGCTGTTTCAGGAGGGCCAGTTGGATGAGGCCGAGGCCGCAGCCAGGCGCGCCAGTGAAATCGACCCCGGTGCCTCAGGTCCGTACTCCGTGCTGGCGCTGGTTCATATTGTGCGCAAGCGAGCCGATCTGGCCATTGCCATACTTGAGACGGGATTCCAGCGCACCAGTGCGGGAATCCTGCTGGGCATGCTCACGAACCAGTTGCAACGCACTTGCGACTGGAAGAAATGGCGTGAAGCCTGGCGCGAAATGGAACTGCGACTGGCGGACACCACGGATCTGGGCAGCCCGTTCTGGCTGCTCACTGAAGACACGACAGCAGCGCAGCAGCTTTTGTATACGCGGCGCTGGGCGGACGCGCATTATCCCACCACCGCATCCAACACCCCGCGCACGCCGCGCGTTGGCAGACACCCGCGTATTCGCATCGGCTATCTTTCATCGGATCTTCACAACCACGCCACCGCGCATCTATTCGCCGGGGTGCTTGAACAGCATGACCGCGAGAAATTCGAGATCTTCACGTATTCCCACGGCCCGGAAGATGGCAGTGCCATGCGCGCGCGAGTAAAAGAGGCTTGTGAGCATTTCAACGATGTCGCCTGGGACCCCGACGATGTTGTCGTGCACCACCTTCAGGATGACGCGTTAGACATCCTGATCGATCTCAAGGGTTATACGCTGGGCGCGCGCACCGCGATCCTGGCCTGCCGGCCCTGCGCGATCCAGGTGAACTGGCTCGGCTATCCGGGCACCATGGGCGCCGACTTTATCGATTATCTGATCGCCGACAGCTTTATCATTCCCCCGGGGAAAGAAGCAGCGTATTCCGAACGCGTGCTGCGTTTATCCCCCTGCTGGCAAAGCAACGACCGCAGCCGGCCGGTGATTGCCCCGCTCACACGCGCGGAATACGGCCTGCCGGAAGAGGGTTTCGTCTTCTGCTGTTTCAATCAAACAGTCAAAATCACGCCGGAAATTTTCGCCTGCTGGATGGACCTGCTGCGGCGCGTGCCGCGCAGCGTGTTGTGGCTGGCAGAGGACAATCCGTGGGCGACAAAAAATCTCAGGGATGCCGCGCAGTCACATGGTATTGCGACAGAGCGGCTGGTATTTTCGCCCAGACTGCCGCTGGCCCAGCACCTTGCCCGCTATCGCGCCGCAGACCTTGCGCTGGATACCTTCCCCTACACGTCCCACACCACGGCCAGCGACGCCTTGTGGCAGGGCTGTCCGCTCGTCGCCCTCTGTGGCGACACCTTCCCAGCGCGCGTCTCCGGCAGTATCCTCACCACGTGCGGCCTGCCGGAACTGATCACGTATACCCTGGCGGAATATGAGGCACTCGCGTATAGGTTCGCTGCGGAACCGGAATTTGCGCTAGGCTTGCGCAGCAAGCTGGCGTCCGCGAAATCGGATTCGCCACTCTACGATGCCCGGGCTTACGCGCGGGATCTGGAACGCCTGTACACCGACCTTGCTGCGCAATCCTGACTAGTGCGCAAGCGCACTTAGCACCGGGTCGCTTCGGTGGAGTGCGCATACGCACCATGAAGCAGGCAAAGTCATCCCGTGCCGGATTATCGTCGGGCATACGTCGCGGGCTGCACGTATTGCGGTCACGACATACTTGCGTCGGACGATCCTGGCCGATTCGCGTTGCGTGGCTGCGCAGCGAACGGCCATCAAAGCAGTTCGCCGATCTCACCCATTCATGATTCTCGCCTGGGCTGTGCTGCCGGATCATTTGTGTATGGACCTTGCCTGGCGATGATCTCAATTTTTTCGACGCTGGTCGCTGATCAAGCGGCACCTATCCCGCGGCGGCGCGTACTGGATCGACAACGGGGTCCCGACGACACACTCGCGCATTAAGCGATGCGAATCGACACTTTGGCAGAGGCGGTTCCGGGAACATCTTATCCGCAACAAACAGGATCTGTCGCGGCTCGTCGATTGCATCCATTACAACCCTGTGAGCACGGTTACGTGACGCGCGCGGCGCAGTCGCTGCATTCGACGTTTCATCGCTACGTGCGCGAGGAGATATATCCGGCGGATTGGGCAGGCAGTGCGGTGACCCGCAAGAGCCTCGGATTCGGAGAATAACCGGTGCGCAGGCGCACCTACACGCACCAAAAAAAACGGGCGCCGAAGCGCCCGTTTATTGCCGAAAGCGGCGAGTTTACATCTTAGAAATTGTGTTTCACGAGCATACCGAACGCGCTCTGGTCCTGATTGGTGCCACTGGCATTGACGCCACCCAAAACTTGTCCCGAGTTCTGATTGTTGGTGAGGTTGACATAGAACAGCTTGGCAGAAGTACGCTTGGAGAACGCGTGGCCGTAGAAGACCTGATACAGGTTTGAGCCATTGCCGCCGAAGCCAAGGTTTTGGGCAGTAACCGCATTAACAACCATCGCCCCACCGGACGTAGTCGCGTGGGTATAAGAGCCACCCACGCTATGCGGGCCGGCCAGATCCCATTCCACGCCGGCGGTATAGGCTTTTTTCTTCATATCTTTAGCGCCAGCAGTGGTGTTATCGTAGGACTGCTCATTATAAGCGCCACCGATTTTAATCTTGTTGCTAAAGGTATACGCGCCGGAAACAACCCAGGCGTTGTCATTCAGCCCTTGGCCGCCAGAATCTACGCCGAACTCACTGTGTTCCTCGTAACCCACGCCAAGATTGATCGGACCGTTTTTGTAGATACCGGACACCGACGTGACGCGCGGCTTGGAGGCCGGAGTAGAGTTGACAGCAGATGTCGCCGCGTTACCAGAGCTGTACGCTGCTCTGAGAGTGAACCCGCTGAAGCTCGGGCTTACGTAGTTGACGGTCTGTTCCTGGCGGCGTTTCCAGATATCACGACCATAGCCGGCGCCGGCAGCACTATATGTATTGTTTTTCGTGCCGGTGGACGAACCCGCCAACAGGAACGCGGTGCCTTCCAGGCCGGTGTCTTCCGAACCTACGCCGTCGCCAACGAAGGCTTGCTTGAACGGGGTATCCCATTTGCCTATGTATACGTTACCGAAACCGCCTTTGAAGCCGATCGCGCTGTTGCGTGAGCAGAAACCGTTCTGGCCCGTTCCACTCCCGCCACGGAAGTCAGCCGAGCTTTCGCACTGGAACCAGGCCGAAAGACCGCCGCCCAGCTTTTCTTCACCCTTGACGCCGATATTGCTGCCACCCGGGGCTTGCAAGTATGTCGGTATTCGGCTTGTTTTGACCTTGATCAACGTAACCGTATTCCATTGTGGCTCTACCGTAGAGCTGTACCGTGCTGGACTGAGCAAACGCCAGAGCCGGGGCGGTGAGCGCGCCTGCTACAGCGATGACCATTAGTTTCTTTTGCATTTCAAAAATCTCCTATACGTTTTTGGGAACCTTCTTACTACGATTACCCACCCGAAACCTGGGGGATGTGTGAAGTATGACCAACCAAGGACGGGTAACTCAACAAAAATATGGATTTATGCACAGCATTGCAGGCAATTTGTTGCATTCATGCAACATGAAACAGGGCATGGGCAAGACGTATTTTCCCCCTTAAATGGCCGATAACAAGGCTGCAGCCTGCCACCAGAATCGGGCGCCGGATGCGCCCACCCCCGGCATTTAAATAATGCCTATAATATTCAATGTGTTATATTACTATCCGTGCAAACATCTGACTACCAACACCTACGGGGCCACGTCGAATCGGGGCTGCGTGCGCACGCGCTAGGCGACCTCACTGCGGCGGCAGGCGCCTTCCGCCTGGCGCTGCAGTTGGCGCCGGAAGATGCTGTCGCACTGAATCTGCTGGGGACCACGCTGTTGCAACTCGGGCAGCACGAGGAGGCCGCGAACTGCCTGCAACGCGCTGCCCGCAAGTTGCGCGACGATCCTGGCGTGCACGGCAATCTGGCCCAGGCTTACTTCGCTCTGGAACAATACGAGCAGGCCCGCGAAACTTTCCGCAAAGCCAGCCGTCTCGATTCGCGCGCCGTGCATTTTCAGTTGGGCGTGGCGAACTCGCTGGCGATGCAGGGCAAGTTCAGCGACGCCGAGGTGCTGCTGCGCAGGCAGGCCAGCCGCTTTCCGAACGAAGCGCTGGTGTGGCACAACCTCGGCAACGTGCTGCGCGATCTCAAGCGCCCGGCGGAAGCCCTGGATTGTTACCACAAAGCACTGGCGCTGGATCCCGGTCTGGTCGATGCCCGCAATAATTTTGGCGGCGCATTGTTGTCGTTGCTGCGCTACGAAGATGCCGAACGCGAGTTTCGCGCGTGCATCGCGATGGCGCCCGACTACGCATTGGCACGCTGCAACCTGGCCTCGGTCCTGATCGATCTCGGACGCGCCGGTGAAGCGGAAGCAGAATGCCGGGAGGCGGTCAGGCTGGCGCCCGACATGATCGAAGCCCATACTTTTCTCGGCGCAGCACTCGGGCACCAGATGCGGCATCTGGAAGCGCTGGCGTGCCATCGCACCGCGGTGACCCTCGAGCCAGATAACCCGCGAGTTATCGAGGTCTATGCTTCCACCCTGGTTGAAAGCGGTGCGGTCGCGGAGGGGTTGCGCTGGTTTTCACGGGCGCTCGCGTTGGACCCCGACTCGCTTTCAGCGCATCAGTTGCTGGGTTCGGCGCTGCTCGCCTGTGGCTGCCTGTCCGACGGCTGGGCCGAGTACCGCTATCGCCCCGCGTTCTTCGAATGCCGCGAGCGGTATCCCGGCCTGCCGTTGTCGCGGACTCTGCCCTCCGCACTCCACGGCAAGCACTTCTGTCTGCTGCCCGAGCAGGGACTGGGCGACGAAATCTTTTTTCTGCGCTTCGTGCCGCAGTTGTCCGCCGCAGGGACCCGCGTCACGTACTGCGCCAGCGACAAAATCCGCAGCCTGATCCGGCGCGCGGCCTGCATAGATCAGGTGCCGGAAAAAAACGCGCCGCCGCCTGCGGCGGACGCCGTGATGCTGCTGGGGGACCTGCCGCACGCGTTGAGTGGCTATCCTCTAAGCGCGCTACCGCATCCGGCCGTTCCCGAAAATACCATCCGCTGGCGCGATTTCCCCCTCAGACCAGCGGTGTTCTGGCCACCGGTTCCACCCACCCTGTCGCTGCCGCCTCTGGAGGAACGCCTCATTGCCATGCGCCAGAGACTGGCGGCGGCCGGCAGTCCGCCGTACCTGGGTCTGACCTGGAAAGCCGGCACGCCGCCCCAGCAGCAACTCAATGCCGCCACCTGGGTGCTTTACAAAGAGACCGGGATAGCATTGTTTGCCGAAGCGCTGCGCGATGTCAGTGGCACGTTCATCGCACTGCAGCGCAATCCCGAGCCAGGTCACATCGAGGCTTTCTCGAAAGCGCTCGGCCAGCCAGTCCACGATTTCACCGATCTGAATGAAGACCTCGAGGGCATGCTGGCGCTGCTGGCACTCATCGACGAGTACATCGGGGTCAGCAACACCAATATGCACCTGAGAGCGGCCGCCGGCAGAACAGCGCACGTCCTGGTGCCTTCCCCGGCCGAATGGCGCTGGATGGCTACGGGGCCCTTTTCTCCCTGGTTTCCGGGATTTCACATCTATCGCCAGTCGCCTCAGGGTGACTGGCAGGCCGCACTCGCTGAACTCAAACAGTACTTCGCCGGCATCGCCCGCTGAGCATCCGCATATGCGGGGCTGCATAATCCATTGCGGCAAAGCTGCTCCTGCGCGGCAGGTCTCGGCATTTCATCGATGAAAATTCGAAGGCACGGTAAACTATCATCTGTCGTGCCCCGGGGCATGATAGTTTTGTGGAAACGATACGCGCCCGGAGCGCGCGTGATGGCCCGCACTCTTCGACATCATCAGGAATAATTTTGGCGAAACCACCTGCTCCACGCGCATGCCAGCCTTGCACGGCCTGCTGTGACGGCTGGCTGCAAATCCGCGTCGACGGCGTGCCGGTTTTTCCCGGACGCCCGTGCCCGCACAGCACGGGATCCGGATGCAACGATTACGCGCATCGCCCGGTCGATCCCTGCGTCAGTTTCATCTGCGGCTGGAAGATGGACAATAGTCCGTTGCCGGAGTGGATGAAGCCGAACAATTCAAAAGTCGTCGTACTGTTCAACCAGTCAAGCTGGCGCGGCATGCCGGTCGATTATGCCGTCCCGGTCGGAAAAAAAATCCCTCCACGCGCGCTCATCTGGCTGCAACAGTTCGCGGAAAGTCATAACCGCGTGCTGCTCTATGCCGAGCAGATCGCGGAAAACGGGACATACACCAACCAACAGTCGGTGAATGCCTACGGCCCTCCGGAATTCCAGCAGGAAATGGCGGAACGTGCCGGTCGCGGCGAAACATTCTGGTAAAACGCCAGGGAAAAAGAGCCCTCCACAATGACAATAAACGTAACCAAAACTTTTCTTCCCCCATGGAAGAATATATCGGATACCTCGAGGGCATATGGGCGCGCGGCCAGGTGACCAATCATGGGCCGCTGGTATTGGAGCTGGAGCAGCGGCTGCAGGCGATGTTGCAGGCAAAGCATGTCATCCTCGTCGCCAATGGCACGATTGCGCTGCAAATTGCGATCAGGGCGCTGGAAATCAAAGGCGCCGCAATCACCACGCCATTTTCCTACGTCGCGACGACCTCCTCCCTGGTCTGGGAAGGCTGCCGCGTTATTTTTGCCGATATCGATCCGGACAGTCTGTGCATAGCGCCGCAGGCTGTCGAGGCCGCGATCACCCCCGACACGCAGGCCATCGTCGCCACCCACGTCTACGGCAATCCGTGTGATGTGGAGCGCATACGCGACATCGCCGACGCGCATGATCTCAGTGTCATCTATGACGCGGCCCACGCTTTCGGAGTGCGCTACCAGGGCCGCAGCCTGGCGTCGTTCGGGGACATCGCCACGCTCAGCTTTCACGCCACCAAGCTTTTTCACGCCGTCGAGGGCGGCGCGCTCGTTACCAATGATGATGAACTGGCGCACCGGATTCGTTACATGCGCAATTTCGGCCACAACGGGCAGGAAGCGTACTGGGGGCTGGGTATCAATGGCAAGCTGTCCGAATTGCACGCCGCCATGGGACTGGCGGTATTGAAACACGTGCCGGCACTCATCGCGAGCCGCCGGGCCACAAGCGAGCGCTACGACGGGTTATTGTCCACCCTGCCCGTGAAAAAACCGGAACTCAGGGCGGGAACGGACTACAACTATGCTTACTATCCGATTTTGCTGGAGTCGGAGGCGGCGCTGCTCAGGGTAAAAGACCAGCTGAATGCAGCCGACATCTATCCGCGGCGGTATTTCTATCCCTCGCTCAATGTATTGCCGTATTTCGAAGGCATTTCCTGCCCGATATCCGAGGACGCCTCCAGAAAAGTACTGTGCCTGCCGCTTTTCCCGGGTCAGACCGGCGAGGACGTTGAAACCATTGTTGCGGAAATTCGCAAGGCGGTTTAATAAATAACCGCCGATGAACGCAGATGGACGCCGATCGAACCAACTCCGAAGGCCTCCGTCCCGGAATATTTATATTAAGATAAATAAAAACAGAGTCTTGCATGATAATACTGCACTTTGTTGGGTTTGATTTTTATCGGCGTTTATCGGCGTTTATCGGCGGTTACATCGATCTTCATCTTTTTGGAATTCATTCCAAGCACAGCCTATCGGCGGCCCCATGAGCAAACGGATTCTGGTCATCGCAGACAACAAACCTGTTCTGGACAGGCTGATGCCGTTCTTCCGGCAAAAGAAAAGCGGTCATGCCGCGCTTGATATCAGGTTTTCGCCGGGCAATATGGAAATGGAAACGGCTTATCGGGACAGCAAAGACATCCGCCCTCTCGATGTCCGGGCAAACTGGCGCCAGATCGCGGCGGATTACGACATCGTGTTTTCAGTTCACTCCAAGCAGCTTTTTCCTGCGGAACTGGTCGAGGCAGTGCGATGCGTAAATGTCCATCCCGGCTATAACCCGTATAACCGCGGTTGTTACCCGCAGATGTTCTCGCTGATCAATCACATGCCCGTGGGCTGCACCCTGCATTTGATGGATGGAAAGATCGACCATGGTCCCATCCTGGTGCAGGAGAAAATCCAGGCGCACGCGTGGGATACCTCCCTGTCCCTGTATCAACGTATCATGGACGCCGAAACAAGACTGCTTGTTGAAAATTTCGACGGTATCGTGTTCGACCGGCTGCAGCCCAGTGCGCCAGCGGACGCCGGAAACCTCAATCTCAAAAAAGACTTCGATGCGCTGTGCCGGATCGATTTGATGGCGCCGACCACGTTTGGAGAAGCCATAGACCGGTTTCGCGCGCTGACGCACGGCGACTACAATAACGGCTATTTCCTCGACGAGACCGGCAGGAAGATCTATCTGCGTATTACGCTTTTGCCCGAGCAGGAATGAGCGCGGCAGCAGGCGTCCGGCTGGATGCCTGCTGCCGCAAAAAACCCCGCCTTTAAATCCCCAGCGCTTTCATCTGCTTCTCCGGATAGCGCGTGCCGGCGGTGACGCCAAGCGGGAACGCTTTTTTGAGAGTCGCGATGTCATCGGCACTGAGCTTCACATCGAGTGCGGCGCAATTCTGTTCCAGATACTTGCGGTGCTTGGTGCCGGGAATCGGCACGATATCCTCGCCCTGCGCCAGCACCCACGCCAGCGCCACCTGGGCCGGCGTGCATTTTTTTGCCGCGGCAATGTCTTCGATAGATTTAAGCAAAGCATTGTTTTTCTTAATATTTTCTGGATCGAAGCGCGGATGGTCGCGGCGCCTGTCCTTGGGCAGCAAGGCGTCCAGCGTCTTGATGGTCGCTGTCAGAAAACCGCGGCCCAGCGGCGCATAGGCCATGAAGGCGATGCCCAGTTCGCGGCAGGCCGGCAGCACGTCGTTCTCGACATCGCGGCTCCACAGCGAGTACTCGGTCTCGACCGCCGCAATCGGATGCACTTTGTGCGCGCGGCGCAGGGTTTCCGGGCCGGCTTCCGATAACACCAAATAACGCACCTTGCCCTGCTCGACCAGGCGCTTCATCGCACCCACCGTGTCTTCGATCGGCACCTTGGCATCGACGCGGTGCAAGCCGTAAATGTCGATCACATCGACGCCGAGACGCTTCAGGCTTTTGTCGCATGCGAGCGGCACGTAATCGGGATGCCCGCCCGACATGCCCTCGGGCACGCCGCCGCCCATGCCGACGTTGCCGAACTTGGTGCCGATCAGCACCTTGTCGCGCCGTCCCTTGATCGCCCTGCCGACCAGTTCTTCGTTGACGCCGCTGCCATAGGCGTCGGAGGTCACCAGCATATTGGCGCCGAGTTCGATCGCGCGATGCATGGTCGCAATCGATTCCTCGTCGTTGGGTTCGCCGTAGCTGATGGACATGCCCATGCAGCCCAGACCGAGCGCGGGGACATCCGGTCCATTTTTGCCTAGTTTTCTTTTTTGCATGCTTTCCTCCTTGAATCGGTGATTAAGTGAACGGTGATTAAGTGATAGCCTCAATAACTGATTACTTCATCACTCAATCACTCCTGAGGTGAATCACTTGGCGTACGTGACGATCAGATCACCCACACCATCGACATGTCCTTCGAGCTTGTCACCGCGCTGGACCGGGCCGACGCCGGCCGGCGTGCCGGACATGATGAGATCACCGGGCTGCAGCGTGATGAGCTTGGACAGGTAAGCGATCGTTTCCGGCACGTTCCAGATCATGTCTGCCAGGTCGCCTTTTTGTTTCACTTCACCATTGACCTTGAGCCAGATCGCGCCTTTCGCGGGATGGCCGATCATAGTCACCGGTTTGAGCGCAGTGCACGGCGCGGAATTATCGAATGCTTTGCCCATTTCCCAGGGGCGGCCCATTTTTTTCGCTCCGGCTTGCAAATCGCGGCGCGTCATGTCGAGCCCCACGCCATAACCGAACACGTGATCGAGTGCTTTTTCCACCGGGATGTCGGCGCCGCCCTTGCCGATGGCCACGATCATTTCAATTTCGTAGTGCAGGTCCTTGGTCATCTGCGGATAGGGGATGGCGGCGCCGTTTTGCACGATAGCGTCGGCCGGTTTCATGAAGAAAAACGGCGGCTCACGATCGGGATCGTGGCCCATTTCGCGCGCGTGCTCGGCATAGTTGCGGCCGACGCAGTAGATGCGCCCGACCGGAAACATCTTGTTGCTCTCGACCACCGGCAGCACCGGGGTTT
>CALOEN010000031.1:0-14869 GCA_942492335.1 uncultured beta proteobacterium | reverse complement strand
TCGTCGATTACATAATTAATGAAGCCAGCCAATGGGCCAAATACCTTGGCCTTTATGGGATCATGGTGCCGCTGAATGCTGCTGATGGTGATGGAGATAATGAATACTCTGTTTATTCCTCTGGAGGAATTATTTCTAGAGTGCTGCTGGAGTCCAATTATAAGGGCTTTGCTATTTGGATTAGAACTTCCTGTCGTCAGGAGGACTGGTATAAGTGGAATGAATTACGCAATTGTGTCGGCATAGTACCTGGGAACAGATTGCATGTTGCGCTGGATCTCACCGACCTGACTGAAGAAGAAGCAGATTGGGCTATTCAGTATCAACGTTGGTTTGGTGAGAGTATTCAGGCCATTATCATTCCCACTTCGATGTTTCTAACCAATGAGCATGGTTGGCCTGTTCTTTCCAGGAAAGTGCAAAAGCTGGTAGAGGAGTTTCTGAACTATTATCCCATTCGATGGATTATCGAGGGGCCCTGTCTCCATAAAAAAGGCTATTCTGCATACCGAAATCACATCGCCTTCATTGATGATCGCAGACCCCCGCCTTCTTTTGAAGACGCCTTCCTGAGAACCACTATTGATCATCTTCAGCGGCCTCTACAACCTTTGTATGAACAGTTGGCATCATCTACTTACGAAGATTTTGAAAAAGACTCGGTAAAATATGATCGCTATGAGGCGGCTATCAGGCAAGCGTTGATTGATCGTCATTCGGATGGCAAGCCTGTGACAATTATGGTTCTGGGCTGTGGCCGTGGCCCCATCCTGAATCGTGCGGTATGTGCTGCCAGAGATTTCGCTGGTGAAGTCAAGTTGTTCGCTATTGAGAAAAACCCCTCCGCCGTGGTGACCCTGCAGCACCGGATAAATGATGATTGGGCAGACCAAAGTGTCACGCTGGTAAAAACCGACATGCGTGAATGGGACACGGATGAGCGGGCGGATATTATTGTGTCAGAACTGCTGGGTTCCTGGGGAGATAATGAATTGTCTCCGGAGTGCCTGGATGGCGCACAGCATTTATTAAAAGAAACAGGCATCAGTATCCCTGCTTCCTATACATCTTATCTATCGCCAATCACCACCTCCAGACTTCATGCAACAGTGGCATCCAGCGTGCCATTTATCCATGGAGAAATTGAATCGAGAAAATATTTTGAGGCCACCTACGTGGTCAGGATGGGTGCTGTTTTCAGACTGGCAGACGAGCAGGCCTGTTTCACTTTTGATCATCCCAATGAGGGTATGTCCAGTAACGAGCGCTTTGTTTCGTGTACGTTTGAAATGCCACAGGGGTTATCCCATTGTGTGGTGCATGGTTTTCGCGGCACCTTCGATTGCCAGCTCTATGGTGATTATCACATCAGTATTGCGGATGAGAATAATTCAAAAGGAATGTTTGGCTGGTCGCCTTTATATATTCCCGTTCAAAACCCTTTCACCGTAGCCGGCGGGACAAAGATTGAAGTATTGCTTTGGCGAAAAGTCGGGCCTAAAAGGGTGTGGTATGAATGGATGGTAAAAGGTCACACACATATTCACAATCCCGGTGGAAGATCGTCTTCTATTGGCACTTAAAATTAACGCGCAAGACTGGAGCAAAGGACGAGCACAACAACGCCAGCGTCATGGAGATTGATGTCAAGACCTGGCTTGCGGGCCTTAGTGCTGGCAGAAGTGGCCCCGCAAATCTGAACGGCGCCATAAGTGGAAACTCTGGGCATATGCTGGACCGAAATCGGTTTGGCAATAAGGCGTCACAATCTGAGTGTTACCCGTCAGGCGAGCCTGCTGAACATAAGCCGGGGGACGGTGTGCTGCACCGGCCGGTCATCCTGGCCGATCGATGCGCAGGATCGATGAACTGCATCCGGAACACCCATTCATGCGGGCGCGCATGCTGCGCCTGTCTTCACCATCTGGGCGCCGGGGTGATCGGCGCTTGAAAACTCGACTGGCCCGGATAAATCAGGGCCAGGAATTTTACGGGAACGCTTCTCTAGGCGAAAGTGGCTGGATGGGCCACCAGGGCGGTTCCCGCCAACACAACGGCGAGGCCCAAAGCAAAAGGCAACTTAAGCAGTTTCATCATTTGCCTCCGTTGCTGTGATTTCAAGATGCATGGCTTTTACTTTTATTAACTCCGGCATCATGCTAAGACCCTATCCAAAATGGTCGGCCCAGCGCTTGACATAGATCAAATGACAAACAATATGCGTTCAGACGTAACGGGTGCGCCAATCAATGAACAACATTTGATCTAGGTCACAATTACCATGGGTCTTATCGATAACAATATGTCGGAGTCGTTAATTGATATCGATACCCCTTATCCGGATCATGCACAGAACCCGAATACCGACCAGGGATTTTCTCGCCAACCTGCCCCTTTTCCGTGAACTGAAGGAGGAGGGGATAGCCCGTCTGGTTTCAAACACGACCGAAATCGATGCGCCGCGGGACACACTGGTGTGCCGCCGAGGCTGCTGCTGCGCAGGCATGCATGTAGTGGTCGTCGGCCAGGTCAAAGTTTCGGTAGAAACCGGGCGTGGCGATGAAAAAGTGATCGAACTGGTCGGTCCGGGCATGAGTTTTGGGGAAGCGACCATGTTTCTCGGAAAACCGCACATCCTGACCGCGGAAACGCTGACCGACTGTAAAGTGTTGTTCGTGGAGAAGGAAGCCATTCTGGAGGAAATCAGACGCGATTCCCGGTTCGCGCAGCGCGTGATCGAGAGTCTGAGTCAGCGCCTGTGCCAGCGCATCATGGATCTGGAAAGTTTTACCCTGCACTCGGGGACCGAGCGCGTAATCAATTATTTGCTGGGCCACGAACTGGGCGGCGTGGTCAACGGGGCGATGCAAATCACCCTGCCCGTGAAGAAAGGTGTAATCGCATCACGGCTCAACCTCACGCATGAGCATTTCTCGCGCATCCTGCATGAACTGATGGGCGAGAGCCTGATCAAGGTCGACGGCCGCGATGTGCGTATTATGGATACCGAAAGACTGCGCGCGTATTGCGCCAATTAAGCGCGCCACCCTGTTTTGGTCCTATCCCCGCGCGCGCGGATCACATTCCCTAACGCACCACGCTGTCGATCACCACGCTGATCCCGGTCGCGTTGTTGGCGATGGGTGCGCTGAACCCTTCCATGTCGCCGGGCTGGGAGTTGGCCGTCCCGGATTTCGAAATGCGTGCGCCGATGATGACCTGCGGAAACTTCGACAGGCTCATGTCCTTCGCCATCGCCATCGAGTCGTCCAGCGCAAAAGTAACCGGCAATTCCTGCACCTGCTTGCGCAGTATCGCCAGCGGCAGGCGCGGGCCGTTGGCGGCGCGCGCGAAAATGAACACGGTGTCGGTCGGCAGGGCTTTTGCCGCGAGTTCAGGCGCCAGTTTGACCGTGCCGCTCACGCCGTTCTTGTTCGCGGCGGCGGCAGGGGTGCTTGCAACGGGCTTGGACGCGGCAGGGGCACCGCCTCCCAGCGAACGCGCTTCGGCGATGCTGGAACTGACCGAGCGCGCAAAATCAGAATCGGGCGGTGCGAGCTGCAGTATTTTCTCCCAGTGTGCAACGGCCTTGGCATAGTTTTTATTATCGAACGCGAGACTGCCGGCAAGTGCTAATGCCTTGATATTATTGGGATCTATTTTGAGCGCGCGCGCGATCAGTTTTTCCGGCTCGCCCTTCAGCGACCGGCCCTGCGCCATCGCCAGCGTATCGGCATAGTCTGCGAGCAGTTGCGCGTCATTCGGCAATAGCTGCGTGGCCCTGGCATAGGCGGCGGCCGCCTCGCCGTAGCGGTTCAGCGCGTTATAAGTGCGCGCCAGCATGATCCACCCTTCAGTATTATTCGGTTCGTTCTTGAGGCGCGCAGCGAGCTGCTGGACCATACCCTCGATTTGCTCGGCAGTGACATGGCCGGCATTGCTTGCATCCGCGCCCTGTCCCGGGACCAGCGCCTGCGGCGTGCCGACAGCCAGGTAGAGCGCTATCGCGAACAGCGGCAGCGCCAGACTCAAGGCGATCGCGCTGGCGCGTCCGTGCAACGGCCTGTCTGCAATGGTCTCGTCCGTATCCACGTCATCGATCAACCGGGACTCGAGTTCGCGCCGTGCTTTCTCGTAATGTTCCGCGCTCAACGTTCCCGAATTCAGATCGGCCTCGAGTTCCCCGATCTGGTCACGGTAGAGCGAGATGTTGACGGCTTTGCGCGAAACACGCTGCGCGGCAGGCTTTCTGAGCAGGGGCGGCACAATGAACAGCAGGGCGCCGGCGATCAACAATCCGCCGATAATCAGGAATGTCGTCATTGCTTGTCCGTTTCGGCGTCTGCCGCGAGCAGATTCGCGGCACGATCGTGGTCAGTCGTGCTTAGTTCGGGTTCGGCCGTCGTGCGCCGGCGCGCGAGTCTGCGGAACAGCATGAAGAAACCGGCCAAGAGCAGCAGCAGCGGCCCCAGCCACAGAAACAGCGTGGTCGCCTTGAACGGCGGACGATACAGCACGAAATCGCCGTAACGCGCCACCATGAAATCGGTGATCTCTGAATCGCTCATGCCCTGTTTTAATTTTTCGCGCACCTCGTTCTTGAGGTCGATCGCGAGCGGCGCATTTGAATCCGCTATCGTCTGGTTCTGGCACACCAGGCAGCGCAATTCGCTGGTCAGCGTCACCATGCGCTGCTCCAGCGCGGGGTCTTCCGCCGCCGGTGGCGCTTCCCTGCCCAGGGCGGGATTGCACAGCACCAGAAATACCAACACCAGTGTTTTAACCACGGTTGAGCTCATTGACGAGAGGCAGGATTTTCTGTTTTACGATGTCGGGCGTGACCGCGCCTATTCTTTTGTAGCGGATCACGCCGTGCTTGTCGATCAGGTAGGTTTCCGGAACGCCGTAGACGCCGTAGTCGATGCCCACCTTGCCCTTGATATCGTAAGCCGAGAGTTGATAAGGGTCGCCCAGGCGCTGCAGCCAGTTGATGCCGTCTTTGCGCTCGTCTTTGTAATTCAGTCCATAAATCGGCACGGCGCCGCTCTTGGCAAGGTCCAGCAACACCGGGTGTTCCTCGCGGCAGGACACGCACCAGGACGCCCACACATTGAGCAACCATACTTTTCCGAGCATGTCTTTTTCGGAGAACGTCTTGTCCGGCGCATGCAACAGCGGCAGTTGAAAATGGGGCGCCGGCTTGTCGATCAGCGGCGAGGGCACTTCGCGCGGGTTGAGCGTGAGCCCGACGCCGAGCAGCACCACCAGTGCGGCAAAAATGCCCAGTGGCAGAAATACCTGGGTCTTGTTCATTGTTTGCGCAGTCATGGCATCAATCTCAAAGCGCCGGTTTCACTTGCGGATCGCGCGGTGGCGCCGGTTGATGGATCGCTTCGGGCTGGCGGCGCGTGGCAACGCGATAACGGCGGTCGCTGGCTGCGAGCAATCCACCCAGCGCCATCAGCACGCAGCCGCCCCAGATCCAGTTCACGAACGGTTTGTGCTGCACGCGCACTACCCACGCCGTTGGCCCGACGGACTCTCCCATCGAGACGTAAAGATCGCGCGTCAGGCCGCGGTCGATTCCGGCCTCGGTCATCGGCATGTTCTGTGCTTTGTATACGCGTTTTTCCGGGTGGAGCGTGGCGACGGGTTTTCCGGCTTCGGTGACCTGAATCACGGCGCGCGCAGCGACGTAGTTCGGCCCGTCGACATCCTTCAGGCTGTCCATGCGGAAGGTGTAGCTGCCGGCGGTTACCGTGTCGCCGGCCTCCATGCGCACGTCGCGCTCGGTCTCGTAACCTTTCACCACGGTGACTCCGATCACGAACACGGCGATGCCGAAATGGGCGAGCAGCATGCCGTAATAGGAGCGCGGCGTATTGCGCAGTCGCGCCCAGGCACTCGAGCCGCCGGGCTGGCGGGACGTTTTTTCCCACAACTGCACCACGCCGGAGGCCACGATCCATGTCGCCAGCAGCAGTCCGAAACTCACCATGGCGCTCCAGTGGCCCAGCACAAACGGCAGCAGCAGCGCACTCGCCACGCTGACGGCAAACGCCCACCGCAGGCGCACCGCGAGTTCAGGCAGGCTTGCTTTCTTCCAGCGCATGAGGGGGCCGATACCCATCAGGAACAGCGCGGGTGCCATCAGCGGTGCGAACACGGTTTCGAAGTACGGCGGGCCTACCGAGAGCTTGCCCAGCCCCAGCGCATCGAGCACCAGCGGATAAAGCGTGCCGAGCATCACCACGCCGGCAGCCGCCGCCAGCAGCACGTTGTTGACCAGCAGCGCCGATTCGCGCGATATGAGATCGAAACTGCCGCCCAGGCCGATGCGGGAGGTGCGCCAGGCAAACAGCGTGAGCGAGCCGCCGATCACCACGGCAAGAAAAATCAGGATGAATATGCCGCGCCTGGGGTCGGTGGCAAAGGCATGCACCGAGGTCAGCACGCCCGAGCGCACCAGGAAGGTGCCGAGCAGGCTCAGCGAAAAGGCGAGGATGGCGAGCAGCACGGTCCAGCTGCGGAATGTGCCGCGTTTTTCGGTCACCGCCAGTGAATGGATGAGCGCCGTGCCCACCAGCCAGGGCATGAAGGAGGCGTTCTCCACCGGATCCCAGAACCACCATCCGCCCCATCCCAGTTCGTAATAGGCCCAGAAACTGCCCAGTGCGATGCCGAGCGTGAGGAACATCCACGCCACCGTGGTCCACGGGCGCGACCAGCGCGCCCATGCGGCGTCGAGCTTGCCCGAGATCAGCGCGGCGATGGCAAATGCAAACGCCACCGAGAATCCGACATAGCCCATATAGAGCAGCGGCGGGTGCATGATCATGCCCGGGTCCTGCAGCAACGGGTTCAGGTCGCGCCCGTCGACGGGCACGGGAAACAGGCGGTCGAACGGGTTGGAGGTGAACAACATGAAGGCGAGAAATCCCACGCTCACCAGTCCCATGACACCCAGCACCCGCGCCACCATCTCCTCGGGAAGATGGCGGCTGAACACCGTTACCGCCACCATCCAGATCGTCAGCACCAGCGTCCACAACAGCAGCGAGCCTTCGTGGGAGCCCCAGGTGGCGGCGAAGCGGTACTGCAGCGGCAGCAGGGAGTTGGAGTTGGTGGCGACGTTGAGCACCGAGAAATCGTTGGTGAGGAAGGAATAGGCGAGGCAGCCGAAAGCAATGGCCACGAACACGAACTGTCCCTGCGCCGCCGGGCGTGCTACGCGCATCCACGTGGCGTTGCCCCGCGCTGCGCCGGCGATGGGCAGTATGCCCTGCACCAGGGCGAGGGTAAACGCCAACGCGAGGGCAAACTGGCCAAGTTCGGGAATCATCGGCGTCGGGCTCCTGTTTTAATAGGGTTTGATCAGTGTCTGGGCCGCTTTCTCGTTTGCGGCCTGCCCCTGCTTGACCGCGTGTGCAGCCTCGGGCGGCATGTAGTTCTCGTCGTGCTTGGCGAGCACCTCGCTGGCCTGAAACGTGCCATCCGCAGCCAGTTTCCCCTGGGCCACAACACCCTTGCCCTCACGGAACAGGTCAGGCAGAAGCCCGCGATAGACCACCGGTAAGGCTTTGGCGGTATCGGTGACGACAAACTTGACCGTTACACCATCGGGCTGGCGCTTGACGCTGCCGGTTTCGACCAGGCCGCCGATACGGAAGTTGCGTCCTTGCGGTGCTTCATTTGCCGCCACCTGCGAAGGCGTGAAAAAAAACACCAGGTTTTGCTGGAATGCATTCAACACCAGGGTGGTGGCGATGCCCAGCGCGACGACGCCCACGCCTATCATTGCGAATCGCTTGTGGCGGGGCTTCATTGTGTCACCCGGCGCGCGACTATCGTGCGGCGAAGCTGTACCAGCAGACTGCGTTTGCCCGAAATCAACAGCAGGATTTCGATGACCATCAACACCAGTGTTACGCCATACGAGCCCCATACATAGAGTCCGTAACCGCCCATTGCGACAAAATCGTTCCAGCTGGCCCAGTTCATTTCAATGTCCTCACGTATTGTGCGACCCAGTCGCTGCGCCGTTCGCGCTCGAGAATGATGCGACGCACGCGCAGCAGCGTGGTGGCAATGCAGTACATCCAGAACCCCAGTGCCATCACCAGCATTCCGATGAGCATGGTTGCCGCCATGGTGGGCGCGCTCTTCAGGCTGACCGATGCGCCCTGGTGCAGCGTGTTCCACCACTGTACCGAGAAATAAATGATCGGGATGTTGATCACGCCGGTGAGCGCGAGCACGGCGCCGGCCTTGTCGGCCCGGCGCGGATCATCGATCGCCGCCTGCAGCGCCATGAAGCCGAAATACAGGAACAGCAGTATCAGTTCCGATGTCAGCCGCGCGTCCCACACCCACCACGTGCCCCAGGTCGGCTTGCCCCACAGCGCCCCGGTCCACAGCGCGATAAACGTCATCAACGCGCCAGTAGGCGCGATCGCGCTGGCCATCATGCCCGACAGTCGCGTATTGAACACCAGTCCCGCGCCGGCCCAGAACGCCATCACGACATAGAGGAACATCGACATCCAGGCTGCCGGCACATGGATGAAAATGATGCGATAGGCATCGCCTTGCTGGGCATCGGTCGGCGCCACAAAAAAACTGATGTACAGACCGGCCACACACAACAGCGCTGCCGCGGCGCCAAACCACGGCGCAAGCTTTGCCGCGAGCGGGAAAAAGGTCTGGGGCGAGGAATATTTGAACCAGTTAATTTGCGTTCTCTTCAAGTTGTTGTCAGTCGCCGCAGCTTCAGCCCGGATAGACAAGGCTTATTCTTAAAAAGTTCATAACTATACAGGTTTCGGGGGAATAGGATTTTCAGCCGAAGCGGCCGGCTTACTCGGCCGATATGCGCAGCGCGGCAGCGATGGCCAATGGCGCGAAAACCGCTGCAATCACCAGAAAAGCACCCATAACCATAAAGTGGGCTTGTGGACTCAGGCCCGCCGATGCGATATCTATGGTTCCGGCGCCGATGATCAGCACCGGCACATAAAGCGGTAATACCAGCAATGAAAGCAATGTCCCACCTCCGCGCAATCCGAGCGTCAGGGCCGCTCCGATTGCGCCGATCAGGCTCAGCACCGGAGTTCCGATGAGCAAGGATAACGTCAACACCCCCATCAACGATTGATGCAGATCAAATTGCAATGCGAGGACGGGGGAGATCAGCACCAGCGGCAGGCCCGCAACCAGCCAGTGTGCAACCACCTTTCCCACCACGATCACGCCCAGCGGGCTGGCGCTGAGCAGCATCTGCTCGAGGGTGCCGTCGGCGTGGTCCTCCTGGAACATGCGCGACAGGGACAGCATCGAGGAGAGCAGGGCGGCGACCCAGATCACCCCGGGCGCGATGGTGCGCAGCAGGTTGGGCTCGTTGCCCAGGCCCAGCGGGAACAGGCTCACCACGATCACGAAGAACAGCAATGCGGTAAGCACGTCGGCGCGGCGCCGCATCGCGAGCAGCAGATCCCGGGCTATCACGCAGCGCAGCGCGGTCAGCATGTCAGATCATCCTCGAGTCGAGGTCGATGGTGATCATGGCAACGGATGCGATGCGCGCTTCCTGGTGCGTGGTCAGCACGACCGTGGACCCGCGCGCGACGTGTTCCGCGATCAGCGTCTGCATGTATTCGACCGCAGCGGCGTCGAGCGCGGTGAAAGGCTCGTCGAGTATCCACAGCGGCAGTTGTTCGCTCAAGATCAGGCGCGCCAGCGCCACCCGGCGGCGCTGGCCCTGGGAGAATACTTTGGCGGGCAGTTCCGCGCACGCCGTCATGCCGAAGCAATGCAGTGCCGCCATCGCCTGGTCGCGGCCGACATTCATTCCGGCCAGCGTGCACGCCACGACCAGGTTCTCCAGGGCGGTGAGTTCGTCCTTGACGGCGCTCGAGTGTCCGAGATAAACGATTTCACGCCAGTATTCCTCGCGCAGCGCATGGATATTGCCCCCGCGCCAGCGCACTTCCCCGTGCGTAGGTGTGAGCAGGCCGCACAGGATGCGCAATAAACTCGTTTTGCCGCTGCCGTTGGTTCCGGCCACCCGCAACAGTTCGCCATGGTTCAGCGTGAAACTAAGATCGCCGAACAGCGTGCGGTCGCCGCGGATACATCCCAGATCAGCTGCTTCGAGCATGGCGTTCACATCTTCCTGGAAAAAAAGCGCACCGGCGCTCCGTCATTTCTTCGTCGCACTTAGCGCCTGGCGCATGAATTGTGCCGTCCAGCGGGCTGCATCCCGGGTGGCGAGTTTTTCTTCTTCACGCTGGTTGTCGCGAAAGTCGAAGGCGCGGCGCGCGTGGGGATACATGCGGATTTCCACCGGCACGCCGCGCTTGAGCAGCGCGTAAAACGCGCGCCCTATCCCGATGCGGCGCAATTCGGATTCCTCTTCGCCGACGATGAACAGCACCGGGACCTTGATGCGATCGATCTCGGGCGCGTAGCGATACACCTGCCACGGCTCGGGGGCGTTGGGGTTCACCATGTGCCCGTAATAAGTAACGATGCAAGCCACTTCCGGGCGCCGTGCCGCAAGCAGGACCGCATGGTAGCCGCCGCGCGAGACGCCGACCACGCACACTTTGGCCGCATTGACTTCGCGCACCGTCTTGAAGAAATCCAGCGCGAGTTCGACATCTTTTTCAGTCGCGGGGTCGTGCGTCTCGGGCCAGGCGGGAATGAACCGCGGCGAGTGGTAATCCGGCGCCAGCACCGCAAAGCCGTAAGCGACGATGCGCCGCACCTGCGCGTCCGCCGTATCGTCCCAGCCCCGGCGTGCGTGCACGAACAGCACCGCGGGATGCGGGCCGGTGCCGGGCGGCAGATAGAGCTTGGCGTCCACCGTGACATCGGCATTGCGATAACTGACGCTGCGCACGGTGATATCGGCGGCGCAGGCGCTGGCAGCGGCAAAGGCGGCGAGCCAGATCCCGGCGAGGATGGCGCGATGAAATTTGGTGTTTGTCTGCATTAATATCTCAAGTTACTGGCTGGGATGCGTTGCCGAACAAGGCCTCGGATTCGCGGCGCACCTGCACCGCTTCACTGTCCGGCACATCGACGTCGTTCCAATGTACCACGCCGTCGCGCGCAATGGCGTGTTTTAACCTGACGTCATGCGCCAGCAGAGCGTGCAGATTCATGGTCATACGAGCCATCCGAAAAACGCTAACCTACCACAGGACTTTGCCGTTATCGACTTGAACAGGCCCGGCGGATCAGGGCTCTTGGTGATTGCCACTTTGATGCATGCCTTAAACCTGATCTGTCTGGCCCGGGAAAAACACTTCGAAAATTGGCGTCCTGTTCCTATTAATGTGCGCTCAAAAGGAGAACAAAAACGCACGACCGGGCGTTGATGTTATATATCATTCCCATGCCGATATGATTAACCCTTGTTATCACCATTCTGCGTGCATAATTATGACTTACAGATTGCGGCGGCACTTCTGCGGACTGCTGCTGTTTTTTTTGTTCAGCCCGGTCGTGCCGGCGGCTGAAGTTCCCGACAGGAAAGCCGACACGCTGACGGGTGACTGGGGCGGCGTCCGCACCAATCTGAGCGATCGGGGCGTCACTCTGGAAGTGGTTCTCAAGGCGGACGTCCTGTCTAACCTGTCGGGCGGTGTAAAGCGCGGCACCGAGTACATGGACAACTGGGACTTCAAGCTGAGAGCGGATGCGGACAAATTGTGGGGCTGGAGCAACACCACGGCCTACCTTCAGCTCATCAGCGACCATGGCGGCAAGCTCAACGGTAACTATGTGGGCAGCTTCATGGGGGTGGACAATATCGAGGTGAAGACCAACACCACGAAGCTTTTCCATGCCTGGCTGGAACGGAGCTTTTTTGACGAGAAATTCTCGGTCCTTGCCGGCCTGTATCCCATTGATTCGGAGTTCTATGTGACCGATGCGACGGGGATATTCCTTCATCCCAGCGGCGGCATGGCTGCCGAGGTGGCCCAGACCGGCGTCAACGGGCCGTCCATTTTCCCCACCAGTGCTTTTGGATTTCGCACCAAGTGGCGGCCGACGCCGAAGACGTATTTTCAGGCGGCGCTGGTGGACGGGGTGGCCGGGGATCCCAACAATCCGAAGGGCACCCACGTCCGTTTCGACCGCGGCGACGGTACGTTGGCTGTTTTTGAAGTCGGACTGCGTCCCGCCGAAGCCGATTTCGTCTCCCATCTGCGACCCGAGAGGGGCGTGCCTGTGGCACCTGGGGTGGCGGTGCGAAGAGGGCAGGAAGCCATCCATAAATGCGCCGTTGGCTACTGGCGCTACACCCGCGTTTCAACGGTCTCGTCGTCACTGATGCTGTGGGCGATCCTGTGCGGCGCTGCAACAGCGGCGCCTATTTTTTAGCGGAGCCGTCCGTCGACCGTGAAATGAATGATCCGTCGCAGGGCTTGGCGCTGTTCTTCCGCTACGGCGTGGCGAACGGCGACATCAATACCCTCGATTATTCCTACAGCTACGGGCTGCACTACCAGGGGCTGCTGCCGCGCCGGGACGAGGACGAGTTCGGTATCCTGGTTACGCGTGGCCACGCCGGCGCCAAGTTCCGCCAGGCCGCCGCAACGCCACTGACAAGCGGGGAAACGGCGCTCGAAATCACCTACCGCGCCAAGATCACCCGCTGGCTCGCGATCCAGCCCACCGTGCAACGTATCGCCAATCCGGGGTTCAACCCCGCTCTGGGTGATGCCTGGGTTGCGGGGGTGCGGTTTGAAATTGCGTTCTAAGGCGCGGTCCGAATGGTTTCAGCAGGGCCGGATTCAGGTGGAACGACACCTACGCCTCGAGATTGCTTCTCGTGTTTTTTGATAAAACGTCAGTTTCAGCCACAATTGTTTCTCTGAGTGCGCTCGGTTGTGGCGGATTCTGCGGGTGGGATTTCGCGAGCTTGTAGCGACGCATGAGCGCGCTGCAAATGCCGTGCATGCCCGGCCGTGCCCTGGCGCAGCAAACCCTCCACCCATACTTTCACGGTGCCGTTGAAGACGAACCAGGCGAGCGCGTAGGCCCAGATCAAGAGTGCGTCGCCCCATCCGATCGGCTCGAGGAACCAGCCGTAGACCGCCGCGAGCGTGCCGAGCGCCTGCGTCGCTTCGGTAGTCCAGAAGAGCCGCGCATTCGGCCACGGCCGGTCCCAGAACCACCGCTCGCTGCGCGTGATGTAGATCGTCAGGTGTCCCGCCACGAGCAGCTTGAGGAAGATCACCGTCTGGATCTGCCCGGGCGGAAGATGCAGGTAGTCGCGCGCGATCCAGAAGAGGACGAACGACGCGATGACGCCCGTCACTCCGGCCGTGACCGCGACCGCCAGCACCCTCGACATCTCCCAGCGCACCGGCCGCTCGGCGACGCGCACGTTGTCGTAGGCGATCATCATGATCGGGAAGTCGTTCAGGATCGCCAGCAGCACCAGCATGATCGGCGTGACGGGATAGAAATCGAAAACAACGATCGAGAGCGCCATGAAGACCAGCACGCGGATGGTCTCGGCGATGCGGAACACCGCGTAGCTGCGCATGCGCTCGAAGATCTTGCGCGCTTCCTCGACCGCGGAGGCGATCACTCCCAGCCCCGGCGCGGTCAAGACCAGGTCGGCAGCGGCGCGCGCGGCGTCGGTCGCGCCGCTCACCGCGATGCCGATGTCGGCCTGTTTGAGCGCCGGCGCATCGTTCACCCCGTCGCCGGTCATGCCGACGATGTGCCCGGCCTGCTGCAGCGTGCGCACGATCTTGAACTTGTGTTCGGGGAAGACTTCGGCGAAACCGTCGGCGGCCTCGATGCGGCCCCGTTGCCGTCGCTCCATTCGTGCTCGAAGACCTCGCGCGCCGAGACGATATTCGTGCCGAGCTTGAGTTTACGCGCGGTCTCGCGCGCGATGGCGGTGTGATCGCCGGTGACCATGCGCACGCTCAATCCCATCTCCGCAGCCCTTGCAACCGTCTGTGCCGAGTCGTCGCGCGGCGGATCGAACAGCGAGAGCAGGCCGAGAAAGCACCAGCGGCCTTCTGCGTCCGTGCGGGCAACGCCGAGGGCGCGGTAACCCTTCGCGGCCAGCTCATCGGTGTGTCCAGCACCTGCGCTTCCAGCTTCGGATCGGCTTGCGCCAGTTCGAGGATGGCCTGAGGCGCGCCCTTGGCAACACGAAACCGCTCGCCACCGCGGCTGACCTGCGCCTCGGCGCGCTTGCGCACCGGATCGAACGGCTCGAAGCCCGAAACCTGGTATTCGGCCATGCCCCCGGTCTGCTGCGCTCCTTTGAGAACTGCCGCATCGATGACGTCCGGGCTTTCACGCTCGCAAGCCAGGGCTGCTGCGAGCAAAAGTTCCGGCTGGTCGCGCGCCGCGATCGTGATTGGCTCGCCGAGGGTGATTTCGTTCTTTGTCAGCGTTCCGGTCTTGTCGGAACACAGGATATCCATGCCGGCGAGTTCCTCGATCGACACCAGCCTGGAGACGATCGCCTGCATGCGCGCGAGCGCTGAAGCGCCTACCGCGAGCGTCACTGACAGTACGGCCGGCAGCGCGACCGGGATTGCCGCGACAGTTAGGATCAGCGCGAACAGCAGCGTATCCGTCCAGGGATCGCCCCGGAACAGCGCGACGACGAGGATCAGTGCGACGAGGGCAAGCGTCGTCAGGATCAGGAAATTGCCGATCTTCAGCACGGCCTGCTGGAAGTGCGATGTCGTGCCTGCTTGCTGAACGAGGCGGGCGGTCTTGCCGAAAAAGGTGTTCATCCCGGTGGCCGTCACCACCGCGCGCATCTCGCCCTGACGTACCACGGCGCCGGAATAGGCTGTGTCGCCGGGTTTCTTGTCCACCGGCA
>CALOEN010000030.1:0-14394 GCA_942492335.1 uncultured beta proteobacterium | reverse complement strand
AATGTCGTAGCCAGCTCCGCCGATCTCATCATTCCCATGCCGTTGTCGCCGCACCGTTTGCGCGAACGCGGTTTTAATCAGGCGCTTGAAATCGCGCGCAGCGTGGGCAGAATAACCGGCATCCCGGTCGTCACTGATGCCTGCCGAAAAATCATGGAAACACAACCCCAGGCAGTGCTGCCGTGGAAGGAACGCACCAAAAACATCCGCGGCGCGTTCGTATGCGATGCCGACCTGAGCGGTGCCAGAGTGGCGGTGATTGACGACGTAATGACCAGCGGAGCAACCTTGAATGAACTGGCGAGAAACCTGCGCCGGGCCGGCGCCGCGCATATCAGCGCCTGGGTGGTGGCACGCACGTTACCGCGCTAGCGCGGGGTTCCAAGTTTCAAGTTTCAAGTTTCAAGTTTCAAGTTTCGACCTTAAACCTTGAACAACCTTGAACCTTCGAACCTTGAACCTTGAACCTTGAACCTTTATTTCATCTGGCGCAGCTGCTGATCAACATACGCCTGAAGGCTGGGACTGAGATTGCCGCTCGCTTTGGCGCGGCTAAACGCCTCCTGCGCTTCGGGGTTGCGTTTGACCGCCTGCAGCGAAATACCCAGCCCCATCAGCCACACGCCCGCTTTCGGCTGCAGTTTAAGTGCCTCTATATACTGGTCTATCGCCTCAGCGTGCCGATTCTGGCGCTGTAGCAGGGCCGCAAGGAACGCCAGGTAATCCGGGTTGTTATGGGCGTAAGTCAGGCTCGTGTTCAGGGTGTCGACTGCGGCCTGAGTGTTGCCCCGGTCGAGCTGCAGACGCGCCAGCGCCATTGCAAATCCGATCTGAGCGGGATTCAACTGCAGCCCTTCCATCATGATCTGCTCGGCCTCGGCATATTTTTTGTCCTCCATCATCATGCCGAACAGCCCCTGGCGCACGCCCATATGCGCAGGATAATGCTTCAGCGCGGCCAGAAGGGCTGCGCGCGCCTCGTCTCGCTTGCCCTGATGCAAAAAGGTCGATGCCTTGGCGTATTCTTGTTCGGCAAGCTGAAGAGGCGTGAGCTTGGCCGCATTTTTTTGAATTTCAGGTGGCGTCGCTTGCGCCAGTCTGGCGGGTTGCCTTGGCCTCGTCACGGCCCGGGCTTGGGTTGCGGGCTCTGGGTCTGCAGATGGCCCAGTCTGCCGACCCGGTGCAGCGATGGACGCAACAACCATCGGCGCGGCAGCTTCAGGGGCCGTGGGTTTGCCCGGATCGGGCCGCGGCTTGCCAACCACACGCGCCGTTGCGATCGGCGCCCTGGTCTCGATGCGCGGCTCGCTTTGCTGCTGCGCATTCTCGGGTATTGTGGCAGGCGGATTGGATAATTCCAGGCTCAACCGTCCAAAGGGCAGTATTTCAGAATCCGGCCCGGGGGTCGCAGCGCTTTCGTCTCGCGGCTGAATATCCGGTATCGATTCCGGCTTTGCAGCGGCCTTGATGATTTTGGCGCCTGCTGCCGGATGCACTTCGGCAACGGCGGGCGGGGGTTTCTTCCCTGGCTGAAATGCGAACCCGGACATCATCGCCCACACCACAACGGCGGCCACTGCCAGGCCGGTGATGGCGATCATCCATTTTTTCGAATCTTCGCGCGCCTCGGGCAGCGCCCGCACATGATCAGGCAGGCCGTTGCGGTCCACACCCGAAGCGTGGCGCTTATCAAGATCGAGCAGGACCTGGTTGATGATGCTCATCCGAGCAACATCCACCCGATACCGCTGGCTGAAACCATCAGCATCGCAGCACCCAGCCACAACCACTGCCGCCTGCGCACGGGTATCGCAGGCGTATCCGCCGCCGCACCGCGCACGTGGCGTGGCAGCACCTGCGTCAGCCCTTCACCGAATGCCAGCAGCAGGGACTTGTGCGCGATGATGTTGACCAGACGCGGTACCCCGTGGCACACGCCGTGCACCGCTTTCGCCGCGGCACGGGTAAACAACCGGTTGCCGCGATAGCCTGCCACGCGCAGACGGTGCGCCAGATAATGATCGACCTCATCAGGGCCGAGCGCCGTCAACCGGTACTGAAACGTGATGCGCTGACGCAACTGGCGCACTGCTTCCTGGTCGAGCTTATGGTCAAGCTCCGGCTGGCCGAAGAGCACTACCTGCAGCAGCTTGCGTTTTTCGGTCTCGAGGTTGGTCAGCAACCGCAGCGACTCCAGCGTCTCGGTCGGCATGGCCTGCGCCTCATCGAGGCACAACACCACCGACTTGCCTTCGCGTGCAAAATGAAGCAGCGCCAGCGACAACCCCTTGAGCAGCCGATGCTGGTCGGCCTCCCTGGGCAGAGTCACCTTGAGTTCATCGGCGAGCGCGAACAGCAGCGTGCGCGGCTCGAGGTACGGGTTGGGGATGTAGGCAGAAACGAAATGCTGATCCAGTGTGGCCAGAAAACGGCGGCACAGCAGCGTCTTGCCGGTGCCGACCTCTCCGGTGATCTTTATGAAGCCTTCGCCATTCTTGACCGCGACCAGCAGCGTATTGAGCGCCTCCTGATGAGAGGTGCACTCGTATGCGAAACTGGTGTCCGGGGTGATACCGAACGGCGGTTCGCGTAATCCGAAATGTGCCTTATACATGTCGCGTGTTTAATGTTCCGGGTTTAAGCTTCGGCGTTCCGGGTTCCGGCATCTTAAACATTGAACCTTCAGCTTTGAGCATGGAATGTTGAGCATCATTTCTGCTGGGGCTCGGGCTGATGCATGGCGCGCACCCGATTCCGGGTGGCGGTAATATCCTTCTCCCAGTCGCGGTCGCTCTCAATAATAGTGGGTTTGATCAGGATCACCAGCTCGCTTTTTTTCGAGCTGTTGGCACGCTGGCGGAACAGGTCTCCGATCCCCGGCACGTCCCCGAGCCCCGGCGTCTGGTTGCGGGCGTTGGCGGTCTCCTCCTTCATCAGTCCGCCGATGGCAACGATGTAGCTGTTCTGCACCCGAACTACGGTATCGGTTTCGTTCACGTCGCTGGACGCCAGCGGCAGGACGAACACGCCTTGCGAGCCAAGATCGATGGTTTTGCGTTTCTCGGTCACTCTGCTCACGGTGGGATGGATGTGCAGGATGATATGGTTGTTTTCATCGATCTGCGGTGTCACGTCGAGCGCAATGCCCGAGAAAAATGGCTGCACCGTGATGGTCGGCGAGATCGTGGTGTTGAGACCGGTGGTGCTCGATGTCGTCGAAATGTTGGTGACGTAAAATTCGTCGTTGCCGACCTTGAGCACCGCTTTCTGGTTGTTGATGGTCGCCACGCGCGGGCTGGACAGCACATTGAGGGTGCCCTGGGTCTCAAGAAAAGTCAGCAGCGCCGCGAAATTGCTGGTTTGCAGCGCCAGTCCGAAAACGCCGGCAGGCAGCCCCGGGCCGGCTAGCAATGCCCCGGCTGCGCCGGTAATCGTCGAGGACAGTAATGAATCGCCCTGCACAGTCCCGTCAGCTGCGCGCGCCGTGGTCGTGGCCTGCGTTCCCGTGGTGCCCAGCACGGTCGCCGGTGTAATTACACCCGCGCCGAATCTGTTCGTGTCGCCGGTGCGAAAAGCGGACCAGTTGACACCGGCTTGAAACCCGTCATCCAGCCTGACATCTATGATCTTGGCTTCCAGCATCACCTGGCGTTCGACCACCAGCTTCATGGCTTTGAGGAAGGCTTCGACGTCGCGCATTTCTGACGGCAGCGCGCGCACTACGATCACACCAGACTGCGGATTGACGATCACGCTGCGCCCGTTGGTAGTGCCGACCACGGCAATCAGAGACTTGGTAATATCGCTCCAGAAATTACTGTCGGAGGTGGTGGTGATCCGTGTACTATCTACGAGCTGGCCACCAGCAGACGAGGACGCCGACGGGACGGACGGCGCCACCCCGCCGCCGACGGTGCTTCCCTGCGGCGAATCGGTGATGGAGCCGGAGCTCACTCGCACGTCGGTTTTACCACGGCGCGTCGCATGCAGGTAATTGACCTGGAAGACGCGGGTCTGCATCGTCACCGGCTGCACCGTAATGCGCGTGCCCACTATCCGGTACTCGTATCCATAGAGCTCGCGTATGGTGTCCAGTGCCTCGCGTATCGTCACGTCCTTGAGATTCACTGAAATCGGGGCTTTCACCTCGGGATGCACGATCATGCTGTAGCGCGTGCCGGAAACGATGGCCATGAATACCTGGTTGGCAGGCGCATTGTTGACATTGAGATCAAAGCGCGGATCGAGCGATCCGGCGTCAGGCCTCGGCATCTCTATCACCAGCGGCGGCAACAATGCCTGGCTCACGGCATCTGACGTGGCTGGCTTGGTGCGGTTCTTGGCTGCATCATCCAGCTCGGCGTTGATGGCGTCAAGGGTGGTATCGTGCCGCGCCGCCGGGATGGCGCAAGCGCCCACCGTGATTGCAACAAGCAGTATCAATATTTTTTTCATGTTGATTACACCTCTATTTCCGGCGCTTGGCCGCAGTCTTGACTTCGGGCTTCTTGACTGCGCTCTTATCGACGCCTGGATACAATTTCAGAACCTGGGATACCTCTCCATCCTTGAGCACGACCTCGCTCTCACTGACCTTCACCAGCTTCGCGCTGCCTAATTTCCCGCCGAGCTTCACCATTTCACCGCTGATGATGGCCGCCCGCAGTGTCGGCGAGATGAACACGGACTGCAGCACCGGCCCGCCGCCTGCCACTCCGGCTTCGGCGTCGGCGTAACCCGCCGGCGGGCGGGTAGGATCATTCATGGCCTGCGCCAACGCGACCGCAGACATCAAAAACAGCATTGCCCCCAACACCGGAATGAGGACGCCCGGTTTGAAGTTGGCCGCGACGGCGACCGCGTCAACTTGAAACTTGAAACCTGATACTTGAAACGGTTTCATACGATCAACCATGCCTTGTCTAGACTCAGGGTGTGCACGGTAAGCGTAATCGTGAGCTTGGGCGACTGCTCGGCATCGAGGTTGATTTTTCCCCAGAACATGCGCCATGGCAGCTTTTCCAACCGCGCCAGATACTCGTGCAGGTCCGCATACGAACCCTGCACCTTAAGCTCGAAACTGTGTTGGTAAATGTTGCGTTCGGGTGTAGCGCTACCCGGCTTGGCTTCCTGCGCTTTAGCTGCTCCTGGTTTTGCCGTTGCGGCCTGAGTCGCGGACTCGAATCGTCGCACCGGCAACTTGCGCAGGCTCACAAGCTGCAGACCGCGGTTGTGCGCGAGCATCCCCTCGAGCAGCTTGGCCATCTGGTCGGGCGGCACCAGGCTTTTTTGCATGCCCGCCATGCTCTTGTCGATTTCGGCAATCTGCTTGCGCAACGCCTCCAGATAGGCGCGTTTCACCGTTTCCGGATTGGTCTGGACACCCTGCAACTTGAGTGCATTTTCCGCGGCCATGATGTTGGTGCGCGCGTCGGTGATCTGCTGCGTCAGGCGGCGCTGCTGCAATAGTTGCGGATCGAACACAACAATCTGATACAGCGCCACCGTCACGACAATCAACGCTGCAAGCACTGCGACGCGTTCGCGCAGCGTCATCGCATTGTATTTGCCCGAAAGCTGTTGCCAGTATTCTTTCATGGCACCCTCACGGCGCCGGCCGTGGCCGCCAACGGCTCTGCGGTCGTCAGACTGAAATCGAGATAACGCGGCGGCGCTTTCTGTTCCTTGCTTTTTTCCACCGGCGCGGGAGCGACCTTGGGCGTGCTCAGGCTCAGCGAGGCGAAAGAACGCCCTTGCAGCACCTGCTCCTGGTTCAGGCGCTGGATATAATTCGGGACCAGCTCGGCAGCCATGACGCGGCCATTTATCGATATTTCTCCGCCTTTGCCTATGGTAAATCCCGTGAGCCACAGGCCGTCGAGGGATTGGCGTGAAAATGCGCGCAAGTACTCGGCGAAACCCTGCTGGTTGCCGATAGCGCCGCCTTTCAGGTCTTCCACCCTTTGCCGTGTCAGTTTGAGTTCGGATTCAAGTCGCGCAATTTCAGCATCGAGCGCAGAGCCGGTTTGCTGCGTGCCGCCTCCCCTGATACGCTCAACATCAGCGCGCTTCGATTGCGCCAGCTTCTGGGCCGCCCGCATCTGCGCATCCAGTCCTTTAATCTGCAAATGGAAATAGACCTGGAACGTCAGCAGCACCAGCAGCGTGGCTGCCAGGCAGTACACAGCGGTCATGGCCGATATCACCATACGCTGCTTGCGAAATGCCGGATTGAACAGATTGATTTGCTGGCTCATGCCGCTGCCTCATCGCGCAGCGAGGCGCCTATCATCTGCAGGCATTGGGCCTGACGCGCGGGCTCGCGCAGTTCCGGGGTGCGCGGGAAATCCATGATCTGCGACAGATCCATCAACGCCACTGGCACGCCAAGATTGGCCGAGAGGTATTCATGCAGGTCATCAGCGCCGGCAACAGGTGTTACGACCACACCTGATACCGCCATGCGGTGATACTGCCGGTCAAAATTATCCAGAGAGCGCTGCAACTCGAGCACGATGCGGTCATAAATCAGCTGGCGCTGATCCTCGTCTATATTTTCGAAACTGGCGTGCGACTGCTCGATGCGCCGGTACTGATACAACTCGTTGTTGCAGGTAAAAGTCAGCAACCCGCCATGTTCATCGAATGTCAGCAGCGCGAGCCCGCGGCCCTGCTGCTCATACAAATGCGCGACGTTGCGCTGGGCAAGCTCGGGGATGTCAATCACCTCGAGTGGAATATTGGCGTCGTTGAAAGGTTTTACCGCGGCTGCGATCAGTTTGTTGTTGGCAGCCACAGCCAGCACCTGGGGAGTGCGCGCCGTCACATCCTCGGCCTGGGGCACGATGAGCGCGTCCACGGTCGCCGCCTCGACCGGAAAATCGATCAGGTCCTTGATGCGCCAGCGCAACGCGATTTTCATCTCGGCCGCCGGTACGTTGCGGCGCCTCGACCGGCAGGATCTGATAGTCGCCCGGTTTGAGCAGCGTCGTGCAGCGAAAACGGCCCAGGTCAAGATCGCGCCGCAGACGCTTTAGCGTCGCGACATCGTCTGCTTCCTTCTGATACGAATCGCACAGCAGCACTTCTGGCCGCGCTTTACCGTTGGCCAGAACGTGGGACACGTCCACGCGGTCCGCCCTCAGGTTGATGCACATCCAGCCCGAACTGCGCTTGGCGGTTCCGAAAAATCGCATACTTCCAAACCCATTGTGGTTATGTTATTGAATGCTAACATAAAACGCAATCGTGTCAATGGGTTAGGCGTGTTTTTTTGAGTCAACCTCTGAAGTGTAATGTATTCATATGATTATGCTAATAATTTTCTCTTATGTGCATGACTTCGTCAGAGCCGCGGTAAATGCCAAACGAAGCGCGTGAGCCCGGGTTCTGATCATAAGCGCCGCCGCTCCAGTTTCCCTGCAGATAAGCGCGGTTTGCGCCCGTCACCGGCGTCGGCGTACCGGCAATGCAGGTCGTGCCGCTGCCGGCGCCGAGATTGACCGTGAGATCGACGCTGCCGTTGTTGCCATTGCCCGGCGCGCTCAACCTTGCGGTGCTGCGTCCGCTGGCAAAGCTGCCAGCCGTGATGCTGGTTTCACAGGCGTTGAGATTATTCTGGTAGTTGCCCATTGCAATGTTGTCTGCGGCCAGCGCCGTGCAGCTGTCGTCGGTGTTGGTGATGAATCCATACTGGGTATTCGCCGGCGGATTGGTGCTGCCCCAATACTGGGCCTGCATCTGCAGGCTCAAGGGCAGCAGTTGCGAGCCGCTGGCGCTGCTCATGCGCAGTCGGCCAAAGCGTATCTGTTTTCCCGAAGAGAAAGCGATACCGTTGCCCGCGCTCGCGGCCCCGAAGCGCGCCGGATTACTGGCATACGCCACGCCATCGGCATCGATCACATTGATCGCCAGACTGAGTTCCGCGTCGAACGGCACCACCGGCGTGGTGCGCGTAAAAAACAGTCCGCTGCCGGAGCCGAAGGTCAGGGTGCCGCTGCCCGCGCCCGCGTCGTTGATCGCCGGATCGGTGCCAGTAATACCGCTGGTGTCGAGCGCGCCGCTCGCCGCCGTGTAGGCCTTGCCGGTCAGGCTGCCGCTGGTGATGCGCCACCAGCTTCCCGCGTAAAGTGTGGCTGGCCCATTGGCAAAGTTCTGTGCCTGCACTGTGACTACAGGCTGCACGGTATAGTTGAATGTCTGGCCCACATAAGTAAAGCTACCCGCACCGCAGGATGTGCCGAACGCCGGCGTGTTATACGACACCGCAAAATGATCGGGCACGAAACGGCCAACGTTGATCACCGGGGAGGTGATAGTGCGCTCCAAAGCGGTTGAATCCCCACTGTCGACGTTCGCGAAACTGGAATCCACGAGTTGCAGTCTGAGCGAGCCTGCATTGTCGTAGGTGGCGACATCGGATGCGAGCTGCCCGGACACAAACGTCGTGTTAAGCGAGAGCGCGCCGAAGGTTGCCGTACAGGCAGCGCCCGCACATGCAGCGAGCGTGGCGGTCGGCACCCCGGTGTAGTTGGTGGTGATCGCCGGCGTGCCGGCGGCATTCACGGCGTTGGCGCGTACACTGAACGGCCTGCCCGCCTTGTGGGTGATGGCACCGAACGTCACGTCGTTAAGCGTGCGCGTGATACCCGCCGTCTGCCAATCGGTGTCGCTCGCGCTGAAGGTGGTGAATGTAATCGGCCGGATCGCGAAATTGTCGGTCGAGCAACCGGACCGTTGGCGCAGTCGCGCCTGCCGGGTAAGTATGCGCACATCGGCTTCAGGCATTGGCATCAGGTATGGCGAAGTCATCGTCTTGCGGCGTTTCGCCGGCGATAGTGGGATCCGGGAGCAACAGTCTGCACCAGCGTGAACGAAGTCGGACAGTTCTTTGGCCATCCAGCGGAATCCCGAGCGTGTTGTTTCCCAGAAGCTCGACGACAACCTGGTCGGTGAACCCGTTGAGCTGTGCACCACTTTCAATGGCCACCACGTCCAAGCTGAACATGCCGCCGGAAATTTTGGTGCGGATCACCCCCGTGATCGCGCCTGGCACCGTGCCCGTCTCGAAGGCGTTGAAGCCACCCGGCGTCGGCATACTTGGCAGTGCAGCACACGGTGATTTCAATGTGATCTACCGTAATCGTGTGCGCCTGGCCGGCCGCGTCGGGCTTGGTCGCCGCAAACGCCGCGCCGAAGTTCGCGGCGTTGATCTCGGCCGGGGCCCAGGTCGTTCCCCACAGGTCCGAAGTACTGCCGTGGGTTTCGACCGTATCGGCCGTGGTGTACGTGGTGGTGGTCGAGCGATCGGTCGCCTCGATCACCCCGGCTTTTACCAGCCGCATCCCGGCGTCCTGGCTGCCGCCATTCTGCGTGCGATTGGACTTGCGCTCGACGTTGACCTCGATCCCGACGATGGTCGCGCCCGCCGGAATGCTGAACGCGTAATTCAGGCAGCGCAGCCATCTCGATGTCGTGCCGTCCACCGACCTCGAGGCATAGCCGTTGTTGCTGGAAATCGCATTCCCGGTGTTGGCCCAGTTGACCGTCCCGATCCCGAGTTGGTTGGTGCAGTCGCCCGCCGCCGTCGGACTTCTGGTCTGACTGAGCACAGCGGGGGCATTGACGGTGACGGTGCGGGTCGCGCTCCAGGGCTCCGGCGGCGCCGTATTGATCCACCGCCCGCGCGCGCCAGCAGTACGTGCCGTTGGTGAGCGACGCGCCCGGCGTGAAGGTCGGGGTGGCCAGGCCGGTCTGGTTGATTTCCGATGAAGGAAATCCGCAGCCGCTGTCGTCGGCCTGAATCTCATAGGTGACGGTGTCGCCGTCGGGATCAACCACCGCGGTCCAGGTGAAGGTCGGCGTTGACGTTATGACGGTTGCCATATCCGCTGGCGACAACAGATTCTGGCGCCGGGGGCGGGTTGTTGGAAAACGTGTAGTAAACCGTGATCTCGATATGATCGACCGTAATCGTGTGCGCCTGACCCGCCGGATCGGGCTTGGTCGCCGCGAATGCCGCACCGAAGTTCACCGCGTTGATCTCCGCTGCCGTCCACGTCGTTCCCCACAAATCCCAGGGACCGCCGTGCGTTTCAACCGTATCGGCCGGGGGTAGTGGTGGTGGTCGAGCGGTCGGTCGCCTCGATCGCCCCGGCTTTTACCAACCGCATCGCATCATCCTGGGCACCGCCGTTTGTCGTGCGGTTCGATTTGCGTTCGACGTCGACTTCGATCCCGAGGATGGTAGCGCTCGGGGGAAGGGTAAATCCGTAGTTCAGGCAGCGCAGAAAATTGCTGGTCGTGCCGTCCACCGCCCTCGAGGCGTAGCTGTTGTTGCTGGAAATTGCAGCCCCGGGAGCGCCCCAGGCAACCGTTCCGATCCCCGCCTGGTTCGTGCAGTCGCCCGCTGTCGGTCGGGCTTCTGGTCTGGTGACCGGAACAGGCGCATTAATCGTGACGGTGCGGGGTCGCGCTCCAAGGCCCTATGGCACCGAATTGATCCACCGCCCGCGCACGCCAGCTATAGGTCGCGTTGGCAAGCCCCGAGCCTGGCGTGAACGTCGGGGTGGCCAGGCCGGTCTGGTTGATTTCCGGCGTCGGAAAGCCGGCACCGTTGTCGTCGGCCTGGATCTCGTAGGTGACCGTATGACCGTCGGGATCGACCACCGCGGTCCAGGTGAAGGTCGGCGTCGCGGTGGTGACGGTCGCTGCGTCCGCCGGCGACAACAAGCTCGGCGCCGGGGGCGGGTTATTGGCGAACGTGAAGTAGACGGTGATCTCGATATGATCAACCGTAATCGTGTGCGCCTGACCCGCCGGATCGGGCTTGGTCGTCGCCGCAAATGCCGCACCGAAGTTCGCGGCGTTGATCTCCGCGGCGGTCCACGTCGTTCCCCACAGGTCCGTTGGGCCACCATGGGTTTCGACCGTATCGCCCGTAGTATATGTGGTGGTGGTCGACCGGTCTGTCGCCTGAATCGTCCCGGCCTTCACCAGCCGCATCGCGGCATCCTGGGCACCGCCGTTCGACGTGCGGTTCGATTTGCGCTCGACGTTGACTTCGATCCCGAGAACGGGGTGGCGCTCACCGGGGAGGGGTAAATCCGTAGTTCAGGCAGCGCAGAAAATCTGCCATGGTCGTCGCCGTCCACCGACCGCGAGGCGTAGCTGTTGTTGCTGGAAATTGCGTTCCCGGGAGCGCCCCAGGCAACCGTTCCGATTCCGCCCTGGTTCGTGCAATTGCCTGCCGCCGGACTGCTGGTTTGAGATTGCGCAAACGCCACCGGCTGGAACAATAGCGCGATCGCGACCAGGGCGATCGCCAGCATAGCGGTCCTCGCTGCGGTCAAGTAACGAGCATTCCGGCTCTGGGCTCCGGAAGTGGAAGCAGGCACTAGAACACCTCCTGAACGAGATTGAAATACAGACCGAAGTGGGGACCGGATTTCATGAACATTGATTTAAGAGACACCGGCGCGTTTAACGTCTCGGTTCCTGGCGAGCCACGCCGCCGCGAACTGCTTCATAAACCGCACCCATTCGTGAACATGGTCACCATCGTTATCATCCGCACGCAAACTGTGGCGGCGCCGCCGTCGGGTCCTTGCACTTGGAGAGCACCGCCTCGAGCTGGCGCTCGACATACCCGCTCGCCGGTGTCGGATTCGGGCAACTGCCGCCGCTCGGCTGGTTGCAGGCATTGGCAACGATACGGTAAGCGCCGACGTTGCGGTTGCCCTCAGTGGTCGGCGCGTTGAGGGTGCCATTGCACTGCACCGTCACTGTGAACACGGACAAGGAGCCGGCCAGTCCCGTCAAATTGGTCGAGGGCGCGGGACAGGTCGGCAACACCGCCGTGCCTATGGTGTTGTTGGGATCGAGCGTCTGGTACGCGCCCCACTCGATGCCGGCGCGCGCCGCCTGGTAAGCGCGCACGCCCTGCACGTCGAGCACCGCACTCGACTGCTGCAGACCAGTGACCGACATGATGATCACGCCCAGCAGCGCCAGCACGACGATCAGAAATAATGGCTGTGGCCAGGCATACCTGCGCTGCGATCGGCGTTTAAAGTTGAAGATTGCAAGTTTAGGTTTAAAAGCAAAGCTGGCGAAGCGCGCAACTTCAGACTTGAAACTTGAAACTTGAAACTGATTTTAGGGAACATTATTGACATGGACCTGTTGAAACAACTGTACCGATTCGCCACCGCTGGCAACCGTGCGAACTTAATGCCAGCAGGCCGGTACGCTGGCTCACCGATGCATAGAAAAAGCTGCACGATGGACGTTTTGTGCCAGCAGCACGTTGATCGGGGCGGTCGACAGGGGCTTGCACAGGTTGGGCGGCGGTGATGCCGTAGTTCCAGTAGTTCGCCGGTACACGCCGGCACCGGATCGCAGCCAAACGTCACAGGGGTACTGAACCACCTGGAAGCGCTTGCCCGGCGAGGAGAACGGGAACAGCTTGGCCGCAGTCAGCGTAATGGTCGGTCGCGGTGTTGCCCGACGCATAGCTTGCGCGGTTATCACCCACGTAGGCGTTAGAGGTTGTAATCAGCGGGATCGGCATTCAGATTGTAGACGACGATGGAATTGCCCGCAGCCAGCGTGGGCATGGGGCCAATGACATCGAATGACAGGTCCGCTGTCGTAAAATCGAGAAAATCGCCACCGCCGCCGCTGGTCACATCGGCGCGATAGCGCCCGCCGCCGCTGGTTTGCAGATATTCGAGATACTGCACGCTGCCTGCGACGGTGGTACGCGCAGGCTGTTGGGTAGAGCAGTGCGCACGTCGCGCGTCATGCGGCGCAGCGCGGTATCCGCCAGATCGGTCAGGTCGGCCCGGCGAACGGCATCGACATACCCTTCCACCGGGTTCTTGATGAAAACTGCGACGGCGGCAGCCAGAACACCGGTAATGGCGATCACCACGATCATTTCAACCAGCGAGAAGCCGCGCGAATACGGTTTGAGGTTTGAAGTTTGAGATTTGAAGTCTGGAGTCAAGCGCGCACAGAGCGAACGCCTTTCAACTTGAAACCTGAAACCTGAGATCTGAGACTATTCATGGCAGTGCATTGGGCGCATAACGCACCCGGTAACCCTGAAGCGACACGGTAACCCTGGTCGGGCCGCCAGTGGGCCAGGTGACGGTGACAGTAATCAGCTGGGAATCGCTGGACGGAATCGACCCCAGCGCCTGCGCGGCAACGGTGACATCAGCCCTGTAATCGCCCAGGCCCCCAGGCGATGGCCGCGCCATCGATGTCGGTGATGCCGCTCATGCTGAAACCGTGATAATCGTTGACGTTGTCGAAAGCGCGCACCGTGCCGGTACGGGTTTCGGCGGGCCCGGTGGGCGGCGCGTTCACGCCTTCCGGACCGATGGCTTCGCAGTCGCTGCGCACGCGCCGGCATTCAGTGCGGTTTCCGCATTGGCGTCGTCGGGATCACAATAGGTGAAGGGCATCAGCTGCACTTCCTCGAGCATCGCTTCGGCTATGGCCAACGCCTGTTTCTCTATCATGGGATCGGCGCTCGCACTCGATGCCTTATTGAGCGCGATCAGCACCCCGGCTACTGCCGCGCCGACCACGACCATGAAGACGATCAGCTCGATAAGCGATATGGCCGCGCTCTTGCACGGCGTTTTCTTGCCCAAAGTTTCAGGTTTAAAGTTCTTTGTCAGGCAAAGCTTCAGGAGGTGCTCGACTTGAAACTTGAAACTTGAACTCGGGAAACTGCTATTGGTATCATAGCCCGTCTCTGGCTTCGACCACGATCTGGCGCGCCGGATCGCCGTGGTTATGGTGCTGGTGAAAGGAATGGCCGTGACCGCAGTGTTCGGATTGGGGCGGCCCGCGCCATCGAAACTGAACGCCAGTGTCGGCAGTGTCACGCCGCTGGGTGCGATCGCCGTCAGCGCGTCGGTGGTTACCGGATTGACAAGCAAGGTGCCGCAACCGGCAGCAGTGCCCACGCTGACGCTGCTGGTGGTGACGCAGACAAAGACATTCCGGCGCCAGGCGATCGCGGATTTTTGCGCGTAACGCACCATCGACCGCGCGCTGTCGTAGAACCCGCGAGACTCAAACGCGCTGCTTCCGGTGAAACGTGGCAGGGCAACCGCGGCCAATATACCTACGATGGCAATCGAGACGACCAGTTCAGGCAAAGTGAACCCGTTGCGTACCAGGCCCCTCGTATTTTGAACCGCACCCCACTGCGTCATACGCGCATACCCCAAAGTCAGGCAGGTGGGCTGATCTCGCGCTGGTCGGCTCACCGGTATGCGCCAGTACGCGATGCCATTTAACCCGGCGTGATGCACGAAATTCGTTCAGCCAGGATGACCGGCTGAAATAGTAATACGTAACTGAACCAGGCGAAGG
>CALOEN010000029.1:0-15667 GCA_942492335.1 uncultured beta proteobacterium | reverse complement strand
GATGTTATGTCGGAACTAAATTGAACCGTCGACTTCGGGTCAGACCTCTATAACTCTTCGTTGTTTGACCGATACCCGACGTAGTGATAACTTCCTGCTATACAAAAGAGCGATTGAATTTCCTGTTCACCAGACAATCTCGCGCTCGCGCGGCAGCGGCGCGTCGCACCGGAGCCGTAAACTTCATGTCAGCCAGAATCGATTTCTCCAAGCTCTCCCTGATGGACGCTCTGGATCTCGCCGGTTTGATCGAGATTGAGGCGTACCAGCGATATGAGTCCTTCTGCGAGCAAATCGGACACCGCAATCCCGGCGACGCCGCGTCGATGTTCCGGTCGATGGCAGTCAATGAGAAAAAGCACGCTGAACAGATCGCCGAGCGCCGGCTGGCGCTGTTTGGTGATGCGCCTCCGAAAATGACCCTCGACGACATCTACGATGTGGAAGCGCCCGATGTCGGCTCGTCCAACTGGAAAATGTCTGCGCTCAAAGCGCTCCAGGTGGCGTTGTCTTCCGAAAAGAAAGCCTACGCGTTCTACGACGAGGCGCTTCCCAGCGTGAAGCAAAAAGACGTCAAGTCGCTGTTCCTGGAGCTGCGCGACGAAGAGGCCGAGCACGTTCAGATGATCGAGGAGATCATCGCGAAGTTGCCGCCGGAGGCAGCGCTCGACGTTGCGGACGCGGACGCCGACTAGCGCCCGCCTGGCCTGGCCTGGCGGCTCTATCGTGGCAGTTGGGGTGCTTTGTCCGGAAACAGGTTGGCGGGGATGGTGCAGGGACTACTTTGGAAGAAGGAATGGTGGCCAAGGGCGGAATTGAACCACCGACACAAGGATTTTCAGTCCTCTGCTCTACCAACTGAGCTACTTGGCCACTGTACTGCTTGATGCCTGAGTCTTCCCGCAGGAATTCTTGCTCCGGCTCCTTTCTAAACCGGCCGGTTCCTGCGAAAGGGCGCTATTAAAACCCGCGCAGGGCAAGCGCGTCAAGTTTGTGCGTAAAGTTTTCATCCTAAAAACGCCGGAAAAGAAAAAACCCCGCCATAGCGGAGTATTCCTGACTTTCCAAGGAAGGGGGCGCAAGGGGAACCCTGATGCTCCTGTTCCTTATCCTCCCGGTGGAAATGGAATTCGCGCAGCGAGTCCAAAAGAAAAACCCCGCCGTAGCGGGGTTTTCTAATTTTCCAAGGAAGGGGGTCGGGGGGAAACCTTGGTTCCCCCTGTTCCCTATTCTCCCATTGGGAATGGAATTCGCGCAGCGAATTACATTCCCATGCCGCCCATACCACCCATCCCGCCCATATCACCACCATGGCCGTGACCGCCGCCGCCGGACTCTTCCTTCGGCATTTCGGCCACCATGGCATCGGTGGTGAGGATCAGGCCGGCCACGGATGCGGCATTTTGCAGCGCGCAGCGCGTGACCTTGGTCGGATCGAGCACACCCATCTCAACCATGTCACCGTACTCGCCGGTGCCTGCGTTGTAACCAAAGTTGCCCTTGCCTTCGACCACTTTGTTCACCACGACCGAGGGCTCATCGCCCGCGTTTTCGACGATCTGGCGCAGCGGCTCTTCCAGTGCGCGCATCACGATCTTGATACCAGCTTCCTGATCGTGGTTGTCGCCCTTCAGCTTGCCGACCGCGATACGGGCACGCAGCAGGGCCACGCCGCCGCCGGCGACGATGCCTTCCTCGACCGCAGCTCGGGTGGCGTGCAGCGCGTCTTCGACACGCGCTTTCTTCTCTTTCATTTCCATCTCGGTTGCGGCACCGACCTTGATCAGGGCCACGCCGCCGGCGAGTTTCGCAACGCGCTCCTGCAGCTTTTCCTTGTCGTAGTCGCTGGTCGCCTCATCGATCTGCTTGCGGATGCTCTTGACGCGGCCTTCGATCGTCTTGGCATCGCCCGCGCCATCGATGATGGTGGACTCTTCCTTGCCGATCTCGATGCGCTTGGCCTGGCCCAGGTCGGTGAGCGTCGCTTTTTCGAGCGAGAGGCCGACTTCTTCGGCAATCACGGTACCACCGGTGAGGATCGCCAGGTCTTCCAGCATCGCCTTGCGGCGATCGCCGAAGCCCGGGGCCTTCACGGCACAGGTCTTGAGGATGCCGCGGATGTTGTTGACCACCAGGGTTGCCAGCGCTTCGCCGTCCACGTCTTCAGCGATGATCAGCAGCGGCTTGCCGGCTTTGGCCACCTGCTCCAGCAACGGCAGCAGATCGCGGATGTTGGAGATCTTCTTGTCGTGCAGCAGCACGTAGGGATTCTCGAGCATCGCCTGTTGCTTGTCGGCGTTGTTGATGAAATACGGCGACAGGTAGCCGCGGTCGAACTGCATGCCCTCGACGACTTCGAGTTCATTTTGCAGGCCCGAGCCGTCTTCGACGGTGATCACGCCTTCTTTGCCAACCTTGTCCATCGCATCGGAGATGATCTTGCCGATGTCAGCGTCAGCATTCGCGGAAATGGAGCCAACCTGGGCGATTTCCTTGGTGGTGGTGCAGGGCTTGGAGAGCTTTTTCAGCTCTTCGACCGTGGCGATGACTGCCTTGTCGATGCCGCGCTTCAGATCCATCGGGTTCATGCCGGCGGCGACAAACTTCATGCCCTCGGCGACGATGGATTGCGCCAGCACGGTCGCGGTGGTGGTGCCGTCACCGGCGATGTCGGAGGTCTTGGACGCGACTTCCTTCACCATTTGCGCGCCCATGTTCTCGAAGCGATCCTTCAGTTCGATTTCCTTGGCGACCGATACCCCGTCCTTGGTGACGGTCGGCGCGCCGTACGAGCGCTCAAGCACCACGTTGCGGCCCTTGGGTCCGAGGGTCACTTTGACCGCATCGGCCAGTACGTTCACACCGGCGACAATCTTGTGCCGGGCGTGTTCATGAAACTTGACGTCTTTTGCTGCCATGTTAGTTCTCCTGATTCAATTCGGTGGTTAGGACTCGATGACGCCCATGATGTCTTCTTCGCGCATCACGAGCAGTTCGTCACCCTGGACTTTCACGGACTGCCCGGAGTACTTGCCGAACAGCACTTTGTCGCCAACTTTAACGTCGAGAGGACGGACCTTCCCGTCATCCATCACTTTGCCTGTGCCAATCGCCTTGACCACACCTTGGTCGGGCTTTTCGGCGGCGGTATCGGGAATCACGATTCCGGAAGCGGTTTTGAGTTCCTCTTCCAGCCGCTTCACGATAATGCGGTCGTGCAACGGACGAATTTTCATGGTAAATCTCCTGTGGGTAATAATTGGACTGGACACTACGGAGCGCCACTATTGGCACTCATCTCTAGCGAGTGCTAATAATAGGGGCGGGAAGGCGTAATTACAAGAGCTTAGCGGGATTTAGTTCGTACGCCGAAAACCAGAAGCGAGCACACGCTAACTAGAAATAATATAAAAATACTAATAATAACAACAAGTTACTATTAATGCGCCGGGAGACACGCCGCATCGCCACCCGTTCCGGTGGACGCGACCCCGAAGCGATAAACGGTTTTCTGCTTGCCGCTGCAGGTCGGCGGAATCGGGTTATGTGGGCACGGCAGAGCACGCCGGCCCTCGGTCGTCAGCGTGGCGTCCTGCGCATATTCGGCCCAGATACCACCTTTGACCGGCCGGAACATCCACATCAGGTAGCCGCGCCCGGCGGCCAGGCGCACCAGTTCATCGGCGTCCGGCGCATCCGACACCACCACCTGGTTGCCGTTGATGCCGAACGGAAACGCGCCGAACGCCTGCAGGCACTCCAGTGCCTCCGTGGAAGATGCGCCGGGACGCAGGCAGCCCGGACGTTCGGCGCGCGCCACATCCCACGCGCCCAACGCCCAGGCCGCTTCCATCGTCGCGCGGTCGACCGCGACCAGATCCTGCCAGCGTTCGTTCAACTGCAGCGCCGAACTGGGTATGGGCGTGTACGACACGGTTTCGGCTTCCTCGATGTCGGCGAGCTTCTCCTTGATGAAGCCGTGCCAGTGCAGCGTCATGATCACCGGGGTGTCGGGACACGGCACGGCGGCCAGCGTGATGCCCACCAGCGGCAGTCCGGTGGCATGCATCTGGTTCTCGATGCGGTCAAGAATCTGCATAGGAAAATGATCTCCTTGGCGATGTTAAACTGACAGCTGAAAACCGGGCGCGGATGTTATGGCCGCACCTGTAAAACAACGGGGCGGCACGACAAGAGGTTGACTGCGGGGAAAACGGGATGTGCCGCCGGGTGGTGGCGACGTGGCTTGCGCTGATGTGATCAGACAAATAAAGGAAAGCCGGCTCCTTGTTGACGCAAACACCGCTGTGCTGAATAACGGCATCGCGCACATACAATACACTCGCGTTTTAATGGTTTCAAAATAAAAATGCAAACCAGCACTCGCAACGATCTGCTGCTAAAACGCAGTCTGGCTGCGGTGTGGCACCCGTGCACGCAGATGAAGCAGCACGAGACGCTGCCGCTGATTCCGATCGCACGCGGCGAAGGTTGCTGGCTTTATGATTGCGACGGCAAGCGTTATCTCGATGCCGTCAGTTCATGGTGGGTCAACCTGTTCGGCCATGGCAATCCGCGCATCAATGCCGCGCTCGCCGACCAGCTGCAACAACTCGAACATGTGATGCTCGCCGGCTTCACGCATGAGCCGGTGGTGACGCTGTCGGAAAAGCTGTCGCAGCTGACCGGCGGTGCGCTCGGCCACTGTTTTTATGGCAGCGACGGCGCGTCTGCGACCGAAATCGCCCTGAAGATGAGTTTTCACTATTGGCGCAACTCGGGCTCGCCGCACAAGACGCGTTTCATCAGCCTCGCCGGCAGCTATCACGGTGAAACGCTGGGCGCGCTTTCCGTCACCGACGTCGCTCTGTTCAAAGATACCTACGCGCCGCTGTTGCGGGCCAGCACGCAGGTGCCCAGCCCCGACGGGCGCCTCGCTGAACCGGGCGAGAGCGCACGCGATTTCGCGATCCGCTGCGCCGCAGCGCTCGAACACCACCTGCAACAACATCATGCCGAGACCGCGGCGCTGATCATCGAACCCCTGGTGCAGGGCGCGGTCGGCATGGCCATGCACGACGCCGAGTACCTGCGCCGGGCCCGCGCGCTGTGCGACCGCTACTCGGTGCATCTGATCGCCGACGAAATCATGACCGGCTTCGGCCGCACCGGCACCATGTTCGCCCACGAGCAGGCTGGCATCACGCCGGATTTTCTGTGCCTGTCCAAAGGCATCACCGGGGGTTATCTGCCGCTGTCGGTGGTGCTCGCCACGGACGCCGTCTATCAGGCGTTTTACGACGATGCGGTGGCGCGCGGTTTTCTGCATTCGCATTCCTATACCGGCAACGCGCTCGCCTGCAGTGCCGCACTCGCCACACTGGCGATTTTCGAATCCGACCGCGTGATCGAGGCCAATCAGGCGAAGTCGGCATTCATCACCGAGGCCGCACGCGCACTGGCGGCGCATCCCGGCATCAGCAACTTTCGCAACACCGGCATGATCTGGGCGTTCGAGGTGACAGCCGAAGACCCGGGATTTTCGCGCGACTTTTATCAGCGGGCGCTGGAGCATGAACTGCTGCTGCGGCCGATCGGCAACACCGTGTACTTCATGCCGCCCTATGTGATCAGCGAAGAGGAGATCAGCTGCTGATCAACCGCTCGTCGATAGCTGACGCTTAGAGTCCCTAACCTAAGAAACGCATGTGCGTGTCACGATTGGCTCAGGACGCGAAGCTTCGCAGGCCTATCGCGAATATGGGCAAGCGCACGCTCGCGATCAAACTCGTGCTGACATTGTCGGCCGGCTTGACCATAATCACGATATGCTCTGCACCGTCCTTCGCGTCATCCCTTTTGTCCGCACGTTTCATAGTCTTTATACTGACACGAATGAAAATCACTTTTTTGGGCGGGGCCGGCGAAGTCACGGGCTCTTGCCACCTGATCGAAACCGGTGACACGCGTTTTCTCGTCGATTGCGGCATGTTTCAGGGCGGCGGGGAAGCCGCGCCGAAAAACAGCGCCCGCTTCGCCTTCGATCCGCGCGAACTCGATTTCGTTCTGCTCACCCACGCCCATATCGACCATTCCGGGCTGCTGCCGCGCCTGGTTGCCGAAGGCTACCGCGGGCCGATCTATGCCACTGCGGCAACCTGCGATCTGCTGCAGGTCATGTTGCGCGACAGTGCGCACATTCAGGAAAAGGAAACCGAGTGGCGCAGAAAATCCCGTTCGCGGCGTGGTGAGCGCGGCAAAGGCGCCGCGCCGCTATACACCATGGCGCAGGCGGAGCGCGCGCTCAAACAACTTAAGCCCGTCGAATACAACGCCGAAGTTAAACCGCATCAGGATGTGCGCTGCATATACCGCGACGCCGGGCACATCCTGGGCTCGGCCATCATCGAGGCCTGGGTCACGGAAGACGGCCGCAAACGTAAAATCGTTTTTTCTGGAGACCTCGGGCAGCCGACGCGGCCCATCGTGCGCGATCCGGCCGTTATCACCGAAGCGGATGTGCTGCTGGTGGAATCCACTTACGGCAACCGCCTGCACAAGAGCATGGATGAAACACTTGCGGAACTTGAGCACGCCATCACCGATACGCTCACGCGTAAAAAGGGCAACGTCATCGTGCCGGCGTTCGCCGTCGGCCGCACCCAGGATCTGCTGTACCTGCTGGCCGAACTCTACCGCGAGGGCCGCCTGCCCGAGATGGACATCTATGTCGATTCGCCCATGGCGACCAAAGTCACGCAGATCACCATGAACCACGGCGCTTTGCTCGACAAGGAGGCTGCCACCCTGATGCAGTGGATGCGCAAAAACCGCGGCCGTCCGCGCATCAACTTCATTCAGGACGTTGAAGAATCGATCGCATTACGCAGCATAAAAAGCGGTGCCGTGATCATCTCGGCCAGCGGCATGTGCAACGCCGGACGCATCAAGCACCATCTGCGGCATAATCTGAATCGTCCGGAATGCACGATACTGATCACCGGATTCCAGGCTGCGGGAACGCTGGGACGCCGCATCGTCGACGGCGCCAGAGAGGTCCGCATTTTCGACGTCAAAGTGCCGGTGCGCGCCGACGTCTATACCATCGGCGGCCTGTCGGCGCACGCCGACCAGTCGGCACTGCTCGCCTGGCTGGGGCACTTCAAACCGGAACCCAGCCACACTTTCATCATGCATGGCGAGCAGACTACCGCCGATCTGTTTGCGGGCACGATCCGCAAGCGCCTGGGCTGGCGCAATGTTACGGTGCCCCAACGGCACGCCAGCGTTACCCTGTAGCGTGAACCAAAATCACCCGCAAGCATCCATGCAAAATGTTATTGCCCTGATCTGCCTGCTGATCGCGACACTCGCCCCATCGGGCATCGCGGCACAGCCTGTGACCAACCGCCTGCCCGAACCGGTGGCCCGGGCGCTGGCGCAAGCCGGTATCCCGGAGACCAGCGCGGCCGTCTATGTGCATGAGATCGGCGCCTTACAGCCTGTGGTCGCGCACGGCGCCGAGCGGTCGCTGAATCCAGCCTCGACGATGAAACTCGTCACGACATATGCGGCGCTCGATTTGCTGGGGCCCGCTTATGTATGGCACACCGAGGTCTATGCCACGGGAACGCTGCAGCAAGGCGTGCTCAACGGTAATCTCGTGATCAAGGGTCAAGGCAATCCCAAGCTCACACTGGAAGATTTCTGGCTGTTGCTGAGAAATCTGCGCGGCCGCGGCGTGCGCGAGATCCGCGGCGATCTGGTGCTCGACCACGGTTATTTTGATGCCGCGGGTTACGATCCCGCGCGCTTCGATGACCAGCCCACACGACCTTACAACACCGGTCCCGACGCGTTGCTGGTGAACTTCAAGGCGGTGACCCTACAGTTCGTGCCGGACCACGATGCGCGCACGGTGAAAATCCTCGCCGACCCCCCGCTGCCTCAAATTGCAATCATCAACAACCTGGCGCTGACCAACGGCGCCTGTGGCGACTGGGTCGCCAGGCTCAAGCTCGACGCGAAGGGCAATGGCGATGCCGCGCGGCTGGCGTTCAGCGGCACGTATGCCCTGGACTGCGGCGAAAAAACCCGCAGCTTCAGCGTGCTCGGTCACCGCCAATACACGGGCGCATTGTTTGCCCAGATCTGGAAGGAACTCGGCGGCAGCATCAGCGGTGGCGTGCGTTACGGCGAAGTACCGCCCGATGCGCGGCTGTTGTTCACCGCCAAATCCGAGTCCCTGTCGGAAATCGTGCGTCACATCAACAAATTCAGCAACAACGTGATGGCGCGCCAGTTGTTCCTGACGCTGGGCGCGGTAAGCGCGGATCCACCCGCAACATTCGACAAGGCCAACCAGGGCATACGTTCATGGCTGGCGGGCAAAGGGCTGGCATTTCCGGAACTGGTGATCGAGAACGGCTCCGGACTGTCGCGCATCGAGCGTATCAGCGCGAAAAACCTCGGGCAGTTGCTGCTCGCCGCGTTCAACAGCCCGGTGATGCCGGAGTTGATTTCCTCGCTCCCGCTGGTCGCAACGGACGGCACCATGAAACGCCGCCTGAAGAACGCCGACGTGGCCGGCCAGGCGCACATCAAGGGTGGCACGCTTGAAGGCGTGCGCGCCATCGCCGGTTACGTGCTCGACCGCAAGGGGCGGCGCGTAATAGTGGTCTTCATCGTCAACCACGCCAATGCCGCTAACGCCCAGCCGGCGCAGGATGCACTGCTGAAATGGGTTTACGACAGACGGTAAGCGGTAGACTTTTGGTGCGCAGCGAAGTTCACTCCACTCCTCACTCTTCACTCTTCACTCTTCACTCTTCACTCTTAAAATCAGAGTCCCAGTTCCCCCCACAGCGCATCGACGCGCCGTTTCACGTCATCATTCATCGCGATCGGCTCGCCCCATGAGCGCGCGGTTTCGGCCGGCCACTTGTGGGTGGCATCTATGCCCATTTTGGAACCCAGGCCGGCCACAGGGCTCGCGAAATCGAGATAGTCGATGGGCGTGTTCTCCGCGATCAGCGTGTCGCGCGCCGGATCGACGCGCGTGGTCAGCGCCCAGATCACTTCCTTCCAGTCGCGCACGTTGACGTCATCATCGGTAACAATGATGAACTTGGTGTACATGAACTGGCGCAGGAAACTCCACACGCCGAACATCACGCGCTTGGCATGGCCAGGGTACTGTTTTTTGATGCTCACGATCGCCATGCGATACGAGCAGCCTTCAGGCGGCAAATAGAAGTCCGCGATTTCCGGAAACTGTTTCACCAGCAGCGGCACGAACACTTCATTCAGCGCCATGCCCAGCACCGCCGGTTCGTCGGGCGGTTTGCCGGTATAGGTGCTGTGATAAACCGGATTGCTGCGCATGGTCATGCGCTCTATGGTGAAAACCGGGAATCGCTCCTGCTCGTTGTAATAGCCGGTGTGGTCGCCGAACGGGCCTTCCAATGCAGTTTCGCCGGGATGAATAAATCCTTCGAGCACGATCTCGGCGCGCGCCGGCACCTGCAGATCATGGGACAGGCACTTCACGATTTCGGTTTTGGCGCCACGTAGCAGCCCCGCAAACTGGTACTCGGACAGCGTATCGGGCACCGGCGTCACCGCACCCAGCATGGTCGCCGGGTCCGCCCCCAGCGCCACCGCAACCGGGAACGGATCACGCGGATGCGCGAGACTGTGGTCGCGAAAGTCAAGTGCGCCGCCGCGATGCGCAAGCCAGCGCATGATGACTTTGTTCGGCGCGATCACCTGCTGGCGGTAGATACCCAGATTCTGGCGCGTCTTGTGCGGTCCGCGCGTGACCGTCAGCCCCCAGGTGATCAGCGGCGACACGTCCCCCGGCCAGCAAGTCTGGATCGGCAGCCGCCCCAGATCGACCTCTGCGCCCTCCCATACGATTTCTTGGCACGGCGCCCGGTCCACTACGCGCGGGCTCATGGTAAGCAATTGTTTTAATAGAGGTATTTTATCCCAAGCGTCTTTCAGCCCACGCGGCGGCTCAGGCGCTTTCAGCGTGGCCAGCAGCTCGCCGATACCGCGCAACGCCTTGAGCGGGTCCGCATCCGCCGCCACGCCCATGCCCAGCGCCACGCGTTTTACCGTGCCGAACAGATTACCGAGCACCGGCATCGTGTGACCGCGTGGTTTTTCGAACAGAAGCGCGGGGCCATCGGCCTTCAGCACCCGGTCGCAGATTTCCGTCATTTCGAGTTTGGGATCGACTTCGGCCGCAATGCGTTTGAGTTCACCGGCCGCTTCGAGCTGGGCCAGGAAATCACGCAGGTCTTTATAAGCCATGACTAAGAGTCCCTAACTCATTAAAACAGGCGGATGCGAAAATGCAGAGTCGAGCGCCAGTCCGGCAAAAATCACGAGCCCGACCCAGTTGTTATGCAAAAAGGCTCTGAAGCACAGGCTGCGGTCGCGCCCCCGGATCAGCCGGAACTGGTAGCTCGTCAGCACCGCCGCCGCCGCCACGCCGCAAAAATACAGCACACCCAGTCGCTGCCACCAGCCTATCCCCGCCATGAGCATGAGGAACACAGCATGCGCTGTCATGATCCCCATGACATCGTGGCGACCCAGAAGTATCGCCAGGGACTTGACGCCGATGCGCTGGTCATCGTCGCGATCCACCATCGCGTATTCAGTATCGTAGGCGATGGCCCAGAACATGTTGGCGATCAGCAGCACCCAGGCCACCGCGGGTATTCTGCCCTGCTGCGCGGCATAGGCCATGGGAATCGCGAAACCGAATGCGATGCCAAGCCAGGCCTGCGGAACCGAGAAAACCCGCTTGATGAAAGGGTAGATGACGGCGAGCGCGACTGCGGCCAGCGACATCATCACGGTGAGCCGGTTCAACTGCAGCACCAGTGCAAACGCGATGAGCATCAACACCGCTGCTAGCGCCAGCGCCTCCCACGGCTGGATCAGCCCCGATGCCAGCGGGCGATCCTTTGTGCGCGCAACGTGCGGATCGAACTTGCGGTCGGCAAAATCATTGACGACGCAACCGGCGGAGCGCATGAGAACGGTGCCGGCGAAAAAAATCAGCAGGATGTCGAATTTGGGCACGCCGCGCCGCGCGAACCACAGCCCCCACAGCGCCGGCCACAGCAGCAACAGGATGCCGATCGGCTTGTCCAGCCGCATCAGTTTTTCGTAGGCGTTGATCCGTTGGTTAAGCGTCACAGATTCATCCTCCCAAGCATCACAGCTTCAAAATTCCCGGCAGAAACACTTCGCTCACCAGTATAGGCGATTTATGCAATGCGAATAACGAGCGCCGCGCCCATAAAGTCGCCGGTGTTTTGGGCAGCCCGGCGCTGGCCTGCCGGTGCAGTTCATGCTGGCGGCCGAGTTTTTTCTGCCGCAGCGGATAGCGCCGGATGCGGGGATCGGCAAACAGCGCCGCGCCCAGCGGCCGGGAACCCATACGCGCCAGTCGCCGCCAGGCGCCGCGAAGATCGCGCGCGGCTATCACGCTGTGCGCAAACACGACCGGCGTTTTCCGGCAGTAAAGGTAGACTTCGCGCACCAGCACCCGGGTGCGGCCCGAAAACAAAAACCGCTCATCCCGATTGGCGCGGCGCATGCCCTGAAACACGACTTTCACGCTCAGCGCCGGGCAGCGGTCCTGGATGCGGCGCGTCAGCGAACCTTGATCGCGCAGCCACGGCCGGTAAGCGGCGGCCGCGGACGGCGAACGGCACCACAAGGAATCGCGCGGAATGGTTTTCACGGCACGGGCAGTCGGGTCATGTCGCCATTATCGCAGATCGGCACATCGTTCTAACCGCAGAGACGCTGAGACGCAGAGTAACCCCAAGACAATCCATAAAAAACGAAGGTCGGGTACTTTGGTCGATCAGTTTTAATATCTCGGCATAAGAACTTCTCTGCGTCTTAGCGCCTCTGCGGTGAAGGTGTTCGTCTTAGACTTTCAGATACTCGTTTTTTGCACCGAGCCAGCGCGCCAGATGGGCACGCGCCGCATCAGGGTGATCCTGCAGCAGCGCCGGCGCGGCGTCGCGCGCTGCTTCGAGCAAATCGGTGTCGACCGCGAGGTCGGCAAAACGCAACATCGGCACCCCGCTTTGGCGCGCGCCCAGCAACTCGCCGGGACCGCGCAATCGCAGGTCGTGCCGCGCGATTTCGAAGCCGTCATTGTTTTCATAAATGATCTTGAGGCGTTCCCGCGCGGTCTCGGTCAAAGGATTCTGGTAGAGCAGGACGCACGTGCTTTTTTCCGCGCCGCGGCCGATGCGCCCCCGCAACTGGTGCATCTGCGACAACCCCATGCGCTCGGCGTGCTCGATGACCATCAGCGAGGCATTCGGCACATCGACCCCGACCTCGATCACGGTGGTCGCCACCAGCAACTGGATTTCCCCGCGCTGAAACGCCTGCATCGCCGCGGTTTTCTCCTCGCCTTTGAGCCGGCCGTGCACCAGACCGACCTTAAGTTCCGGGAAGGTCTGCAACAACACCGCGTGGGTTTCGAGTGCGGTCTGCAGTTGCAGCGTTTCCGACTCTTCTATCAGCGGGCACACCCAGTACGCCTGGCTGCCGGCCATGCAGGCGTCGCGCACGCGCTGTATCACTTCGGGCCGCCGCGATTCAGCGACCAGGCGCGTGGCGACCGGCGTGCGGCCGGGCGGCATTTCATCGATCACGGAGACATCGAGATCGGCGTAGTAGCTCATCGCCAGCGTCCGCGGTATCGGCGTCGCGCTCATCATCAGCTGGTGAGGCTGCGCGCCTTTTTTGGCCCGGCTGCCTTTCATGCGCAGCGCCAGGCGCTGATGCACACCGAAGCGATGCTGCTCGTCGATGACCGCAAGCGCGAGATGGTGGAACTCGACCTCTTCCTGAAACAGCGCGTGAGTGCCGATCGCCACCATGGCCTCGCCCGAGGCGACACGTTCGAGTGCTTCGCGCTTCTGTTTCTGGCGCAGGCTGCCTGAAAGCCAGGCCACGTTCACGCCGAGCACCTCGAACCAGGCTGAAAATTTTCGATAGTGCTGCTCGGCCAGGATTTCGGTCGGCGCCATGATCGCCACCTGATGGCCATTTTCAACGCACTGCAAGGCGGCGAGCGCGGCAACGACGGTCTTGCCGCTGCCGACGTCCCCCTGCAGCAGGCGCTGCATCGGAAAGGGCTGGACGAGATCGTGCCGGATTTGCGCCAGCGCTTTATTCTGGGCAACTGTCAGCTTGAAAGGCAGTTTTTCCTGCAGTGCCTGCGTAAGCCGGTTTTGCGGCCGCAATGCCGGAGCACCGGCGGCCCGGCGGCGGCGGTAGTGCAAACGCATCGACAGCTGCTGCGCCAGCAGCTCGTCGAACTTGATTCTGCGCCACGCCGGATGCCGCCGTTCCTGGAGTTCGGCCTGCGCCACATCCGGCGGCGGATTGTGTAAAAACAATACCGACTCGCGAAACAGCGGCAGCCTGAGCGTCTCGATGACTGTCTCCGGCAGCGTGTCGGACAAATCGCAATCAGCCAGCGCGCGCCCGATCAGGCGCCGCAGCGTTTCCTGGCCCAGCCCGGCGGTGGTCGGATAGACCGGGGTGAGCGCGCGCGACACCGGCTCATCGGCGGACACCACCCGGTATTTCGGGTGCACCATCTCGTCGCCGAGAAACCCCCGGCGAATTTCACCAAACGCCCGCACCCGAACGCCGGCGGCGAGCTGCTTTATCTGACTCATGTAGAAATTGAGAAAACGCAGCGTCAGCACGCCGCTGCCGTCCTCGATATGGCATACCAGCTGGCGTCGCGGACGGTATTTGACGTCGCACTCGACCACCCGGCCTTCGACCAGCACACTTTGCCCCTGCGGCGCTTCGTTGATCGGATAAAGACGGGTTTCGTCGTCGTAGCGCAGAGGCAGGTGCAGCACCAGCTCGCACCGCGTTGCGATGCCTAGCTTGGCAAGCCGCGTCAGGATGGTTTTGTTCAACCCTGATAGTGATGGGTGATGGGTGACAGGTGATGCGACGGGTCCTTTCGGCATTGCTGTTACACCTTACTCATCGCTCATTACCTATTACTCATTACCCGAGATGCATGATGGCATCGATCTCCACCAGCGCATCACGCGGCAGGCTGGCCACGCCGATCGCGGCCCGCGCCGGGTAAGGTTCGGAAAAATACTTCGCCATGATTTCGTTGACGCGCGCGAAGTGCTTGAGATCGGTCAGATACACAGTGAGCTTGACGCAGTCGCTCAGATCACCGCCGGCAGCCGTGGCTACCGCCGCCAGATTGTCGAGCACGCGGTGAATTTGCTCATCGATGCCCACCGCCATGTTCATGGTCGCAGGATCGAGCCCGATCTGGCCCGAGAGATAGACCGTGTTGCCGCAGCGTACCGCCTGTGAATACGTGCCGATGGCCTTGGGTGCCGCCTCGGTAAAGATCATTTGTTTCGCCACGGGGTTCTCCTGTTTTGATGGATTGATCAAAAAACGGGGTTTATGGATTCTGTCGATGAAGGTGGCTTCCGCTACGCCGGCAGGTTGAGCACATACTTGGCGATGATGTTGCGCTGGATTTCGCTGGAACCGCCATAAATCGTCGCCGCGCGCGAGTAGTAAAAAGGCGACAGCACATCGACTGCGACGCCGTCGCAGTCGAGCTCCCCCGCAATACAGCCCTGTTCCTGCGCGGTTTCCATCAACAATTCGCTCAGGCGCTGCCAGGTCTCCATCGCCCAGATCTTGAGCATGGAGACGTCCTGTCCCAGCGGCTCGCCGCGCTTGACCACCGCGACAAAGCGTCCATACAGCGCCGCCAGGTCTTCGATATCAAGCTTGAGCTGGATGAACTTGTCGACAAAACCGGGATCATCGAACAGGCCCCGGGCACGCGCCAGCATTTCCAGTCGGCGCAGCGCGTATTGCGGCCGGCGCGGACTGCCGATATTCAGCCGCTCGAATGACAACAGTGCTTTTGCCACTGTCCAGCCCTCATTGAGCTTGCCCACCAGCGCATCCAGCGGCACGCGCACATGGTCGAAGAACACTTCGCAAAATTCCTCGTGCCCGGCAATATTGCGGATCGGTCGTATGGTGATGCCGGCGGTTTTCAGATCGACCAGCAGGAAGCTGATGCCCTGCTGCTTTTTGGCCTGTTTGTCGGTGCGCACCAGCATGTAGATATGCGTGGCGTCGTGCGCCATGGTGGTCCAGATTTTCTGGCCGTTGATCACGAACTGCGCGCCGTCGATCACGGCCTCGGTGCGCAGGCTGGCCAGGTCCGAGCCGGCATTCGGCTCCTGAATAGCCCTGACACAGATATATTCGCCGGTCAGCGTCCTGGCCAAATGGTGCTCGCTGCTGATCCCTGGTGGCGAATTGCATGGTGATGGGCGACCTGGGTGATGCCCTGGTCGGGTGCGCGCACCACACCCCAGCGTTCCATTTCCTCAAGATAAATCACCATCTTGCCCGCATCCAGACCCATGCCGTCCTGCTCGCGCGGCCAGTTCGGCGCAATCCAGCCCCGGTCGTAGAGCTGCCGCCACCAGTCTTTCATTTCGTCCCAGCGCGCACGGCGCAGTATGTAACGCAGGTGCGCGGGATATTCGCGCTCGAAGAAGGTCCGCACTTCGGCGCGAAATGCGACGTCGTCCAACACGTT
>CALOEN010000028.1:0-10452 GCA_942492335.1 uncultured beta proteobacterium | reverse complement strand
AGGCGTACGGTTGCCGATCGCGAAAACGAATCCCGCGATCAACGCCAGCCACAGCAGCATGTAGACGATCGTGCGTGGCCTGATGACCTTGCTTGCCTTGTGCTCGATGCTGTGTTGCGTGCTGTAGCGTACGAGGCCACGTGGGTATCCCATTTTGTCCATTACCGAGTCACAGACATCGACACAGGCGGCGCAGGCAATGCACTCGTACTGCAGGCCCTCGCGGATATCGATACCCGTAGGACAAACCTGGACGCACATCGTGCAGTCGATGCAGTCGCCAAGCCCAAGACTGGCTGGATCTGCTTTGCGTTTGCGCTTGCCGCGTTGTTCGCCGCGTTCGCTGTCGTACGAGATGATGAGTGTGTCGCGGTCGAACATCGCGCTTTGAAAACGCGCATACGGACACATGTATTTGCACACCTGCTCGCGCATCATGCCCGCGTTACCATAGGTAGCGAAGCTGTAAAAAATGATCCAGAAGGTCTCCCATCCACCCAGCGACAGGGTCGCGACACGCCCGCCGAGTTCGGCGATAGGCGTGAAATAGCCGACAAAAGTAAACCCGGTCCATGCCGCAAACGTGATCCACAGGAATTGCTTGGCTGCCTTACGCCAGAACTTGTTGCCACTCCATGGGGCTTTATCCAGGCGCATGCGTTGCTGCCGGTTGCCCTCGGTCCAGCGTTCCATCCAAATGAACACTTCGGTCCAGACCGTCTGCGGGCAGGCATAGCCGCACCACAGGCGGCCGGCGATCGAGGTAAACAGAAACAGCGTCAATGCGGCGATGATCAGCAGCCATGCCAGGTAGAAGAAATCCTGTGGCCAGAAGGTCAGTGCGAAGATGTGAAATTTACGTGCAGGGAGATCGAACAGCACGGCCTGGCGCTCGTCCCAGCGCAGCCACGGCAGCACATAGTAAATGCCGAGCAATACGAAAACCGCGAGATTGCGCAGGCGCTGGAAGCGTCCCTCGACCTCGCGCGGGTAAATCTTCTCGCGCGCCTCGTAATAACTTTCGCCGGCGCTGCCAGCGGTCGCGGGTTTCGGCTGTTGCATATCCGTTTGTCTGCCTGTGTGCAAGGATCATGTAGGACCGGCGCGCTTTGCGCGCAGCGAGTTTGCGGCGGTAGCGGTGACCTCAGCGCAAGCCGCCTTCCCTGGTCCTTGACGTGGTGGCTTATCCGTAATCCGGTGTCCGTAGCCGCGGCGCTGTTCTAGGGCCGCGGATCGTTGCCGGGCCGGCGCCGGCGACGCGTGGTTTCGCGCAGATAGAGCGTTACTCCAATGGCGCCTGCCGCCACTGCCCAGAAAAAGAAAAAACCTATCGCATAGCCGGTCTGGCGACCGATATTCCAGCTCGGGAATGTCGCATCGCGCAACGCCAGCGGGTCGATAAACGCGAAAAACAACATTGTCGCGGTCGCTGCGACCAGAAACGACGGCCACGCGACGATCGCAATGTCCTGAGCCAGTGGCGACCAGTTGCGGTCGCCTCCGGCTCCGGGACAGCGCCCGGGTTATTGTCCTTTGTCGCCACCGCCGCTTCCGCCAGAAAGGCTGTAAACATAGGCGGCAACGACATGGGCGCGGTCCTCGCCCAGTATTTCGCCCTGTGCCGGCATCATATTGTTGAGCCCGTTTTCGACAATGTTGGCGATACTCTCGCGAGTGCCGCCATGCAGCCAGATGTCGTTGGTCAGGTTGGGTGCGCCCAGTGCCGCCATGCCCTTGCCATCGGCGCCATGGCAGGCCACGCAGAACATGGTGAATTTCTGTTGCCCCTCGGCAGCAAGCGCGGCATCGTGGTCCTGCCCCGACATGCTCAGGACATACTCGGTTACCTGTTTGACTCCGTCGGCACCCAGCGCTGGGCCCCATGGCGGCATGACGCCGTTGCGACCGTTGATAATTGACGTCTTTATCGTTTCCGGTTCGCCGCCATACAGCCATTCGCCATCGGTCAGGTTCGGGAATCCGAGTGCCCCGCGGCCGTCCGAGCCGTGACACTGGGCGCAGTTATTCACGTAGAGGTTGTGTCCCGTGCGCAGCGCTTCCGGGTCTTTCGCGAGTTCTTCAATCGGGGTTGCCGCGTAACGCTCGTACAGCGCGGCATAACGTTGCTCGGATTGTTCGACCTCCATTTCGTACTGGGCTTCCTGGCTCCATCCGAGGGTGCCGGCAAAATTCCCCATCCCCGGGTACAGGATCAGGTAGCCGATCGAAAATACGATGGTGAGATAGAACATCCACAGCCACCAGCGCGGCAGCGGATTGTTGTATTCGGCCAGATCGCCGTCCCAGATATGCCCTGTGGTGTCTTCTTCGCCGGGCGACTTCTTGCTGGTCCATCTGATCAGCCAAAAGCAGGCGAGGATATTTACTGCCGCCAGCACGATGACGAACCAGCTCCAGAGGCTACTCATGTCGGTGCTCCCGTGGGTCTGCGTCGCCCTCCTCAAGGGGCAGACGCGACGCTTCTTCAAAGTCTTTCTTGCGATTCTTGCTGTAGGCCCAGAACACGATGCCGAGGAAAGCGAGCATCAGGATGAGGGTGAGGAGTCCGCGCAGGGTTCCGATATCCATGCGCCTATCTCTTGCCCTGCATGTTGGTGCCGAGATCCTGCAGGTAGGCGATCAATGCCTCCATCTCCGTTTTGCCTTCCACCGCGGCCGCGGCGCCGTCGATTTGCTCGTCGCTATACGGCACACCGAGCGTTCGCAGCGTGCGCATCTTTTTACCGGTGCGATCCGCTTTGATCTCGTTTCGCGCAAGCCATGGGTAACCCGGCATGTTTGACTCCGGCACGACATCGCGCGGATTCAACAGGTGGACCCGGTGCCATTCATCGGAATAGCGGCCGCCGACGCGGGCGAGATCGGGCCCTGTACGTTTCGAGCCGAACTGGAACGGTCTGTCATACACCGATTCACCCGCCAGTGAATAATGACCGTATCGCTCGGTTTCCGCGCGGAATGGACGAATCATCTGTGAGTGGCAGTTGTAGCAACCCTCGCGGACATAGATATCGCGGCCCTCGAGCTCCAGCGCCGAATAGGGCTCGATGCCGGGGGCCGGTTGGGTGACCTCGGCGGAGAAAAACAACGGCACGATCTCCGCGAGTCCGCCAATACTGACGACCAGGACCACCAGAACTGCCGAGCAAGCCGGCTTTTTTCTCAACGATTTCGTGTGCGTGTGGCATTACTGGTCTCCCCTCAGGCTGGCTCGATCACGGGCTGCGGTGACACCGCACTGGCCCCGGCAATCGTCTTCCACACGTTGTACGCCATGATCAGCATACCCAGCAGGAACAGCGTCCCGCCGAGCAGGCGAACCGCGTAATACGGGTAGGTCGCGTTCAGCGATTCGATGAACGAGTAGGTCAGCGTGCCGTCGTCGTTGACCGCGCGCCACATCAGCCCCTGCATGACCCCGGCCATCCACATCGCCGCGATATACAGCACGACACCGATGGTCGATACCCAGAAGTGGACATCGATGAGCTTGATGCTGTACATCGACTCGCGGTTGAAGACCTTTGGCAGCAGCGCGTAGATGCAGCCTACCGAGATCATCGCGACCCATCCTAGCGCACCGGAGTGGACATGGCCAATGGTCCAGTCCGTATAGTGCGACAACGCGTTCACGGTCTTGATCGACATCATCGGCCCCTCGAAAGTGGACATGCCGTAGAAGGACAGCGAAACGATCATGAATTTCAGGATCGGGTCGGTACGCAACTTATGCCAGGCGCCAGACAGCGTCATGATGCCGTTGATCATTCCGCCCCACGACGGTGCCAGCAGGATCAGCGAGAACACCATGCCGAGAGACTGCGCCCAGTTGGGCAACGTCGTGTAATGCAGGTGATGCGGGCCGGCCCACATATAGATCGAGATCAGCGCCCAGAAATGGACAACCGACAGGCGGTACGAATACACCGGCCTCCCGGCTTGTTTGGGAACGAAGTAGTACATCATCCCGAGGAAGCCGGCGGTCAGGAAGAAGCCCACCGCATTGTGGCCGTACCACCACTGCACCATGCCGTCGATCACGCCGGCGTAGGCCGAGTAGGATTTTGTCATGCTGACCGGCAAGCGCAGCGCTGTTGACGACATGGAGCAACGCAACCGTCAGGATGAATGCGCCGAAAAACCAGTTGGCGACATAGATGTGCTTGATTTTGCGCTTGGCCAGCGTGCCGAAGAAAACGACGGCGTACGAGACCCAGACCGCGGTAATCAGACAGGTCGATTGGCCATTCCAGTTCGGCGTATTCCTTGCCGCTGGTAAGTCCCAGCGGGAGGGTAATCGCCGCCAGCAGGATCACGAGCTGCCAGCCCCAGAAAGTGAAGGCGGCGAGACCGTCGGAAAACAGCCGCACATGGCAGGTCCGTTGCACGACATAGTAAGAGGTCGCGAACAACGCGCATCCGCCGAAGGCGAAAATCACCGCGTTGGTGTGCAGGGGCCGCAGCCGGCCGTAGCTCAGCCAGGGTACGTTGAAGTTCAGTTCGGGCCACAGAAGCTGGGCGGCGATTATCACGCCTACCAGCATGCCGACGATGCCCCAAACAACGGTCATGACCGTAAACTGGCGCACGACCTTGTCGTTATAGCTGCTCGCTTTGTCCATTTCCCCGTCCCGGTTTTTGGGTTGGTTTTAGTGATTCGTGAAGGCGTTGTTGCGGGCGTACCCTCAGAGTGCGCGCAGACTGCTCGCTGCGCGAATGGTATGTTTTGTGTTCACGTATCGAAGTATACGCAAATGTACGGATTGGTCTCATCCGGCGGGTCTGAGTTCTGTGCCGGGGAGGCGGTTGGCGCAGCTTGTTTTGCGGACGGACTGTTCGCCGCGGCAAATGACTGGCACGATGTGGCGCTTCCCTACCAAAGGGGAACGACAAGGATGTTGCGAGGATTGAGAAATACACTGTGCCTGGTGACCTGTGTCCTGGTCGTCTCCGGCTGCGCAAGCATGGGACGCGATCTCGAAACGCCGCGGTTTTCGGTGCTCGGCATCGTTGTCGATGAAATCGGCCTTTTTGAGCAGCGTTTCGCGGTCAGGCTGCGGGTGCAGAATCCCAATGACATCGCGTTGCCGGTGAAGGGCCTGAATCTCGAACTCGACATTCAGGGCGAGGAGTTTGCCCGCGGAGTCAGCGCCGAGCGCTTCGAGGTGCCGGCGTTTGGAGAGACCGAGTTCACGATGCAGGTCAGCACCAACCTGGTGCGATCGGCGACCCAGCTGGGCACGCTTTTTGCGCCAGGCACCGAAGAGGTCGATTACAGCGTGGACGGCAAGGTCAGCATCGACCTTCCCTTTATGGGCTCGGTGCCGTTCGATGCCGAGGGCAGCGTGCGGCTGACGCCCGCGCCGCGCTAGTCCGCGGGCAAACCGCGCCGGGTCAACAGGTAGGTGGCGAAACTGCCAAGCCAGTGCCCGCCTTCGTAATGTTCGCCGCCGACGCCGGCCAGGCCCGCCCGGGTGTGGCGCGCGGCGGAGTCTGTTAGCGCGGGGCGGCGCGGGTCCGAATCGGGAAGTGCGGAAGCGATTCCCTCCAGCATCCATGCGCGCGACAAGTTGAGACCGTCCAGATGGGCGAGCTTCGGGTCGCTGCGGTCGGTCACAATGGCCGGATCCAGCCAGATGTCGCCATTGCGGGGGATGCCCGGCAAAAATCCGTCAAGCCACCCGGCGAACTGATCGGGATCGAGCATCCGCCGGAGGAGGTCCGCCTCGGCGAGGCACGGTGACAGAAAGTCCTGCCCCGAGGGTTCCCAATCCAGCGGGCAGTCGCGATCGCCGCGATAGTAGCTCAGGCTGCGTTCGCGCAGCAGCGCCAGCATTTCCTTGCTGCCGGTCTGGCGTGCCCAGTCCCAGATCAGGCCAAAAGCAAAAGCCGTCTGGGAATGCTCTCCGACCCGTATCGGGTAGGTAAGTTTTGGCAGCCACGCGCTGATCCGCGCCGCGGCCAGGGCCTCCAGGGGCGCTATCGCCTCGCGCCACTGCTGTGCGGCCGGCTCGTCCCACTCATCGAGCTCGGCGGCGAGTTGCAACAGCCAGGCAAGGCCGTACGGGCGCTCGAACGAGACCCGCCCGGGTCCGCTGAGATAGGCCGTCTCCGCGGCGACGTTCTCCGCTGTGAGGCTTTGCGCCAGCGCATCGCGCGCAGCGGTGGCGAATGGTGCCTGCGGATACAGACGGGCCAGTCGCGCCAGCAGCCAGTGCCCATGGACCGCCGAGTGCCAGTCATAGCAGCCGTAGAAAGCCGGGGTCAGCTTGCGTGGGGGAGCGACGTCGGCATCGCCGGCCAGCACATGCGCAATCTTGTTTGGGTATTCTTTGTGTGCGCAGGCCAGCGCCAGCGCTGCGAACCGTTCCGCCGTGTCTGCATCGATGGTGTTCATTGCCGTCGTCGCCGTTGTCTCCGCGCCGCCATACAGCAGCATGGCGGCGATTAGTGCTTGCCCTACTCGCATCAGCCCGGTTCCACCTCGTTGTGTTTCCGGCGCAAGCCTAGCATCACAACGAGAATCGCAAGCAAACGGACGCCGGCGCTGCCTTTGCCCTCGTCAATTCAGCGGTGGCGACCGGGGTCGCCACGCGGATGACATTATCAGCAGGGTCAGGCCGCGCTGGATCGGGCCATTCGACGCCTGCGCACAATGATGTGGTAGCCGGGCATGACCAGAGCGAGGGAAAAATAAGCCCAGCCGGCCTGCGCGTTCCACGGCGGCGGTAACAGGCCGGCCATCAGCGCGGACAGTACGCCGATTCCGCCGAGTATGCCCCACGCGCCTATTTCGGTGCCGGTTTCGAAACGCTCGATCGGGCTGAGCTGCAGCTCCTCCGCGCGGCGCAGTGCATGCAGGTTGAGCAGTAGTATCACCGCGCACAGCAGGCTGAAGCCGATGCCGTAAATCACGAATAGCTGAGCAACGTCGGCGTACCCGGTCAAGGCGAAATTTGCCGGTAGCCAGTCGCTCGTCATCCACGCGAGGAAACTGGAGAACATGATTTTCAGTGGATAGATGTAGATCATTACCAGTATTACCAGGACGAAGCTGAGAATCGTCGCGGTTGTGTCCTCGAGACCGAAACGACGGCTCCAGCGCCGGTGGGCAAGCCAGAACATCATCATCTGGACGAAACTGAGGGCGAATGCGGGTGCTCCCTTGAACGCTTCGAGCAACGCGTCCGGGCTTTGCGGAATATCGTCGATCGAGATCACCAGCATTGTCACCGCAAACGCGAACGCGGCATCGGTGAACGTCTCCAGCCGGGTCATGGCCGTCCCGCGCAGGCGGAACCGATGGGGGGTGTCGGTGGCGCCGGGCTGTGGGGAAGCAGGGAGAGAATGTTGCGCCATGTTGCTGGTCTTCCGGGGTCGTCGTGGCGGGAACCGGCTGGCTGCCGCAGTTGTCACACATTTTGTTGACTCGGCTTCTCAGTATACTTTCGGTGGGGCAGTTACTCCGGCGGGGATGAAAACATGATCGAAAAGACCCTTTCATTCAGTTACCGTTCGGCGAAAAAGGTCGTCATAGCGGTGGTCGGGAGCACTCTGCTTTTGCTGGGCATTGCCTTCCTTGTTCTCCCGGGCCCGGGCCTGTTGATCATTCCGCTGGGTCTGGCAGTCCTGGCGATCGAATTTCTGTGGGCGCGCGACTTGTTGCACAAGGTTCGGCGCGGTATTTCCGAGGTATCGCGGCGCCGGCGAATGGGCCGCCAGCGCGGCTGAACCGCGCAATCAGGGGCCCCTGGCCGCCACCTTGGGTTTAGTCACGCCCGTTCTTTTACTGTGTAAATATACAGTTTATACTGCTTGAATGAGCAGTGGTGGATGGAAAATCAGGGGTCGCGGCGCCGGCAGCAACCCGGCGGGTCGATTCGAGCAGCGCCACACCGTTCATCAGGGCGACGGCTGGGACCTGGAAGATCCCTCGCCACCGCTGTTGCGAACGACGGTCACAGCAGAAAAGTCGAAGTCCATCATCACCCGCAATGCGTCTCCCGACGTGCCGTTCGAGCAATCGATCAACCCGTATCGTGGCTGCGAGCATGGTTGTGTGTATTGCTACGCCCGCCCGGCTCACGCGTACATGGATCTCTCTCCGGGTCTGGATTTCGAAACCCGGCTGTTTTTTAAGCCGGATGCCGTCCGGTTGCTGAAGCGGGAGCTGGCGCGCAAAGGCTATCAGTGCAAACCGATAGCCTTCGGCACCAACACAGATCCGTACCAACCGGTTGAACAGCGCCTCCAAGTCACGAGAGACCTGCTGGAAACGCTGACCGAGCATCATCACCCGTTTACGATTGTCACCAAATCAGCGCTGATCGAGCGAGACCTCGATCTGATTGCGGCTGCTGCGGAGAAGCAGCTGGCGGCGGTAATGATCAGCGTGACAACGCTGGATCCGGGACTCAAGCGGAGCCTGGAGCCGCGCGCGGCTTCGCCAGCGGCCCGTTTGCACACGATATCGGTGCTGCGCGAGGCCGGAATCCCGGTTGGCGTTCTGACGGCGCCAATCATTCCGGCGGTCAATGACGGCGAACTGGAGGCGATTCTCGCGGCTGCCGCGGCGGCCGGTGCTTCCAGTGCGGCCTATATCCTGTTGCGACTGCCTCACGAAGTGCGTGCGCTGTTCGAGGAGTGGCTCGCAACCCACCTGCCACAGCGGGCGGAGCATGTGATGAGCCTGGTGCGGCAGATGCGCGGTGGCCGCGACAACGATCCTCGCTTCCGCCATCGTATGCGCGGTGGAGGCGCATTCGCGGATCTGCTCTCGTGTCGGTTTAGCCTGGCTTGCCGCAAGCATGGGCTGGAGCAGGGTGAGCGGACGGCGCTGGATTGCTCCGGTTTTCGCAAACCGGGACCGAACCAGGCGCAACGGGAGCTATTCTGATCGTACCGGTCGCGCCGGTGTCAGCCCTTTATTCCCTGCGGCTCACCGTCGACCAGATCGATATGCGCGGCTTGCGGCGCGCGCGGCAAACCCGGCATGCGCACTATCGTGCCGAGCAACGGCACGATGAAACCCGCTCCGGCCGACAGAATGACATTGCGTACCGTGACCTCGAACTGTTCCGGGCGTCCTACCCGGGCAGGGTCATCGCTCAGCGACATCGGCGTCTTGGCAATGCATAGCGGCAGGCCGGCATAGCCGAGCGCCTCGATGCGCCGCAGATCGCTTTCGGCTTCCTTGCTGTAGTGAACCGAAGCGGCGCCATACATTTTGCTGGCGATGGTCCAGATTTTGTCCTTGATAGGTTCGGACCAGTCATAAAGTGGTTGCAAGGACGGCGGCTGCGAAGCGGCCGCCGTCACAACGGCTTCGGCAAGAGCCCGGCCCCCGGCGCCACCGGATTCGAATATATCGGCCACCGCGCAGGCCACGCCGAGTTCCGCGCAGGCGCTGCGGATGACTTCGATTTCTGCTTCGGTATCTGGGCAAAGCGGTTGATCGCGACGACTGCAGGCTGGTGGAAAAGCCGGATCGACTCGAGATGCTTGCGCAGGTTGCCGAGACCACGGGTGACGGCTTCGACATCCGGTGTCTCCAGATCGTTTTTGGCCCGTCCGCCGTGACGCTTGAGTGCGCGCACCGTGGCCACCAGCACGACCGCGGCGCACTTCAGTCCTGCCGTGACGCATTTGATATCGAAGAATTTCTCGGCCCCGAGCGCGAATCCGAAACCCGCCTCGGTGACCGTCCAGTCAGCGTGGGCCATCGCCATTCGCGTCGCGATGACGGAATTACAGCCATGGGCGATGTTGGCGAACGGTCCGCCATGGATGAGCGCCGGCACGCCTTCGCGGGTTCTGCACTAGATTAGCAGCATCGCGTCTTTCAACCGGTGGAAAGCAAGCAGTAGATATCTTTTCACCCTCAGGCGAATTATTAGAATCTATCCCAGTACCTGAAAGACCATCCAACCTTTGTTTTGGCGGAAAAGATAGAAATCAACTTTATGTAACTGCTCGTACTTCAATTTATAGAGTTGCTTTGGATACGAAAGGGGTAGATTGATTAAATTTAATGAATAACAAATGCTAACATTCTGCAAAAACGCTTGCGTTATTTTATAAAAACCATTAACTTGATTTGGCTGTCGCTACACAATCTTGCTCCAAACGTTAAATGGGTGATGGTTTAATCTTAGGACTAATATGAACCTTTTGCACCATGCTTTAGCTTGGTGATTAAGATAATCAGTGGTAGGCCGGCTTAAGCCTTTATGATTGAAATATTAATTGCCAGCCATAGTTTGCGGTATTCGCAAATTCACCGCCCTAGCGACGGTGTAACCATATTTAGTTTGTGTAGTTTTGTATAATAAAATAGATAGTCAATAAAACACATGAAAAAGATACTGCATTTAACGGCAACAAGTATCACGCTTAAATGGAAATACAAGTTACTTACTCAGTTCATTTTTT
>CALOEN010000027.1:0-26056 GCA_942492335.1 uncultured beta proteobacterium | reverse complement strand
CCATGCGCGCGGCGCGGGCTTTGTCATCGGGGCGGATGACTGCGCGGATGATGCGCTTGAGAAAGGCAGGGGTATCCATCAGGGACAAGATAACATGGCCGGCACAGCGGGATGCGTCGATTCTGGCTGATGAGTTTGACTTTAGCAACCGCACCGCCGTTCGCTATATAATTCGAGATGGTCAGGGAGTGGCATCGATGAGCGGCCACTGTCCTGCAATTTTCCGGAGATAATCATGGACAGCGTAGATACTGAAGTGCTGCGTAATGCCGTCGGCATGGCTTGATACCGACCTCACCAGGCCACGCTCGCTACAGTGGTGAAGACGTGGGGTTCGGCGCCGCGTCCGGTAGGGGCGATGCTGGCGATTCGTGATGACGGCCAGCGTGACGGGTTCGGTATCGGGAGGTTGCATAGAAGATGATCCGATTGCGCGCGTGCGCGCACACGATCTCGGCGGTGGGAAACCTGAAGTCGTCACCTACGGGGTGACCAAGGAGCACGCGGAGCGGTTCGGGCTGCCGTGCGGCGGCACGCTGCAGATCGTGCTCGAACCGCTTTCATCGCGCTCGGGCCTCAAGGCCTTGCTTGAAACCGTGGAGCGGCACGAACTGGTGGCGCGCACGCTGGATGTCAAGAGCGGGCACAGCATGCTCGCGCCGGCCAAATGGTCGGATATTCTTGAGTTCGATGGCGCCGTGCTCAAGTCCATACACGGGCCGCGCTGGCGGCTGCTGATCATCGGCGCCGGGCAGCTATCGGGTTATCTGGCGCAGATGGCGCAGGCGCTGGATTATCAGGTCACGGTTTGCGATCCGCGCGAGGAATACGCCGAGGGCTGGAGCGTGCCGGGCGCGGAACTGAACCGCGGCATGCCCGATGATGTGGTGCTTGCGCTGAACATGGATGCCCACACCGCGGTGGTTGCCGTCACTCACGATCCCAAGCTCGACGATATGGCGCTGCTGGAGGCGCTCAAGTCACCGGCGTTCTATGTCGGTGCGATCGGCTCCAGGGTCAATAACGACAAGCGCCGCATACGGCTCGCGGAGTTCGATCTGGCCGCCGAAGAAATTGCGCGGTTGCGCGGGCCGGTGGGCTTGCCTATCGGCAGCCGCACGCCGCCTGAAATTGCGGTGTCGGTGCTGGCCGAGATGACGGCGGTGCGGCGCGGGGTGGTGCTGGCGGCACAGGGTACACCGCCCGCCGCAGTCGCGGCAGCCACCGATCCGCTGGCATGCAGTTAAACCCGTGCAGCATGTCGTATAAATAAAACAATAAAAACAGATAGTTACAATCTTTCCGCGCGGTGCATCATGAGATTAGTCGGCGTCTTGCCGATGGGTTACGCGCTCAGCCTGGTGCTGACCCTGAACACAGCGGTGGCGCAGGCCGACGCCGCGGATAGCGTAGCCAATGGCGTCTTCCTCGTGGCTGCGCGCAACATGCGCGATCCCAATTTCAAGGAGACGGTGGTGCTGATCACGCAGCCCCCGGGCAGCGGGCCGTTCGGTGTCATCATCAACCGGCCGCTTGAGTATCGTCTGAGTGCGCTTTTTCCAGAGAATGAAACGCTGCAGGACAGGGATGACGTGCTGTATTTTGGCGGACCGGTGCGCCGCCAAACGCTGATTTTCCTGGTGCGCTCCAATCAGGCGTTACCGCGTGCCGCGCACGTGCTCGGCGATGTCTATTTCACTTCGGATTTCTCCTGGGTCGAAGGTATGCTCAAGCGCTGCCGATGCGCTACACGGCTTGCGCGTGTATGCGGGCTACGCGGGGTGGGCACTGGGCCAGTTGCAGAGCGAAATCGCCAGGGGCGGATGGCATGTGGTCCAGGCCGATGCCGCTACCATTTTTGATAAAGACCCCGCCACGATCTGGTCTGAACTCATCAATCGCGCCACGATGAAGATGACGCACAGCGCTGATCCGATACGCACTGCGTCATACCCCTGACATCCGCATAAACCCGATTTCACTGCGGTACTGTCATCGATAGGTTGTAAAATACCCCCCCCCCCCCCCCCCCCCCCCCCCCCCCCCCGCGCCGGGCTGGAACGCGGCGCGACAGCGGCCTTGCTTCCTATGTGCCTTCAGGCGGCATCGGCGGGCTCGATGCGCTGAAAGCCGCGTGCATCGCCGGCGTAGACGAAGTCACGATCGCAGTCACCAAGCCTCCTGCTGCGTGGAAGGGCATCGCTTACGTCGAGAAACTGGGTGTCGATCTCGACAACCTGCGCGGCCCCTGCGTGTTGTTCGAAGGCACGGCGCGCGAGGGCGTGCCGCATTTTCCGGCGAACGTGAACATCGCGGCGGTGCTGGCTATGGCCGGCATCGGTTTCGACAGGACGCGGCTCAAGGTGGTCGCCGACCCCGCGCTCCAATACAACACGCATTACATCGACATCAAGGGCAAGTCCGGCAACATCAGCATCAAGCTCGAAAATGTGCCGGCGCCGGACTGGCCCAAGACTGCGTGGCTCGCCTTGCTACAGCGCACTGGCTGCGCTCAAGCTGTCGCCGATTGCGCTACGGCACCTGAAGCGTCATGCCGGTTGGCGTAGCGCTTCGGCTTGGCCGCTCACGCCCATCGCGCCATGGGCCGCTCGAAAGCCGTCGATAACGTCAGCCGCGCATTGATTGGCACACCTGCGGTGATATCGGGTGTGGGGAATCGCTTGGTTTATCCTGGAACACATGGCCCGTTGATCTATGTCAATGGCCTCTCTTGTGGATCTGGTAGCTTACTCAATAGCTTCGTAACTGCGCATGGCTGCGAAGTATGACTGGCTCTTTGCCGCAAATCCGCGCGTGCCACCCATCAGAATGCCGGTGCGGTTCCTGAAAGAGCATCGATGGCTTATGGCTATTCATCGAGTTAAAAAATCAATTAGATTTATCGATTACGCCGGGCTAAATTGAAAATCATCATGTTTTCACACCCGCCATCTTGATTGCCGACGAAGGAGATACACCATGACCACGAAAAAACTCACTACCAACGCCGGATGTCCGGTCGCCGAAAACCAGAACGTGATGACCGCCGGCCCGCGCGGCCGCAGTTGCTGCAGGATGTCTGGTTCCTGGAAAAGCTGGCGCACTTCGACCCTGATCCCGGCATGCACGCCAAGGGCTCCGGCGCCTACGGCACCTTCACCGTCACGCACGACATCACGCGCTACACCAAGGCGAAGATCTTCTCCGAGGTCGGCAAGAAGACCGAGCTGTTCGTCCGCTTCTCCACGGTGGCCGGCGAGCGCGGGGCGGCCGACGCCGAGCGCGACATCCGCGGCTTCGCGATCAAGTTCTACACCGAGGAGGGCAACTGGGACCTGGTGGGCAACAACACGCCGGTGTTCTTCCTGCGCGACCCGCTCAAGTTCCCCGACCTCAACCACGCCGTGAAGCGGGATCCCAAGACCAACCTGCGCAGCGCCCGCAACAACTGGGACTTTTGGACCTCTCTGCCCGAGGCGCTGCACCAGGTCACCATCACCATGAGCGACCGTGGCATCCCGTACTCCTACCGCCACATGAACGGCTACGGCAGCCACACCTACAGCCTCCGCAATGCGGCGGGCGAGCGGTTCTGGGTCAAGTTCCATTTGAAGACGCAACAAGGAATCAAGACTCTTACCGACGAAGAGGCCGAGACGCTCGTCGGCAAGGATCGGGAAAGCCACCAGCGCGATCTGTTCGAGAGCATCGAGAAGGGCGACTTTCCCGAAGTGGGACATGAAGATCCAGGTGATGCCGGAGAAGGACGCCGCCAAGTTGTCCCTTCAATCCGTTCGACCTGACCAAGGTCTGGCCGCACAAGGACTACCCGCTCATCGACGTGGGTGTGCTCGAGCTCGACAAGAACCCTGAGAACTACTTCGCCGAGGTCGAGCAGGCTGCTTTCAATCCCGCCAATATCGTGCCCGGCATCGGCTTTTCGCCCGACAAGATGCTGCAGGGCCGGCTCTTCTCCTACGGGGATGCCCAGCGCTATCGCCTGGGTGTCAACCATCACCTCATTCCGGTCAACCGCGCCCGCTGCCCGGTCCACAGCTACCATCGCGACGGCGCCATGCGGGTGGACGACCCGGCTTACGGCAAGGGTGTCGCCGGGGCGCTGGGCATTCCCGAGAAGGAAATTCCGGCGGCCTGATCCAGTTGCCCAGGGCGAGGCAAATGAAGAGGCAGATACGGCGAATCAAACCCCGGCGCGCCGGGGTTTGATCATTCACGGGCCGGTTGCGGCAGCAATGGGGGGCAGGGTTTGTATCCGTAGCATGGGAACAATTGTCACAGTGGCAAACATGAAGACCGCAATCGATATCGGCATCAAGAAAAGGAACTGCCAGAAATCGCAGCCGGCTATGTGGAATTCAACGGCAATCAGATTTTTTATAGACTACGCATCTAAAGCATGATCAGTTAAAATTACAAGATATGAAAATCGCATTCATAGGCTTGGGTGTAATGGGCGGTCCGATGGCGGGACATCTCGTTCGCACCGGGCACGAAGTCACCGTGTATAACCGCACCGCAGCCAAGGCCGAGGCCTGGGTCGCGAAATACGGCGGCAAAAGCGCGCCCACGCCGCGCGCTGTGGCAGCACATGCCGACATCGTGTTCTCCTGCGTTGGCAACGACGATGATTTGCGCCAGGTGACCGAAGGCGACGACGGCGCTTTCGACGGCATGAAAAAGAATGCGATATTCGTCGACCACACGACTGCCTCCGCACAGGTTGCGGTCGAATTGGCGCAAGCCGCCAAGGCGAAAGGCCTGTCGTTTCTTGATGCGCCGGTGTCCGGCGGCCAGTCCGGCGCGGAGCAGGGCATCCTGACGATCATGGTCGGTGGAGATGCGGCGGCTTTTGAGACCGTCAGTCCGGTCATGGCATGCTACGGGCGGGCTGTGACGCTGATGGGGCCCTCGGGCGCGGGACAGAAGACCAAGATGGTCAACCAGATTTGCGTCGTCGGCGTGATCCAGGGGCTGGCCGAAGGCCTGGCGTTTGCCGTGCGTGCCGGCCTCGATGCCAAGCGGGTGGTCGACGTGATCTCCAAAGGCGCAGCGACCTCATGGCAGATGGAGAACCGCGGCCATACCATGGTGGACGGCAAATTCGATTTCGGATTTGCCGTCGATCTGATGCGCAAGGATCTGCGCATTGCAATGGAAGAAGCGCGCGCCAACGGCGCGGGGTTGCCGGCCACGGCGCTGATCGACCAGTTCTATTCCAGACTGCAGAGCAGGGGCGGCGGTCGGCTCGGATACATCGAGTCTGATCAAGCTGCTCACCGACAAAATACAGTGATTGAGTGATTACGTGATTCAGTAATTGAGTAACGGGTTATGGAATCGCCGCTTTAATCACCCAATCACTTAATCACTTAATCACTTGATCACTGTTTATATGTCTGAAATCACCCCACTCCCCGCATCCACCGTCGCGCTGGTCCGCGATTCGGAACGCGGCGTGGAGACACTGCTGATGCAGCGCAATCTCAAGTCGGGCTTCATGGCAGGAATGCATCTGTTTCCCGGCGGCGGGCTTGATGCTGCCGATGCCTCGGTGGAAGCGGCCGGCCTGTGTGCCGGGCTCGATGATGCCGCCGCGAGCCGCCTGATCGGCGTAGAGCGCGGCGGGCTGGCCTACTGGATGGCCGCCATACGCGAATCGTTCGAAGAGGCGGGCGTGCTGCTGGCCTATGATGCGCGCGGCAACATGATGCTGCTCGATGAGCCTGAAGAGATCGCTCGTTTCAGCGGTCATCGCCGCGCGCTCAATGCAGGAGAGCAGGCGTTTATTTTCCTGTTACTCAAAGAGGGTTTGCGGCCGGCGGTCGATCAACTCGCGTACTTCAGTCGCTGGATCACGCCGGAAGGTGCGCCGCGCCGCTACGACACGCGGTTTTTCGTGGCACAGGCGCCGGCGGCCCAGGACGCGCTGCACGATAACCACGAACTCATCGGCCACGCCTGGATGAAACCGGGCGCCGCGCTGGACCGGTTCCGCAGCGGTGAACTCAAAATGCGCACGCCTACCGTCAAGACGCTGGAACAGTTTTCTGCTTACGATACGGCGCAAAGCCTGCTTGCGGCGATGCGCGCGCAGCGCGATATTCCGGCGATGCTGCCGCGCATAGATAAAAATGGCAGGCGTTTGCTGCCGGGCGATCCCGGTTATGAGGAGGCGGGTTCCGCGCAAGGGCGAGGGCGGAAATCTGAAAGGCAAATGACAGAGACCCTACTCGGTTCCGGGTGTAACGTATGCAGAAAGGGCCGGGCTCGTTCGTTCCTTGCACGGTGCGTTATATTGCCCTCATAATGACCTGTCTCCCAATTGTCTGCCGGTGCCGCTTCCGATTGGTCCCGCCGCAACCCCGTTTGCTCAATTCGCCCGATTTTCCCTGCTTTCCCCCGCCCTCCCCCCGCGTGCCGGTGGCGGATGGGCTCTTATGCCCCGGGAACCATTTAGGCAATTTGGCCAAAGCCATCCTGGATGAATTTTTCCCCAATCCCAAATCCGGAAGCCGGTATCCTCCCGATTAAATATCTGTCAGTCTTGTCTAATGGTCTTTATCGACTTTTGAATACCACGCCTGAAAAAATTATTCCGGGTATCGTTGCCGTACTCAATCCGCACGTGCGCCGCCTGACCGCGCCCAACCCCGGCGTCATGACGGGCCCCGGCACCAACTCCTATATCGTCGGTGAGCGCATGCTGGCCGTGATCGATCCCGGCCCGGCGATAGACAGCCACGTGCAGGGGTTGATCGATGCCGTGGGCAACAAGCTGCGCTGGATCATCTGTACCCACACTCACCTCGATCATTCGCCCGCAGCCCAGGCGCTGAAACTTGCCACCGGCGCGGAGGTGGTCGGCATGCCCACGGCGGATGACGGGCGCCAGGACACGACGTTTGCCCCCGATCGCACGCTGCGCGAAGGCGACACCGTCGATCTGGAACACTGCGTGCTGCGCGCGGTGCACACGCCGGGCCACGTCGCCAACCATTTGTGTTTTTTTCTGGAGCAGCAACAACTGCTGTTCACCGGCGACCATATCATGCAGGGTTCGACGGTGGTGATTACGCCGCCGGGTGGCGACATGAGCGATTACCTGGCCTCGCTCGACAAGCTGCTGCACATCGATATTGCCGCGCTGGCGCCGGGACACGGCCATGTGATCGACCGGCCCCACGATGAAATCCGGCGTTTGATCGCGCATCGCCTCAAGCGCGAGCAGAAGGTGCTGGCCGCGTTTGCGAAAAAAAATCCGGCGTCGCTGGATGAACTGCTACCCTTGGTCTACGATGATGTGCCGGCGAAAATCCATCACGTGGCACGGCGCTCGCTTCTTGCACATTTGCTCAAGCTGCAGCGAGATGCACGGATCACGGAGAATGCCGGTTACTGGGCGATGGTCTAATCAACGTCCACGCAGTAATTTTTGCGCGCGCGGGTTGCCATTGTTGGCGGCGTAGCGGCCCCATTTTGCAGCCTCGACCGGATCGCGCGGCACGCCGTCTCCGCGGTCGTAGAGTATCGCGAGATTGAGTTGGGCCTGATTGTGGCGTTGATCCGCCGCCAGTCTGAACCATTTCAGGGCTTCGAGCACGTAGCGCGGCGTGCCGGTCTCGTAGATCACGCCGAGGCTGTAGAGCGCAATCGGGTGGCCGTCTTTGGCGGCGAGTTCAAACATGCGCCGCGCCGCCTCCGGATCCTTGCGCGCGCCATAACCGCGCAGCAGAATCTCGCCGGACACCATGGCGGCTTGAGTATCCTGGCGGTCCACCAGCGGTTTGAGCATGGCCAGCGCGGCTTCGCCTTTGCCGGCTTTGGCCGCTTTCAACGCGCTCAGGATTTCAGCGCGGTCCGGCAACGGGAGAAACCGCAGACTGGACACGAATTTTTCTCCGGACTCGCGCAGTTCGGCGCTGCTGCTGGTGCCGGCTTTCTCGGAATAGCTGACATCCACCACATAGTCGTGCTGATCTGGATGCACGCACGTCATTCCTGCCAGTGCGACAGGAACAGCGTTAGGGCCCTCGATACTGAGGTCCTCGCCGCGCATGGTGTAGCGGGTGCACCAGTAATCGCGATGCGCTGCTGTTTTTTCCTTGAGGTCGAGAATACGAAAGCGCAAAGGATTGGCTTTTTCCCCACGCTGTTTCGTCATGTACGCGAGCAATTCGTCTGCGCTCGATATGGATTTGTCCAGTTTCTCGGCGGCGACGGTAAATGCGTAAGCATGATTGGGTTCAGGCATATTTTTGCCGAGCGCAGCGCCGGTCAGGGCCTTGAACTGGCTGACCAGATCCGGCAGGTCGGGTGCATTGACGACGAATCCCCAGAACGCCCACGGCGCACCGGGTGCCGAGACCGGGTTTTGCAACGGCGGTTCCTGCGCCTGTGCGGGGGTGCACAGCGCGAACAGCAATGCAACCACCGGCAGCAGACGTGACGTCATGTCCGGCGCCGGAAAATCCCGTCGTAGAAAGTGTAAAACACGACGACGAGCAGCAGCGTGCCGATGGGATGGTCGACGAGTATCGACCATATCGACTTGTCCTGGAACACGACGAGCGCCCTGCGGAAATTCTCGTCCGCCACCGGGCCGAGGATGACGGCCAGCACCATGGGCGCGAGCGGGAAGCCGAAGCGGCGCATCAGGTAGCCCAACAGCCCCGCGCAAAGCATGATGTAGACATCGAAATAGCTCAGGCTCACCGCGTATGCCCCTAAAGTGCACACCAGCAGAATGAGCGGCATCAGCAGCGTCTGCGGCAGGCTGAAGAGCTTGATGCAGGGCTTGATCAGCATGATCGCCGCGCCGTACATCATGAAGTTGGCGATGATGAGCGCCCAGTAGATGTAGTAGATGAGCCCGGGGTGTTCGATCTGTATCATCGGCCCCACGACCACGTTCTTCAACTCGAGCGCAGCGAGGAAGGCCGCCGCGGCCGCGCTTCCGGGAATGCCGAGGGTGAGCGTCGGCAATAACGAGCCGCCGATGTTGGCGTTGTTCGCCACTTCCGCGCATACGATCGCTTCATAGCTGCCTTTGCCCCACTTGGCGCGTTCCGCCGGTTTGGCGCGCCGGCGCCCGATGTCATACGACAAGAACGCCGCAACGTTCGCGCCCGCGCCTGGGATCGCTCCGATGATCGTACCGATGAGTCCGGACCGTACTGACGCGCCCGAGTATTTCCACAACGTACGTATCGGCGGCACTACGCGCCCGACTTTGGTCGGGATACCCGTGGTAGATTTCTGGGGCAGCACACGCAGCACCTCGGACACCCCGAACAGCCCGATCAGTACGGGGATATAGCTGATGCCGTCGTCCAGTCCGTCAAATCCGAAAGTGTAGCGCGGCACCGCGTGTATGGCGTCGAGGCCGACAAACGAGACCAGGAGGCCAATCCACCCCGACATCCAGCCTTTGAGGGGCCGCTTGCCCGCGGCCATCGTCCCGCAGATCGCGATGCCCCACATCGCAAGCAGACTCATCTCCCATGACCGGAAAGAGAGGGCGATACTCAGGATCATCGGAATAAAAGCGATCATGAGCAGGATGCCAATCCAGTTTCCCAGGAACGAGGCGGCGATCGCCGTGCCGAGCACGAGCCCCCCCTCGCCGCGGCGGGCGAGTGGATAGCCCTCGATCATTGTTGGGACGGAGTCGGGCGTGCCAGGGATGTTGATCAGGACCGCCGAGATTGCGCCACCAAAGACGCTGCCGGTGAACACCCCCAGCATGAAGGTGATGGCGACGTTCTGGCTCATCCCCGTCGACAGCCCGATAAGAAGCGCCATCGCCATCGTCGTGCTCAACCCGGGCATGGCGCCCCACAGGATGCCCAGCACCGTGCCGATCAGGCAGACAAACAGCAGGTACGGCGTAAGCAGAAGCAGAAGTTGATCGAGTATCATCGCGGTTCAATCCACGCCTGGCATCGGGATCTTGAAGCCCCAGCGGAAAGCCGCCGCGAGCAGCATTGCCGCAACGGTAGACATCAGCAGACAGCGCCACCAGGATCGGCCCCAGAACAATTTGAATATAACGGTGACGATGGGAATAGACACGCATTCGAAACTGCTCAGCTTGAATTCGAAATCGCCGATCGGAATCCGGATCCGGAAGGAAACGATATCGATGGCGACAACCAGCGCGATGACAAGCCCGATGAGCATCCATGACCGGCGTGCGTATTCCCGCTCGTCGGGATTCGCCGGTCTAGCAAAGACGCTTTGCAGATTATGCGCGCCGCCTTCGCGCACGGCGCGGACAGCAAGTCCGACCGCCATGGCAAACAGCGTCAGCCCCGTAATGAAGGGCAGCACACCGGGATGGGTGAAAATAGTCCGGCCGGGATCGGGCATTTGCCATGCAAGAACTATGGCCGCGATAGCGATAGCGGCCACGACGGCACTCGCAACCAGATCCTTCTGGGGGGTCGAAGCGCCTTCGATATCCTCCTCGCCCTGGAATCCACTGTCCAGCTTGCGCTTGGCCTCTTCAATGGCCGCGTCTTCTTTCTCCGAACTCATCTTCGGGGCTCCCATTCAAAAGCGCCCCGCGGGGAGCGGGGCGCGATGCTGCTGTGGCAAATTGCAGGCTTCAGGCTGTGCGCGGCTTGTAGCCTTTGGGCGGCCACCATTTGTCGAACTGGTCGGGAGACGGCAGTCCCAGTTCCTTGGCAGTCTTGACCGTTTTGCCGATCTGCTCCTGGAGATCGACAAACGTGGCGGCAGTCAGGCATTCAAGCTGCGCCGCGCGCCGGTCGGCTGCTTCGCCGGTGCGGATATCGATATCGAAATAACGCTTTTTCGCAATTTCGGAAAAGGCCGGCGACTTCACCGCTGCGACGAATGCCTTTTCTATTTCCTTGATGATCTCGACCGGCGTGTTGCGTCGCACGGCAATATTGTAGTTGCCGCCGACGGGAAGTATCGACTTCAGATTGGGCAGGAAATTGCCGATGCTGGGCAACGTCGGCCCACCCGGAACGGCTATGTCTTTCGTGCCGGTCTGCTGCAGCATGCGCAGTTTGCCGGCCTTCACGAACTCGATGTGCTCGTGCACGCCGCCGCCCGCGATGTCGACTTCGCCCTGCAGGCCCGCCAGGGTCGCGGGTTTGCCGCCTTTATATGGTACATAACGCAGCTTGATTCCCGCGGCCTGCGCGATGACAGCCGCGAGTTCGTGCCAGATTCCCCCGGTGCCGGATGTTGAGATCGTCATCTTGCCGGGATTCTTCTTTGCAGCCGCAACCACATCATCGAAGGTCTTGTACGGCGAATCCTCGCGCACGGACCAGCACGCAAGCGAGTTCGCCGCCTGCAGGTATTGCCAGTCTTCCCATGGCTTGGAGTCCGTATAACCCATCACCCGGACGAACTTGTTGTAATTCGCCGCGCCCAGCCACCAGTATCCGTCGTCGGGCTTGTCGAGCACGAAACTCGTAGCGATCGCGCCGACGCTGCCGGGCTTGTTGAGGACGTTGATGTCCCATTTCGCTATCTTCGCCATTTCGGCCGAAAGCGCACGCAGCACGACGTCGGTGCCTCCGCCCGCCGAGTACATAACCGTCAGGTTGATCGGCCGCTCGGGCCATTTTGCGGCCCGCGCCAAACCGGGCGCGCCCATCAGGGCGGGGAATGACGCCGCGGCGCCCAATGCGCCCACGCCGGCCAGAAAATTCCGGCGACCGCCATCGACATTTACAGCAGATTCAACGATTTCCTCGTCTAAATTAGGACGCAGTAATTCTTTTTCGATACGCTTCATCTCGACTCCTCCTCGTGTTAGTACAACGGGACCATCACACGTAAAGCATCATCACGCATGATGCACTGGGTAACTCTAACGGATTTTTGCGCCCGATGCCACTCGCGCCGTTTCCGGCGCCATGAGCTAGGCGCTTTCGATAGGAACGCGATGCGAGATTGATATTGCTAGTGAATTTTCAGAAATGCTAACATCACCGGACTTTAACGGAGGAGCCAGCCATGTCGCAATCCAAGCCACGCATCAGCATGATAGACCCGGCATCAGCCACGGGTGACGTCGCCATATTGTTCGACGCGGTCAGTGCCATGCTCGGACGCGTTCCCAATTCCTATCGCATACTCGGGCAATCGCCACTGGTCGCAAAAATGCTGGTGCCATTCAATGCTGTGGTGCAGCGTCAGGGTGCCGGCAGCGTACTGAGCGCCAAACTCAAGGAAATGGTGGTGATCAAAACGAGCCACCTGAACGGCTGCAGGTACTGACTCGCGCACAACACGTCGCTTGGTCAAGCGGCAGGCATCAGCGAAGAGCAGGTCAGGCGATCGGCACTGACGATTACATGGAGTCCCCGCATTTGAACCCGCGGGAGAAAGCGGCTGTTCTGTGGGCCGAGCACGTCACCAAAAATACGGCTCGCAGCCGTGACGATGTCTTTGATGTGGTGCGGCAGCACTTCACCGAGGCGGAAATTGTCGACCTCACCCTGATCTGCGCCTACTTCAACATGTTCAACCGGATCACCGACTCGCTCAAGATGCCTGTCGAAATCCAGTCCGAGGTGGACAAGATCAAAAAGTCAGTCGACCTTGATCCGGCGAAGGTAAAATCTTATCTGGAAACGGTGGTCGCTAAATGGCCGGCCTCGTTTCCCAAACCCGACCCCGATTGAAGCAAGCAATGCAGTATCCGCGTAAGCGCAACTGATAGAGCACGAGCTCTTTTTTCACGCGGGATGTTATTTTCCGCCGGTCCGAGCGTTGCGTCGGTGCTCTGGCGCACGCTGTCTCAGTGGTTGTCGCGCGCCAGCATGCCGCTGGTGACGAGCAGCGCGGCGCTTGCCCAGAACACCGGGGCAACGCCGAGAATGGCGCCGAGCACGCCGGCGGCGAGCGGCATGCTGATGTGGGTAATGTTGTTGATGGTAAGGCGCAGCCCGGTAACCTCGCCCGAGCGTCCTGGCGGCGAGCGGTTGTAGGCGAGGTTGAGCGTGAGCGGTTGGCAGCAGCCCAGTGCGAATCCGATGCCGAACGACAGGGCGAGAAGTGCCGGTACGAATTCAATGAATGGAAAGGGCAGGAATAAAAAGGCGGAAGAAAACAGCGTCGTCGACAATACTCTTTCCACGCCATAGCGGCGGGGTGATCGCAGGCAGAACGACGCGAACGACCATGGCGGCGGCAGCGAACATGCCGAGGATAACGCCTATGGTCGAGGCGGAAAGATTGATCGAATGGCCGTAGATCGGCACGAAGAAAGTATAAAGGTCCATGCCGGATGTTGCCAGTCCGCTGATGATGATGGCACGGCGCAGGCTGGCGTTGCGCAGCATTCCGAACGCGCTTCCCCGTCCATGAGCAGCGGTTTGCGGCTGCACGTTCAGGCTGCGATTGCGCACCAGTATCGCCACCGGCAGCAGCGCCAGTAAAGTTAAAACCAGATAGGCGCTGGTATGTCCGCTGAAATCGATGGTGAAGCCGGCGATCAGCGGTCCCAGCATGTGTCCGGCGGCATAGCCCAGTCCCATCATGCTGAAATTACGTGTGCGGTGCTCGGGTGTGCCGAGACCGCCGGCAAGATTCTGGGCGGCGACGTTGAAAAGCACGAAACCGACGCCGATCAGCGCCGCTGAAGCGTAGAGCATGACCAGACTGGGCCACAGGTAGGGCAGCAGCAGACCCAGCCCGAGCACCGCGGCGCCGTACAGCATGGGGTAGCGCGAGCCGTAACGGTCACACAATCGTCCGGTAAAGACTGCAAGCAGAAGCGGGAACAGCGAGTAGATCGAGATCAGCGCGCCGATCAGGAAAGGGTTGGCGCCGAGTTCGATCGCCAGCAGTGAGGCCGTCATCCGGCTGCCCATGTGGCAGCCTTGTATGATCAGGGTCAGTGCTGAGAGAAGAATGATGGATTGCATGGTGCGGGCTATGCGGCCGGAGCTGCGGGCAACGCAATCATAATATGGACTGTTGTCAATCGGGTCCGGGCAACAACTACGCCAGCGGCCCCCGTGCATTAGAATACCGCAAAGACCTCCCGACATGAAACCGTTCCGGGCTTAAAACAGGCAATCCAGATCGTGAACTTTCGCCAGGCATACAATATCGAGGATCTGCGGCTGATGGCCAAACAACGCCTGCCGCGCGTCGCGTATGATTATCTCGAATGGGGCGCCGAAGACGATGTCACGCTGCGCGAGAATCGCGCGGCGTTCGAACGCATCCGTTTGAAACCGCGTACCCTGGTCGATGTGTCTGGGCCGCTCGCAGCAGGTGGATCTGTTCGGCAAGACGTTCAGCATGCCGTTTGGCGTTGCGCCGACCGGTGCGGCGGGACTGTACTGTTTCGAGGCCGATATCGAGCTGGCGCGCGCCGCGCAGGCAGCCAACGTGCCTTTCGTGCTTTCTACCGCATCGTTCACCGCGATGGAGCGCGTGGCGCAGGCGGCCGGCGGCACCAAGTGGTTTCAGCTCTACATGTCCAAGGACAGGGAGCCGGCGGAGCAGCTGGTAATGCGCGCGCGCGATGCGGGATTCGAGGCGCTGGTGGTGACGACCGACGTCCCGGTCGGCGCCAACCGGGAATACAACCGGCGCAACGGTTTCGAGATTCCATTTCGCCTCAATCTGGCCAACATGATAGACGGTGCGCTGCATCCACGCTGGCTGATCGACGTATTCTTGCGCACGCTGATCGATTCCGGTGTGCCACGCTTTCAGAATGTCGATACCAATACCGGTGGCCGTATCATCTCCAAGGATCTTTCGCAGTTCCGCGCGCGGCGCGATGCGCTGGACTGGAGCGATCTCAGGTGGTTGAGAGAAATCTGGCCGGGCAAGCTCATGGTCAAAGGCATACTGACTGCACAGGATGCGCTGCTCGCGGCGGAAAATGGCGCCGACGGCATTTTCGTGTCCAATCACGGCGGACGCCAGCTCGATGGCGCAATCTCGCCGATGACGGTGCTACCGGAAATCGTTGATGCGGTGGGCGGCCGCATGACCATCATGCTCGACAGCGGCATCCGGCGCGGCACCGATATCGTCAAGGCGCTGGCGCTGGGCGCCGAAATGGTGTTCGTCGGACGTGCCACGCTCTACGGCGCCACGGTGGCCAAGCAGGCCGGGGCTGAACACGCGCTGACGTTGCTGAAAAATGAGGTGGATCGCGTGCTGGCGCTGCTCGGCTGTCGCAGTGTCGCGGACCTGGGGCCGCAGCATTTGCAGATGCCGGATTGATATCGCCGCTAATCGCAGGTCAGGTCAACAGCATTAGCCACAGAGGACACAGAGGAAAAACAGACAACGAAAAATGAGGAATAACATATAGTTTGCAAATGGTTTTCCGGGTTTCTCTGTGGTCTCTGTGATCTCTGTGGCAAAAAAGATTTTAATCGGTTGATGATTCTCTCGATCTGGCTAAAGGTATGACGGAGGTAACATGAAACAACTCAAAATTCCAGCGGTATTCATGCGCGGCGGCACCAGCAACGCGGTGGTGTTCCATCAGCGCGACCTGCCGGCCGACCGCGCGCAGTGGGATGAAATATTCCTTGCCGCCATCGGCAGTCCCGATCCTTACGGCAGGCAGCTCGACGGCATGGGCGGCGGCATTTCCTCGTTGTCGAAAGTATGCGTCATCGGCCCCTCCAGCCGGCCTGACGCCGACATCGATTACACCTTCGGCCAGGTGTTGGTGAAGGATGCCAGGGTCGATTACAGCGCGAATTGCGGCAACATGTCGTCGGCGATGGGGCCGTTCGCGGTCGACGAGGGCTTGTTCAAGGTGTCGGGCAGTGAAGCGCTGGTGCGCATACACAATACCAACACCAAAAAAATCATACACGCGCATTTCACAGTCGATGACGGCCTGTCCGCCGTCGATGGAAGTCTGGCGATCCCGGGCGTGGCCGGCACGGGTGCGCCGGTGAAACTCGAATTCCGCGAGCCCGGCGGCGCCACCACTGGCAAGCTGCTGCCGACCGGCAACGTGGCCGATACGCTGGAGGTGCCAGGCGTGGGCAAGGTGCGTGTAACCATGATCGATGCCGCCAATGCCTGCGTGTTCGTCAGTGCCGCCGACATCGGTCTGACCGGAATCGAGATGCCGGACGTGCTCGATAACTCGCCGGAGATACTGAAAAAACTCGGCGCGATCCGCATCGCCGCTTCCGTGGCGATGGGTATTACCCGTTCTCCCGAAGAGGCCGCAAAAAAAACCTCGGTGCCGTTCGTTGGCTTTGTTTCACCGGCACGCGATGCGACGTTGCTGACGGGAGAAGCACTCAAGGCGGGCGATGTCGATCTCACCGCACGCATGATATCCAACGGGCAGCCGCACCGCGCGCTGCCGTTGACCGCCTCGTTGTGCATGGCGGTTGCGGCGCGCCTCGAAGGCAGCGTCGTATATGAAGCGACACGCCGCGCTGACGATCCCGAATCCGAAATCCGCATCGCCATGCCTTCAGGCGTGCTGACAGTCGCAGCATCGGTGAACCAAAAGGGCGGGCAGTGGCACGCCGAGCAGGGCGCGTTCTACCGCACCCAGCGCCGCATGTTCGAGGGCCATGTGCTGATGCGTGCCTCGCGCGTGCCGGGGTTGGTGGCGGCGGGCGGCGTTAAACAGAAGGCGGCATAAATTGAACAGGATTGAAAACAGTAAATCCCCGGAAACGATGTAAATTCGGTCTGTAACTATCAAAGGAGAGAGCTATGACTATCTTAATGATGAGGACGATGCCCAGTATATTGGCCGCGGCGATGTTGATCGCCTCTCACGGCGCCAGCGCGCAGGGCACGGCCGATCCAGCCGCCGGATTTCCCAACAAGCCGGTGCGCCTCGTGGTGGCCTCAGCCCCCGGCGGAGGCACCGACATTAATGCACGCATGCTGGGTCATGGACTGACCAGCGCCTGGTCGCAGCAAGTCGTGGTCGATAACCGCTCGGGCGCCGGCGGCACGATTGCGACCGACATTGTCGCGAAATCGCAGCCTGATGGTTATACGCTGCTGTTTCAATCACTGGGCATTTCGTACGCGCCCGCACTCTACAAGAACCTGCCGTTCGACGTGCGGCGCGACATCGCGCCCGTGGCACTGGTCGCGACCCAGCCGTTCGTGATGGCGGTGAATGCCGGCGTGCCGGCGAAGTCTGTGGCCGAACTCATACAGCTCGCCAAAAAAGAACCGGGAAAGATACGCTACGGTTCCGGCGGCGTGGGCGGCGCTTCGCACCTGGGCACCGCGCTGTTTCGCGCGCTCGCTGGCATCGATATCGTTCACGTGCCGTACAAAGGCACCGGGCCGGGCGTCAGAGCCCTGATCGGCAACGAGGTCCAGATGCTGATCGTGGCCATGGCGGCGGCCGCGCCGCAGGCCAAGGCAGGCCGCATCAGGCTGCTGGCCGTCACGGGTTCGAAGCGCTCTGACATCATGCCGGCGCTGCCGACGATCCAGGAGGCGGGCCTGTCCGGCTACTCGTTCGACGTGTGGTACGGTCTGTTCGCGCCGGCCAAAACGCCGCGCGCCATCGTGCAGAAAATCAACGCCGATACCAACGCCTTTCTCAAGAGTCCCGAAACGCGCAAGCAGTTCGCCAAGGCCAACGTCGAACCTCTCGGCGGCAGTCTGAAGGCGTTTGAGGACTATATGCGCGCAGAAATGGTGCGCTGGGCCAAGGTCATTCGCGATGCCGGCATACGGGCCAACTAACATGGTTATGGCAGGCATGAACAAGAAAATCGCAGTGCTGGGAGCGGGCGCCATTGGCAGCAGTGTCAGCGCCGATCTGACCAAGGCCGGCCATGACATAACCATCATTGACCAGTGGCCGGCGCACGTGGAAGCGATGAAGGCCGCCGGCCTGCACGTGCTGATGAAGGACGAGGACCTGCAGATCCCGGTCCGGGCCCTGCACCTGTGCGAATTGTCTTCGGCCCGTCTCGAGTTTGATATTGTATTTCTCGCGGCAAAATCCAACGATGCGCGCTGGATGACGGAATTCATCAAGCCGTATCTCAAGAGCGATGGCGTGCTGGTCGGCCTCGAGAACGGCATGAACGACGATGCGATCGCCGCCATCATCGGCCGCGACCGTACGATGGGCTGTGTCGTCGAACTGCAGGCTGAACTCTTCACGCCAGGGCTTATCCAGCGCAATACCACGCGCAAGGGCACGTGGTTCGCGGTGGGCGAGCTCGACGGTGCTTACGGCCCGCGCGTGCGTGAAATCTCGGACATCATGGGCAAGGTCGGCCGCTGCGATGTTACCAATAACATCTACGGCGCGAAGTGGACCAAGCTCATTGCCAATTCCATGACCATGGGGCCGTTCGGGCTGCTCGGTCTGCGCAACTTTGAAGCGGCGGCGCTGCCGGGCATGTTCGACATTTCAGTGAAGCTCGGCAGGGAATCCTACGCCGTGGGTGCCGCGCTTGGCTATCGCATCGAGCCGGTCTTCGGCTTGCGCGCCGATGAATTCGCGGGCTCCAGCGACGAAAACCTGGTGACGGCCATGCAGACGCTGATGAGCCATGTGGGCGGGGGGCGCACCGCACCCATCCACGATCACATCAAGGGCCGCAGGAGCGAGATCGAGTTCCTCAGCGGCCTGGTGGCGAAGCAGGGCAGGGAGCATGGCATCGCCACACCGTTCAACGACGCCGTGACCGAGATCGACCGTCAGATCAACAGCGGCGAGATCAAGATGGACCCGTCCAACTACACGCTGTTCAGGGCCCGGCTCGGACTGAAATAACCGGATCTGCGTCCGCGGCTGCAGTTTGCTGTGCGCATGCCGGGCCTGCCTCGCGATGTTCTGCCGTGCATAATTTGTTAGTCTTGGGATAAATGCAGAACAAATCAGAACTTTCCGCTGCCTGGGCCGCGGTATTCTCTCTGCTGTTCGCCAGCGGTTTGCTGCTGGTGGGCATAGGCCTGTTTTTCACCGCGCTGGGGCTGCGCGCGGGGCTGTCGCAGTTTTCCACCGTGACCACGGGGCTGGTCATGTCGGCCTACTTCGCCGGTTTCATTCTCGGCACCTATGTCTGCCCCATGCTGATTCGCCGCGTCGGCCACATTCGCGCCTTCGCCGCTATGGCCTCGGTGGCTTCTACCACCGCCATCGTCCACGCCATGGTGACCGACCCCTGGTTGTGGGCAGTGCTGCGGCTGCTGGCCGGCGTGTGCCTGGTCGGCCTCTACATGGTGCTGGAGAGCTGGCTCAACGTAATTGCGCCCAATGCCGCACGCGGGCGCATTTTTGCCGCCTACATGGCGGTGACACTGGTGGCTATGGGCGTGGGGCAGTTTCTGGTGACGGTAGGCGACGTGATGGGCTTCGTGCCGCTGGGGATGGTGTCGATACTGCTATCGCTTGCGCTGGTGCCGGTGGCATTCACGCGCACGCCCGAGCCGCGGCCGGTGACTGCACCCAGCATGAGCATTTTCCGGCTCTATGCCGTCTCGCCGCTGGGTGTGGCGGCCGCGCTGTCTTCCGGATTGCTCAACGGCTCGCTCTACGGCATGGGTGCGGTGTTCGGCCAGCGCATCGGTTTGTCCGAAGGCGGCGTGGCCGCCTTCATGAGTGCGGCCATCTTCGGCGGCGCGCTGCTGCAATGGCCGGTTGGTCATTTCTCGGATCGTCAGGACCGGCGGCGTGTGCTGACACTGGTGTGCGTGGGTGCTGCAGGGCTTGCCGCCGCCGCCTACACCGTGATGACTATTTCAACTGCGGCGTTGATCGCGTGTACTTTTTTTTACGGCGGGCTGGCGTTCACGATTTACGGTCTGAGCATCGCGCTGGTCAACGATAATCTCGCGCAAGAAGAAATGCTGGAAGCCGCGGGCAGCCTGCTGCTGGTGCACGGTGTCGGCGCTACGCTGGGGCCGACCGCTGCAGGCATACTGATGAACGCCTTCGGGCCGGGCAGTCTGCTCGTGTACTTCACCCTGGTGCTCGCTGTGACTGCGGCATTCGCCGTCTGGCGCCTGCGCGTGGGCGAGTCCGTGCCGCTCGAACAGCAGCAGGGCTACGTCACGATTGCCAGCAGCTCACCCGTGGTGCTGGAGATGGATCCGCGCACCAGCGAGCCGCCTGAAGTGCGTAAGCATAATGAAACGCGCGATGCACGATTTTGGCTCAGGGCGCGAAGATCATCGCAGCCAATATCGCGAATATAAATGCAAGGAGGTGAATGTCGAGGGGCCGCTCGTGCCAGCGCCAGGGTTGCCGCCAAACCGGCCGCTGACGCGTCGCAGGCCTCTCACGATATGCTCTGCGCCACCCTCGCGTCAGCACCAATTTGGCTGAACGCACCGGTCATATGTTACGGGCTCTAAATAATATCTTACGACTTTACGAGCGCAGGCCAAGCAGCGCGTGACCATGATCGACACCGTCAGCACGGATCGACTCCATTGCGGTCATGAGGTGACGTGTTCGGGCGGGGGGCGCTGCGCTGCAAGACGAGACGATCGATAAACCACCCGGCACCACCATAGATGAGGCCCCAGATGAAGCCATTCACTATGGAAACCCATAGGTGGTCTACTCCCGAAAGTGCTGTTCCAGGCACCACGATGCCGATGGCGGTCGCGATTTCGTAGCCTGGCGCGCCGTGCACCAGTCCGCCGGCAAGGCCGATCAAACCCGTAACTAGGCCCAAAGGAAATGTGAAGTATGTTGCATAGAGGCCGACGCAAAAAGGGCTGACGATGGACCCGAATGCGATGCCGGTAATAGTCCAGCGCCTGGTCGGCATCCGGCGCTTCGCCCACAGCCAGGCGATCACCGGGACCAGGATCAGAAACAGTTGTAGCAGCACCATGTTGGCAGCGTGATCCGGTGTATATTGATTTGCGCCAATGATATGCCGCATTGTTTCCCTGTCCCTATGTCGGCGTCAACTCTCCAAAACTCAGATTGTTGCGTATCGGCGCGGATTTGCGGCGGCATGAATTCCCGGGGCTTGGCATCAGGTTTTGCCCTCTGATGGGTTGCCCTGATCCAGTCAGAACACCTTCCGCATTGCCCGCTTTGCCGGATCTTGCCGCCGGGTCTACGCTTGGATACACTCCTTGTCGGCAGGGTTATTATGCCTGCGAACAGGTGCCGAACCCATCCGGGGGCGGTACGGTCAACCTAGGGGAAATTCATAATGAACTGTAATGCAAGAACGTCGGTATCGGCTGTTCGCAATTTGGCACTGCTTTTGCTCGGCTGTGCGGTAATGACAGCCGGCGAAGTCAGCGCTCAGGGCGAGGTCAAGCGGCATGTGACGCAGGGACGCGCCACTACTGTCGTCGAGAATCTTTACAAATGTCCGGTCAAGGTCGGCAATCATCGCATCAGCGCAGTCGGTCAGATCACCGCCACCGACGGCACCGTGCTAACGGTCCCGGCGGAGACCGCGTTCCAGAAAGGCCAGGGCCCGGTGGGGACTGACCTCTACAATGAATGCAACCAGGTGAAGCCCAAAACTTCTGCCGAGGTCAAAACCGACCATGTACCCGTGGTCGTGATCGATCCGGATGGCGAAGTCATCACCGGCTACATCGTCGCGGACAATTACTTCGAGCTCTATGTGAACGGCAAGCTCGTCGCCGTCGACAACACGCCCTTCACGCCTTTTAACTCGGTAGTTGTAAAGTTCCAGGCAAAGCGGCCGATTACCTACGTGTTCAAGGGTGTCGATTGGGAGGAGGACCTGGGGCTGGGGACCGAGGGTGGGAAAGGAGGCAAGATACCGTTTTATATGGGAGATGCCGGTGTGATTGCCAAGTTCAGTGACGGCACAGTCACCGACAGTTCCTGGAAGGCCCAGTCCTTCTACATCGCGCCGCTGAAAAGTCCTGATGATGTCATCGAAAAAGGCAATGTCCACGACACGACCAAACTCGGACGGGTGCATCCCATAGCCAAGAAGCCGGGGTGCGATGACCAATGCTACGCGGTGCATTATCCGATTCCCGAGAACTGGGAATCGCCCGCTTTCGACGACTCGAAGTGGCCGCGGGCCTATGAGTACACCGACACGGATGTCGGCGTGACGAATCTACTGGCCTACCGGCGCTTCCCCGAACTGTTCGATGGCGCGCGCTGGATCTGGTCGGTGAACCTGGTGTTCGACAACCACGTCATCGCGCGCAAGACGGTACGCTGATCACAAGCGGGCCGGCGCCTGCCGGCCCGCTTTCTTTTTACGCAGCATTTTTGTTCGCTGCCGATTTTTGCCTGGCCCAGTAGTTGGGATCCGCCTTGGATTTGGCCAGGGCTTCGGCGGTTTCGAAACCGGGAGCCATGGAAGCGGAGGAGAGGCCGGCCATGACCTGGTGATGGTCGATGTTGAGCATGCGCAGGAAACTCTGCTGGCCGAAGGTCAGGCCGATGGCGCAACCCAGTTCCACCAGTTCCGGTTCGGTGAAATGCTTATGCATGCGTTCCCAGAAGGCGTCGTCGGTCTCGGTGCGCCAGACGATGGCTTCGGCGTAGGCGAGCGCGGCTTTCTGGCGGTCGTTGTATTTCACCGATTTCTCGAAATTCATCAAATCGTCGACCTGGCCTTCGTTGACGCCGGCGTTCTGGCCCTTGATCGAGCGCTGATTGCCGCAGAATTCGCACACCACCGAGCGCGAGACGTAGATGCGGCACAGTTCTTTGATGGCGTGGTCGAGGATGCCGTTTCTGAAAATATCGTTCCAGGAGTTGGCGAAGAACCAGAAGCAGCCCGGCACGTGGGCGCGCACTGCGGTGCTTTCGGGGCGCGGTGTGCCTTCGCGCACGCAACGCTCCATCTCGGCGCGCATCTCCGGGGTCATCTTGTCGAGCGGGACGTAGCTGATGCGTTGTTTGCCTGACATGGCGCACTCCATTTCGTGGGTGAGAGTGAGGATTATCCTTGATGCAAAAGATGATAACCAGTTTTCTTGAAAACGGCGAATACGGGTGGATGCTGACAAGATCAAGTAAAGAATATTTATTTGCCACAGAGATCACAGAGGTCACAGAGGGAAAACAAACCAGACAGAATTGGTATCTATCTGATTGTTTTTGAATATTTACAGAGGGGTTCTCTGTGTTCTCTGTGATCTCTGTGGCTAAAATCGTTTTTCTGCGGTCACTGCGGTCGCGCCGCAGTCAATCCGCCGTCAACCGTCAGACTGGTGGCGGTGATGTAGCGCGCTTCGTCGGAGGCGAGGAACAGCACGGCATTCGCGACGTCCCATGCATCGCCCATGCGTCCCATCGGTACCGCGGCATTGCGCTTGGCGATCAGCGCCGCGGCATCCGCAGCACCGAGTTGTTTGGTCAGACGGTGCTCGACGAGCGGCGTATGCATGGTGCCGACGACCACCAGGTTGCAGCGTATGCCTTTTTTCACGTAGGCCATGGCGGTGGACTGGGTAAAGCCGAGCAGACCCGATTTGGCGGTGCTGTAAGCGACGTGGACACGGCCGCCGACCTGGTGGCTGAATCCTGCAACCGAGGAAATATTGACGATGGCGCCGCTGCCCTGTTTTTCCATCACCGGCAGCACGTGCTTGCAGCCGAGGAACGCGGTTTTAAGATTGTGATCGAGTTGCGCGTCCCATACGTCCTCGGTCATGGTTACCGGGTCGCCGGGCGCGGAACCGCCAACGTTGTTCACCAGGATGTCGATGCGCCCGAAGCGCTGCAGGCAGGCATCCACCGCGGCTTTCACCTCATCGGACACGGTCATGTTGCAGACATGGGTTACACAGGTGCCACCTTCTTTCCCGATGATGGCGCGCATGTCCTCGACCGCTTCACGATTGATATCGGTGCCGAAGACCTGCGCCCCCTGGCGCGCGAGTAGCACGGCGGTGGCCTTGCCGTTGCCCCAGCCCGCGCCGACCGTGCCGGCCCCCGTTACGATTGCAACCTTGCCCTTCAGGTCCAGCATGCGGTGTCCTTTATGTGCGGCGTTACAAAGTTGCCGGCTTCAAACCCAGCGCCGGGCGCAGCAGAGCGCACAGCGGAACAGTGAACAGCACTGCAATGCCGATCACGGCAATGGCGGTGTCCACGCCCTGCAAGTCACCCAGCAGCCCATAACCCAGGGGCGCGGCAATACCGCACACCGAGCCCACGGTGTAGAACAGACCGAAAGCGCGCGGCAGGCGGTCCTGTTGCACCAGGTCGCCTATGGTGGCGTAGAGCACGGAAGACGTGCCCTGCAACACCACACCGATGAGCGGCAGCAGCACCAGCGCGGCGACACCCGGTACGACGAGTGTGAGAAGGATGCCGGCACTGGTGGTGATTTCGGTGATGATGATGGTGCGCACGATGCCTACTCGCTCTGCAAGAAAGCCGCAGGCGAGTTTGCCCGCCATGCCACCGACGAGAATCAGCGGCACCGACAGTGCCGCCCAGCCCTCAGGCACGCCTTTTGCAATCATCAGGAAAGCAATGAAGGTGAGAAATCCGGTGCGCGTGCTGCTGTCGAGGATTTCGATCAGACACAGCGCGGTGAAGCCGCGCGGATGGCGTATGCCCCAGCCGCCGGTTTTGGGCGCAGCCGTATGTGCAGCGGGATGGTGCGCGGTTTGAGTGTTGGCCACCAGCAGGAAAATCATGACGGCAGTGGCCACGCCGATGATGCCGAAACCGACCACGGGTGCCTGCCAGGAAATGCCCGCCACCATGAGCAGGCTGACCATGCCGCCGAAGGTGAACTTGCCGACATCGCCGAAAAAATTATAGGTGCCGAGCGCAGCGCGCCGGCCGGCCCCCGGATAGGCATGAGAAATCAGGGTCGAGCAGAGCGGATGCTGCACCGCCGAGCCGATGCCGGCAAAGAACAATGCCAGCAGGATCATCCAGAAACCCGAGGCAAAACCCAGGGCGAGGAAAGCGAGGCCGGCGACCAGCGTGCCGATGGCGAGCAGGTTGCGTTCGCCGAAGCGTTCGGCAACGAGGCCGGCGGGGATCTGAAACGCGGCCATGGCGGTGCGGTGCGCGGCGCGGATCATCCCCACCTGCGACAGCGACAGCCCGAAGGTCTGCGCCAGCAGCGGCAGCAGCACATAGGTGACGTCGGACAGGCCGTCGTGCAGCGTGTGGGCCGCGCTGCAGGTGCCCAGGGTGCGTAGGGTTGGCGGTGGTCGCACGATAGTTTTCAGACCGTTAAGTTTTCTGCATCTTCGGCATCATAGCAGAGCGCCTCGCGAGGCCGACAGCGGACGCAGTATGATGTAGAATGCCGACCCGAGATTATTATTTAAAGCCGGTTTCCGCCGTTGCCGCAACACATGAATATCATCATCGCTATTTTTTCGACCCTCTTCGCGCTCATGGCGCTGGCTGTGATGTTCGCGTACTTTCGAACCGGACATCTGGGTCTGCTCCTGATCGCGCTCGCTTACGGCGCCTCGGCGGTGCTGGCGCTGGTGCTGGTGCACTGGTGGCCGCTGACCGCGGGCTTTGCACTGGCGTGGGTAATGAAGATGATGGGTCTGGAGCCGCAAGTCGGCGGGCAATCTAAGGACGGAAAGCGGTAAGCAGTCGAAACCCCGTGAATCGTACCCGTCGGGCGCCACCCGTCAAGCAGGTATTGAGTAGGTATTGAGAAAAGAATGAATCGTGAATCGAGTCTTTGAACCTTGATCGTCGAGCACTGCTCGACGCTTCCCTCATCCCTCACCATACCCGCCGCCGCCCGGCGTCTCGATCACGAATACATCGCCCGGTTGCATGGGAGTGCTGTCACAGGCCTTGAGTTCGACGATCTCCCCGCCGGCGCGCTCGACATGATTGCGGCCGACCGCGCCCGGTGTGCCGCCCGCCATGCCGTAGGGTGCGATGCGTCTATGCCCGGACAGGATCGCTGCTGTCATCGCTTCGAGAAAACGCACGCGCCGCACGGCACCGTTTCCACCGCGCCATTTTCCGGCGCCGCCGCTGCCGCGCCGTATTGAAAATTCCTCCAGCAGCACGGGATAACGCCACTCGAGGACCTCGGGGTCCGTGAGCCGTGAGTTGGTCATGTGCGTCTGCATAATCGAGGCGTATCGTATC
>CALOEN010000026.1:0-87273 GCA_942492335.1 uncultured beta proteobacterium | reverse complement strand
TCCGCTCGCAGTTCGTCAAGGCGCTCACGGGCAGTATGACCGGTGTTGCCGAATTCTGTGATCGCTTTGGTTCGGGCGAGGAGCAGATCGCCACGCACGAGGTGTCCGAGGCGAAAGGTGGGGTAATTGCTGGTGAGTTGATTGGCCCCCTCGAGCGCCGCGTTTAGTCGTGTCTGGGCGATTTTCTCCAATATGGCTTTCAGCTGGGCATCGGCGCTTCCAGGGCGCGCGTTGTTATACGGCTGCCCGGCCTGGCCGACGGACGGCGTGATCACGATGGCAGAAACAGCCATGGCAAGCGCAATCAACAAATGCGAGCGGAGGCGCTTAATAGCCATCATCGTCGTAGGTCATTTTCCCGCAATTAGATTTCCGCATCAATACAGGATCTGCGTTGATGACGGAAGCCTGTTTGCACACGGCGCCTACTTAGCCGGCTCCATCTGGGTTACGGTAATGGCGCCGTTGATATTCTCGGCCTGAAATTTGATCTTGTCGCCCGCCTTGACCTGGTCGAGCATCGCCGGATCCTTGACGCGAAAAACCATGGTCATACCCGGCATGTCGAGGTTGCGGATGGGGCCGTGTTTGATGGTGACCTTGGCGGCGTCCTTGTCGATTTTTCGGACTTCGCCATCAGACAGAGCTTCGGCCTGTGCAAGCGTGGCGCCAAAAAGAACGGCTGCAAGGAGAAAAGTGATGATTTTTTTCATGATTTTCCTTTCTGTTGGTGATTGATGGCTATTGCTTATAACTGCTGTAGATCGAATGACGGCCGTTGTCGTGTACGATCAGCACACGTCGTACGGCTGGCGCTGCGGGCCCTGGTCCATGCCGGGTGATCCGGCAGGCATACCGGGCACGGCGAGACCTTTTGCTTTGGGCCGTTCGGCAAGCAGACGCTTGATTTCTCGCGCAGGCACGTGGCCTTCGATAGCATAGCCGCTGACCACTGCGGTATGGCAGCCGGCCAGCGCATCCGGTATGCCGTGACTTCGGCGTACGGGGCCGTTGTCTTCGACAGGAATCGGCTTCACCCGGAAGCCGTTTGCGCGCAGATGATCCATCCACGCGCCGCAGCATCCTCACGTCGGGTTGAGGTGCACATCAATGATCGGTGCTCCTTGCGCAAGCACTGGCGGTGTGACCGCCAGTGCGGCCAAGGCGATTGAAAAAGTGCGTCTGTTCATGATGCTTCCCTTTCGTTATTTGGTTGCGACTGTTATTTTACCCACCATGCCGGCTTCGAAATGGCCGGCGATCAGGCAGGCGAAATCAAAATCTCCGGCCTTGGTGAACTGCCAGATGATTTCCTCGGTTTTTCCCGGCGCCACATGCGACATGTAGGGCTCGTCATGTTCCATGCCGGGAAATTTCTTCATCTGCTCGGCATGTGCCTTGAGTTCTTTCATGGTTCCGATCACCAGCTCATGCATGATTTTTCCGTCGTTCTTCGCAACGAATCTGACAGTCTCGCCCTGCTTGACGGTGATTTGGGAGGGATTGAAGCGCATGTTGTCGGTCATGTTGAAGGTGATGGTGCGGGTGGCTTTTTTTGGATCCCCGGCCTTGCCAAACGCATGCTCTTCAGACAATTGCAGTGCCGAATATTTTTTTGCATGCGGCTTTTCACCGTGTGCGAGAACGCTGGTTGAGATCAGGCTCAGGGTGATGGTTGTTACGAGTAATAAGTTTTTCATTGGCTTCCTTCAAGTATATTTTAAAAAATCAATAAGATAGATAAACACATCAGTGTTTGCCTGGACCGCCAGCGGGTTTGCGTGCATGTAATTCCCGGTCTGATGACATTAGGGCCGTGCGCTTGGGTTGAGGCGCGGTCGAGGTTGCGGGGGGCGCGCCCGTCCATTCATACGCCACGGTTCCCGGCGGATTTTTGTACCAGCCCGGGTCCTTGTAGTCGTTGCGCGCCAGCCCTTCGCGCACCTTGACCACGGAGAACATGCCGCCCATCTCGATCGGACCGAAAGGCCCGGTGCCGGTCATCATCGGCAGCGTGTTGTCGGGGATGGGCATTTCCATCTCGCCCATGTCGGCCATGCCGCGCTCGCCCATCACCATGTAATCCGGAACGAGGTTGATGATTTTTTGCGCCACGCCGCGATGGTCGACGCCGATCATGGTCGGCACGTTGTGTCCCATGGCGTTCATGGTGTGATGCGATTTGTGGCAGTGAAACGCCCAGTCGCCCGGATAGATCGCGTCGAACTCGAAGGCGCGCATCGCGCCCACCGGAGTGTCGATCGTGACTTCGGGCCACTGCGCGCTTTTCGGCACCCAGCCGCCGTCGGTGCAGGTCACGGCGAAATCGTAACCGTGCATGTGGATCGGGTGGTTGGTCATGGTGAGATTGCCCATGCGCACGCGCACGCGGTCGCCTTTGCGCACCACCAGCGGGGAGATGCCCGGAAACACCCGGCTGTTCCACGACCACAGGTTGAAATCGGTCATGGTGGCGATCTTGGGCGTGAAACTGCCCGGGTCGATGTCATAGGCGTTGATCAGGAACACGAAGTCGCGGTCCACCCGCATGAAGTTCGGGTTTTTCGGGTGCACCACGATGAATCCCATCATGCCCATGGCCATCTGCACCATTTCGTCGGCGTGCGGGTGGTACATGAAGGTGCCGGACTTCTTCATCTCGAACTCGTAGACGAAGGTCTTGCCCACCGGGATCTGCGGCTGGTTGAGCCCGCCGACGCCGTCCATGCCGTTGGGCAGCAGGATGCCGTGCCAGTGGATGGTGGTGTGCTCGGGCAGCTTGTTGGTGACGAAGATGCGCACCTTGTCGCCTTCGACGCATTCCAGCGTGGGGCCGGGCGACTGGCCGTTGTAACCCCACAGGTGCGCGGTCATGCCCGGCGCCATCTGTCGCCGTACCGGCTCGGCGATCAGGTGGAATTCTTTCCAGCCGTTGTTCATGCGCCATGGCAGCGTCCAGCCGTTGAGCGTCACCACCGGCTGGTAGGGTCTGCCATTGGCCGGCGCGAGTGGCGGCTGGGTGTCGGGCGAGGTCTGGATAGCCGCTTCCGGCACACTGGCCTGCGCGACCTTGCTGACCGTCGCCGCGCCCAGCAGCGCGCCGCCCGCGGTCCGAAGAAAATGTCGTCGTGTCGTCATATTATTATTCTCCCGGGATTCAGTGGCCAGCGCCGGCCGATTCGGCGGCAGCTTGCATGCCGTCGCCCATTTTCATGGAGCCGGGTGATTTGCCGGTGAGGGCAAGGGTGAGGCTGGTTTCGGCGAGCCAGTAATCGCGCAGCGTTTCGATATAGCTGTTGACGCTCGCGATCTGCTGGCGCGCGTCGGCCAGCAGTTCGAACACGCTGATCAGCATGCCGTTGTAGCGCAGCATGTTTTCCTCCGATATTTTTTTCCTGAGCGGCACGATCTCGTCGCGGTAATGGCGGGAAAGATCGAAAGCCGTGCGGTAGGCGCCGTACGCTTCACGCACTTCTGACCGCGCTTTCACTGCGATATCGGCGGCACGATTCACCGCCTGCATGTAGGTGAATTCGGCGCGCGCCACGCGGGCACTGCCCCAGTCGAAGATCGGCAGCCTGAGTTCGATCTCATAACCGGACTTGACCGGCAATCCACTCTCGTTGTTGTGTTTGTATCCGACTTCGAAAACGCTGACAAAACCGGTAGCCTTGGTAAGTCCCATTGATGCCGCGATGTTCTCGGCTTCTTTCATTGCACCCTGAACGTCGAGGCGCTGTTTCAGGGCCTGGGTCTCGATGTCTGCGATTTCGCGCACCGTCTTGGGCAAATCGGGCAGGCGCTCGGGCAGGGCAAAGCGGACATCTTCGCCCCACAGGCCCATCAGACGAGTCAGTCGTTCGCGTTCCGCCAGGGCATTTTGCTTTACCCGCGCAAGCTGGGCGGTCACCTCGGCATAAAAGACCTGTTCGCGCGACTGGTCGAGTTTGCTGAAATTACCCGCCGCCACCATGCGGCGCGCGAGTTCGGCGCTGGTGCCGGCGGCGAGCTTGACCTGACCCATGTATTTCACGGCTTCCTGCGCCGCGACCGCACTGAAAAATGCCCGCCGCGCATCTGCAGCCACTTGTAATGTTTCAGCGGTAACGCGCAGCTTCGTAATTTCGAAACGACGCTGTTCGAGTTCGGTGCGGATCGGCATGGTGATGAGCCCGAGCAAGTCGAACAGGAACGTGCGTTCGATTTCAATGTCGCCACCCTGGTTCGTTCGCGAAAACGAGAAACCCGGATTGCGCAACCGGCCTGCCTGCACCAGATCGGATTCAGCGATGCCGAGTTCGGCGTAGGTCGCCTGCAGTCCGCGGTTGTTGAGCAGCGCGATCTGCACTGCCGCATCCGCGGTGAGCGGCGGGGCCAGCAATTTCTTCACAGTTGCCTGCACCAGTTCGGCGTCGCGGTCGGTCTTCACCCATTTGATGTCCTTGTCGAGCCGCGCTTTGGTCATGGTCTCGACGCTGTCAAAGCCGCCGTCCGGTGAGAACGACGCGCAGCCGCCAAGCAAGGCGGCGCTGAATACCAGAGCCAGCGTTCTGGAGCGGTTCGTGTACAGGTTTGGAATTATTGTCATGGCTGATCTCCTGCTAGCGGGCGGCGCCGTGCCCGGGCATTACGGGCATCGCGGTGGACGGGTTTGCAGGCCCTGCTGAAGGCTTGTTGCCCTGCATGCCGGATTGACGCAGCACGCCGATGTGGCCGCCTATGCGTGCCGCCTCGTCGTTGATGCCGCGCCACGAAGCGATGTCCTGCTCTTTATATGAGACATAGCCGCTGAAAGCCGATTCGTATCTGGCCGCAGGCACGGGGGCTGCGGGGTCTGATGGGGCGGGGAACGCGACCTGTTGCGCGAGCGCTGACGGGATCACGGTTGCAGCGGCGATCATCAATAATAACGTATTATAAACAGACACTTATAACCTCTCGAAGTAACGTCACACACAATGACAGCAGACGATCTTGCCGCTACTGCCAATAGAGTTCCAACTCCGGATCGTTATCCGGAGGATGGCGTGGTTACGCTCGAGGGGGGCGCTGCGGCTGTTCGGGAATGAACAGGTTGGGTGAGGTAAAGCTTGAGGGAAGATAAACGTGCAGATCGTTGGCAAACGTCAGGACCGTGATGCTCGGCATGCCGGAATAAACCTGATGGCACGACAGGTGCCCGGCGTAGTCATTATTGCCGTCGCTGTTGGCGCTGTCCTGGTGATCGTATGCCTGGGCGGTGGCACTGTTGCCGTGATGAGGATTCGACGTCATGGTCGATGGTTCGGCATTGGCGGGGGACTCGCAAATAAAATGCGACACCGACGCGGCAATACCCTGTATGGGCATCACCAGCAGCAGTGAGAGTATCAATATTTTTTTGACGAGTCTGAGCACGAGCGGGATTCTAGAGTAAATGGTATTGGTTTGGCAACACGCAAACCAGGACATCGATATCAAGGAAAAGTTCGGTAGTGCCGGTTTTCAGCGGCGTCCGAAATTTCAAATCGTGATGCCGAAACGGGCGAGTATGGGTATCGCAATCGCATAGCAAACGAGCATGACGCCTATCGATATGCCCAGGCTGGCATAGAAACCCATCCCGGATTTCAGCAGTGCCGGCAGCACCAGGAACATCGGCAGCGTCGGCAGAACCAGCCAGAACGTGCTGACCGACAGTTCGGCGATCCTGCCGGTATCGCGCGTGTCGACGTAGAGCCAGATCATGGCGAGGACGGAGATGAGCGGCAGCGATTTGATCAACGCGCCCAGCCCGGCGTTGACCTTGGCGACTTCCGATACCACGACGATGATGCCGGCGGAAAGCAGCAGTTTTACGGCGTAATAGAGCATGGCAGTTCCTGTGCGGCTATATGTTTCGATGCCTTGCGAAAATTTCCAGTGATTGATTCATGTCAGGATGATCTCTTCTCTGGCGGTGAAATTCAAGGCTTGGCGGGCTGGAACACCAGGAAATACTGGTCAGGCAGGAATGCGTGCTCTTCGCGCAGGACATAGCCGGCGCGCAGCAACTCAGCCTTGACCTGCTCCGGTGCGATGCGGGAAGACCTGGGCGGTCCAACGCGCGAATCCAGGCGGAAATCGATGATGGCGAGACGGCCGCCTGTTTTCAGCGAATCCTGTAAATGACGGAAATAGGTCTCGCGACTGTCGACGTGGTGGTAGACATCGACGAAGATAATCAGGTCCGCCTTTTCCGGCAGTTGCAGGTTGCCGGGCTGGGCCGCGACCGCGATGACGTTCTTCAGGCCTTCTCGTTTGGCGCGATCCGCGAGGTATTTCACCATGTCGGGTTCGGTGTCAACGCCGTAGACGCGGCCCTGGGGAACCATGTTCGCAAAGCGTGCCGAAAAATAACCGGTGCCGGAACCGATGTCGGCAATGACAGCGTCAGGCTTTAGAGCGAGGGCTTGTATGACTTCATGCGGTTTTTGCCAGGCGTCGCGTGACGGGTCATCGAAAATCTGCGCCCACTTCTGCGCGTTGCCGAAGCTGTGGTCGTGGCTATGCGGCGATTGAGCGGCCGCCGGCAGCGCCGGCAGGAGCGCGCACACCAGCACGATCAGTGACGTGCTGGTGATTTTGAATCGGTTCATGTGGGTATTTCCCTTTGGTTGGAAAAACAGTGTCTCGGCGATTTCAGTATTGTATCTTTGGAGACCCGAAATTGATCCTCCTGACGAAACTCTAATTTAAAAAAGGGAAGGGGCGGTGGCCGCCCCCTCCCTGCGTGCTTAGTTTGCGGGCGCGGCCGCATTCGGCCCGAAACCGGCGCGATTGCGCGGTCCGCGCTGCTCTGGAAGCGTGATGCCTTTTTCCTGGGCGCGCTTTTGCATCTCGGCGTGGTTAGTCGCGGCGAGCTGCTGGCGTTCTTCCGGCGTCGCGGCGGCGCGCATTTTTTCTCTCATCGCGGTCCGCTCTTCCGGCGTCATCAATTGTTGCCCGGTCTGCGCGCCTTGAGCGCCACGTCCCATCGCGCCGTCACGCTGCCCACCGCGGGCCGCATGTTTATTTGCGCCGTACTGCATGCCGTGCTGCTGACCGGCCTGCGGACCCTGGCCTCTGTTGCCCCCCATCTGCCCCGGATGGGCAATGGCGGTGGCGGCAAGACCGAGGCTCAGTGTAATGGCGATTCCCGTTGCGATTTTGTTCAGTTTTTTCATGATTGCTTCCTTTATAAAATATGTCGGAGAGTGTTTACCTCGATTACCCGATCCAGCGTGCTGTTGTTTAACCGGGCTCTCTCAGTGGTTCCCATTGAAGCAATAATCTGTAAACAGACTGTTTCCGGCAAGCGGCTTTTTGTATCGCAGCCTTGCGTGGCAAGGGGGGTGATACAGTGCGATACAATTTTCTTTGAAATGCGCGCGTCTTTGCAGGCGCAGGGCCATCGCGTGACGGTCGTTATTGAAGGAAGGGGACTGTGTGCAGATGCCGATACGTTCCGCCTGACGCTATGCCGCGAGGCGCGCGCATGCCGCCATCAACACGCCGGGGTTGCGGCAACGGTACTCTTTAGTGTAATTGCATGACCCGGTTACAGTGGAATGCCAAGGCCTGCCGTGCGTAAATGTTTTTCGTCAGGGCCTCTGCCGGCGCAGCAATCGGCAAGCTTGCCGTCGACAACCACGGCAGGAACGCTGCGGATACCGTACTGCCTGGCTTTCTTGATAACTTCCTGTTGGTGCATGTCGAGAATTTCGACTTCGCACGACGGGCAGGCGATCTTGTTGATGAGCGTGATCGTGTCTTCGCACACGGCACATCCGGCGCTGAATACTTCGATCTTACGGGTTCGGCCATGTCGTAGTCATTCCTTTAGGTTCGCCCCCTCGCCCCTTGAAGTTCTCCTCAATGCGTCCTGGGTTGCGGTTCGCTCACGCCTGAGACGCATGCAGGACATGACGCGATCGTAGTCGCCTTAGAGCGGCTGCCGAGAAAGATGGCAATAACGAGCAAGACAACGCCGCTTGTCGACAGCCAGTCGGATTCGAAATAAAATTTTCCGAGAAGCACAATAAGCGATGCGGCCACGCCAAACAGCAATGCAGCATAGTTGCCTGTGCGACGCGCCTGTAGCACCAGTACGCCAACCGCCACGACGAGGAAAATAGCAGTCAGCGGCAGCAGGTATGGCGTGTAATCGACGAATTCCAGGCCAAGCGCGCTGAGGATGGCCGCATAGGCCGGGAAGCAGAGCGGACAGGCCAGCTTCGGCATCAGGGCCACGCCGACTGCAGGAAATGAGGCTGCCATCGTCTGCCATCGGGTTTTCGGCGGCTTGGGCGGTGATGCGCGCAATAACGCCGAGCATATGGTTTCCAGAATTGGCGTGCGGTTAAGTTTTCCATGCTGGTCGGAGTAGACGCGGCAGGCGCCGGCTCCCGAGATCGGACCGGTTCCTGCAACATCCTCGCCGTCGACGAGTATCGTCGGCGACCCGTAAGATCTCGCATATTCCGGACTGTCAGGCGAGGCGCGGTCCCATTCCCGCCAGCGCGCTGAAACTCCGGTCCGGGTAAACGCCTTGATCAACAGCGAGCGCGTCTGTGTCACATTGGGACAATCGGCGTCGTAGATCAGCTCCACATTCATTTCGCATTCTCCGTGCTTTCCAGCGCGTCGAGTATCGGACATTCGCTCATCGGGCCTTTGCCTCGGCACGCCGAAGCCAGCTTCGTGAGCGCGCTTTTGATCCGCAGCAAGTCGGCAATTTTCTGGTCGACAGCCGTAATCTTCTCTTTTGCAAGGTTTCTGATGTCGGCGCAGGTCGTGTCGGGTTGCATGCGCAAGGACAGCAAATCCTGGATTTCAGTCAATGAAAATCCAAGCAACTGCGCCTGCCTGATGAAGCGCAAACGCCGCACCACATCGTCGGCATACAGCCGATAGCCGGACGTGGTTCGGGTTGGCTTTGGCAAAAGCCCGCGCCGCTCGTAATAGCGTATGGTCGTGACGTTTACGTCGCCACGGCTTGCCAGTTTGCCTATCGTCAGCGGATTCGAACTGCTCATGGCAGCCTCCTCATATCAGCACTATAAACCCGGTACCTAGGTATAGGGTCAACAGGAAAAAATAGGAAGGATTGTCCGCTACCGGCGTGGCCGTTGACCTCTGTGCGCGGCATGATCAGCGCCGCTGCTGTCAATGTTCGTGTTACCGGTGGCGTATCCGCTCATGCGACAGCGAATATTCCCGGCTGTCTGACACCTGACCTTGCGCGATAGATGGAAGGGCAGACGATGATGATTTGTCGTAAAAGCTCATATCGCAAGCATCAGCCGATGTGGAAGCAATCGCGCATCATGCCGCCACCCATCGGTCGTACCGACGACGGCACGGGACAATCAAGCGCTCCCGCAAAGGCGCGCAATAACTCCACTTCGACTGCTGTCGCTCTACTATCATATTCGATGCTGGCGACACAGGCATGCAGTAACCGGGATTTGGCCAGTGGTTTCAATTGTTCCAATTTCCCCAAGGCCAGATCCAGATCCATAATCCTGATTTGATCTTTCGCCAGCAATACCAGTTCGCTTGATTCCAGCGCTTGCACTGATGCGTCAAACGCGCCTTCCGCCTGGTTTTGATCCTCAGCACCGGCATGGGCCATCATCGAGAGCACGAGTTCAATCTCCTTCTTGAGGCTTGCGGGATCGGAATAGCGAGCTTTCATGGGCGTCAGTTTGAAAAACTGCCCGTCGAGATGATTGAACAGGACCTTCTGCAATGACCACTCCAGCAGGTCAACCCTGGAATCCATTTCGATCAACGCGATCAGATTTCCCTTGAACGATTTGTACTGGTTGAGCACTAACTGCTTTAGCGCCGGAATGGCGATATCGATAATCGGCATACGGAATTTGATATCCAGATCATCCATTTGCGGCATCAACTTGAGCGTTAATGCGTAGACATCCGGATCGGCATGATCCTGTAATTGCTTCAATTGCCTGGCGCGGACCTCTTGCCCCTTGTCTAGCGCCAGGGAATAGATGACTGCTCGAGCGCCGTAGGGTTCTCGCGCGGCCTCTTTGATGGCTATGGGTAACTCTGACAGCAGCGAGCGGGCATAATCGACTGCTTCCTGTTTCGGGTTGCCGATTTGATCTATCGCGGTCATGGCGCCGGCAACCGCTGCGCCGGCGGCAACAGCAGCAACGTTCCTGGCAACGTCCTGGCGCGTCATGGTTTCCGTATCGCCGACGCTCATTCCATCCTGAGCCGCATCGGGCTGGTCGGAGAGATCGAACTTGCCGTCCCATTGAGGATCGATGCGCTGGATGCGCTTTGCCAGCGGCGGGTGCGTGGCGGACAACCACTGCATGACACCCGAAATCCCCTGGGCGAAGAAAGCATGGCTGACTTCGGGCGCGCCGGGATTCTCCACTTTTGAACCGTACTCCAGCCCCCCGATTCTCTTCAATGCGCCCGCAATCCCGTTAGGGTTGCGCGTAAACTGAACCGCCGAGGCGTCTGCCAGGAATTCCCGTTGCCGGCTCACCGCGGCTTTTATCAGGCCGCCGAAGAACGTGCCTGCAAAACCGATGGCCATCAGCCCGATGGCGAGCGCCAGTATTGCGGCCCCGCTTTTGTCATTGCCGCGCCGGCGCCCCGACAATGACGTCGAATACAGCAGATAATAGCCAAGAATGCCGAGAATCAGGATGCCGTTCAACGCGCCCATCAGGCGGATGTTGAGCCGCATATCCCCATTGAAAATATGACTGAACTCATGGGCAATAACGCCTTGCAGCTGCTCGCGGCTCAAATGATCAATAGTTCCCTGCGTAACGCCGATGACTGCATCACGCGGCGAAAATCCCGCTGCAAAGGCGTTAATGCCCTGTTCATTCGCAAGCAGATAAACCGGCGGCGCGGGCGTGCCGGACGCGATGGCCATTTCTTCCACCACGTTGAGCAGTTTGCGTTGATTCGGGTCCTGCGTATTTTGTGGAATCAGTTGCCCGCCCAGAGACTCCGCAACGACCTTGCCGCCCGCGGATAACGCCATGATCTTGTAAGCACTGCCCGCGAGAACCACGACACTGACGCCGGCACCTACAGCGGCAAAGGTTTGCCAATCCATTTGCCGGATCAATGTCCCGCCATCACGCAATTGCTGACTATCTATAAAACCAAACACGATCATGATCAATACATTGGTCATGATGATCAAGGCGATCACGGCAAGAACAAACAGGACGACAAGAAGCGTCGTGTTTTTACGCACACGGTCTTGCGATTCAAAGAAATTCATCGTTTAATCGCCAGGCGATCAGCCGTGGTCAAAACGAGACTTTCGGCGCGGCCTGTATGGCCGCACTGTCTTCAAATTCCAATAACGCCGCATCCTGCGCGTGGCCGAACATCGGGGCAAAGAAAACCGGCGGAAAAGACTGTTTATAGATGTTATAGGCCATCACCTGGTCATTAAAGGCCTGCCGGGAAAAGGACACTTTATTTTCAGTGGTCGTCAGTTGCTCACTCAACTGCAGCATATTCTGGCTGGCCTTGAGATCCGGATAAGCTTCCATCACCATTTTCATATTCATCAAGGCGCCGGACAGCTTGCCCTCGGCGCCCATCAAGCCCTTCATCGCAGCGGCGTCGCCCGGAGCCGCGGCGGCGTTGGACAACATGCTGGACGCCTCGTTACGCGCTGCAACCACCGATTCGAGGGTTTGCCGTTCGTGCTTGATGTATCCCTTTGCGGTCTCGACCAGATTCGGGATCAGATCATAGCGTCGTTTCAACTGTACTTCTATCTGTGCAAAGGCATTTTTGTAGCGATTCTTCAGTGTGACCAATTGATTAAAAATCGCAATCACATAAAAAACCATCAGCGCAATGACAACCAATATGACTATGACTATTAGAGTGAAATCCATGTTTCTTGCCTTTATCGTAGATTACTAGGGAACCTCTGATTGGGTGTGGTTTGATATTCCCTCAAAAGCGGGAATCCCGGATGTTCAGGCCGTAACTGAATCCCAGCGAAGTCTGGGGGCCCAGTAAACCTTTGAGTGATCTGGACTCTCTAAGTTCGCGAGGAGGACAAAATTATATTGGAACGGCAGCCCCTTGTTAAAAAAATGAAAGCTGCTTGAGGAGCGCGAGAGTAACGACGCCAGCCAGGACTACCAGCGAAATCGCCAGCAACCGGAGTGCTAGTGCGCGGTTCCCGCGAGCCGCCGCGTTTTGATGATGGCGCTGCGGCAAAGAGACGGACGCGGTGGTCGCGTCAGTGGCCAACCCCCGCCTTCGCCAATCATCGACTTTCGTTTCTCTGTTGCCCCATAACCGGATGACGATCAGCGCGGCAATGACGCACATCATGCTTCCCGGAATCCAGATTACGATGCCGCCCAGCAGTTCATCCGTCAGCGCATGGAGGTTCCACAGTCTTCCCAGGGTGTCATACACGGGGTAAAGCACCACCGACTTGAGTGTGATGTAAGAGCCAATCAGGATGTTGCCTGTTATCGCTGCGCAGAGCATGACCAACCGGGCTCCATACCCGGCACCCAGGGGCGCCGGACGGGGGTCGAAGATGGACCAGAAAAAGAGCAGGCCCGTGAACAGCATGCTGAAGTGCATCAGATAGTGCACCGATTCATCGAGCAAGGTCATCTCGTGGAAGTCGGGAATCTGCCAGAAGTAAAGGCTGCCCACGTACAGGAATGTGGCCACGGCCGGCCGGGAGAGAAAGCCAAAGGCCGCGCGGACCGCGCGACTCGTGATGATGGGCGCCAATACGTGTCGTCGTAACCACTCCGGCAATCCGGCAATCAGCGGACCTTCGGGAACGGCAAGCATGATCAGCATCGGGCCCAGCGAATGAAGGAGCAGGTGCTGAACCTGATGCAGGGCGAATACATGTTCCGAAAGCGTGTCGAGGGGGGACTGGAGCGCGATGAAAATCGCCATCAGGCCCGCATAAAAAAACACGCCATGCCCCAGGCGCTTTTCCTGTTGTTTGTTGCGTGCGCGCCAAAGACCAGTGCCGTAGAAAACGGCGGCCAGCAGCGTCACCATCACAATGTCCGGCGTGAATATCCAGGCGCTCCATGGATGGTCCACAACGAATGACGGATCGCTATGCGCCGCGGCAGTCCGGGCCATGGCCAGTATTGCGAAGAGGCCCGCCCTGCAACATCGGGTCAGATCACCACGGCAGATGAAAGAATGCCGTTTCATGTGATACGTTCTGGGTTTAAAGCACTCGCTCTTGGACTGCAATCGGGGCTTATTGTTTCTTGCATGGGCAAAATGGAGGTTTTGTTAAAAACAGGGCGATGATACGCCAGGCCATCCGGGCGGCCGAAAGAAATCAAATGTTTCTACGGGAACTATCCGATTTTTGCCAAAGCGGGAAAGGCCTCGATCAGCCAATAGGAGAATGCTGAAAGCTGACCGGTCATGATGGCGATGCCCATGACGATCATGATCACCCCCGCCCCGATCTGGAGCGCCCGCCCGGTGCGACGCAGGGTCTTGAGGCGGTGCGCAAGTCCATTGGTGAAAAACGCCGACGCCAAAAATGGAAGGCCGAGACCCAGTGCGTACGCTGAAAGCAAAGCAATTCCGCTTCCTGAGTTCGAGGAAACGGCGCTGAAGGTAAGAATCGCACCCAGCACCGGCCCGATGCATGGCGTCCAGCCGAATCCGAATGCAAGCCCCAGCACGTACGCGGATAGCGGTTGTCCGCTTCCGATGTGGGGATGAAAACGGAGATCGTGTTGAAACCAGGGAATTTTCACAAATCCGGTCGTGAAAAGACCGAACACGATGACGATTGCGCCGCCCACGATATTGGTCTCGTAGCGGTAGCTCTGCAGCAGTCGCCCGAGCACCGTGGCACTTGCGCCCAACGTGATGAATATCGTCGAAAATCCCAGAACGAAGCACAGGCTCAGCACGAATGCTGAAAGTTTTCGGGCAATCTGCTCCCCATGGCGCGTGTGCTCAAGCGTATGCCCGGCTATGTAAGAAACATAAGCGGGCACCATCGGCAGCACGCAGGGCGAAAGGAAAGAGACTATCCCTGCCGCGAAAGCGGTCGCCAGGCCGAAACTGGTTATGTCGCTCATCGCACTATGCTTCGTTTGATTGCCGGAATGCAGTCCATCAACCGGACGCATGAAAACAGCGGCAGCGGTTGCAAGCGCCTTAGCAGCATTTCTTCATATCTTCTTTGAGTTTTTCGACGACGGCATTGTTATTTTCAGGCTGACGGCGCGGTATGAAGAATACCGCGGTCAGCAGCACAAGCGCGACGATGGCCGACGCCATCAAATCCCAATGCGCTGTGGCGACGCCATAGACGGCCGTAAATCCTGTCGTCAGGAACAGCGTTTTCCATAACAGCTGCGCACGGCCTGGGGGCAGATGCTTTTCAAGCTGATAACCTATGCCAACCACCGATCCGCCCATCAGTATTGCGAGCATGGTGGCGTCGACTGCAAAGCCCGCAAGTTGCCCCGTCAGCATCCAGAGCCATGTGCCGGCGATGCCGACGCATATGGGGCAAATCGAGAAGGGCAGCACCTTGCCCGCGAGCCACGCCAGCCCCGTAATAGCGAGTATCGAGAGGGCTGTGATCAGAATGACGGTCATGAGCCGGGTTGTCGCAAATTCATTTATTTTTTCCCGAGCGATGCGCCGCACTTCGAACAGAAGCGGTCGCCCGGGTCCAGGCTGGCGCCGCATTTTGAGCAGAAGCCGGCGCCTTTAGGCTGGGCAGCAGGCGCTTTTCCGCGCAGCCGCCACCCCAGGTAAGCCGCCCAGGCTGCGATGACCAACGCCGCGGCGATGGCGAAAACCAGGGCCCACCAGCGCGGAGATTTTCCAGCAAGACCCGTGGCCTGCACCGGCACCGGCACTGGCGATGCAATGGCAGCTTTTGGCTGAAGCATCTCCGTAGACGTTTGCGAGCCTGTTTTCGTGTAGCTGACTTTGATGGGAAGTTGCTTTCCCGCCGCCAGGGTGCCCAGTTCCCCCGACCGGTAGCGCAATCCTTTCTCGTCGGTGGTGGTGCCGTCCAGAAACGGCTGCACCGTGAGGTTAAGCGCACCCGCAGGCTCCTGGACGATCACGCTCGGTTTGTCCACGGCGAAATCACCCGGCCAGACGTAGGTGTAGCTGCGATCGGCCGTGCCGGTCGCGAACGGTTCGTAGAACTCGATGTGGAACATGCGCTGCGGTGCTGAAAAATTGAGCGTGATGAAACCGTTGGCCTCCGTGCGCTCGTATTTCACGTTGAAGAGTCCCGCTCCAGGCCCGGTCGAGGCCGCCACCGCGGTCGGGCCGCCGGACGAAGCGGGAATGCGCAGGGATACCGCAGCCGGGAGCGCGACGTTCGCCGCCAACTCGGCCCTGAATATCACGAGCGCCGCCGGCCGGTCGAATTCCGGCCAGATCTCGATCTGCAGGCTGGCGAGACGAGGGTTTTGTGTGGGCGTGCCACTGCCGGACGGGCCGGCAGCGAACGCCGGCAGGAGGATGAGCGCCATGACGACCATCGAAATTCGCGACACAAAAAATGCAATCGCGTTATCGCCCCGGGTGCCTTGCTGCCTCACCGTATTCTTCATGCTATTTTTCCTTTTCAAAATCCTGTAAATCGCACCTGGCGCCGACCAGGGCCGGCAGCGGGTCATGCGCTTTCCCACGGCGATGGCCTGCCATTCAATGCGTTTCGGTAATCTGTTGGTAGACCTGAATATTGCGCGTTGGGTTCACTTTCGCAACTCATTTATCAGCGGAATGATTTTGTCCTGCAGTATCTCGGGTGTTAATTGCCCGATTTGTTTGTAGGCTATAAGACCGTCACGGCCGATGACATAGGTTTCCGGCACGCCATAGACGCCCCAGTCTATCCCGACCCGCCCATTGATGTCCGCGCCCGTCCGCGTATAGGAATCGCCCAGTTCGGCCAGCCATTTTTCAGCGTCGTCCGGTTTGTCTTTGTAGTTGATCCCATGGATGGGGACTATATTTTTTGCCTTGAGCTCCATCAGCAACGGATGTTCCTCACGGCAAGCCGTGCACCAGGAGGCGAACACATTGACCAGCGATACTTCGCCCCTGAGGTCGGCGCTGGAAAGCCCCAGCGTGCGACCCTGAACCGGGGGCAGGTTGAATTCCGGCACGGGCTTGCCGATGAGAGGCGACGGAATATCCCTGGGATTCAATGTCAGCCCGATACCGAATATCACCGCCAGGCCCAGGAACAGCAGCAAAGGCACGAAACCCCCCAGGCGGAGGGAACCGGCTGTGCTCGTGTTGACGTTGTCAGTCATGGTGTTTGCTCCAGCATCCATCCGGTGTCCCCCTGTTTTTGGCAATGTGCCGTGCTGTATTCATGGCGGCAGTCACACGACAAGGATGAAGAGACCCAGCAGAACCATGGCGATTCCGCCCCCATACCGCATTGCCCTGGATTCCTTGTTCTTCCATGCCTGAACCTTGTCCACGACCGCCTTGTCTCCCGAAATTCTGAGGATGATCACCAGCGGCAGGATAAAGATCAGGTTGTAAAGCAGGAGATAGCCGAGACCGACGCCATAGGTGGTCTGATCATGCAGCAACCCCAGTACCATGAGGTAGGGTCCGCCGGTGCACGGGAACTCGCAGATCCCCACCAGTCCACCCAGAAGAAACGCGGAGGGAAGCGATCCTTTTTCCATCAGCGTTGCTATTTTGTGGTGCGCGGCTTGCGGTATTTTCAATTTTACGGGGAATGCCGGGAAGAACTCATTGGTGATATTGATCAGCCCGAGCAAAATCAAAAGGTAGGCGCCGACCTTCGCCATGAAATGCGGCGTGTCGAAAATGTGGAGCACCTGCAGGATCCCGAGGCCGATAAGCATGTAGACCAGGAAGATGCCGAGTATGTAGGCACTCCCGATCACCATTACGCTAGATCGCAATTTCCCGAGGCTGAAGAGAAAGGCAATCGTGAGTATCAGGATCGAAAAAGCGCAGGGATTGATGCTGTCTATGAGCGCCGCAACGGCGACCAGTGGCAACAGCCACTTGCCCCCATCCGACAGATTCCAGAGCGCCGTCGTCCCCACATTCCCGAGTTGGAAGAAAATTACGGAACCGAAAAGCAATACGCCGAATCCGATTAACGCCGCGAGTTTTTTATTCATGGTGGCGCGCTTACGGGCTTACCATGGCAACGAAACCGAGTTGGAGTGGCTTGCCCGTGCTGTTTTCCACCGTGATGACTCGCTCGATGCGGCCGACCCCGGCGGGTCCGTGGGCCTTCGGATCAAACACGATTTCCACCTGCGCCCGGCCTTCCTGCGCCAGGACCTCGGTTATGCCCGGAATAGGCGAGTGCCCGGGCATGCCGAAGGGCCCTTTCTTGCCTGCCAGCGTTATTAACGTGGCGGTCGTGCACATGCAGGAGGTGTAGAGCTTGGTGACGGTGATTGCCGATCCCCCGGTATTTTCAATAGTAAACCGGTGCGAAACGTTGCCCGCCGCCATCGAGATATTGCCAAAACTGAAAAATGGGTCGGGCGAAACCAGTGCGCCGGCAGTAGCTAGTGCGCTGGCTGCAGCAACCGGCTGATTCGAATCCGGCTTTGGTTGAGCGGCGTTCTCCCGGGCAACATAGATGCCAAGCAGTATCACGATTACCGTCACGGCAATCAGCGTATAAAGCATTTTCTTGTGGGTCGTGTCCTTGATCGTTTCCATTTTCTTTCCTTTCTTTGCTTCCAATATCAATATTGGCGGCAATTATCAATAGATTCTTGTGTCGGAGATGCGGGAGCCGGCCGGTCATTTCATGGCCACGTCGGCGTGCTTGCGAATTGCCGAATCAGGCTGAAATGAAAAACCTCCGCATCGAGGTGTCGTGCCAAACAGCGACCGCGATGGCCACCGGCACAACATCAGGACGGAGATTTAATTACGCAGACGGCAGAACAGGGTGTGCAGCGGAGGGGAGTTGGCGTGAGCCGTATTGAAGGTTACATCTGAAGCTGAACATTCGGCGGAAAATGCAGGTTCCAGATGCGCCACGATCATTGGCAGTTCGACCGAAGCCACCGCAGCGAGCTCGGCTGCAGTCGGCGTCGCTTGCTGCGACAAATAGCGCTCCTGGAAACAATCAGATCCGGCAGAGGTGCTGATTTCAGTGGCTGACTCGGGGCACAGCTCAGACGTGACGACGTCTTGCGGGCCGGCGGCGCTCAGAATGCAGGCATGGGCGGCGGCTGCGGTCAGAGACAGCAACAATGCCACACCCGTAATGGTGGCCACAATTCGCCTTGCTAGCCGGGACAGAGTCATGCAGCGGATACTAGTCGCGCGAAAGTTCGAATGCAAACGCCCCGGACAGTTGATTTGACCTAGATCAATATATGGTGCCCCAAGAGATTACGGGCTATTGAACGGTTCAATTATTGTGATAACTAGTTCACAGGGTATGGCCATCCGGTAAAAGCCGGGACTCAGAGCATCTCAGGACGTGAACCCTCGTCCTGTGCGGCATCGTGTGGAGTGAGTGCGCTAAAGCTCGAGCAGCTTCAGTCGCTGCACCTTGCCCGACGGACCCTTGGGCAGGTCGGCCACGAACCGGATGACTTTGGGTGTTTTGAACTTGCCAAGCTCGCGCTGCGAGAACTCGGTCAGTTCGGCCAGACTGCAATCATGGCCGGGCTTGAGCACCACGCATGCCATGATTTCCTGGCCGTAATTCGGGTCGGGGATGCCGACGGCGGCGGCTTCCAGCACCGCGGGATGTTTCAACAGCGCTTCGTCGATTTCACGCGGCGCGATGTTCTCGCCACCCTTGATGATGAGTTCCTTGATGCGTCCGGTAACGAAAACGAATCCGTCTTCGTCCATGTAGCCGAGATCGCCGCTGTGCATCCAGCCATCGGGCTCCAGCGTTTTGGCGGTGTTCTCCGGGTCCTTGTAATACCCCTTCATGACATTGTCGCCGCGCACCATGATCTCACCCGGCACCCCGGGGGGCTGGGTCGCGCCGGTTTCGGGGGCGATGATTTTCGCTTCGTTGCCGAATGCCTGCCCGGGGCTGCCGATCCTGCGCTGCGCCGGATCGCGGGGATTGGTGAAACACGGCGCATTGGTCTCGGTCATGCCGAAGGTCTCGATGATGCTGATGCCGAATTTATTCTCGAACGCGCGGTGCAGTTCGGGCGGCAGCGGGGCCGATGCCGAGCGGCAGAATTTTACGCGTGAGATGTCGAGCCCGCGTACGCGCGGGTCGGGCGCATTGAGCAGATAGGCGATGATGGTGGGCACGACATTGATCCACGTGCACTGATATTGTGCGACCCGTTCCCAGAAGTTGCCGACGCTGAAGCGGTGTGGCATGACTACGCTGCCGCCATGCACCAGGGGTGCGATCGCGGTCACGATCTGGCCGTTGATGTGATAAAGCGGCAGCGCGCACAGCACGCGGTCCTGCGCCGCGAGTTCGTGGGCGCGGCTGGTGAATTCGCCACCGGCGCACACGCTCCTGTTGCCGAGCATGCAGCCTTTGGGCTTGCCGGTGGTGCCTGAGGTGTACATGAGCAGGGCATCGTCGGCTTCGTCAATTACCGGCAAGGCGATGTCGGGCAGGGTGGCGGTATCGAAAATTGTCGTCGCATCGGGATCGATGACGATCACTTTGATGTCGCGCGGGATGCCGGCAAGCGCGGCGTTCAATCGTTCGGAGAATTCCTCGCTGGTGAACACGGCTCGGGTGTCGGAATGATCGAGGACGTAGGCCAGTTGCGAAGGCTGCGCCAGCAGATTCAGTGGCGCGACCGTGAAACCGGCGTACATCACGCCGATCAGCAGCTGTCCGGTCTGATAGCTGTTGTGCAGCATCAGCGCGACCTTGTCGCCCTTGCCGAGGCCGAGGCTCAGCAGATAGCGTCCGAGATCGTGCGAACCGCGTTGCAGCTGGCTGTAGGTCAGCGTCGCGCCGGTTTCGGGCGCGATCAGGTACGGCGCGTCGGGTTGTTCTCGTGCGCGGAGATCAACGTAGTGGCGGAGGGTTCTCATTTATTTTTAAGGCAAAAGCATAGACACGAAGGACCCACAAAGGACACGAAGGAAATACAATAACAATATATTATATTATATAATCAATATGTTACGAGATAATCGTATTCTATGTCTTAGGTGCGAAGATATTTGTAGATGACTTGAATTTGTTTTTTATTCGTGTCCTTCGTGTGTCCCTGCGGGTATAAAAAGCTTCGTGTCTCCGCTTTCAGATGTTGAATTTGCTGCGATACGCACCAAAAATCTCTTCCGCCGTCGGTTCCCGCAGCGGGATTTCACGCACTATTCGCGTGATGTTCATGAAGTGCCGGTAGTTGAGGTTGTCGGAGAAGCTGTTGCCGCCCCACGTGCCGCAGCCCATGGTCAGCGAGAACGGCAGGCCGTTGTCGAAGCTGCCGCCGTTGGCGATCGCGTGCGCCTGCTTGACGATGACGCGGCACACCGTCATCTCATGGCCGAGTCGCAGGATGTGCGATTCATCTTCGGTGTAAATGCCGCACGAGTGGCCGTTGCCCATGTAGTCGTAAATGCCGCGCATGATGCCGAAAGCCTGGTCGAAATCCTTGGCGCGATAGACCGTCAGCACCGGCGACAGCTTTTCGCCCGAGAACGGATAGTCGCTGCCGGTGCCGGTTTCTTCCGCCATCAGGCATTTTGCTGCGATGAGTTCGGGCCGCCTCAATCCCGCCACCGCGCAGATCCGCTCCACCGATTGCGCGGTGATGGCCGGAGAGAGCCGGCCTCCGGGGAACATCGCTTTCTGCAGCGTTTGTTTTTCCCCGGGCGTGAGCAGCACGCCGCCTTCTTTCGTCAGCGCGGCAAGCATGGCGTCGTAGACCTTGTCGTGGATGATGACACTGTTTTCCGAAGAGCAGCTCGTCGCGTTGTCGAATATCTTGGAGCGCATGATTTTGGCCGCGGCGTCCGCGCAGTCGGCGCTCTCGTCGACGATGACCGCCACGTTGCCGGCACCCACGCCCAGCGCCGGTGTGCCGCTGGAGTAGGCGGCGCGCACGTTGTTTTGCGAGCCGGTGACGACCACCAGATCGGCCTGCTTCATGAGTTCGGCGGACAGTTCCTTGGTCGCCGGATGCGGCAGCATCTGCACCAGGTCGGCCGGCGCGCCGACGCGCTGCAATTCGGCGTGTATGTAATCGAGCAGAAGCGCCGAGGTCGAGTAGCCCTTGGGCGACGGCGACAGGATGATCGCGTTGCCGCATTTGAGCGCATTGATGATGTTGTTGGCGGGCGTGGCGCCGGGATTGGTCGAGGGCACGACCGCCGCGACGACGCCGACCGGGCGCGCGATTTCGGTGATGCCGGTCTCCGGATTATCGGCGATGACGCCGGTGGACACCGCGCCCTGAAGGTCGCGCAGCAGCCCCAGCGTCTTGCGGTGATTTTTGGTGATCTTGTCTTCGACGTTGCCCAGCCCGGTGTCTTTGACCGCGAGTTCGGCGAGCGCCTGGTTGCGCGCCGGGTTCAGGATCGCCCAGCCGGCGGCGGTCACGACTTCGTCGAGTTGCTGCTGGGTGTAGCGCGCATAGATTTTCTGTGCTTCGCGCGCGAGCCTGATCAGTGTTGCCACGGTCTCTCTCGCCGTGTCCAGATCCTTAGCGTTACCTATTTTCAGTGCCATATCGCTTCCTCATCATGAAAATAAGCCCAGGTGTTTTGGGGCGTCGGGCTGTGACTATGATACCGCCCGGGACCCGCACATGCCGAGTCCGACCCGACCTTTAGAGTTCCCATCATAATGAAACGCGTGATGCGTTTCATTATGATGAACCCTTAATTTACTGCGCGCTGGTGACGCATGCGGCGTACTGCAGTTCCCGGGTGCGTTAACAGCCGGAAATTGGTAGACTCCAGATTCCCGAAAAATAGCATGACCAGTTTATGAAATGGAAAATAAAAAGCACGTTACATATCAGGGGAAGCTGGTTCTCGTCGGATTCGGTTCAGTCGGGCAGGGCACGCTCCCTCTCCTGCTCGAGCATATTGATATGCCGAAGGACCGCATCACCATCCTCACCGGCGATGAGCGCGGCCGACAGGAAGCTGAACACTACGGCATAAGGTTTCTCGTCAAGCCACTCAGTCGCGACAACTACCGCGCGCTGCTTGATCCGCTGCTGGACCAGGGCGATTTTCTCCTCAATCTTTCCGTAGACGTATCCAGCGTCGCGCTGATCGAGTACTGCTACGCCAAGGGCGCGATGTATCTGGACACCTGCATCGAGCCGTGGCTGGGCGGCTACACCGACCAGAGCGTTTCTGCATCGCGCCGCTCGAACTATGGCCTGCGCGAGTCGGTGCTGGCATTGCGCAAGAAGTATCCCAACGGCGGGCCGACCGTGATCCCGACCCACGGCGCCAATCCAGGTCTGATTTCGCACTGGGTCAAGCAGGCGCTGGTCAACCTGGCGCGCGATATCCTTGGCACAAACGACATACCCAGCGGCCGGGCGCAGTGGGCGCAGCTTGCAATGAAGCTGGGCGTGAAAGCGGTGCACTGCGCCGAGCGCGACACCCAGGTCGCCAACCCGGGCAAGCAGCGCTTTGAATTCGTCAACACCTGGTCGGTGGACGGTTTTGTCGGTGAAGGCTCGCAGCCCTGCGAGCTTGGCTGGGGCTCGCATGAAAAACATTTCCCGCCCGACGGCAAGCGCCATGGCTATGGTTGCGATGCTGCGATCTATCTGACGCGCCCGGGCGCCTCGGTATGCGTGCGCTCATGGACGCCGACGGAGGGCCATTTCCACGGTTTTCTCATTACCCATGGCGAAGCGATCTCGATTTCCGACTACTACACGGTGCGCGAGGGCGACGAGGTCCTTTATCGCCCGACCTGCCATTATGCCTACCATCCATGTAACGACACCGTATTGTCGGTGCATGAATATGCCGGCAAGAACTGGGCGCTGCCGGAGAAAAAACGCATCCTGATGGATGAGGTCACGGACGGCATCGACGAGCTCGGCGCGCTGCTGATGGGACATGAGCGGGGCGCCTACTGGTACGGCTCGCAGCTGTCGATACAGGAGGCGCGCAAGCTCGCGCCGTACAATAACGCCACCAGCCTGCAGGTTGCGGCCGGCGTGATGGCCGGCGTGGTGTGGGCGATGGAAAACCCGAGGGCGGGCATCCTCGATCCGGACGATATGGATTACCAGCGCATGCTGGAGCTGGCGAGCCCGTACCTGGGCAAGCAGGTCGGCGTTTATTCCGACTGGACGCCGCTCCAGGACCGCGGGCAGATCTTCCCGGAGGACGTCGATACGTCGGATCCGTGGCAGTTCAAGAACTTCCGGGTGGTGTAAGTCAAAAGCAGAAACACAGAGGACACAGAGGACACAGAGGACACAGAGGACACAGAGGACACAGAGGACACAGAGGTAAACCAGAACAATATATGATCTCTGTTTAAATCCCCGATAATGGCTTATTGAGAAGATATAACCACAATTCCCTCGTTCTCGTTATTTTGCGTTTTTCCTTCAGTACCCGTAAAGCGGATATTAAAGGAATCCTCTGTGTCCTCTGTGTCCTCTGTGTCCTCTGTGTCAAAGCTTTAAGCCCTTTGTCCTCCACCGCTGACCGATTCCCCGGCCCACCTCCATTCCGATACGCCTTCAGCCTGGGTGACCCGCTGGGGCCGAACTCGTTCCCGCGGGCGGCAAGGTGCTGGACGTTGCCACCGGGGCCGGGCGCCACGCCCGCCACTTCGCGGGCCGCGGCCACCCGGTTGACGCTGTCGATCGCGACGCGACCGCGCTGGCCGGGCTTTCCGGGATAGCGAACATCACCATAACCTGCGCCGACCTCGAATCCGGTCCCTGGCCTTATGCCGGCCTAACCTATGCCGGCATCGTGGTTGCCAACTACCTTCACCGCCCGCTGTTTCCGCACCTGCTGGCAGCGCTTGCCCCCGGCGGCGTGTTGATCTACGAGACCTTCGCCGCGGGCAACGAGAAATATGGCCGCCCTGCCAACCCCGATTTCCTGCTTCAGCCCGGCGAACTGCTGGAGGTCGTACGGGGCAGGCTGAGGGTCATCGCCTATGAGGATGTGTTCGTCGCTGAGCCCCGGCCGGCCATGGTGCAGCGGCTATGCGCGATAAATTCAGCTTCATGAAATATTTTTTCGGCAAGGATCAACTTTTTTCGAAGTCGGTCGTTATGTGTAATAAAAATGCAATTTATTGCGACATATACTTGACCCACCCGAGAAATGACCATGGCCGCTCCGAATCCATCCACCACACCCTCCCAAACCGATGAATACGGGATGGAAGTGCTGTGTGCGAACTGGAACCCGGTGGCGACCGCCGAGGCTGAGCCGGTTGGCCGGGTCTGCCGCAAACTGCTGGCTGATCTGCCGGCAATCGATGTCGACGCTTTCCTGAAACAGTTCTACCGCTACCAGAAAAGCTAGGTGTCCCGGAGGCGCCTGCCAGGCTTTCCCCGTTCTCTTTCCCGTTATTTTGATCATGTGTGCCGGGTTCCCCGGCCCTGGTGACAGACCCCGGTGCAACCTATTGCGCGTCGCAAGGTCTGAGAGATATCCCGCTCCATGGCGAATAAGGTAAAATAGCCTGATTTGGCGCGGGCGTAACAGCCCTTTTTCTAGGAAAATCCGTTAGATGGCAACACTGCAAGGCAGCCTGGTCGCAATTGTGACGCCGATGCAGGATGACGGTAGCCTCGATTTCGATGCCTTCCGCAAGCTGATCGACTGGCATATCAAGGAAGGCACCGACGGCATCGTCGTTGTCGGCACCACCGGCGAATCGCCAACCGTGGATGTCGATGAGCACCGTCTGCTGATCAAGACGGCGGTCGAGCATGCGGCCAAGCGGGTACCCGTCATTGCGGGCACCGGCGCCAACTCGACGCGCGAGGCGATCGAACTCTCGGTCTACGCCAAGGATGCGGGCGCCGATATGAGCCTGTCGGTCGTGCCCTATTACAACAAGCCGACGCAGGAAGGCATGTATCGCCACTTCAAGGCGATCGCCGAGGCGGTGGACATTCCGCAGATCCTCTACAACGTGCCCGGCCGCACCGTTGCCGATATTGCCAACGACACGGTGCTGCGCCTGGCGCAGATTCCTAACATCGTTGGCATCAAGGATGCGACTGCGAATCTGGAACGCGGCGCCGATCTGCTGCGCTCCAAGCCCGCCGACTTTCTGGTGTTCAGCGGCGATGACGCGACCGGAATGGCACTGATGTTCCTGGGCAGCCATGGCGTGATTTCGGTCACTGCCAACGCCGCACCGCGCCTGATGCATGACATGTGCGCAGCGGCGCTTGCCGGAGACATGGCCAAGGCGCGTGATCTCAACAATCGTCTGCTGGGTCTGCACCGTCACTTGTTCTGCGAGGCCAATCCGATACCGGTCAAGTGGGCCGTGCAGCAGATGGGGCTGATCAAGGGCGGCATCCGCCTGCCGCTGACACCGCTTTCCGACGCATGCCATGCCCAGGTGCGAGAGGCCATGACTCAGGCTGGAATCAAGCTATGAACCTGCTGTCAGACAGCGACTCAAGAGGAGGCTGCGTGCGGCCGCTTAAGTTGCTCGCCGTGCTGGGCTGTGCCGTGGCGAGTCTGACCCTGGTTTCCTGTAAAACAGAGCTACCGACCAAGAAAATAGATTACAAATCGACGAGCCAGCTGCCGACGCTCGAGATCCCGCCCGATCTGACGCGGCCGGGCACCGATGATCGTTTCACCGTGCCCGACGTCAACCCGAAAAGTTCGGCGACCTTTTCCGCATATAACGCGGATCGCACGGGCCTAAAGAAGGCGACCAGCTCTACCGTGCTGCCACAGGTGGCCGACGTGAAGGTCGTGCGTGCTGGCAACGAGCGCTGGCTGGTCGTCAAGGGCGATCCGGACAAGCTGTGGCCGGTCGTCAAGGAATTCTGGCTGGAAACGGGTTTTGTGATCAATATCGAACTTCCACAGGCCGGTATCATGGAAACCGACTGGGCGGAAAACCGTGCCTCTGTTCCGGATGGAGCGATACGCGGTTTTCTGGGGAAAATGCTAGACAACTTGTATTCGACCGCGGAACGCGACAAGTACCGCACCCGTCTCGAGCGCAGCATTCAGCCGGGAATGACGGAAATCTACATCAGTCACCGCGGCATGGAAGAAGTCTATTCCTCCTCCGATAAGAGCCAGACCATGTGGCAGCCGCGGCCGCCCAATCCCGACCTGGAGGCGGAAATGCTGCAGCGGCTGATGGTGCGCCTGGGCGTGCAGGAGGACAGGGCCAAGGCGCAATTGGTGTCGGCCAAGAGTGCGCCGCGCGCCAAGCTCATGCAGCAAGATGGCACCAGTGTGCTGACAATCGACGACCAGTTCGACCGCGCATGGCGGCGCGTCGGGCTTGCGCTCGACCGGGTCGGATTTACGGTCGAGGATCGTGACCGTTCGAAAGGGGTGTACTTCGTTCGTTACATCGATCCCGGCATCGACAACCAGCAAGCGGACGACAAAGGCTGGCTGTCGAAACTCAAGTTCTGGGGCAGCAGTGACGATAAGAGCAAACAGGAGCAATACCGCATTCTGGTGAAAGGAGTCACCTCGGGTACTGAGGTCGATGTGCTCAACAAGGAAGGCGTGCGCGAGAAATCCGAAACCGCGACTCGCATCCTGTCGCTGCTGTATGACCAGCTCAAATAAGTAATGAGTAATGAGTAATGAGTGATGAGTGATGAGTGAAGGGCAACAAAGCATCTTCGCATTTGCTCATTACCCATTACCCATTACCCCTTCACTGCTCATGATGCGCTTCGCATCACTGGGCAGCGGCAGCCAGGGCAATGCGCTGGTGGTCGAGGCCGGCGTCACCCGGGTGCTGCTCGACTGCGGACTGGGTCTTAATGACGTCAAGACGCGTCTGGCGCGGTGCGGGCTCGAGGCCGGTGATCTCGATGCCATTGTGGTGACCCACGAGCACAGCGATCATATCGGCGGCGTGGCCCGCCTCGCGCGCAAATTCGAAATCCCCGTATATCTGACTTCCGGCACGCTGACGGCGCTGGATGGCGCGCGCGCCGGCATTACCCAGATCACGGTCATCGACAGCCATACGCCGTTTGCCATAGGCGACATCGAAGTGCGCCCGTACCCCGTGCCGCATGACGCGCGCGAACCTGCGCAATTTGTCTTTGGCGACGGCAGATCCAGCCTCGGCGTACTAACCGACACGGGTTCCTCGACGCCGCACATCGAGAGCATGTTGTCGGGACTCGAGGCGCTGGTCCTCGAATGCAATCACGATTCCGGCATGTTGGCCAGGAGCAGTTACCCGCCGCACCTGAGGCAGCGCATTTCCGGGCGTTTTGGCCATCTCGACAATGCCAGCGCGGCTGGGCTGCTGGGCCGCTTGGATTGCAGCCGGCTCAAGCACGTGATTGCGGCCCATTTGTCGCAGGAGAACAATACGCCAGTACTGGCACGCCAGGCACTGGCTCGAGGTGCTCAATTGCGAGGAGTCGTGGATAGGGGTGGCTGATCAACAGACCGGGTTTGCCTGGCGAGAAATATAACATATCTGATTATGTTAATAAAAAAACCGGCCCGAAGGCCGGTTTTTTTGATGCCAATGAGAGTAATTACTTCTTCTTTGCTTCTTTGGCGGCGTCTTTGCTTCCATAGCCGCATCAGCGGCATCTTTAGCAGCGTCTTTGGCGACCACGGCCGCATCAGTGGCTTCTTTAGCAGCATCTTTGGCCGCTTCAACTGCCGGAGCAGCAGCGGGAGCTTCAGCTTTCGGCGCTTCAGGAGCGGGGGCCGGAGCGGGTGCGGGAGCAGGGCGGAGCCGGAGCGGGTTTTTCACCGCAGGCGCTTAAACCAAAAGCCAGCAGGGCAGCGAGGAGCAGGGAGCGTTTCATAATAATAACTATCCTTGGATTGTTAACACAAAAAATAACATTCGGCACGGACCGACCGCATGACTATGGCCGTTGGTGCCCGGTCGTCGTACGATCTTAGCGAAGGTCATGAAACAGGGATCTGCGATTCACGGATTCACTAAAAACGAAACACGGCAATTATCCGTTTCTTCCCTTACAGCCCGCTTACATTGGCCGAAATCGCAGGCTCGGAAGCCTCCAGGATTTCTTCAAAGCGGTCGAGCAATTGCTGCGCGCCGAGGACGTCGTGGGTGCCCTGCGCCGCCCGCAGGTGATCGTAATGGAACCGGTGCACGTAATGGCTGGCGTCAAAAATCACAAACGGGTCATAGACATGCCGGGCCGCCTGGAGCGTCCGGCGGATGCTCACCGCGTGGCTGAATTGCCGGAGCAGCAGGATGATGCGCGGGCAGTCGCGTTCCAGTGTTTCGGTCTCATGCAGGATGATCGTCAGCCGGTTGGTGCGGCTGGCCAGCAGGAACCGGCTCAGCGCGTCATGACGCTGCGCCGAGTTGAAGGCGCGGCTGAGTTTCTTGTCGAATACGCGGATCACGCTCTGGGTCAGCGGAATGAGGCTGTCGATTACTGCTTCGTATTCGACCATGCTCTCGAAGCGGCGGTATTCGGCGTTGGGCAGGTTGCCAGCGGGTTCCATATTCGAATACGGGAAACGGTAAGTGGTAAGCGGTATGCGGAAAAAGCCAAAGCATCGGGCCGGGTGGCGGTTTCGCCCTCACTTCTTATCGCTCACTGCTTACCATCCAGATCAATATAACCCGCGCGATACCATTGGTAAAGCCAGTGTGCGGCCTCTTCCGGGACCAGGGTGCGCGGGGGCAGGCGCTGCCGGTCGGCGAAGCGCAGCAGCAGGCGGGCAGCGGCGGCGGCGACGACGCAGCGTTCGCCATTGATGAATACCTGTCGGCCGCGGCACAGCATCTGCGATTTAAGCGCGAGCCGCACGCCATGGCGCGCCACCTTCGCGGCAAAGGCGGCAGCCGGCAGGGCACGGCGCGGCGGGTCGAACACGATATGAGGTTTGGGTTCGGTCAGGTACTGGCCGGCAAACTGCACGATATCGCCGTCCTGCCAGCGTATGCCTTTCAGCATGCGCCGCATCTTTTGCAGCATGTCGGAACTGATATGCGCCGGGTGCCGCTGCAACCCGAGGTCGGGGTCGCGGTAGATATCATCGAGCGCGAGCCGGTCCTGCAGGAATTCCAGAAAACGCACGCCCAGTTCCTGTGCACCCGGCGCGCGGAACCCGATCGAGCAGGTCAGGCAGTCATCGATGGCTTCGCCGTCGTGAGCGTAGCGTGGCGGCAGGTATAACATGTCTCCCGGTTCCAGAATCCATTCGAGCTGCGGTCGGAAGCGGCGCAGAATTTTCAGCGGCGCGCCTTCGACCACCGACAGGTCGCGCTGGGCGCTCACGTGCCAGCGCCGCGTTCCGGCAAGCTGCAGAAGAAAGACATCGTAACTGTCGAAATGCGGTCCGACGCCGCCGCCGGGCGGCGCATAGCTCACCATGATGTCGTCGAGCCGCGCGTAGGGTATGAAATCGAATTCGAGCAGCAGTTCCTGCGCGCGCGGCAGCAGATGGTTGACGCCCTGCACCAGCAGTGTCCAGTTGCGTTTGGGTAGTCGCGTGAGCGTGCGCAAGGTAAACGGGCCGTGTTCGAGGTGCCAGCGCCCGCTGCTGCGTGTGACCAAACGCGATTGCACGTCGTCACGCGTGGCAAGATCGAACAGCATCTCGCGCGTGAGCAGAGTCGTGTATTCCGGCAAGGCCAGTCGCGCAAGCAAGGGTTTTTTCTGCCAGTAATGTTGCAGGAAAACCTTTGCATCCAGCCTGGCTGAGTTTCGTCTCGTCATGCGTTATGATTATAGCGCGCCCGATGGCGGCCCGGCTCTTTCGGATTTTCCGACCCCGGCCTATACTGTTGGAAAATTCAGTTAAAATCAGTTCGAGGAGAAAAACGGAATCGCATATGCTGCAACCGGGTCAACCCGCGCCGGCTTTTGATTTGCCCGACGCCGACATGAACATGGTGAGTCTTGCGAGCTTCAAAAGCCGCCAGAATGTCGTATTGTATTTTTATCCCAGGGACGACACGCCCTCCTGTACTGCGGAGGCGATCGATTTTACCGACCTCGATGACAGTTTCAGCCAGCTCAAGACCGTGGTGCTGGGCGTGAGCATGGATGATTGCCTCAGTCACGGTTCGTTTCGCGACAAGCACGGGTTGTGCGTGCAGTTGCTGGCCGATACCGAAGGCGATGTCTGCCGCTGCTATGGCGTGCTGAAAGACAAGGAACTGGACGGCAGGAAAATAACCTGCATAATGCGCTCGACGTTCATCATCGATCGCAAAGGCATGCTCGTGCATGCGCTCTACGATGTAAATTCCCGCGGCCATGCTGCTGAAGTACTTGAACTGGTAAGGAGTATGAGTAAATGCAAGTAGCAAAAGATACGGTGGTCACGCTGAAATATGAACTGTCCGATTCCGACGGCACGCTCATCGAAACCGGAGACGAGCCCATCGTGTATTTGCACGGCGGCCATCACGGTATTTTCCCGCTGGTGGAACAGGCGCTGGACGGTAAAAAAACCGGCGACCGCTGCGAAGTCAGAATGACGCCGGATGAGGCGTTTGGCGAATACGATGCCGAACTGGTGCAGATCGAGACGCGCGACAAATTCCCCGGAAACATTGCGGTGGGCATGCAATTCGAGGGCGAAGGCGAAAATTCCGGCGAGTCGCTGATCTACACCGTCACCGACATTACCGGGGACAAGGTGGTGGTCGACGGCAACCACCCGCTGGCGGGGCAGACCCTGAATTTTACCTGCACTATCACTGAAGTTCGCGCAGCGACCAGCGAAGAACTCTCGCACGGGCATGTGCATGGGGCGCATGGGCACCACCACTAAAAGCAGTGAAGAGTTATGAGGGATGAGTGATGAGTAAGCCGTAAATCGTGAATCGTGAATCGTGAAACGTGAATCGTGAATCGTAAAGAGCTGCGTTTCGCAATTTGCTCCTTACTCTCAGTTTCCCATTTCCCATTTCCTGTTTCCCACTCCCCACTCCCCACTTCCCGGTGTTAGCGCTTCATGTGTCGAGTGGCTTGAGGGTGAGTGCGTCGGATGCAGTCGCGCGCGCATTGTTTTCATCGTTTGCTATTTCCACTTCGCTTCGTACACCCATTCCGCGGGCCGCGGCGCGATAGATAGCGGGATAAGTCCCTTCCCGCCATAGCGCTGCAATTCTGGATCACTGCTGGCGAGGCAGGCATCGCGTAGTTCGAAAAGGCTTTGCCGGCGACCGTTTCACGCCATAGCCATTCGCGGGCTTCGGCAGCCGCGCGCGCGCCAGGTTGCGCGACGGCTTCAAGATAGTAGGCTTTGAGGTCTTCGCAGACTAAACGCAGCGCTGTCGCTATGTCGAATTCGTCTCGATAAACGGGTGGAGATTTTCCCGAGATGAGATCGGTTATGAATTTTCCCGCCGCAGCCGGCGTAAGCCCGCTCAGAGTAGCGCTCGTGCGTCCGCGGGTACGAACGGCTTCACTGTGCCATGGCGCGAGTTCGGCGATCTCACGTTGAAGCGCATTTTCGAGGCTGTCGTCAGTATGCCCGCGCGCAAAGTTCACTGGACAGGCGAATCCGCCAGCCTCGTCCTCCGCGATACTCGGTGCGTCATGGGGATAGTCTTCGAGTACCGGTCCGCTCGTCGACTCCAGCAAACGCAGAGCTGCAATCAGAACCTGGCGTTGAAATTCCGGGTCGCCGGGTGCGCCCATTGGTCGCCCGAGCATGAACGGCACCCATAGCGCGCGCGGAGGCCTGATGACCTCGGTGTGCTCCCGGATCAGCGAGATCTGCGTGGTCGCGATGCCTTCTTCCTCGAAGAAATGTCCGAAGTGCGCCCACGGCGCACGTGCAATGGGTCAGACCGGGGTGAGCAGAACTGCGTCAACGCCGTCCTTTTGACAGACCGGCGAGTTGCCGGGCGCGCGGTTCAAGCTGCGGTACGGGCGTGGAGCCGTTGAACGCATAGTGATACCCGGCGACGCTGCCGATCGTGTGCTGTGCTGCAAGTTCGTGCAGACGATCGATCGGAAAGACCACGTTAATATCCTGCTGAAAACCGGTGCGGTCAAAGTTGCTGGAGAGATGGCTCATAATCAGTTCGTTAGCCTGCACGCTACCGGGAATGACCCGATACTCCGCAGCAGTCGCGTCCGAAAATGGCTGATCGTCTTTGCGATGAATGCCGGCGGAGGTGACGATCGCGACACGGCGTTTATGCAGTGCCGGGCCGCTTACCCATGGATTGCCGCCCAGGGGCGATAAATCCTTGCGTTTGATCAACATCAGATCGCGCTCCCAATCTGACAGATCACTCAGTCTTGCCATGCGCCGCCTCCTTGCTGTGGTTCGCTGCGGATGCCGTGGCTAGCATCGGGCATCATCCTGATCCGGAAATACTCATTTGCAATTATTTATTAAAGATACGAGTGCGATAAGCCTCACTCAGTATTGTCAGCGCTAGAGAAGCAAAATGAACGTCGAGCGGAAATGGTGCTATGCTAACAACACTAAGGAAACATGCAAGCTACTTGTGCTTACTGGCAATCGCCTTCTTTCGCGACATTTCCTGTTTGGCGGCGCTCAGTCGCGATACCTATCCGTCCAAGTCGATCAGGGTATTACGCCATTCAGGCGGGAACGGCAGTGACGCGATAGCACGGTATCGGCAAGCCATGTCCCAAAACATGGCAGCAGTATCAAACCGAATCGGGGCAAGCGGATCATCGGCACGTCGGACCGATGCCCCGACGGTAACGATTATCTCGGCAATGATTCGTTCGTCATTACTCCGATTCTTTTTCGCAAACCCCAGTATGATCCGGTGAAGGACTTTGCTCCGATCACGTTGGTGGCTAAAATTCCGCTGGTGCTCATGTCGCATCCCTCGCTACCGCAAAGTCAGTCAGGAATGATCTTGGCCAAGGCGCATCCGCAGATCAATGGCTCGGGGTGAATCCCGCTCATGGAGACATTTCAGGCCGCGGCCGGCGTCAAGTTCACACACATGCCTATAAGGGCCGGCCGGCACTCAACGATCTGCTGGGGCAAATACCTCTATGTTTGCCGGCGTATCCAACGCCATTCCGCATATGGCCAGCGGCAGGTTGCGCGTCCTTGCAGTGAGTACCGGCAAGCGCACTACGGCGCTGCCCCAGGTTCCAACGCTGGCGGAAGCGGCGCTACCCGGTTTCGACTACGCCGCGTGGGCAGGCTATCTCGCGCCGGCCGGCACTCCCGCAAAAATCGTAGGAAAACTGCATGCAGAACTCATTCGCGCGGTGGCGAACCGAGGTAAGGCAAATATTTTGAGCTGGGATTCGAGTGGCCACCAGCACGCCGAGAATTCACAGCGCTATACGAAAGGATTAATGCAAGCTGGTCCGGGAAGCAAATATCCCGGTCGAATAGCTGGCGGGGAGGCGGCACGCTTAGTCGCGTGAGCCTTAAACTGTAGTCTGCATCTAATTCACCGCTTACCGCTCACGAATTTGTACTTCAGGAATCAGCTGCTTTAATCGGTAGAGCAGTTCCAGCGCCTGCTTGGGCGTGAGCGCGTCGGGGTCAGTGTCACGCAACAAGTCCAGCGCCGGTAGTTCGGCCGCGTCCGCGGGTGCGGGTTCATCGGGTGCTGAGGTAAACAAATCGCGTTGCGGGCTGGCGTTGGCGGCGTGCTGTTCGAGTTCCGCCAGATTTTTCCGCGCGGCGCGGATCACGCCGGACGGCACGCCGGCGAGACTCGCCACCTGCAGACCGTAGCTCTGGTTGGCCGGGCCCGCTTCAACGCTGTGCAGGAACACGATGCGGTCCTTGTGCTCGACGGCGTCAAGATGCACGTTGGCCACCTGGGAAAACCGTTCCGCCAGCCGCGTCAGCTCGAAATAATGCGTGGCGAACAGCGTGTAGCAGCGGTTTTTCTCGACCAGGTGGTGGGCGATCGCCCACGCCAGCGCCAATCCGTCGAAGGTCGAAGTGCCGCGGCCGATTTCGTCCATCAGCACCAGGCTTTGCGGCGTGGCGTGGTGCAGGATGTAGGCGGCCTCGGTCATTTCCACCATGAAAGTCGAGCGCCCGCCGGCCAGATCGTCGGCCGCGCCGATGCGCGTGAAGATCTGGTCGATGGGGCCGAGGCGCGCGCGTTGCGCCGGCACGAACGAGCCACAGTGCGCGAGCAGTACGATCAGCGCCACCTGGCGCATGTAGGTCGACTTGCCGCCCATGTTGGGGCCGGTGATCAGCAGCATGCGGCGCGCGTCGGAAAACTGCGTGTCGTTGGCGATGAAGCTGTCGACCTGGGATTCAACCACCGCATGCCGGCCGGCTTCGATCTCGATCAGCGCATCATCTGAAAATTCCGGCGCGCTGAGATCGAGCGCCACCGACCGTTCCGCGAACGCCGAGAGCATGTCAAGTTCGGCCAGCGCACCCGCCGCCTGTTGCAGTGCCGGGATATGCGCGGCGAGATCATCGAGCAGTTTGTCGTAGAGCAGTTTCTCACGGGCCAGCGCGCGCTCCTGCGCGGACAGCGCCTTGTCCTCGAACGTTTTCAGTTCGGGTGTGATGTAGCGCTCCGCATTTTTCAGCGTCTGGCGCCGGCGGTAGTCGTCCGGCGCCTTGTCGGCCTGGGCGCGGGTGATCTCGATATAAAAGCCGTGCACGCGGTTGTATTCGACCTTGAGGTTGGCGATGCCGGTCCGGGCGCGTTCGCGCGCCTCGAGATCGAGCAGGAACTGCCCGCAGTTGTTCTGAATGTCGCGCAGCTCGTCGAGTTCGGCGTCAAAGCCGTCGGCGATGACGCCGCCTTCGCGCAGCACCGATGAGGGCTCGGGGCGGATCGCGGTTTCGAGCAGCGTGACGAGGTCGTCCTGCGGCGCGAGCAGGGCGGCCAGCGCGGCAAGATGCGGTGTCAAGGCAGAAGGCGACCACGGCATTCAGATCGGGCAGGCGCTTGAGTGTGTCGCGCAGGCCGGACAGATCGCGCGGCCGCGCCGATTTCAGCGCAATGCGCGCGGTGATGCGTTCGACGTCGGCGCATTGCCGCAGTATTGCGTGCAGTTCGCGGTGCGGGCCGCCGCCGTTGTCTCCGGCCAGCGCGTCGACTGCGGCAAGCCGGGCGCGCAGCGGCGCGCGGTCGGTGAGCGGATGGTGCAGGCTGTGGCGCAGAAAACGGCTGCCCATGCCGGTGGCGCAGGTGTCCATCAGCGAGAGCAGCGTCGGTGCGGGCTCGCCGCGTATGGTCTCCGAGATTTCGAGGTTGCGGCGGGTGGCCGGGTCCATGCGCACGTAGGCGCGCTCCTGCTCGACGCCCAGCGTCCTGACGTGCGTAATGCCGCCGCCTTGCGTCGCCTTGGCGTATTCGAGCAGTGCGCCGGCGGCAGCGATTCCGGCGGAGAGTTCGGCGGCGCCGAAACCGGAGAGATCGAGCGTCTCGAACTGCCGGCACAGGTTGCGCCGCGCGGCATCCCCGTCGAAATGCCACGGCGGCAGTCGCCGGATCGCCAGGCTGGCGCTGTCGATTTCCGGAAACGCTGCGTCGTCTGCGAGCAGCACTTCAGCCGGCTGCAGCCGTTCCAGTTCGTTCGCGAGATTCGAGACGGCGGTTTCCATCACCCGGAAGCGGCCGGACGCGAGCGACAGCCAGGCGATTCCCGCCGTGGCGCGGTCGCGGTGTATCGCCAGCAGAAGATTGTCGCGCTTGTCCTCGAGCAGCGCCGAGTCGGTGAGCGTGCCCGGGGTAACGACGCGCATGACCTGGCGCTCGACCGGACCTTTGCTGGTGTTCGGATCGCCGATCTGTTCGCAGATGGCCACCGACTCGCCGAGTTTCACCAGCCGGGCGAGATACTGTTCGGCCGCATGATAGGGCACGCCCGCCATTTTGATCGGCTCGCCGGCGGAAGCGCCGCGCGTGGTCAGCGTGATGTCGAGCAGCCGGGCGGCTTTTTCGGCGTCGTCGAAAAACAGCTCGTAGAAATCCCCCATGCGGTAAAACATCAGCATGTCCGGATGCTGCGCCTTGATGCGCAAGTATTGCTGCATCATGGGGGTGTGTTTGCCAGTGGCCCTTTCCCCCCCCCCCCCGCGTGGTCGCGGTCCCCTCCCCCCGTTTTCGGGCCTGGATTCGTTCCCCCGGGACCTCTCCCCCCCCCCTCGTCCCGCGTCCCCCCTCCCCTCCCCCCCCCATCCACCCCCTCCCCCCCCGGAACCCCTTCCCTCCCCCTCCCCTCCCCCCGTGCCCCCCCCCCGGCCCCCCCCCCCTTACCGCCGTGACCGCCCCCGCCCCCCCTCCCCCCGGGTGGCGCCCGTCCCCCCCCCACCCACGCCCCGGCCCCCCCCCCGCCCCCCTCGCCCGGAAGTCTGAGCCGCATAGACTCGTTCCTGCGCTCAGCGGGTCTTCCCCCGGCGCCCCTCCCCCCCGCCTCCGCCCCCCCCCCTTTTCCGTGCAGGGCGGCGGGCTGGGGCGCCTCCGTACGGGCTGGGGCGGCGTGTGTCCGCCGGCGGTGTGGCCTCCCCCCGGCTCATCTGGTCCGAGCGCGCGTGCGGGGTGTTTGTTCTGTCCGGGCTCCGGTTCGCGTTGCGGGGCGGGCGGTGCAGCGTGCGGGTTGTTCTGGGTGTTTGCGCGCCCCGCGTCGATGATCCGGTGCTTCGGGGGCGGCGGTCCCCCCCGGCCGCGCCGGTCCCCCCCGCGGGGCCGCGGCGCTGCGCCCGTGCGGGCGCTGCATGCGTTCTGGCGGTTTGCCCGTTGCATGGTGGGGATTCTGGCGGGGGAGTCTGTATTTTGACATGCCTCTCCCGTCCCCCCCTGCTGGCGCCTCCCCCCCCGTCTCGCGCCCCCGGCGTGTTCTCGCTCGCTCGTTAGGTGTGGAAGTATATGTGGAATTGGCGCGCGGTTTGTTGTTCGGCGGGGTTTTGTCATGGGTCGGGAGGGGTCATGGTTGGATGGGATACGGTTCTGTTTTCTCTTCTTCGGCCGCCGTTCCCCCCCGGGGCAAAGCGGGCTGGCAGGCCGGCGGTACTCTGCTTCTGTTGTGGTCGTGTACCGGCTCGGCGGTCAACAGCACCGACGGTTCGAGGGCATACCGCCTGGTGTCGGGAGCCGACGGGGCGGCAATCCCCGTGTGGGTGGGCGGGGAGCGGTACATGGGACGGTCGGCTTCTGGGACGTACCGGTGTGGATGGTGGGCGGCTGCTGGAGTCGTTTCGGGGCTCTCGGTTGGCCCCAGCGCGGTTCGCGGTCGGAGGGCGGTGGCGGTGCCGGCCCCTCCCTGCCCGTAGGGGTCGCTCGTATGGTCGGTTATTGGTGGTGGTCTGTCCCTGCGTGCGTCTTGCGAGTTGGTGCGCCTTCGGGCTTGCGGACGGCGGCGGGTTGCCGAGTTACGGCTCGTACACAAAAATCTGCGATTCCCGGCTGCGACAACTTCCTCCGGGTTTTTTGCGTTAAAGTTCAGTCATTCAAAAAGCGGTAAAGAAGCGAAACATGAAAGTCATCGTCCTCGGCGCGGGTGTGATCGGTGTTACCAGTGCGTGGTATCTGCGCCAGGCGGGCCATGAGGTCACTGTCGTCGAGCGGCAGCCTGCCGCCGGGCTGGAAACCAGTTTTGCCAACGGCGGGCAGTTGTCGGCGTCGCATGCGGAACCGTGGGCGAATCCCGACGTATTCCGGAAGTTGTTCAAGTGGCTGGGCCGCGAGGATGCGCCGCTGTTGTTCCGCCCGCGCGCCGATCTCGCGCAATGGGTGTGGGGCGCGCGCTTTCTGTTCGAATGCCTGCCGCAGTGCGCGCGCGCCAACGCGCGCCAGATTTTTTCGCTTGCCCACTACAGTGCCGATGCGCTGCGGGCGCTGCGCCGGGAAACCGGAATCACTTACGATGAACTGGCGCGCGGCATACTCAGTTTTTACACCGACCCGCGGGAGTTGCATCACGCCGCTGAGCTTGCGGAGACCATGCGGGCCTGGGGTTGCGTGCGCGAAATAAAAACTGCTGACGAATGCGTCGCCATCGAGCCGGCGCTGCGCCATGCGCAGTCGCAGCTTGCCGGCGGCCTCTACGCGCCTGATGACGAATCGGGCGATGCTCATTTATTCACCGAGCGGCTTGCCGCACTGTGCGAAGCGCAAGGCGTGATGTTCAGATATTCCCACTGCGTTCGGCACTTGCATCGTGCCGGCGGCGGCATCGCCGGTATCGAAGTCGAGCGGCCGCAGGGCGGAGCGGAAACACTGTGTGCGGATGCTTATGTTGTCGCACTCGGCAGTTACGGCGCGCAACTATTGAACCGGGTCGGTATCACCATCCCGGTCTATCCGGTCAAGGGCTACTCGGTGACCTTGCCGACAGGCCCGCAGCACCAGGCGCCCGCAGTCAGCCTGACCGACGAATCCCACAAGCTGGTGTTCTCGCGCCTGGGCGAGCGGCTGCGCATCGCGGGCACGGCGGAACTCGCGAGTTACGACATTGCAATCAACACAGTCCGCTGCGAGGCCATCGTGCGGCGCGTATTCGAACTTTTTCCCGATGCGGGAGAGCGCGGCCGCGCCGAGTTGTGGGCGGGACTGCGGCCCGCGACCCCGGGCAATGTGCCGTTGATCGGCGGCACACGTTACCCTAATCTGTATCTGAACACCGGGCACGGCACGCTGGGCTGGACGCTGGCGTGCGGCTCGGGGCGGGCGATTGCGGATATCGTGAGCGGAGCCCGGCCCGATGTCGATTTCCGGTTTTCGTCGTCATCGTGTTAATTTCGGGGTGCCGGAATCTCTGGATCGTTCTTAGATCGCGTCTCAAAAAGACCAAGACAGACGAAGCCACAGAGAGCACGGAGGTCACAGAGAGAATCTAAAAACATATTATAAAACAATAGGATATGAAACATATCTCGTTATTGGTTTTTCCTCTGTGTGCTCTGTGTGCTCTGTGGCTAATTCCTTTTGTTACGACCCTTCAATAACTTTCAGGCCACATGCTGATGCGTAAGACCATAGGATTTGCCGGCTTGGCCGTGCTGCTCGCGCTCACCGCATGCACGCCGCAGACCCAGTTGCTGATGGCGCTGCTGCCGGACGGGGCCGTGTCCATCATGCTGGGTAACCTCCAGGGTGTGAGCGACGTCAATCGCCAGAAACTGGCTGATTTTGAGCAGCGCCGCGACTGGGATGGGCTGGCGCGTTTCGCCGAGGAAAATCTCGCACAGGATAAATCCAATGCCGACTGGTGGACCGTGGCCGGCTACGCCTATTCCCGTCTCGAGCGCTACCCGCGCGCGGTCGAGTGCTACGCCGAGGTGGTGCGGCTTACGCCCGATGACATGACCGGCTGGCAACTGCTGGCGCAGGCCTATCGCTCGGCAGGGCAGCCGACGCGCGCAATTCACACGCTGAACAATGCGCTCAACGTCTGGCAGAATGATCCGGTCACGTACTTCCTGCTGGGCGAAAGCTACAGCGACCTTGGCCGGCAGCAAACCGCGCTCGAAAACTATCAGCAGGCGCTCAAGCTGAATCCGAAATTCGCGCGGGCGTGGTTTGGCATCGGGCGGCTCTATGTCAGGCAGGGGCGAAACGCCCAGGCTGCGGATGTCGTGAAAGTGCTGGAGACGCTTGATCCCGGCCTGGCCGCGGAGCTGGCCAAGCTCGTAGCGCAGAAAAAGTGAAACGGCGGACACGTGCTTAAAATGTATGGCATGGCCAACTCGCGCTCGATGCGCGTGGTGTGGGCGCTGGAGGAAATCGGCGCCGAGTACGAATACGTGAAAGTCGACCTGTTCAAGGGCGAGGGCCGCAGCCCCGCCTATCTTGCCATCAATCCCGCCGGCAAGGTGCCGGTGCTGGTTGACGGCGAATTCACGCTCACCGAATCGGTGGCGATATTAAATTATCTGGGCGAGAAGTTTCCCGCCTCGGGCCTGGTGCCGGCATTCGACCAGTTGCAGGCGCGCGGGGAATATCACCGCTGGTGCAGTTTTGTTCTGAGCGAGCTCGAACAGCCCCTGTGGAACATCGCCAAGCATCGTTTCGTCCTGCCCCGGGACAAGCGCGTGCCGGCTTTGCTGGAGACGGCGGAATGGGAGTTCGGCGTGGCGGCGCGCGTGCTGGCAGGGCGGTTGCAGGGCCGTGATTACGCGGCAGGCGGGAGCTTCAGCGCCGCCGACATCCTGATCGCACACACCCTGAGCTGGGCACAGTCGGCGCGTATCGTGTTGCCGGATTTAGTGCTGGTCGCTTATGCGGAACGCATGCTCGCGCGCCCTGCTCTGGCCAGGGCGCGTGAGCGCGAAAGCCGGGGCTGAAACGATCTTTGTTTCAGATGCCGCTTATTTTTTCCTGAGCGCCGGGGTGAGATGCGGTGCGAGCAGTTTTAATATTTCGACGAAAACTTTGGGATTGCCCGCCACGACGTTGCCGCTTTTCATGTGCTGATCGTTGCCTTCCAGGTCGCCGATAAGTCCCCCGGCCTCGGTGATGAGCAGGGCGCCCGCGGCGATGTCCCACGGTGAAAGGCCAAGTTCCCAGAACCCGTCCAGCCTTCCTGCGGCGACGTAAGCAAGATCGAGCGCGGCGGAGCCCGGCCGGCGCACGCCTGCGGTGTGCTGGATCATGTCGCGGAACATCGCGAGATAGGTATCGACGTGATCGAACTGGCGAAACGGGAAGCCGGTTCCGATCAGGCTGGGCTTGAGTGTGGTGCGTTTGCTCACGCGCAGGCGGGTATCGTTCAGATACGCGCCGCGGCCGCGCGTGGCGGTGAACAGATCGTTGCGGCCGGGGTCGTAAATCACGGCCTGGGTGATCACGCTTTTCTGCACGAGTGCGATCGACACCGCGTACTGCGGGAAGCCGTGCAGGAAATTGGTGGTGCCGTCGAGCGGATCGATGATCCACTGATACTCGGAGTTGCCGGAGGCGCCGCTTTCCTCTGCTAGAATCGAATGGTCGGGGTAGGCCTCGCGCAGGGTCCGGATGATGGCCTGCTCGGCTTCCTGGTCCACTTCGGTGACGTAATCATTGGCCGATTTTTCCCTGGCTGCGACGATGTCGAGATTGCGGGTGGCGCGGTTGATAATACCGCCGGCGCGGCGCGCGGCCTTGATCGCGATATTGAGCATGGGATGTGTATTCAAGGTATAGCCCCCGGCTGGCGGTCTCCGGTTACGACCGGAAAACGACAGACCATCTGATTTTAAGAGAACGAAAGAGAACGAACCGGCACAGTGCCGGCGTAAAGAGCGCGTATTGTAGTGAATCGCGCCCATATTGGTAAGTGTCCCTGAAAAAATGAGTCCAGACGCTCCACTTGGTAACATCCGCATCGTGCTGTGCGAAACCAGCCATCCCGGCAATATCGGGGCGGCGGCGCGCGCGCTGAAAACCATGGGTTTGTCGCAGCTGGTCCTGGTCAACCCGCGGCGTTTTCCCGATCCCGAGGCGCAGTGGCGCGCTTCACGCGCGACCTCTGTGCTGGACAACGCCCGGGTTTGCGGCAGCCTTGACGAGGCGCTGGAGGGCACGACGTTCTCGGTGGCATGTTCGGCACGCAGCCGCGAAATTGCGGTGCCTGCAGTCACGGTACGGAACGCGGCAGCGCAACTGGTCGATATCGCACGCACCCATCCCGTGGCGCTGGTCTTTGGCAACGAGACCTCGGGACTGACCACGGCGGATGTAAACAAGTGCCGTCTGATCTCGGCCATCCCCGCCAATCCGGAGTATTCGTCGCTCAATGTGGCCGCGGCGGTCCAGGTATTTACCTATGAACTGCGGATGGCGGCGCTGGGTGATGAGACGCCCGGCAGCAAGCCTCAGGTGCTCGCGAGCCACGAGGATGTCGAGGGTTTTTTCGGGCATCTTGAAAGTACCCTGGGCGGATCCGGTTTCCTCGATTCCGATCATCCCAAGAAATTGATGCCGCGTCTGCGGCGACTGTTTTCGCGCACGCAACTGGAAACTGATGAGGTCAATATTCTGCGCGGGATACTCAAAACACTGGCGAATCCAAGAAAACGCGGCCAGAACAAATAGGGCGGGAAGGATCTTTGTAATCCTATGTTTTTACAGATATAATCCAAATTTTTAGCCTATAGTTGATAGAAATACTAGGTTATTGTATGATTTTTCGTTCAAATATCAGGAAACTCTAATGTTTTCCCGAATCAAGGAAGAAATCGCGGTGGTATTCGAGCGCGATCCGGCGGCACGCAACACCTGGGAAGTCATCACTTGCTACCCGGGTTTCCATGCGATGTTGTTCCATCGTCTCGGGCACAGGTTGTGGGGCGCCGGATTCAACTGGATCGCGCGTCTGGTTTCCCATCTTGGGCGCTGGTTTACGGGCATAGAGATTCATCCGGGCGCTACCATAGGTCGGCGGTTTTTCGTCGATCACGGCATGGGAGTAGTGATCGGTGAGACGGCGGTGATCGGTGATGACTGCACCTTGTATCACGGCGTCACGCTGGGCGGCACCTCGTGGAACAAGGGCAAGCGCCACCCGACGCTGGGCAACAGCGTGGTGGTTGGCGCCGGCGCCAAGATACTGGGTCCGATACTGATCGGCGACGGCGCCAAGATCGGATCCAATGCGGTAGTGGTCAAGGAAGTGCCGGCGGGCGCCACCGCGATCGGCATCCCCGCGCATATCGTCGAAGAGCGCGCTGCTGCGAGCGGGCGCTTTGAAGCTTATGCGGTGGGCCAGGACGGCAATGACCCGGTGGCCAGGGCTATCCACGAACTCGTCGATCACAGCGTCGATATCGACAAGCGCATAGATCAGATTCTTGTCGAATTAAAACGCCTCGGTCTGCAGATCGAGGGGCAGCATGCGGCGAAATTCGACGCCAGCCAGCTGAATAAAATGGTTGACTAATTCCATCGGGTAATGGTATTCTTGACAAGAATACTCGTGTATTCCTTGTATACAGTAAGTTACTAATTTAATTGGATATTAAGATCAAAAGAGGTAAGCCATGAGACTGACAACCAAAGGACGTTTTGCTGTTACCGCGATGGTCGATCTCGCGCTGCGCGACGGCAGCGGGCCGGTCACGCTGGCTGAAATCAGTTCGCGCCAGAAAATTTCACTGTCGTACCTCGAGCAGCTGTTCGGCAAGCTGCGGCGCCATCAGTTGGTCGAGAGCGTGCGCGGACCGGGCGGCGGCTATTGCCTCGCCAAGGACATGGCCCAGATCTCGGTCGCTGAAATGATCCTCGCCGTCGACGAGCCGATCGACGCCACCCAGTGCGCCGGCAAGGAAAACTGCCGCGACGAGGAAAAGTGCCTGACGCACGATCTGTGGGCCACGCTGACTACGCGCATTTTTGATTACCTCGAGTCGGTGAGCCTGCGCCAGCTGGTCGATAACCAGAAGGCCAAGGATAGCGGCGTATCGCAGGTACAGGACATGCGCCTGGTGGCGGGAAAGCGCGTGGTGGTGTCGGTTTAGCGAGAGATGGGTGATGTGTGACGAGTAATGAGCAGAAATAATTTTGCTTTTCCGCCGTTGATCACCCTTCACCCTTCACCCATCACTAATCACTCATCACTGATTCTGATAATGACACACGTTTATTTCGATCATAACGCCACCACGCCGCTGGACGAGCGAGTGCTGGAGGCGATGCTGCCGTATCTGCGTGAACAGTACGGCAATGCGTCGAGCCGGCATGAGTTCGGCACCGCCGCCCGCCAGGCGGTAGATCGGGCGCGCGAGCAGGTTTCCGCGCTGACGGGCGTGCAACCGGCTCAGGTCATCTTCACCAGTGGCGGCACCGAGGCGAACAACCTGTTCATCAAGGGCGCGGCGTCATACCTGACACCGTGCCAGATTGCCGTGAGCGCGATCGAACACCCGTGCGTGGCCCAGCCGGCGCAGGATCTGGTTCGAGCGGGCTGGAAGCTGAGAAAGCTGGCAGTGACGCGCGATGGCACTGTGAATCTTGCAGATGTCGAAGCTGCGCTGCGTGAGCCGACCGGTCTGGTGTCCGTGATGCGGGCCAATAACGAGACCGGTGTCATCCAGGACGTGGCCGCTGTGGGCGAACGGGCGCGAGCAGCCGGCGCCCTGATGCATACCGACGCGGTGCAGGCGCTGGGAAAAATTGCCGTCGATTTCAATGCGCTCAACGTGCATGCCATGACGCTCTCGGCGCACAAGGTCTATGGGCCCAAGGGCGCCGGTGCGCTGGTCGTGGACAAGCGGCTGGATCTGCGATCCCTCATCAGCGGCGGTGGCCAGGAACGCGACCTGCGCTCGGGCACCGAGAACGTGCCGGCGATTGTCGGCTTTGGCGCGGCGTGCGAACTGGCGGCGGCGCGCATGAGCGAACTGGCGCCCCGGCTCGCCGCCATGCGCGAGAGGCTGGAGCGTGGAATCAGGGAAATGGGCGCGGTGATTTTTGGTGCCAAGGCCACGCGCATCCCGAACACGTCCTACTTTGCCTTCAAGGGCATAGACGGCGAAGCGCTGGTGATCGAACTCGACAAAGCCGGTTATGCGGTGGCTGCCGGCGCCGCCTGTTCGAGCACGAGCACCGAGCCTTCCGCAACGCTGCTGGCGATGGGCGTGGCGCCGGAACTTGCACGCGGTGCGGTGCGTTTCAGCGCTGGGTGCAGACAACACGGTGGAACAGGTGGATGGATTTCTGGGTGCGCTGGCCGGTGTGGCGCAGCGCTTGCGGGGTTTGACGGCGATTGCAGTTTAACGAGGATTTGCCACAGAGGAACACAGAGAACACAGAGAAGGACTGAACCGTTTTTCTGTGTGTGTTTTATCTGCTGTGACCTCTGCGTGATCTCTGTGGCTATATTTTGGGGTGATGTCATGGCAATTCAATTGACTGAAAGCGCGGCCAACCAGATCAGGAAAGCGCTGACCAAGCGCGGCAGCGGTGTGGGCCTGCGGCTCGGCATCAAGAAAGTCGGGTGTTCGGGCTGGGCTTATGTGTTTGACTACGCAGACGAGGTCCGCCCCGACGATGCCACGTTCGAGGCACACGACGCGAAACTGGTGATAGACGCCGAAAGCCTCGCCACGATGGACGGCTCGGTGCTGGATTTCCGCAAGGAAGGCCTGAAAGAAGCGTTCAAGATCGAAAACCCGAATGTCGATGCGACGTGCGGTTGTGGCGAGAGTTTCAGCGTTAAGGAAAAAGCCTGATTAGCCGCCAAGAAAAACAGAATGAATTTAGAAGCAGTAAGGCATACGGTAACTCGCGAGAAACACTGAAAAGCATGATGGGAATGAATGTTGATTATTTTATCTTGATCTTCCTTGGCGTTCTTGGCGGCCTTGGCGGCTAAATGATTTTGAATTGGATTTAATGCAATGAGCAATACAACAGCACTGGACAAGCTGGTCAATCAGCCCTACAAGCACGGGTTCGTCACCGACATCGAGTCGGAATCCGCGCCCAAGGGACTGAGCGAAGACACGATCCGCATGATTTCGGCCAAGAAGAACGAGCCGGACTGGCTGCTCGAGTTCCGCCTGAAAGCCTATCGCCACTGGCTGACGATGACCGAGCCCGCCTGGGCCAACGTCCATTACCCGAAGATCGATTTCCAGAACATCATTTATTTCTCGGCGCCGAAGCCGAAGAAGTTGAAAAGCATGGACGAGGTCGATCCCGAGCTGCTGCGCACCTTCGAGAAGCTCGGTGTGCCGATGAACGAGCGCGCGGCGCTCGCCGGGGTCGCGGTCGACGTGATCTTCGACTCGGTATCGGTGGCAACCACCTACAAGCAGAAACTGGCGGACGTCGGCATCATTTTCTGTTCGATCTCCGAAGCGGTGCGCGAGCATCCCGAACTGGTGAAGCAAATACATGGGCAGCGTGGTGCCGGCGGGCGACAACTTCTACGCCGCGCTCAACTCCGCGGTGTTCACCGACGGCTCGTTCTGCTTTATTCCCAAGGGCGTCAAATGCCCGATGGAGCTGTCGACGTATTTCCGCATCAATACCCAGGAATCGGGACAGTTCGAGCGCACGCTGATCATCGCCGAAGACGGCGCCTCGGTGTCCTATCTCGAAGGTTGCACCGCGCCCAAGTTCGACACCAACCAGCTGCATGCGGCGGTGGTGGAACTGGTGGCGCTCGAGCGCGCCGACATCAAGTACTCGACGGTGCAGAACTGGTACGCGGGCGACGAGAACGGCAAGGGCGGGATCTACAATTTCGTGACCAAGCGCGGCCTGTGCAAAGGGCGCCAACTCCAAAATATCGTGGACCCAGGTCGAGACCGGATCGGCGATCACCTGGAAATACCCGTCGTGCATTCTGCTCGGCGACAATTCGATAGGCGAATTTTATTCGGTGGCGCTGACCAACCACCGCCAGCAGGCCGACACCGGGACCAAGATGGTGCACATCGGGAAAAACACCCGCAGCACCATCATCAGCAAAGGCATCTCCGCCGGCCGCTCCAACAACAGTTACCGCGGCCTGGTGAAAATCAGCCCCAGGGCCGACGGCGCGCGCAATTACTCGCAGTGCGACTCGATGCTGATTGGCGCGGCATGCGGCGCCAACACCTTCCCCTACATCCAGGTGAACAACAACACCGCCAAGGTCGAGCACGAGGCGACGACCTCGCGGATAGGCGAAGACCAGCTGTTTTATTTTCAGCAGCGCGGCATAGCCACCGAGGAAGCGGTGTCGATGATAATCAACGGCTTCTGCAAGGAAGTGTTCCGGCAACTGCCGATGGAGTTCGCGGTCGAAGCGACCCAGCTCCTCGGCCTCAAACTCGAAGGCAGTGTGGGATGATCAACGCAAATTCAAAAAACATAATCGAAGTGCGCGACCTGAAGGCAACGGTCGCGGGGATAGAGATCCTCAAGGGGTTCAACCTGACGGTGCGCGCCGGCGAAGTGCACGCCATCATGGGCCCCAACGGCTCGGGCAAGAGCACGTTTGCAAAAGCGCTGGCCGGCCATCCCGCCTACACCGTGACAAGCGGCGAAGTGCTGTATGAAGGCAAGGACCTGCTGGCGCTGGCGCCCGAAGAGCGCGCGCGCGCCGGCATCTTCCTCGGCTTTCAGTACCCGGTCGAGATTCCCGGCGTGTCGAACAGCGCATTCCTGCGGCTTGCCTACAACACGGTGCAGGGCGCGCGCGGACGCGACGAGCTCGATCCGCTCGAATTCGATGATTACGTGCGAGAAAAAATGAAGCTGCTGGAAATGGATCCGGGCTTCCTCGACCGCAGCATCAACGACGGTTTTTCGGGCGGCGAGAAAAAACGCAACGAGATCCTGCAGATGGCGATCCTCGATCCGAAGCTCGCGGTGCTCGACGAGACCGATTCCGGACTCGACATCGACGCGCTGCGGGTCGTCGCGGGCGGGGTCAACGCGCTGCTCACGCCCGACAACGCCGTGGTGCTGGTTACCCACTACCAGCGCCTGCTCAATTACATCGTGCCCGACTACGTGCACGTGATGGATAGCGGCCGCATCATCAAGACCGGCGGCAAGGAGCTGGCGCTCGAACTCGAGACGCGCGGCTACGACTGGGTCGTCGATGAACACCGCAAAGGGAAAATTGCGGCATGATGGCCACGGCTACCCATCCCTATATCGAGGCGCTCGCCCGCGGCAGCAATGATCTGCCGCAGAGCCCCGCGGGCTGGCTCAATGCGCGCCGCGCGCAGGCGCTGGAGCGCGCCAACGCGCTGACGGTGCCGACCACGCGTGACGAGGAATGGCGCTTCACCGACATTACCCCGCTGACCAAAATTCATTTTCAGCCGGCGAGCAGTATCACGCCACTGACAGGAAAGGACATCGCTCGTTTTGTCGTGCCCGAAGCGCAGTGCCGGCTGGTGTTCGTCGATGGCATCTACGCGCCGGACCTGTCGGCAGTCGGGAATTTTCCTGCCGGGGTGCAAGTTACCACGCTTGCCGCCGCAGCCCGGGACAAGGATGCGCTGCTGGAACGGCATCTGGCGTGCCATGCAACATTCGAGAACAACGTCTTCACCGCACTCAATACCGCATACCTGCGCGATGGAGTGCTGGTCCACGTCGCAAAAAACCAGTCCTGCGCCGCGCCGATCCACGTGCTGCATGTCGTGACGCAAACGGAAATCGCGGCTTATCCGCGCTGCCTGATTGTTGCTGAAAGCGGCAGCACGTGCACCGTGATCGAAGACTACGTGAGCCTCACGGACGGCGCCTACCTGACCAATGCCGTCACCGAAATCGTGGCCGCCGATGCCGCGCGCGTGCGCCACGTCAGGCTGCAGCGCGAGAGCTTGGCGGCGTTTCACATCGCCCAGTGCACGGTGAAGCTGGAAAAAGATGCAGCCTACATCGCCAACGCAGTGACGCTGGGCGCGCGCATCTCGCGCTACGGCCTGGATGTGCTGCAAAATGGTGAAGGCGCCGAGATGAAAATAGACGGGCTGGCGTTGATCTCCGGCCGCCAGCTTGCCGACACGCAAACGCTGATGGCGCACCACCGGCCCAACGGCCGCAGCGAGCAGGTGCACAAGACGATCGTCGGCGGCGGGGCGCATGCGGTGTTCAACGGCAAGGTCTATGTCGCTGAGGGCGCGCAGCTCACCGATTCGGCGCAGCAAAGCCGCAACCTGCTGCTGTCGGGCAGGGCGCATGTCGATACCAAGCCGCAGCTCGAAATCTTCGCCGACGACGTCAAATGCGCACACGGCGCCACCGTCGGGCAACTCGATGCCGAGCAGTTGTTCTATCTCAAAAGCCGCGGCCTGCCTGATCAAACCGCGCGCAACCTGCTGACTTACGCGTTTGGCGCCGAACTGATAGACCGGATACCCGTGCCGTCGCTGGTCGCGCAGTTGGAAAAAACCGTGCTCGAACAGACGCAGGCACTGGAACCCGGGGAGAAGAGCGCAGCATGAACGTTCTGCGATCCACGGTGCAGCCGGCGTCCGCGCCGGCACTGGATGTCGAGCGCATACGCGCCGACTTCCCCATATTGAAACTCCGGGTCAACGATCATCCGCTGGTGTTTGTGGACAATGCGGCGTCGAGCCAGATGCCGCAACAGGTCATAGACCGCTGGGTGACTTACCAGACTGCCCAGCACGCCAACATTCATCGCGCGGTGCATTATTTATCTGAGACCGCCACGGCCGAATACGAGGTGGCACGCCGCAAGGTGCAGGCCTTCGTCAATGCGAAGGAAGACCGCGAGATCGTGTTCACCAGCGGTACCACCGAGGCCATCAACCTGGTGATGCACGGCTACGGCCGAAAATTCATAGGCCGGGACGATGAGATCATCCTCACCACGCTCGAGCACCATTCGAACATCGTGCCGTGGCAGATGCTGGCCGAGGAGAAGGGCGCGAAAATTCGCGTGGTGCCGATCAACGACCGCGGCGAGCTGCTGATCGACGAATACCGCAAGCTGTTTAACAGCCGCACCAGATTCGTCGGCGTCATGCATGTGTCGAACGCGCTCGGCACCATCAATCCGGTCAAGGACATGATTGCCACCGCACACAGTCACGGCGTGCCGGTGCTGGTGGACGGCGCGCAGGCCGCGCCGCACATGAGCATCGATGTCCAGGACCTCGATTGCGATTTCTATGCGTTTTCCGGTCACAAGATGTGCGGCCCGACCGGCATCGGCGTGCTCTATGGCAAAGCGGACGTGCTCGAACGCATGCAGCCGTACAAGGGCGGTGGCGACATGATCCTGTCAGTCACTTTCGAAAAGACGACTTACGCGCCGATACCGGCCAAGTTCGAGGCCGGCACGCCGCCGATCGCCGCGGCGATCACGCTGGGCGCGGCCATCGATTATCTGAATGGCGTCGGCATGGACCGTATCGCCGAGCATGAAACCGATCTGCTCGATTACGCGACCGACCAGGTGCACCGGCTGCAGGGTGTGCGCATCATCGGCACCGCGGAAAAAAAGGCGGCGGTACTGTCATTCGTGGTCGATGGCGTGCATCCGCACGACGTCGGCACGCTGCTCAACGAAGATGGGGTCGCGATCCGCACCGGGCACCATTGCGCGCAGCCGGTGATGCAGCGCTTCGGCATACCGGCCACGTCGCGCGCCTCGTTTGCGTTTTACAACACCATGGCCGAAGTCGATGTGCTGGTGGCCTCGATCCGCAATGTGCAAAAGGTGTTTTTGTAAATGTCTGTTTCTAAACAACTTTATCAGGAAGTTATCCTTGATCATAACAAGAAGCCGCGCAACTGGGGCGCGCTCGCCGATGCCACTCACAAGGCCGAGGGGCTGAATCCGTTATGCGGCGACCACATCCACCTCGCGGTGAAATTGAAGGACGACGCGATCGAGAGCATCAGCTTCGAAGGCGAGTCGTGCGCGATCTGCAAAGCCTCGGCGTCGATGATGACGACGGTGGTCAAGGGCAAGACCCGCGCCGATGCCGAGCAGATGGTGCAGGAATTCCGCGACATGGCCACCGGCAAGCTCGATCCGGGCGCGCCGCATCATTTGGGCCGGCTGACTGTGTTCGCGGGCGTGCGCGACCTGCCGACGCGGGTGAAGTGCGCGATCCTGCCGTGGCACACGCTGCACGCCGCGTTTAATGCCCAGGAAAGTACATCGACGGAGGCGGATGCCGATCCGATGCATGCGCCGATCGGCGATGCTTGATAAATGAAACCCCATATGAGCCGCCAAGGCCGCCAAGCACGCCAAGAAAAATTCATGATATTTACGTTTATTGTTGTTACTAATGATTAATCACGATCAAAGTCTTCGCCTGAATTCGACGAGTCTCGTTAAGAATCATAGTTACTATGTTTCGTTTTTCTTGGCGTGCTTGGCGTGCTTGGCGGCCTTGGCGGTAAATTGAATTTATATGCCGAAAATAGCTGAAATCGAACCCACCCCTAACCCCAATGCGATGAAGTTCATCCTGCGGGAGCCGCTGACCTGGGGCATTACGCGGTCTTACGACAATGCCGAGGCGGCGCATGACGACCCGTTGGCGAGCACTTTGTTCGGCATCGACCACGTGACCAACGTGTTCTATGTCGATCACTGGATCACGGTCACGCAGGACGGCGGGGCGGACTGGCAGGAACTGATGCGCAAGCTCGCGGCGCCGATCCGCGATGCGCCCGCGGCCGACGCGCACTCCGAGAAGATGGCGGCGCAGAGCACCGCCGCGCAGAGCACCGAGAACCTGAGCGAGACTGACAAGGCGCGGCTGGCGAAGATCAACGACATCCTCGACGAGCAGGTGCGGCCGTACCTGCAGGGCGACGGCGGCGACCTGTACGTGATCGGGCTGGAAGGCAACCTGCTGAGCGTGCATTACCAGGGTGCGTGCGGGAGTTGCCCGAGTTCGATTTCTGGTACCCTGGCGGGCATCGAGAACCTGGTGCGGCAGATCGAGCCTGATATAGAAGTTGTTGCGGTTTAAAAGTTCAAGAGCAATATATAGCCGCCAAGGCCGCCAAGAACGCCAAGAAACCAACAGAATAAATTTAAAGGCAATGGTGCGAGTGGCGATTGCCTGAGAACAACTCTATAGAAATGATGCGCATCGGTTTTTATATTAATATATATTTTAATTGCCTTTCCTTGGCGTACCCCTCAAGGGAGTATTAAAAAGAATGCTTGGCGGCCTTGGCGGCTAATCGTTTTTTTCTACATTAGCGACTCTAAACATGGCTGAATGGACAACTGTAGCAAAAGTGGGCGAGATTGTGCCGGGCAAGTGGCTCGTGGCTGACGTTGATGGCGCCCAGATCATAGTAATCAATTACAAGGACGAGTATTTCGCGGTCGAGGACGTGTGCTCCCACGATGGCGGGAAACTGACCGGCGGCTGGATGGAAGGCGACCAGATCATGTGTCCGCGCCACGGCTCGGCTTTTTGCATCCGCACCGGGAAAGCCCTGACGCCGCCGGCCTACGATCCGGCCACGATATTTCCGGTGCGCGTCCAGGCTGGAGAGATCCAGGTGAAGGACGATCGCTGGGACTGAAATAAGTTAAGAGTGAAGGGTAAGGAGCGAGGAGTAACTTCAAGTCAAACCTTGAAACTTGAAACTTGAAACTTGAAACTTGAAACTTGAAACTTGAAACTTGAAACTTGAAACTTGAAACTTGAAACTATCTTCTGTCAGTTGAATAGATTCAGGATCCCATCAAGCCCGACGTAGTTGATCGCGTGCGTGGTTTGTTCGCGTACAATGGGCTTGGCGCGGTAGGCGATGCTCACGCCGCACTCGGCAAGGAACTTCAGATCGTTGGCGCCATCGCCCACCCCGATGATCTGTTCACCCTCGACTCCAAGCTCAGAGCGCACGCGCAGCAGTTCGTCGCGCTTGGCTTCGGCGTTGACGGTGCGCCCGACTATTTCCCCCGTCAACCTGCCATCCTTGATTTCCAGTGTGTTGGAATAAGTGAAATCGAGGCCAAGCCGCGTTTTCAGGCGGTCGGTGACATGGGTGAACCCGCCCGAGACCAGCAAGGTTTTGATGCCGTGGCTTTTTGCCTGGGCAAGCAGCCGTTCCGCGCCGGGGCTCAGCTTGAGCCGTTCGTCATAGACCCGGGTCAGCGCGCTTTCGTTCTCCCCTTTGAGCAGCGCCAATCGTCGCCTGAGGCTTTCGTCGTACTCGATCTCGCCGCGCATCGCCTGCGCCGTGATCGTCGCGACCTCGGGTTTCAGGCCGATCATGTCGGCGAGTTCGTCGATGGTCTCGATCGTGATCAGCGTCGAGTCCATGTCCATTACCAGCAGTCTGATATCGGCCAGCCGTCGCTTTTCGGGAACAAACGCATGGTCGAGCCGGGACTGCGAGCAGATTTCCGCAATGCCGGCAGCGGGGGAGGCATGGGCCAGCCTGAACACATTGGGCGAGATTTGCTCGATGCCGCTGCTGCCGGCGAGCTTGGCGAGTTGCTTCAGGTCCGTCGTTTCAACGTCGCCGCCCTGGATGATGAGATGCATCTGATTTAAGTCGAATTAAAAGACAGAGGCGGGATTATAGCGGAAGGCAGCCGGCCTTTCGGCAATCTTAAATAATGGACAGGATTAACAAGATTGTTTCAGGATACACAGGATTACTTACCATTCGTTCCCGAAATACCCGTTCAGTTTCAGTCTTGTAAATCCTGCCGAATCCTGTAAATCCTGTCTATTGCATTCAAAAATTAAACAGGGCCTAGTCCGAAGATTTGTCGTCGTGATCGAAACGCGGCTGGTGCCAGTTCAGGAAAATCGCCGCCATGCGCAGCGCGAAGACAGTGATCATGGCGGTCAGGGCGACGGCGGTGGTATCGAACTCCCAGTGCTTGCCGGCGACATAAACAGCGGCGCCCGCAAGCGAGGTGGTGGCGTAGATTTCGTGCCTCAGGATCAGCGGAACCTCGGCGCACAGTATGTCGCGCAGCATGCCGCCGGCGGTGCCCGTGATCGCCGCCATCAGCACGACTATGAGTCCCGACAGCGCCTGCTGCTCGGCGATCTGGGCGCCGCTCACCGTAAACAGCGCGAGGCCGAATGCGTCCGCGATCAACAAGGCCTTCATCGGCGCGGTCCGGTGGCGGGTGTAGATCATCGTGAACACCGCCGCCGCGATGATCACGACGAGATATGCAGTGTTCTCGAGCCAGAATATAGGGTGGCGGGAGAGCAGCACGTCGCGCAGCGTGCCGCCGCCGATGGCGGTGACCACGGCGATGACGATGATGCCGAACGGATCCATCTTCTTGCGCGCGGCGACCAGCGCGCCGCTGATCGCGAACACCGCGACGCCGAAGAGTTCAAGCCAGTAGAGGAGCATGAGGTGGTTAGCTATGCGTGAAGCTGCGTAATGTTAGCGACGGCCGGTGGTCTGGCTAGCAGAATGGTATCAAGCCATTGTATTTATTGATATATTTATACCATGGCAGAGTGAAACGGATAGGTCAAAAACATGAGTGCGAGATGGAAAAAAATTAAACGAGATGCATGGTTATATGCATGTTGATGCTCATCAAAAACCGGATCCTGGTTGTGTTAAAAATACGATCTCATCTTCGGTAGACGTTCTGCCTAAAATATCATTTCTATGAGGATACCGGCCAAACTTCTCGATGATTTGTTTGTGCTTCACCTCGAAATCAAGATTACTTTGGATTCCAAGCTTTTGGTAAAGAGTTTCAGCAAGTGCATGTATCTTTAAAGATTCACTGTGCATAAATGGCAAATAGAGGAAACTTCGCTCTGTCGGATTTAATGCCTCATCTGCTCCAGCCGCAACTGCTTCTTGTGATAAAGCCAGGGCCAGTGAATCACAAGCGAAAGATCGTGGCGACCCTCTGAACATGTTTCTTGAAAACTGATCCAATACGATAATTTCAGCCAATCTGCCCTGAGGGTTTTCTCTCCACTCAAAGAGCTCGCAGCGAGTCGCCTTGGAATGAATGTCTGAGAATCTTTTTATTATTAATTCATCCAATTTTTGATCCTTCGCCCACCATTGGGATTGATTGATTTCTTCAAACCAAAATCTTAAAATTTTCCGGTACATATTCTGGTCTTCTTAATGCAATAATTAAATTGAGTGGCGGCGCCGCGGCGGCGATCTCTGCACGCCACAACGCCTGGTTAAATTGAATTCGATCGGCCCGGTTTGTGCGGCCTCAGCCGGGCGCAGATTTCCTTCTTTGCAGCATCAGGAGAATACAGTAACACGCGGCAGCCGCCAGCAGATGCTTGAGGGTGTGTCCGCTGACTATCCCCTGAGTGCCGTTGTATATCGCCAGATCATTCAGTTCCGCCGCTTTGGCAAGTACGTACCAACCGAGTGCGACCAGCAGCAGCCATTGATGCGTGTAGCCGTTCCGGAACAGGATCATCACCGCCGGCAAGGTCAGCAACGGGATAAGCTGCACCCAGATATAGGGCCGCAGGTCATCGGTCCAGTTCCAGTACAGCACGGAGGCCATGCCGAGCAAAATTGCAGGCACCAGCAGGACGGCGGCCAGCCGCTTGCTCACGTACTCGCCAAGCAGTGCCACGAGCAGCCCCATGAAGGCGATCGTCATCGGCAGCCGGTCCCAGACCAGAGATTCGTTCGTGGGATGCCAGTGATACCAGGCTGATCCGATGCTCACGGATGCGATTCCGGTAAACAGCACGATCCAGGCGCGGCGGACGGGTCCCGGTTCCGCACGCAGGCAAAAACTCAGGCCCAGCACGCCGACGAGCAGAAACGGCAGGTTGGAGATGATGTCTAAGAAATTGGGAATGCCGGCGAATTCTCGGGTGTCGACGAATGCGTGGTATGCGAGATCCTGTGCAATCGGCGCCAGACTCAATACCCAAAACAGCGACCCCAGAACGAGGACCGCCAGGACGGCGTGCCGCCACCCCGGTTTCATAGTGGAGCCTGATTGCATGCGCGCCGGCTAATGGCCCTTGCGCGCCAGGAAAGGCTGCAGCTCGCGCACATTGGCCAGTTTTTCCAGGTCGTTCACCTGCCGGATGATTTCCTCTGTCGGCTTGGCGCCCAGCACCGGGGTCATCAGCAACCGCGCCTTGGCGTTCACGCTCTCGGTGTCCATCGGATTTTCCTTGGTGCCTGGGGCGTGGCGCGTGAAGTGGCTGACGGTGCGGCCATCCTTGAGCGTCACGTCCACGCGGCCGCTGCGCGGCGCGGCGGGATCCATCAACGCTTTATCGGCAATCAGTTCCACGCGCGCTTTCACGGCGCGCACTGTCGGGTCCTTCATTTTCTCGTAGGAATGGCTGTCCTCGAACGAGACGGTGCCGGTCACCAGCGCGACCGCGATGACGTTCTGGCAGTTGATGTCTGGCATGGAGCGGTCGTTGACCACGCGGGCGCCGTCCTCCGGGAGCCTTACGACGATGCGCTCCACGTTGTCCACGGTGAGCCCGTGCTCGCGGTGCAGTATGAGGAACGCATCGAGCGGGGCCTGGATCGGATAGCCGACGGAGTAGGGCTTGATGGCGGTTTCGGTGATGAAATAGCGGCTGCCCAGTCCCGCCACCATTTCCTCCGGTTTCGGGTCGGTGGACAGGGCGATGATCGCGTTGTGCTCGCCGTCGAACACGTCCCACACGCCGGAAAATCCCATCTGCGCCATGATCGCCGCGGTCACGCCGTTGCGCGCGCCCATGCCGGAAAAATCAAACGCTTTCTCGACGTGCTCGGCGTCGCGGACCCAGCTCCATATGCCGGAAACCTGCTGGGCCGCGTAGGACAGTGCGTGGCGCATGCCCTTTTCATCGAGCCGCGCCAGGGCAGCCGCGGCGCCCACGCTGCCCATGGTGGAGCTGGTGCCTTCGGCGCTGCGGTGCGTCGCGCGCACCAGGTCCGCGTTGAGCGCCATCAGAAAGCGGCAGCACAGGTCGTAGCCGAGCGTGACCGCGTTGAGCAGTTCCACACCCGAGCTGCCTTCGCGCTCGGCCATCGCCAGCGCCGCGGGCACGACCGAACAGCCGGGATGGGCTTTCGTCGCCGGATGGAAATCATCGGTCTCGTCGGCGTGACCGAACATGGCATTGGCCAGCGCGGCGTTGACTGCGGTGGTCCTGATGTCGGTGGTGAGGACGGTGGATTCTGCAACGCCGCCTTGCGCCCGAGCGTACTTGATCGCCATTTCGCCGGGTTTGAGATGCGCGCCCGACACCATCGCGGCCAGCGCGTCGAGGATGCGGTGCCTGGCTTCCCGCGCCACGTCCGGCGCGAGCTTTCGCTCCCGCGCTTCCACCATATACCGCGCCAGCCTTCCGGTGATATCAGTCGCAGCCATCTGAACGCTCCTTTAAGCATTTTCCTCGGTTGTCGCTGCAATTTTAGCGGAAATGGGCAGCGCTTGACGGATTTTACGTTGAAGGAAATTAAAATCTCATGATTCGACCGGTGCGGAAAGCAAAAAAAAACCGCACTTTCGAAAAAAATTAAAGTATCGCAGTCATTTCAAACCTCCTCAACGCAAGGCTGTGATGCCAAAAATCGCTTTCACGAAATAGTCCGGTAACAATTTATTGCTTTAATGGAACCGTTCATTCAAACCAGGGGAATAAAATGACTGACACCGGGCTGCATAAAAAAGGCCTTGCCTCTCTGCTCACGACCTTCAGCTTTGCCGTCATGTCGCTTTCCGGGGTGCTGCTGTTCATCGTGCCCCAGGGCAGGATAGCCGAGTGGACGGACTGGCGCATGCTCGGGCTGACCAAGCACGACTGGGGCAACATCCATATCACCACCAGCCTGATGTTTCTGCTCGCCGGCGCCTATCACATCTGGTGCAACTGGCGGACGCTGGTCAATTACTTCACCAGCAAGCGGGAATCGGGGTTGTTCCTGAAAAAGGAGCTGGCGCTCTCGGCCGTCCTGACACTGTTTTTCGTTTTCGGGGCGATTATGCCAGGTCACGCCGCTGAATTCTGTGCTCGCCCTGAACAGCGCCGCCAAGAACATGTGGATAGTCGACAAGGACCATGAGCCGCCCATGGGGCATGCCGAACTGCTGACCATAAAATCATTTGCGAAAAAACTCTATATCGATCTCGATCATGCTACGGTGGTGCTGAACAAGAACGGCATCAACTTCAAGGAAACCGAGTCGCTTGCCCTGATCGCGAAAAACCACGATCTGGCGGCTGGCGACCAGGTCCTTGGTCTTTGCACCGTATTCCTTCATGTGCGGCGCGGCGGCATGCGCGTTGAGCGCTTCCATCGATTCCCACTTCTCTATGACGAGGAAAGTGTCGGGACCACATTTCGTCTGAAACGGCGGCGCGGAATCGGCATCGACCGCGGGCCCGTACTCGATGCAACCTTGCTCCGCCCTCACGGCGGGCACGATGGCGCGGAAGTGCCGCAGGACTTCGTCGCGCTTGCCATGCTTGGTGGTGATGATGGCGATGACGTGGATCATTTTCGATTTCCCTATCTTAGACGGCCCATTTCGAGCCCGAAAATAACGGTTTAAGGTTGAAAACTGCTGCCAATATCAATAATACAGTAATGTTATCAAATAGTTACATTGGACCAGCCGAATGCCATCCTGATCCCGGCAGTTACTCCGGCTGCAGTTGTACCTCGGCGGGCAGCGTGCGGTAGAAGCGGGAAATCTCGCGCGGCACTGTCGTCCACAGGCGGTCGCGATGGGCGAGCATATGCTCGAGCGCACGACGCAGGTGCACGATGCGAAAGGGCTGGCCGACGATAAAGGTGTGGAGCGACAGTCCGAGCACGAGCGGGGTGTCCTCGGAACGGCGCAGCATCTCGTCAAACTGGTCGACCAGCATATCGGCGTATTCGGACGCCGTGTGCCTCCGGCCCACGATGGCCGGCTGGTCGTTGAGCTCGATCGGGTATGGCATGGAAAGAATTTGTCCTCCGCCGCCCTTTACCCAGAACGGTTGCTCATCGCATGTGCCCCAGTCAAGGACGTACTCGTAGCCGTTCTCCACGAGCAGGTCGGTCGTGACAAGGCTGGGAGTGAGATAAGGAGAAAGCCAGCCCGCCGGCTTTACGCCATCAGATGCCTGCATTGCGGCCGTCACGTCACGCACCATCCGGCGCTCGGTCGCTTCGTCCATGTCGATCGGCCGTTCGGTGCCGTTGGAGATGCCGTGGCCGATCAACTCGTCGCCGCGCTCGCGGAAGCGGGCCACCAGATCCGGGCAGTGCTCGTAGCTCTCCGCATTGACGATCAAGCCGACATTGAGCGCCAGGTCGTCGAACAGCTCGGCCAGCCGCCAGCCGCCGACCCGGTTGCCGTACTCGCGCCACAGCCAGCTGCGCTGGCTCCACGGTTTGGTCTCCCGGTCGAGATCGATGCCGCCCGGCGCGCCGAACGGAAAATGCTCGGCGTTCAGCGCCACATAAAACGCGAGCGACTTGCCTCCTGGCCACTGGTACTTCGGGCGCATGTCGATGCCGGAATATTTGTAACGGTTGTGCGAAGCAAGCATATTCGTGTCACCTTGTGGTTTTTGGAACCCCAATTCGATTCTGTCCTCCAATTCGGTGTCCACGGATGCAGGTGCAGCTCAACCTGACCCTTTAGTCCCCGCATTATTGGAATTTGACTATCTTGCTTGAATTTCCTTCAGGCGCTCGACATGCGTGATCAGCGTGTCAACGGTTGCCTTCAACAAATCGAGCTCATCTAGCGTCAGCTCATTGAGCTGTTCAAGGTTATGCTCTATCGTATCGATGATCTTTTTATGCGGACGCTGCAGCGGCCGCATAAAATAGGTTGTAATCGTTGCAACGATGGTCCCGAAAAACAACGCTGAGCCAATGACTATCCACAGGCCCCCGATCAGCAGGGCAATGCCGGATGTAGGCGTATCCGCAATGCCTGCCGTGGAGAATGCGGCCACGCCCCAATATAACGCCTTTCCATACGAATCGATGGATGTTCCTGCAATGCCGCGCTCGGCCAGGTACACGCCGCCAGAAAATATCAGCCACAGCACAATCAGCAGCAGCACCATCGTTGTAAAGGGCGTGTGTGCCGAGACATCCTGGAAAAATCTTTTAAAACGCGAATGGTGCTTGGTTTTTTTCATGATTCACGCCGGTTAAGTAAGGGATAACCAACTCGATATGCCGCCAAGATATGCGCTTTCGCAGGAATCTGGCAACTCTCCATCATCTGCGGGCCGCAAGTTTGGCGTAATGCCAGCCCAGCCATTCATATACCCCGATGACCGTTGGAAAAGCAACAAGAAACCAGAGGACGATGTCGGGCGTATTCCAGGATCGATATTCCTCCATGTACATCGCGACTCCGCCCAGCGCAAATCCCAATATAAAGCCAACGGTCAGAAAGAGCGCACCCCGGCGTCCCATCGTCAGCACAGCGCTGCACGACGGGCACTTGATCCTGAACGGGTTCATGATCAGCAATGACCTGAAGAATCCGAATTTGTGATTGCAGGACGGGCAGAGCATGGCTAACCTGACCTCTCTGGAGCTGTTTATTCTTCGCACGCCCAATAGCTCAGGGCATCATCGATGCGCGCCATTTCAAAGTCGGTCGCTGCGGCAGTCTTGCGCTTGAATCTCAAGTAACTGGCAATTGCGGCGCGTTCCTGGCTATTAAACATGGCGAATTTGTGCCGGGCGTGCTCGAACCATGTTCTTTCACCATAGCGCAGGGGGTTGATCTTCTCGTCGCGGGAAGCGCGGTCCAGGCCGTGAGTAAGATGGAAAACCGGATCCGCTTGCATCAGGCGGCCGTCGATATCGGCCAGCAGGTACGCCGGCAAATAGAAGTGGAAAGCCTCGTCGGAGAAAAAACTCAAGGCTGTTCCATAACCGTCTGGTGCCTGATCAATGAACGACGCGTCCAAAGACCGCCAGTCGTCCTTGCTCTTGAACTCTTGCTCCAGGAGAAACGGCTCATTCCCTTCGCGGCTGTTGATCAGACACCAGTCGCCGGGAAATTCGACAGCGGAAAATGCCGTCTCGATATGCGCTCTTACGGTTGAAGAATCGTCCATATGAAATGTGGACCTGACCCTATTTTTTCTCCAACTGCAGTTCATTCGGAAATTTTTGCAGCAGTTTCTCTCTCGTGCGCTCCAGAGAACCGCAGAACTGCGCGCTGGCAATTTCCGTCCGGGGCCCAGTATTGGTCGGCGGCGGCGTCACGCCCGCGCACGCTTTGCGGGCGCCGAAGTAATGCCGCAAATCCGGGTGTTCGTCTTTGGGACGTTCGGTCACCGCCTGATTGAGGCGTTCGCTGAAGCTCTGGTGGTCACTGAAACAATCGCCGGCTCCCGGCAGCCAGACCGGTGGCGTGCCGTCTTCGTAAAGACACAGCGTGATGGCCGCCTGCGCAGGATCGAAGCGCTTTGCCGCGTCCAGGCTGCGCGTAAACATGATCGCCATGTCTTCGACGTTGACGCTGAAGCGCGGATGCCTGGGTGCGACCCAGGCTTCGGCGCGCGCCCGGAAGTCGGGTGCGTCGACCGGCAGTCGCGTGAACACCATGGCCGACTCGTCGCCGCGCGTTGCGCCATAGTTGCTACCGCCAAGTCTGAACGGCTCCTCGGATGCGGAACGGGGCCATGCCATGACCGGGGGCAGGGTGCATGGCAGCAGCACCAGTATCAACGTCGCCACTTTAAGGTTCAACAGCGGTCGCTGCGGCGCCCATGCGCTGAAGACCAGGGCGACCAGGGCGTCGGAAACCAGGAACAGACCGAGCGGATTGGCCTGCCACAGACTGCCGAAGTGAGTGGATCCGGTTTGCAGCGCCAGCAGAGATGTCCGGCAGTTTCAGCAGCCACAACACGCCGGCCATTCCCACTCCAAGTATCAGTGCGCGCAAGCGGCTGGCTCCTGCTTGGCCGAGGGACGGCAAAAGGAAAAGCGCAATTGTGCTGAGTGCAAATGAAGGCATGTGCAATACGCCGCCCGCCACGGGGATCGGGATAATGTAATCCACAAAGGCACTGCCGCTGCCCCAGACGCCTTTCCAGCCCAGCGCGCCCGCGATCAGTGCCGGCAGCGGCCATGCGATCAGAATCCACAACATCAGGCGTAGTTTGGTCATGCCGTTGTCACTCCTGTCATCTTGTTGTTTATGCAGTTAGCCAAGCCTGACCCCATCGCCCAAAATAATTAGCCGCCAAGGACGCCAAGGACGCCAAGAACGCCAAGAACGCCAAGAACGTCAAGAACGTCAAGAATGCCAAGAAGATCCGAAGCGGAGACACGAGGGAAAGCAATAATAATAACGGGCAGAGGGTCGGGTCTTGCAATCATGCATTTTGTTTGAGTTATTTTCCTGGCGCACGAGCCCGCTCAAGTGAACAGCCAGCGCTGGATCAGTTTTGTATAGCGGGGCATGACGATATAGACCATGAGATAGACGATGATCCCCGTAACGACCAGGGTGGTGAGCAGGTGATTGTCCGGAATGCCCAGACGCCGGAGCGCCGGCGCGACAACCAGCGGTGTGCCAAGCACCAACGGGTAGATGACCGACCATGTCACCAGGTACTGCTTCCAGCGTACCGGCACCCTGGCTTTGGCTCCGCTTGGAGTAAACCAGAAATCCAGGCCGCTGCTGATGAAAAAGTCATCGCCGGTAACCAGCAACGGCTGGACCTTTTCGATCAGACGGCTGCGTGACGGAGACTTCATCCACTCCTGTACATGCGCCCTCGTATCGAAGCGGATGACGACCGTGTACGTCCCGGTGAGCCCGGGGATCGGCCGGACGATGTGCCAGTCCAGATAGCCGGGCGAGACTTTGCAAAACGGCGCAATTTCGTCCAGCCATTTTTCGTAATCAGCGTGATTGCTTTCACGCACTCTGTGCGTAATAACAACCGTGGCCCCCGGGTCGCCGTCACTGGCTGCTGCTGTGTGCGTATCGATAATATAGGCTCCTTTGATAGGCACGGCATTTCAGTTAACCGGGCCGGGCCGGATTGAAAAACCAGCTTACGCAAAAATGGAATAGGGTTCAAATGATTGCCAATACACGCAAACGGGAACGCATCGCCTATGACGTATGAAATACCGCAATGTGAACCCGACCCCATTTTTCCGTTGAACAGCATTAACGACACCATTGTTTTTCACAAGGTATACCATCGGTATTGCCATCCATTTTTGTGCCAGGGCAATTATTTTGAAAAAACGTCGCTTCCTCGCATGAAGTCATTTGAGAGCAATATGTTCTGCCATCACATTTGAACCTTGAAACACTATTGTTTTTTTTGTTAGAACCATAAGAAGATGAACGCGACTTGGCTTCTATTTTACTATTCGTTCCACTAGGAACAACTGATATTGAACCTTTAACTGCCTCCGTCTTTTCACAAATAGTTCCGTACGGAACCATCCCATATATAACGCTACCATCTTTAGTAATGCATTTTACCGAGTCAGTTGACGGGTTCTGTTGCATGAAAGCTGAACCATGTTGTTTGTACAGATAGTTTCCATACCACCCAATAGCTACAACACCTGTGATCACGACAATCTTTTTCATAGTCGAGGTGACTTTTCCTTTGGCGTCACGCCTGACGGAATCTTCCCCCGATTTAATTGATACCGGGCTTTCATGCCGGCAGTTTGTAAGTTCTCGGGTCGGACCAGGTTAAGCAATTGTTGTCTCGACATTATCATCTTGGGAAAGAGCGTTTGCAGCACCGGGCTCCCGCAGAATGAACGCTCTGTCCGTTGCTGTCACGCCACCATGCAAAGTGTTGAATGGCGGTCGGCAGAGCATAAATGAAATCATTGGAACGGGTATTTACCCTATAAAAATGCACTTCTAAGGCTCCAGAACGCCGCTATTTGAGAGGCTTATCGCCCAAGATCAATGGTTTGCGGTGGTCCGACCCGGATGGGGCCAGACGAATAGAACTCTAACTGTCACCGACACCCCTATTTTTACTTGAAGTCGACGGATGTTTACCTGCTTCTTGGTTCGTCTTTGCCCCTTAGTACCTTTCGTCGCTGTGTGGCCGCGCATCGAGGCGAACACAAGGGCAAGAAAGTATTGATCAATCGCCGCGCAGTTTCGGCGGCCCCGGGAACACCCATGTGCCATCGACGATCTGCTGGCTCGGTTCATACATGCGCACGCTGTAGTTCCAGCCTTGCATGATAGGCAGGCAGTTCACGGTGCTTGCCGTGCAACCCCCAAACCGAATCGTGTACGACCCGTCGCTGTTCGGCTTTGCGGTCAGGTTGTTGAGGCTGTAGGCATGGAGGTCGTTCTTCTGGAAATAGCCTTTTTCGTTGTAGAGGCTGATCGACCAGAATCCCTTGACCGGAACATCCTTGACCGTCAGCGCGTACTTGCCGACTGGCAGGTTGGGTTGAACATTGTAGTACTGGGCGTCCTTGTCCGGCAGACCGCCCCAGGCAGAAGCACTACCAATCATGAAATGGACTGGATCGACCTCGTCCCTGGAGCCGAACGTGCGGGTATATCGTTTCAGCCCCTTGGCCAGTTCGAGTACGGGTTCGAGCGTCGCCTTGTAGCTGGCCTTGTCGTAATCGGGCGTGACATAAGCTTGCGCGGAGCCGGCTTCGATCTTGAACTGGTCCTGGAGCTTGTGCGCTTCTGCCAGGTCCGCCTTGTCTTCGGGATTGGCGAGTGTGCGGACGGCAACGAAGACAAACGGTGTATCGAACTGTTCCATTGTCAGCTTGTGCGGGCCAGCGCCGTAGAAAACCTTGTTGACGTAGCCGTCATTGTTGACGACCATCAATGACATGTAACGCTTGCCGGCATCCGGAAGGGTGATCATCGCACCTTTGGAAATGTTGACGACAGCCATGCTGTAGAGCGTGTCGCGGTTCATGCGGATGACGTTCTGCTTGTCCACCGGTGTCGGTGCGCGGTTATGAACAAACTTGTTGATGCCGCCGGTCATTTTCAGGGTGCCCGCGAATTCATGATCGGTTTGGGCCTTGTTGAAATTGTCGACATTGACGACGATGGCGTCTTCGGCCATCGCCGCCATCGGCAGCAGGGCAAGCGCAGACATGGACGCCATCGCGGTACACAGGAACAGGGTTCTCATTTCGATTCACTCCTCGTTGCTTCAAGCATTGGCGGATAGGCAGGCACTTCAATCGGCGATCACGATTCCCGGCGGCTTCCAGGTGCCTTTGCCAACCGGAAGGATCGACACCGCTTCGGTGGCCGGCTTCGGCCAGTACAGGCGCATGACCAGATAAGCGGTGTCATTCGGCGCCGGCAACCAATTTGCCTCCTTGTCCTTGCCCGGCGAATCCTTCTGGATATAGATCGTCAGCGATCCGTCCGCATTCTTCTTCATGTGCGACGCCATCGCCGTATTGACCAGATAGCGGTTGATCAGGTTTTCGACCATCAATTGGGACTTGCCGTAGTACATCGTTACCGACCAGAACGCGTTCACCGGTGGCATCTGGCCAGCGGCGAAGGTGAGCGTGTAATTGTGCTTGCTGGTATCGATGGTTTTACCGTTGACATCCAGACGGCCCAGTGGATAAACGGCCTCGGTGGCATCGTTGCCGTAGATACCCGCCTTGGCGGTACCGGCACGCATGACCCAGTCGCCGTGGTAGTGGTCTCGATCACCCGGCAACGAGCCGAGCTGCCAGCCATTGGCGTCGGTCATGCCAGAGGCCAGATAGGTGTCGACCTTCTCGTCACCGGCTTTCATCGCACCGATCATCGCTTGTTGGCGCTCCGGTGACAGGCTCTTGATGTCGAATTTCTTGCCGGGACCGATACCGATCGTGGCCAGTTTTGTGCGAATTTCCTTGTCTTCAGCGGCTTCGGGAACGTATTCAAGTGCGGCGCCGAGATAGGTCCAGAAGTTCGTCTTGATTCCGGCCGTGGTGGCCGGCAGGAAACCGGGATCCGCAGCCGCAGCCGGTGCCGGTCGGCCAAGGAATGCCGACAGTGGTTCAGCCTTGTACTGAGCCTGGATCTTCTCCACATTGGGCATATCCGCGGGATCGATCAACTGGGTGCGGAATGCCGCGAGGCTGAACGGGGTGAGTGAGTGGAAGACCTTGTCGATGCCGGCTGGCTTCTCACCGGTCCAGTCGGGGCCGACGACCATGTACTTGCCGGCCTTGTTGCCGGTGGCACGGCTGCCGATGTAGCCGTAGTTGTAGGTGTGACCGTCGGCCAGCATCACCGAGTAGTAACGGTCCCCGGGCACCGCCGGCACCGAGATCACGATCGGCTCGGCACGCAGATCCAGCCACAGGAAGGAATAGGGCGTATCGCTGTTGGCCGTGACGACCGCGGTGTCCTTGTAGGTGAACACGCGCGCCAGGTTCTTGATGTGGTTGAACGGCGCCTTGAACTGGCCTGAGTTCGGATCGACTGCGTATTCGTTCATGATCGCGTAGTTCATCACCAGCGGCAGGCCGTAGATGAAGCCCTCCTCGGCGATCGACTTGAACTGCTCGGTGGTCAGGCCATCCGCCTCTGCGACGGGCGTTGGCGTGGCGGGGGCTGCTGGGGTGTAGGCCGTGGCCGTCGCCGTCGTGGAAGTGTCGGCCTGCTTGTTGCATGCGGACAGGATGGCGACTGCCAGAAGGCTGGCTGTCGCCAATTTCAGGGTAGTGTGGTAGAACTTGCTCATGATGATTCCTCTTGATTCATGTTCTGGTTGACGCTGGCCCGGATCGATACTGATCCGGGCCAGCTCGAATATTGGCATGGTCACTCCGCCTGCAGGTGCGCGACGCGTGGGCGGGGCACGACGTACGGATTATTTGACCAGCGCGATCTCGCCCGGCCGCCAGGTCTTGTTGATCCATGGCTCCAGCGGCCCGTACATGCGCAGGATCACGAACCAGCTCTTGCCCGGCACCGTCGCCAGCCAGTTGCCCTCCTCACCTGCCGGTGCCTTCGGCCCGAAATAGAGGTCGTAGGAGCCGTCGGCGTTTTTCTTGATGCCATCGGACTGGCTGCCGACCGTCGGGAATTTCTGGCTGGTTTGCAGTTGCGAGCGCGTCTGCGTGTCATAAACCGTGACGGCCCAGAAATCGTTCACCGGCACATTCGGCGGCAGATGCAATTTGTAGGTCTTGCTGCCGTCGAACGGCTGCTTGCTGGCATCCACGACCGCCAGTGCATAGTCGGAACCCGCGCCCGCATGGGTGGTGGCCATGGCCGGCGTCACGCCGCCGGCATTGAAGTAGTACAGCGCGCGGGCATCCAGGTTCATGGTGCCGTCGGCCTCGAAGCTGGTGTTCTTGTTGGCAAACGCCGTGGACCAGATGCTCTTGGGGTCGTCCGGATAGATGTTCACGCCGGCGATGCGAGGATGGTAGGTGATGACCCGCGCGGTGGCGGCGCCGAGCGTGGCGGCTTCGGTCAGCAGTTTCTTCATCCGCACGTCGGGCTTGAACGGCTGGCCCTTGACGATGCCGATGGCGGCCATCTCACCGCGCACCTCGGGACTGATGGCGTCGATCGGTTCCTGCTGGACGACCTCGTTGAGGTCTTCGAAATAGGTGAAGTCGCTGGGAAAGATGGTATTGAACGCCTTGCCCGAGACGTTGACGTATACGGTCGGCGCCGGATGCGCGGCGTCCTTCAGCGGGTAGACCTTGAGGCCGGTGGTGATGTTCTTGACCGCAGGCGCCAGCCCGTGCTTGATTGAACCGCGCAGGAACAGGAAGTTGCGGTTGGTCGCGGGCTTGAGCAGGAAGTAGCCGGCGGGTACGTTACCCGTGTAGCCCGGCGGCAGCACCAGGTACTTGCCCCCCTGGCCCTTGTCCGGACCGGTAACGCCCATATTGCCGGCGAAGCGCTGCCAGGCGTCGTTGAGGAAGCCGAGCATGCCGGGGGGAATTTCGATCACCGTCGGGCCATCGTTGGCGAGGTCGGTGTAGGTATAGGCGTAAAGCGTCGAGGTGTTGGCGGTGACCACCAGGGTCTGCGAATCCATCAGCTGTTCGAAGACGGCGATCCTGTTCGCCCCCTTGGCCCCGGCGTCGGCCAGGCCCTTGCGCACGCTGTACATCGACACGGCGCCGATGTTGTTGAGGAAGACCTCCATGCCGCGCATGCGGTCGAGATTGTCGTAGACCTTGTCTACCGTGTTGGTACTGGCCGGCACGCCGTCGAAGAACTCGAGTTTGCCGATGGACGTGTCGACCTTGTCGGGGATCGATATCGCCTTCAGGGTTTGCGGCGATACTTGTGCAAACGCAGGATCGTCCACCGCAACGGCCAGTGCACCGAGCAAGGCAATCGTCAGGAGTGTTTGTGGAAATTTCATAGATTTTCCTCCTTGGAGGCTTGATTCTGTTGATCGAAAAGCGCTGCAGGACAGGCAGACCGGCTCATGGGAGCGAGTCCGCATGGGCCAGGTATCGAAGTCGTCTCAATTCACCGGTTCGATCTCGCTCGGCCGCCAGGTCTTGTTGATCCACGGCTCCAGCGGTCCGTACATGCGCAGGATCGTGAACCAGCTCTTGCCCGGAACCGTCTGCAGCCAGTTGCCCTCTTTGCCGGCCGGTGGTTTTGGCGCGAAATAGACGTCGTAGGAGCCGTCCGGGTTCTTCACCATCCCTTTGGTCTGGCTGCCGACGGTCGGGAAGGGCTGATCGGTCTGCAATAGCGAGCGGGTCTGTGTGTCGTAGAGCGTGACCGCCCAGAAGTTGTTCACAGGCACGTCAGGGCGGCAGGTGAAGCTTGTAGGTTTTCGAGCCATCGAATGCCTTCTTGTCTGCATCCAGATAGGCCAACGCATAGTCTGAGCCTTCGCCGGCCCGGGTAGTCGCCATGGCGGGCGTGACGCCGGTTGCGTTGAAATAGAACAGCACCCGGGCATCCAGATCCATCGTGCCATCCGCTTCGAACGATGTGTTTTTGTTGGCATAGGCCGTTGTCCAGGAGCTGTTGGTTTCCGGATAGATGAAGACGCCGCCGATGCGCGGTTGATAGGTGATCGCACGTGCAGTGGCGTTGCCAAGCGTTGCGGCTTCATTGAGCAGCTTCTTCATGCGGGCATCGGGGCTGAAGGGCTTACCTTTGACGATGCCGATCGCCGCCAATTGTCCGCGCATCTCCGGTCCAATGGCGTCGACGGGTTCCACCTGCACCAGCTTGTTGAGGTCTTCGAAGAAACTGAAGTCCCGGCTGACGATCGTGCTGAAACTCTTGCCGGAAAAGTTGAAGAATTCAGTTGGAGGAGGGTTGTTGGCTTTGGCCAGCGGATAGATTTTGAGGTTTGATTTGATGTTCTCCACAGCAGGCGCGAGTCCGTGCGCGATCGAGCCGCGCAGGAACATCAGGTTGTTGTAAGTCGGGGGCCTGACGATGAAGTAACCCTCGGGCTCGGTACCCTTGTAGTCCGGGGGCAGCAGCAGGTACTTGCCGCCCTTGCCCCGGTCCGGGCCGATCACGCCAAGATTGCCGATAAACCGGAACCAGGCGTCGTCGAGGAACCCAAGCATGCCGGGCGGGAGCTCGACCACCAGAGGCCCGTCGGTCTTCAAGTCGAGGTAGTTGACTGCATACAGAGTCGAGGTATTTCCGGTCAGGTACAGGGACTCGGGTTTGAGCAGCTGTTCGCTGATCGGGACCTTGTTGGATGCGTTTACACCGATGCTGGCGTTGCCGGCGCGCATGGCATTCAGCGAAGCAGCGCCCTGGTTGTTCAGGTAGACCTCGACACCACGCATGCGGTCGAGGTTGTCATATAGCTTGTCGATCGAAGCATCGTTGGGCACGCCGTCGAAGAATTCCAGCTTGCCGATCGATGTCTCGACCTTGTCGGGCATCGAGATCGACTTCAGGGTTTGCGGCGATACTTGTGCCTGCGCCACCTGCGTACCCGCAAGTGCCAACACAGCGATGACGATGGCGCTTGTTAATAGACTCATTATCCGCATAACGAATTTCTCCTGTGCCCTATCGATTGCTCGGGCAATCATGACGTGATGGCAAGATTGGTAGAACCGTGGTCGATTCAACTTGATAGCAGCCTCGCGCTTCGAGCGCATCCGACTGATGATGCATCGACCAGCGTATTCCATCAGGGACAGAGGCATTGCCTCGAATAAAGTCCAAATGTATGGCTGCGATCTTTACCTTCTTACCGCATCGATTGAGTGCTGGGCAAACAGGGGCGACCATGTAAGGCTGCTAGGCAAATGTCGAGTGAATGCGCGGAAGGGTCCAGATCGCTGCGACGATTCCGATGCCGTAGGCCGAGGCCATAACGGCCCTTCGCGGCACTTCGAGGATTCTTCGAAACAATGCCATTGTAGCAAGTATCAGCGCAACGGTCATCAACTGGCCGATCTCGACACTCACGTTGAAACAAAACAGGGCCAATGGGATATCACCCTGTGGCAGACCCAGATTCTTCAACGCGCTTGCAAATCCGAATCCGTGCAACAGTCCGCAAAGGCCACGACCCACGGCGCTCTGATGGCCAGGCTGGTTTGGCCCCGCTCCTTGGCGACAATTTCGGCGGCAACCAGGACGATGCTGAACGCGATCATGATTTCAACCGGTCCCGATGGCAGTAATACCCATCCGAGGGTGGCGAACGTGAGCGTGGTCGAGTGCGCAACGGTGAAAGCGGTAATGGTCAGAAGCAGGGTGCGCGTACTTCGTACGATCAGCATCAACGCCAGAACGAACAGAAGGTGGTCGAAACCGAACAGGATGTGCTCGATTCCCTGGACGACGAACACCTTGACGACCGGAAAGGAACTCTGCTGAGCCTGGACTTCGATCCACGGTTGGGCAAAATCTGTTGAACGGGTCAGGCCGCGCTAAACAATTGTTGTCTCGACATTATCATCTTGGGAAAGAGCGTTTAGCAGTATCGGGCTCCCGCAGAATGAATGCTCTGTCCGTTGTTGTCACGCCACCATGCAAAGTGTTGAATGGCGGTCGGCAGAGCATAAATGAAATCCTTGGAACGGGCATTTACCCCATAAAAATGCACTTCTAAGGCTCCAGATCGCCGCTATTTGAGAGGCTCATCGCCCAGGATCAATGGTTTGCAGCGCGGATAAATAGGGTCAGATCCACATTATGCTGCGTGGTTCGTAAGAAAAGTGGACCTGACCCTATTTATTCGATTTTGCTTTCCCTTTGTGTCCTTAGTGTCCTTCGTGTCGATGCTTTGATCTTGTTTTACTTGGCGTTCCTTCGTGAACCTTTGCGGCCTTCGCGTTCATGCTCTTTTTGACCTTCAGCGCGTAGCGCGCCTACGCCAACTGCCCAAACGCCTCCCGTATCGCCACCACCCGGCTCTTCAAATCCGGCATGCTCGCCTCTATCCGCATCTTGTCCTGCCCCGCCAGCTTGTAATTCCGCTTCGTCTGGATCAGCTTGATGATTTTCATCGGCTCGATCGGCGGGTTCGGCACGAACTGCAACTGCAGCGCTGAATCCGTCGCATCGATACGCGCAATGCCCAGCGGCTTGCCGAGCAGACGCAGCCGGTGGCAGTCGGTCAGCGCACGCGCCGCATCGGGCAGCGGGCCAAAACGGTCGATCAGTTCCTCGCGCAGCCCGTCGAGTTCGTCCTCGTTCTCGCAGTTGGCCAGCCGCTTGTAGAGCACCAGCCGCTCGTGCACGTCGCTGCAGTAATCGTCGGGCAGCAGCGCCGGCACGTGCAGGTTGATTTCGGTGGTGACGCCCAGCGGCGCAGTGAGGTCGGGTTCCTTTCCCGCCTTCAGTGATCGCACCGCGGTGTCGAGCATCGCGCAATACAAATTGAAACCGATTTCCTGCATGTCGCCGCTTTGCGAATCGCCGAGCACTTCGCCCGCGCCGCGGATTTCGAGGTCGTGCATCGCGAGATAGAAGCCCGAGCCCAGTTCCTCCATCATCTGGATTGCCTCCAGCCGTTTCTTGGCCTGGCTGGTGACGTTGCCTTCCTCGGGCAGCAGCAGGTAGGCATAGGCCTGGTGGTGCGAGCGGCCGACGCGCCCGCGCAGCTGGTGCAGTTGCGCGAGGCCGAAGCGGTCGGCGCGGTTGATGATGATGGTGTTGGCGGTCGGCACGTCGATGCCGGTCTCGATGATGGTGGTGCACAACAGCACGTTGAAGCGCTGCTGGTAGAAGTCGCGCATCACGTGCTCGAGATCGCGCTCGCGCATCTGGCCATGGGCGATTCTGATGTTGGCTTCGGGCAGCAGGCGGGTCAGGATTTCCCCGACATTGGCCATGGTGTCGATGTCGTTGTGCAGGAAATAGATCTGGCCGCCGCGCTTCAGTTCGCGCAGCGCCGCCTCGCGTATCATCGACTTGCTGTGCCGGGCGACGAAGGTCTTGATCGCAAGCCGCCGTTGCGGCGCGGTGGCGATCACCGAGAAATCGCGCAGGCCTTCGAGCGACATCGCGAGCGTGCGCGGGATCGGCGTGGCGGTGAGGGTGAGCACGTCGACCTCGGCGCGCAGCGCTTTCAGTTTCTCCTTCTGGCGCACGCCGAAACGATGCTCCTCGTCGAGGATGACCAGCCCGAGGTTGTTGAACTTGACGCCTTTCGAGAGCAGCGCATGGGTGCCGATCGCGATGTCGACTTTGCCTTCGGTCAGGCCCTTGAGTGACTCAGCCTGCTCTTTGCCCGTGCGAAAGCGCGACAACTCGGCGATTTTTACCGGCCAGTCGGCGAAACGGTCCGAGAAGGTATTGAAGTGCTGCTCGGCGAGCAGCGTGGTCGGCACCAGCACGGCGACCTGTTTGCCGTCGGCCACTGCAACAAAGGCCGCGCGCAGCGCGACTTCGGTCTTGCCGAAACCGACGTCGCCGCACACCAACCGGTCCATGGGCTTGCCGCTTTTCATGTCATCGAGCGCGGCGTTGACTGCCGAAGCCTGGTCCGCGGTCTCTTCGAATGGAAAACCCTCGCAGAACGCTTCGTAGTCGTGCTGCTTGACCGTGAACGCATGGCCTTCGCGCAGCGCGCGCTGGGCGTAGAGGTTGAGCAGTTCTGCGGCGGTGTCACGCACCTGCGCGGCGGCTTTTTTCTTGGCCTTGTCCCACTGGCCGCTGCCCAGCGTGTGCAGGGGTGCGGCTTCCGGCGCAGCGCCGCTGTAGCGACTGATCAGGTGCAGGCTGGAAACCGGCACATAGAGCTTGTCATTGTTCGCATATTCGAGCGTGAGAAATTCCGTGACGCCTTCGCCCAGGTCCATGGTGTTCAGGCCCAGGTAGCGGCCGATGCCATGTTGCTCATGCACCACCGGGTCGCCGACCTTGACCTCGGACAGGTCGCGCAGCATGCCTTCGGTGGTGGCACGCTTGGCCTCGCGCTGGCTGCGGTTGCGCACCTGTGCCGCATAAAGCTCGTTCTCGGTGACGATCGCGAGTTCGGCGCCGAGTATGAATCCCGAATGCAGCGGGCCCACCCCGAGCATCACGCGCCCGGTTGTCGCGAAGAACTGTGCATAATCGGTGCAGATTTCGGGGTGAAAATCGTACTCGCGGAAAAAATCGGCCATGGTCTCGCGCCGGCCCGGGCTTTCGGCGAGGATCAGCGTGCGGCCGGCAAAGCCGCCGATGAAAATCCTGCAGCTGGTGGAGGGGGTTGTCGGCGCGGCGCTCGACCGCCAGGGGCGGCAGCGCCGCTGTCGCGGCGCTCCAGGTTCCAGTGTTTGAGTTACGTGGATTTTATGATTATTTTCCGGTTCGCGTCGTCTGCTGCGGGGTGACTGGTCGCCCGTTAACATTGGAACTTGGAACGGAACAGTCGGAGATCCTTGGACCGCGCGCAGGTCGATGCGCGCAAAGGGTTTGATCGCGCCGAAGAACGCGTCCGCGGCGAGGAACAGATCGGCGGGCGGCAATACCGGGTTGGCGAGGTCGCCGCGCAGCATTGCGTGGCGCGCATGCGTGTCCTGCCAGAAGGTGTCTATTGCCTGCTGCACGCCGGGCTGCAGGCAGATCAGCGTTTTTTCCGGCAGGTAATCGGTGATGAGCGCGGTCTGATCGAAGAACAGCGGCAGATAGTATTCGACGCCCGCGGTCGGCACGCCCTTGGACACGTCCTTGTAGATGCGGCTGCGCGACGGATCGCCTTCAAATTTTTCGCGGAAGTTCTTGCGAAAGCGCGTCTGCCCCGGCTCGTCCATCGGAAACTCGCGCGCAGGCAGCAGGCGAACTTCGGGCACCTTGTAGATCGAGCGCTGGGTGTCGACGTCGAAACTGCGGATGCTTTCGATCTCCTCGTCAAACAGATCAATGCGGTAGGGCAGCGCGCTGCCCATGGGGAAGAGATCGATCAACCCGCCGCGGAAACTGTATTCGCCCGGCGCGAGTACCTGTGTCACGTGGGTATAGCCGGCCAGGGTGAGTTGCCGGCGCAGCTCGGCGCCGGGCAGCTTGCCGCCCTGCTTGAAAAAGAAGGTGTTGGCGGCAAGATACTCGACCGGCGGCAGGCGGTAGAGCGCGGTGGTGACGGGAACGATGGCGATATCGAACTCGCCGCGCATCATATGATAGAGCGTCGCCAGCCGCTCTGAGATCAGGTCGTGGTGCGGCGAGAAGTGATCGTAGGGCAGCGTTTCCCAATCAGGGAAAAAGTGCACCCTGAGGTCGGGCGCAAAAAACGGGATTTCCTCAAGCAGGCGCTGGCCGTGCCATGCGTTCTCGGCGATGACAAGCACCGGACGCGTGCGTGCCGCCAGCAAGGCCAGGGCCAATGCGTCGCTGGAGCCGTGGAAAGGGCCGGCATGCTCGCGCTGGCCGGCGGCGGGGATCGGGAGTTGCGGCATGGGACAGGAAAAAGACCGACATTATACCGGCGTTCGCTACTTCACCCCGGCAGCGGCCTATCGCCCCGGAAAAAAATTATCCAATAAAAACAGGTATTTAGATCTTAGGGGTGATGAATGGCGATCGGGATGCGGCGCGGGCCGAAGGCGCCGGTGTAGCGTTCGAAGCGGCCGGCGATCTGCGTGCCGCACTCCGGGCAGCGACCGTCAGGCAGCAGCCGATAGTCGTCGATGCGCACCAGTCGCGCAGCACCAGCGGCGTGTGACACGAGGGACAGAAGGTCGATCCGCCGCGCTCGTCGTGGACATTGCCGGTGTAGACGTAGTTGATGCCCGTGCATGAGCGCGATCTCACGCGCCCGCGTGAGCGTCTCTGGAGGTGTGGCCGGAATGTCGCCCATTTTGTAATCCGGATGGAAGGCCGAATAGTGCAGCGGCACGTCGGTGCCGAGTTCGCGCTCGATCCAGCGCGTGGCGGCACGCAGTTCGCGTTCCGAGTCGTTCTTGCCCGGAATCAGCAGCGTGGTGATTTCGAACCACACGCCGGTTTCATGTTTGAGGTAGACCAGGGTGTCGAGCACCGGCTGCAGGTGCGAACCGCACAGCTTGACGTAAAAATCGTCGGTGAACGCTTTCAGGTCGACGTTTGCCGCGTCCATTTTGGCGAAGAACTCGCGGCGCGGCGCCTCGTGAATGTAGCCGGCGGTGACGGCGACAGTCTTGATGCCGCGCGCGTGACAGGCGTCGGCCACATCCATCGCGTATTCGGCGAAGATCACCGGATCGTTGTAAGTGAAGGCCACGCTGTGCGCGCCGTTCGCAGCCGCGGCTTCGGCGATCGCCGCGGGGGAAGCCTCGTCCATCAGGCGGTCCATGTCGCGCGATTTGCTGATGTCCCAGTTCTGGCAGAACTTGCAGGCGAGGTTGCAGCCGGCGGTGCCGAAAGACAGGATGCTCGTGCCGGGGTAGAAGTGGTTGAGCGGTTTTTTCTCTATCGGGTCGATGCAAAAACCGGACGAGCGGCCGTAGGTGGTGAGCACCATCTGATCGCCCTGGCGCTCGCGCACGAAGCACGCGCCGCGCTGGCCTTCGTGCAGACGACAGTCGCGCGGGCACAGGTCGCACTGCATGCGACCGTCTGGGAGCATGTGCCACCAGCGGGCAGGGTAGTTTTGGGTGTTCATTTCAAGTCAAGATCAAAAATTCAATTTGCCGCCAAGGCCGCCAAGAACGCCAAGAAGAACAAAAAAAAAATAAAATTATATCGAAACCAAAGCACCATGAACGGTTCCGTAAAGTCGATTTCTGGATCTGATTCTTAATATTTCTGTTGATGTTCTTGGCGTTTCTTGGCGTCCTTGGCGGCTAATCGATGTTTGCGAAGGTCGGACTCACGCCACTTCGACACCGTGTACCGCATCAGCTTCACGCCGGCATCCCAGAAATCCGGCGGCAGGCCCGCCTTGTACTTTAGATGCGCCATGAACTCGACGGGTTCCCGCAACTCTTTCCACACCTGGGGCAGGAACGTGCTGCTGTGATGGCCGAATTCGAACACCACGCCATCCTGCCCCGCGCGCAACTGCGCCAGCGCCTCGCTTTCGCTGGCGAAGGCCAGCGGTTCCAACGCCGAGAGCAGGGAAATCTCGACCTCGACCGTTTCGTATTCGGCTGCCGTCAGCGGCTGGAAGCGCGGATCGCGAAACGCCGCGGCCTCAGCATTGGCCGTGACGTCGTCCGCCAGTGCGCGGTGCGCGCGCAGCGTGCCTATGCAGCCGCGCAGTTTCTCGCCATGGGTCAGCGTGATAAAGCACGCGCCTTGTGCGCGCAGCCAGGCGGCCTCGGCCGGTGCCGGATGCGATTTGCCGAGTTTGGTGGCGATGGCGGCGCGCGCCAGCGGCAGCAGGACGATTCCTGCGTCCTGCGGCGGCACCAGCAGCCGGTTTTCAGTCTGCATGGCCGGCCTTCTCGTAGAACGCAAATGCGCCATAGCCGACGACGCGGCCCATGTCGCCGGCGGTGTCGCCTGAATTGCGCAAGTCGATGAGACTGGGCTTCAGCCCGCGCTGCCGCGCGACGAGCGTCAGGCCGGTCAGCGGCGTTGCGCCGCACGCCTGGTCGTGCCCGATGTCCGTCGACAGGTGGAGTATGGCTTCGGCGGTGGTCCGGTCCACGTCCTGGGCGTCGCGATAAGCGAGATAGTGGGACAGATCGGAACTCACGACGATCAGCGTTTCCGGCCCGCCCCACAGCTTGTCGAGCACTTCGGCCACTTCCTTCGGGGTGGCATGGCCCACCGCCAGCGGCAGCAGCGTGAAATTCTCGAGCACTGTCTGCAGGAAAGGCAGTTGTACTTCCAGGGAATGTTCGAGCGCATGGGCCGCAGGACTTTCCGTCACCTGCGGCAGGCCGTGCAGCGCGGCGACCGCGGCCTGGTCGATTTCGACCACGCCCAGCGGTGTGGCAAAGCCCGTGGCCGCCGGCAGCGCCAAACCGCGGACGGCGACGCGGTGCGTCGGCCCCAGTAGTATCACGCGCGTGATCTGCGCGCGCGCGGGAGCAAGCTGCGCGTAAACGCTCGCCGCAATCGGCCCCGAATAGATGTAACCGGCGTGGGGCGCCACGATGGCCTTGGGAACGGGTGGCACTCCCGGATCCCGCCGTACAGCTGCGATCAGGCCAGCAACTTCACGCTCGAGTTCCTGGGCGGCGCCCGGATAGAAGACACCGGCGACTGCGGCCGGCCGGATCATATCAGTGGTCCTCATCGTCGATATGCGGCACCTGTTCTTCAGCAGGCGCGCCGGTATCGGGGTCGATCCAGTCGGCGATGCCGATCTCGTCTTCGGCCTGGCGCAGCGTTTCATCCATGTCGGGCTGCGCTTCGCCGCCGTATTCCATGTCGTCAACCGCTTCGGTCAGCGTGGCGAACGGTCCGTAGACCTCGTCGGTCTCCAGGTTCTGCCAGTAGAACCCGTCAGGCCGCTCCAGGGTGCGGGTTTTGATAATTTCGGGTGGGGTTTCCGGAATGCTGGTTTTCATGTGCGCCTGTCGAATTCGGAAATGACCTTCTTGCTCCGTTAATTTGATGCCTGCTCGATGGCAGTGAGCGTGAATTTCTCGGGTGTCATTATTAAAATGTGATCCATTGTTCAATTAGTATCTTACGCCAGAATTGTCTCAAGGTTGATACAGATCAATCGACATGCGGTGGCCATGATGTGACGGTGCCTTGCCGTGATGGCGCGCTGCCCTGATAATCCCTTTATTTGAAGGGATGCGATGGCGCGCTATTTTGCCTTGATTCCAGCGGCGGGCGCCGGTTCCCGCATGGGAAACGGATTACCCAAACAGTATCTCGAGATCGCGGGCAAGCCGCTGCTTTATTATGCCGTGCGCAGGCTCGCCATGCATCCGCGCATAGAGCAGGTCTTCGTGGTGCTCGCGCCGGGAGATCAGAACTATTCGCGCATCGACTGGAGCGCATTCGCCGGCAAGGTCGAGCCGCTGTATTGCGGCGGTGAGACCCGCGCTGCGAGCGTATTCAATGGGCTGCTCGCGGCGAACGATGCGATCGACGCCGCCGACTGGGTGCTGGTCCACGACGCGGCGCGGCCCTGTCTCGGTGAGGCCGAGCTGGACCGCCTGATAGTCGAAGTGGGCGAAGATGACACCGGCGGGTTGCTGGCGGTTCCGGTTGCGGACACCCTGAAGCGCGCGAGCCGCGAGGGGCTGGTGATGCGTACCGAGTCGCGCGAGGATTTGTGGCAGGCGCAGACACCGCAGATGTTCCGCTGCCGGTTGCTGGTGGAAGCGATGCGCAAGGCCGGCCCGACCGCCATAACCGACGAGGCTGGCGCCATCGAGAGCATGGGTTTGCATCCGAAACTGGTGATGGGCGATGCGCGGAATCTGAAAGTGACGTATCCGCAGGATCTGGAACTTGCAGATCTCATACTGAAAAGCGGAAATTAGCCGCCAAGGCCGCCAAGGCCGCCAAGCACGCCAAGATGATACAGGGTCTCCTCAAGTCAACCGGTGTTTCAAGGCCGGCGTTACTTGCTGAAAGGATGAGGGGATGCCATGCTGGAACCGCCGCGAGAACTGGACGCATTGGCCAACAAGGTAATTGGCGCTGCCATTGAAGTACACAGGCATCTGGGCCCAGGATTCCTCGAAAGCGTATATGAGGAGGCGCTTGCCTCTGAACTCGGTATACGGAATCTCGACTTTGAGCGGCAAAAATTAATTCGGATCGTATATAAGGCACATAGTGTAGGTGAGCATCGATTAGATTTTTTGGTCAAAGGCGAGCTGATCGTCGAACTAAAGTCCGTCGATAGTTTTTCTCCATTACACAGGGCACAATTAATTTCTTACTTGAAAGCTGTGCATTCACCACTTGGTCTTCTGATCAACTTTAATGAGAAATGGCTGAAAAACGGTATTCAACGCGTTGTTCTGACATAATTTGATTTTACTTGGCGATCTTGGCGGCCTTGGCGGCTAATTAAAATGAGAATTGGACAGGGATTTGATGTGCATGCGCTCGTCGCCGGGCGCAAGTTGATCATCGGCGGCGTCACTATCCCTTACGACAAGGGTCTCGCCGGCCATTCCGACGCCGACGTATTGCTGCACGCGATATGCGATGCGCTGCTCGGCGCCGCGGCGCTCGGCGACATCGGCACGCACTTTCCCGACAGCGATCCGCGCTTTCGGGACGCGAACAGCCGCCGGCTGCTGCGCGAAGTCGCGCGCCTGCTCGAACAGGGCAGCTGGCGCGTGCTCAACGTCGATTCAACGATCATCGCGCAGGCGCCCAAAATGGCGCCTTTCATAGACGGCATGCGCGAGAACATCGCAGCCGAGCTCGGCATTGCGGCCAATTGTGTCAGCGTCAAGGCCAAGACCGCGGAAAAACTCGGTTTTGTCGGGCGCGGCGAAGGCATCGCCGCGGAGGCGATTGCGCTGATCACATGGGTCGACAGTCAGCGCAGCACCTAGCGCCATCGTTGGCCGTGGACGATACCGCGCGGCTGTTCTTTGCGTTATGGCCGGATGCGGCATCGCGCGCGGCGCTCGACGGCATGGCACAGACGCTGCACCCGCAGTGCGGCGGCCGCACCGTGCCCAACCGCAACATTCATCTGACGCTGGTGTTCCTCGGTAATGTCGCCGCCGGCCGCATTCCCGATTTGTGCGCGCTGGCTGAACGGATCACGGCGCCGGGATTCGACCTGGTAATCGATTCCGTCAATCATTGGCGGCACAACAGCGTCGTATGGGCGGCGCCGCAGGAATGCCCTGCGGCATTGCGGGCGCTGGTCACGGCGCTTGAAAACGCGCTCAAAGTGACGGGAGTGGTTTTTGACGAGCGACCGTACCGGCCTCATGTCACGCTGCTGCGAGGCGCACGGCGTGCGCCGCCGCTGCCGATGAGTGAAGTGATCAACTGGCGTGCCGCTGATTTCGCGCTGGTGCAATCACTGGGCCGTGACCGGACGACAGTGTATGAAGTGTTGCAACGTTGGCCACTGGTTGGCAGCTGACCGGGATAAGACTGCCATCGTCCGGTCGCCTGCGCGCGCTCAGGGTATCTCGATCTCGAGCAACGGGCCGTACTGCTGGCACCCCAGCACGTCCCAGTCACCCGGACTGCCGTTGGGCTTGGCCCGGTACAGCGTAAATTTGATCGCGTTGGCCACGTCGAACTCGACGTAATCCGACATCCGCTCCGGCGGTATCCCGAACAGTTTCAGGATCGCTTCGCGGTTCAGCGCGCCGCTCTTTCTCGCGTGCTCATAGTCCTGGGGACTGCGAAAGATAATGTCGAACGTGACCTGGTTGACGCCAGCGTTCTTGCTGCGGACCGTATTCGCGAATTCACCCAATTTGATTCCCATAGTCGTTGCTCCTATACGCCCGCTTCGGTGAGGTGAACTGGGAACAGCCCCATCGGATCCTCGATCGGCATGGTGTGATTGAGGTTCCAGACGTAGCCTGGAGATGAGCGCATCGTCTGCTTGGTCGTCGCCGCCGTGCCGGCGGTTCCTTTCACGCCCGGCACTCGGGCGAGGAAGAACATCCGCACAGCGAAATCAGTGATCTTGGCGGCCAGTTCATCGGTCGGCGCCAAGCCTTCAACGACGATCCCGAGTTCATGCGCCGTCGTGTTGTGGTTCGGTTCGAGTTCCTTGAGCACGCCGTCGCGCCCGAAGACGTGAAAGAAAAGTTCATAGTCGACTTTGCCGAACCGCTTGGCGACGGAGTCGCGGCAGAACGCGATAGCGTCGTCGACGTGCACCACGTGCGGATCGCGCAAGCCGACGAACCCCATATACCTTTCACCGACTTTCTTGGCGCCTTCTAGCTTTACGCGCAGTTCGGCCGCCGGGTTCCAGGACGCACCGGTGATGCGGCAGGTACGTGCATCGAACTGTTCGTACTTGCATTCACGCATGTCGAGCTCGCCGCCGAGCGCATACTCGAAATACGGCGTGGCCCGCTCGTCACATCGAATGGCCGGCCGCCGATGCGATGGTGACCCGCTGGCCGGGATGGTAGGGCGTGATCTTGATGTCGGTCTGGCTGATCGTGCCGATGATTGGTCTCCTTGCCCATGAATGGCTCGGCGACCAGCGACGCGCACTCGATCATCTTTCCCATGTGATAGGCGAGCGCATCCGGAAACCCGGCATGGATACACGGCGCCGCCGTGAAGTTGATGTCGCCGCACCGCCCGGCGACGATCACATCGGCGCTCATTTCAAGCAGCTTGATGAACGGATGCACCCCGGCGACGGCGACGATCCGGGCCGCCTGGTCGACTTCCTCGGCGGTCAGGTCGGGGAAGCCCCCGAGACCGACGACGCGCTCGCCCTTCGCGATCTTCCCTTTGATCAACTCCGCCGGCACCTCGGAATAGAAGTAACCGATTTTGAATTTCGGCAGATTGTGTTCGGTTGCGATTTCCTGAATCAATTCGACGAAATGATCGACGCCCCGGTTCGACCCGGTATCACCGGCCGAGCCGATAATCAGTGGAATGCCGCGCTTGCGGCACTCCGTCACGAACAACTCCAGTTCGTCGCGCACGAAATGCCCCAACTCGATATCGGCGCCCAAATAGACCGGGCCCGGGTCAGCGCTGCCGCCATCCGCCACGACATAGTCGGGATGGCTGTCCATGCCGGCGAGAAAGCTTTCGACGCCGGACGGTGCGGTTCCCAGGTGACCCGTCGATATCAGAACGCGGAGTGACTCTTTCGGCGTAACAACGTTCATTTCGTACGTCCTTTTATAGGGTTCGTGCATTGCCACGGCGGTTGATCAGCGATTGCATGGCGAAAGCGCAAAGTGTGAGAGCCATGCCGGCAACCAGTAGAAAATGGTTGGGAGCCAGGAACATGGCGCCGGCGGCCAATACCGCCAGACGCACCTGCCAGCAGAACGGTCCGCGGAACCAGCCGGCAAATCCTGACGCGAGTAGAATTGCACCGATGACCCCGCTCAACGTGAAGCCGATGATATCGACAATGTCGCCGCGCGCGATCAGCGCCGGATTGATGACGAAGAAGAACGGCATCAGAAACGCGACCACCCCAAGACGCATTCCCATCAGCGAGGTCCGGAACCAGTTGCCGCCGGAAATGTTGGCGGCAATCACGCAGGCCGTGCAGGTCGGCGGCGTGACCGAGGCCAGCGTTGCCCAATAAAGCATGAACAAATGCACGGCAACGATGTCGAGGCCCAGCTTGATCAATGCCGGCGCAACCAATGTCGCCGAGAGGATATACGTTGCGGTCACCGGTAGCGGCGCGCCCAGAGCCAGCGGAATGATGGCGGCGATGGCGAGTGCGCCGATCAGGTTGTTACCGCCTGTCTCGAGGATAACCAGGGTGATCTTCGGTGCCACACCGGTCAGACCGAGCAGGCTTTCGAACAGCGCGACCGCAATTAGAATCGGTGCAACTTGTGCCAGTTGTACGCCACCGTCGCTGATCGCGCCGAGCAGAGCGCGGGCTCGGAGGACTATTTGCTTCGCCTCGAGTTCGCGAACAGAAATAGCATGATGACGGCGGCGCAGGCGAAGAAACCGGCCTTGGTCAGGCTGTAGCCTTGGAACAGCAGGAAAAAGAGAACCCCGACCGGCGCCAGCAGCGGCACCATCCGCGACCAGGTGAACACCTCATGCGGCATCGGCATTTCCGCGGCCGGCACCGGCGCCAGTCCAGCCCGGTGCGCCTCGAAATGCACCCCAGCTATGATTCCGATGTAAAACAGCAGGCACGGGATGGCCGCATAGCCGATCACGTGCAGATACGGAATGTTCAAGAAATCTGCCATGATAAAGGCGGCAATACCCATAACCGGCGGGGTGATACCGCCGCCGGTGGACGACATCGCCTCGACGCCGCCGGCGAAATCCGGATCGTAGCCGAGACGCCGCATCAACGGGATTGTGTAGTTACCTGTGACCGAGACATTGGCGACCGCACTGCCTGAGATCATGCCGAACAGTGCGCTCGCAAGCACCCCGACCTTGGCTGGCCCGCCCCGAAAGCGCCCGGCGGCCAGCAGCGCGATATCCATGAACGTCTGGCCGCCGCCGGTCACCTGCAACAGCGCGCCGAACAGGATGAACATGCCGATGAAGGTTGCGGACGAACCGGTCAGCGGACCAAGACGCCACCCGACGAGTAATAGAGAGACTCGATGACCACATGTTCGAGCGGGAACCCCGGATGCGTCCATATGCCGGGCATGATTGGGCCCATGAAGACGTACCCGAAGATCAGCAGCACGAAAATCGGTATCGCCGATCCGGCGGCACGGCGCGCCGCCTCGAGCACCGCTACCATCATACGCGTTCCGATCACCAGGGAATCTGGGCGACCGTCGCATTGCACTGGTGAAGCTGATGATGTCCTGCCAGTTGAGAAAGACCAGGAGGTTGGCCTGGACCGACCAACGCGATCAGGGCGATATCCAACCACCGACCCCTCGGCGTCGACCATTTCGCTGCGCCCGTGGTCATCGGCACGATCAGCGGCGATGCCGGCGATCGCCAGCAGCACGTGCAGCGCCCGCAGCTGCATGTCGTAGAGTGGAACGAACACGGGCACGATCAGCTGGAACAGCGCGAATGCGAGTCCCAGGAAAAAAGCCGTCCGTATTCTCCAGTCAATGGCCATCGAATCCCACGCGTGCTTACCGCGGCCCTTTGTATTCAGGCGGGATCAGGCGGTCCGGCACTTTGATGCCGGCCTCCTTTGCGAACTGAATCACGCCCGCATGGAAGTAAACACCCTTGAGGTCCGGCGTATGCTGGAATGCGTCCTCGATCGGATTGAGCCCTGCCGACGGGGCAAAGGCCTCGCCTATCTCCTTCCAACCCTGTGTCACCGCCTTCATTATCCGGTAGCCCACCTCCTGCGGCATGCGCGAACTCGACATCGTCATGACTGCTGAACTCCTCCGTGACGACCGGGCCGACGTCAGGCAGTTCGCGGATGCCTCCCGCCTTGGTGGTGGTGAATGTTCGTGGGATCCTCGGCCGAGGCAGCTTCTTGGCCTCTTCCTTGGTGAAGCCGACGACCAGCGGCGCGGCGTGTGCTCACGGCCAGCATGGCGGTGTCGAAACGGTCATGCGGGCTGCCCTTCAGCATGCCGGCGAAGCTGCCGTCCTTGAGCTTGGAAGCGGTGTCGTCGAGGGAGCCCGGCACCATCTCGATGCCGCTGCCGAGCAGCTGGTTGGCGGCGATGGCGCGGGTCATGTCGCGTGTTCCTGGGACGCCGGGACCGAAGGTCTTGCCCTTCAGGTCGCCCCAGCTGCGGATGCCGTCGCTGGCGGCAAGGTCGGCGCGGACATAGACGCGCGAGACATTGACGTTGCGCATGTAACATCAGCCGCGCCGGTTCCCAGGCGCCTTCCTCTTCCTGGAAGCTGCCGGTGCCTGCGCGCACCGCGCTGACCACCGCCGGGCTGCCGCTGACCGACCAGTCGAGGACGCCCTGCTTCATCAGCTTGGCATGGTCGAAGCCGCCGCCGCCCTCGACGGCGGTGACATTGATGCCTGGGTCGCACTTTGGCACGATGCTCGACAACGAAACTGCAAACGCATAGACACCCGACGTGGAGCTTACGCTGCCCAGCGCAAGATTGACCGGGTTTTGCGCGGGAGCCTGCGCGTGGACCATCCCCGTGAATGTCGCGCTCAGGGACAGGATCAACATACTCAGTATCGATCTGGCATTCATATGACACCTCCTGTAAGGCTATGACTTGCAAAAATACGACTCGCCCTCGGCGAGCGCTTCGAAGCGGTTGAGCGCGTGGAGCGTGCGTTTTTTATCGAGCAGGCTTAGTTCGTGCAGCAGTCCGTTGATCAGGATCAGCGGCGCGCAGTTAAACGCGATAAAGGACGCGGACTGGGCCGGCGAGTAAAGGCTGATGTCGCCGCGCAGCGGGGAGAAAGGGCTGTCGGTGATGACGATCGTCTTCAGCCCTTTGCGTTTCGCGCACTCGAGGAAATCCACGAGTCCCCGCAGGTAGCGCGGGAAACCGATAACGACAACACACGCTTTGCGATCCAGCCGGTTGAGGCGGTCGTAGGCCTCGGTCGTGATCGAGAGGAACCGGCTTGCCGCAATCTCGAGCTTGTCGAGCCCGAACCACATGTGCCGGGCCAGCGGCGCCGCGCTGCGCGGTCCCGTGATGAGGACTTCAGAAGCCTTATGCAGTGCTGAGACCGCCCGCCGGAATGCCTTGCGATCCAGCGTCTCCTGCAGGCCGCTGATATTTTCCAGCTCCTTGTCGATGATAGGGGCGAGCGGCCCGCGGTCGGCATCCTCGGCTGCGGAGGTGAGCTGAAACCGTTCCGTTCCCTTGAGGTCGGCGCGCACAATACGCCTGATTTCCTGTTGCAGCGCGGGGTAGCCTTTGAAATTCAGTGCCTGGGCAAAGCGCACGATGGTCGCCTCGCTGACATTGGACTGCTCGGCCAGTTGCTTGACGGTGCAAAAGGCCGCAGTCTGGTAATGGTCGAGGATGTATCGAGCGAGAACACGCTGGTTCCTGGAAAGGCGCCCGCTGCGGTCCTTCAATTGTGTAAAAAATGGAGCTTCCTGCGACATGTTCGAGGTTCTTGGAGATTAAATGAATTAAATATTTCATAAATGTAAATAATGAAATAAATTCTGTCAATAGAGCGCACCGACTAAGCCTTGCATTTGGTCCCATTCCAAGGCATGGTGATTGGGCAGCACTGGATACAGGAATGGCGCTATAATCAAACAGTTAAGACTGCAGTCCAGGCGAAATATGGCAACTACGGATTATTTTTCCGTTTTCAGCAGGCCGGGAGCCGGCACGGCGACTCCTGCCGACGATGTATTGTTGCTGCCAGACTGGAGCGCTGAGAACTGGGAGAGGTTGCTGAAGTGCGCGGTGTCCCAGCCGTTCCGCGCCAGTGAAGTCGTGCTTACGCGCGGGGCTGCCGACCGCGCTGTGTTTTTCGTTGTCTCTGGCGCCCTGGAAGTCGGCATCACACAGATCGATGGCGTCAGCGTGATCCCTCTGGCGCGTATCGGCCCCGGCAGCATCGTCGGGGAGCAATCTTTTTTCGACGGGCACCCGCGTTCCGCCAACGTCTGGGCGGTCAGCAGCGGGGAAATGCTGCGCCTGGAGTACGATGCATTCAGGACGTTCGGCGAGGCGGAACCGGCGCTGGCGCGCGATCTGCTGTTTGCGGTGGCGCGCGTGATGTCCGCACGTATGCGCAATACCACCTTTCGCCTGCGCCGCTGACAAAATCAGGCGGTGACTCAGTCGCGGTGCGCTGGATGGGCCGCTGCGAAAAACTGCTAGCCGTGTTTGATGCCTTCCAGCGGAATCTCGACCCGCGCTTTCAATCCACCGCCATGTCGCGGCGTGAGCCTGACGGTTCCACCGTGTGCGCGCGCGATGCGGTCGACTATGGCGAGCCCAAGTCCGGTGCCCGCGCCGCCGCGCGCATTGTCCAGACGCGTGAATGGTTGCAGCATGCGTTCGGCCTGATCGGGGGGAATCCCGGGGCCGCGGTCGAGCACTTCGACAAACGCGCGATCGGCGGTTGTGCCGGTGGCGACGTGTACTTCGCCGCCGCCATAGCGCCTCGCGTTTTCTATCAGGTTGGTGACCAGGCGCTGCATCGCCAGCGCCCGCACCGGCAGTGGCGGCACCGGCCCGGGTTCGAGTGTCAGCTTGGCACCTGACAGCCTGAGGCGTTCGACCACGCCGCTGACCAGAGCATTCAGATCGGCAGCGGGAAGTGCCGTTTCAGTGTCGGCGGTGCGGGCAAAATCGAGGAACTGGCCGATGGCGGCATCGATGTCCTCGATGTCCTCGATCATGCCCGGCTTGAGCGCGGCGTCTTCCTTGTCATCGAGCATTTCGAGCCCGAGCCTGATGCGCGCAAGCGGTGTGCGCAAGTCGTGCGAAACTCCGGCGAGCAGCAGCGCGCGCTCATCCTCCTGCCGTTTCAGGTCGGCCGTCATCTGATTGAAGGCCCGGGCCAGCGTTTGCAGTTCAGTCGGCCCGGTTTCGGCCACCGGCGCCACCGCGCTGCCTTTGCCGGTCTGTTCGGCGGCACGCGTCAATTCCCGCAACGGGCGGTTGATGCGCGACACGATCAGGAATGCGCCGGCTAGCGCCAGCACCAGCACCAATAGGCCCCAGCCCACCCAGCGCAGTGGCTCGACGCGTTCGAGTCGCGAGCGCGGCAGCGCCACCCAGTATTCGTCGTCGTCTATCGTGAAGCTGACCCAGACTCCGGGTACGTCATTACGGTTGGTTGTGAAACGGGTGTCTGGCCCAAGCCGCTGGCGCAGCTCGGTTTCGATCAGCCTGACAACCGGAAGGTCGGGCAGCGGAGCAACCTTTTCGTTGGGTTCGCCCAGATAAACCTGTATGCCTTCGCGTTGAGAAATGTCGTCCAGCAGTCCCAGCCGCTTGCCGGGCT
>CALOEN010000025.1:0-187239 GCA_942492335.1 uncultured beta proteobacterium | reverse complement strand
TGGCGGCTAAATAGTTTTTGACCTTACTCCGCCTTGATCCCAGCCTCCTTCACCACCTTTGCCCACTTCGCGGTTTCGGACCTGATGAATTTCCCGAATTCAGCCGAACTCAGGCTCACGGTTTCCGCACCCTGGCTTTCTAGCCGCTTCTGGATAGCTGCGGTCGCGAGGATGGCGGCGATCTCGGCATGCAGCCGCTTGACGATGGCCGGCGACGTGCCGGCCGGCGCCATGACGCCCCACCAGTTGTTGGCTTCATAATCGGGTACGCCGGATTCGGCGATGGTCGGCACATTTGGCAGGCTCGCGTTGCGCTTCGCGCCGCCGGTGGCCAGAACTTTGAGCCGCCCAGACTGAATGAAAGGCATGACCTGAATCAGCGAGCCTATGGTGATCTGGGTATTGCCGGCGATGACGTCTGCCATGGCCGGCCCGCCACCCCTGAACGGCACGTGCACGATATTGACGCCAGCCATCAACCGGAACATTTCAGCGCCCAGGTGCTGGAAGCTGCCTATGCCAGCCGTCGCGTAATTGAGCGTGCCCGGTTTGGCCTTGGCCAGAGCGATCACGTCTTTCACAGAATTGACGGGCAACTTGGGGTTGACCGTAAATGCATTGGGTCCGGTACCGATCAGTGCAACCGGAGTAAACGATTTCGCCGGATCAAATTTCAGATTGGACTTGAAAATCGATGGGTTGTAGGCATAGGCGACGGAAATGATGAGCAGCGTATAACCGTCTGGTTGTGAGCTGGCGGCGATCCCGGTGCCTATCATGCCGCCCGCGCCGCCGCGGTTGTCGATCACCACCTGCTGTTTTAACCGCGAAGTCAGCTCGTGACCGATCAGGCGACCCACGATGTCATTGCTGCCGCCGGGCGGGAAGGGGACGATCAGTCTCACCGGCTTGGTGGGATAAGTTTGTGCCGACGCGATGGTGGCAAAGCACACAACCAGCAGCCCGAGTGCTTTGAAGATAAGTGATTGCATATTAAACATGGAATATCTCCTGCTTGATAATTACATCGATGAAAATAAAAATGATCAGCCACAGAGATCACAGAGACCACAGAGGAAAAACAAACAACGAAACATGATTCGCATCTGAATATTATTGAATTTGTTTTGGGTTCTCTCTGTGATCTCTGTGATCTCTGTGATCTCTGTGATCTCTGTGTTCTCTGTGTTCTCTGTGGCAAATGGATCTTGTATTAAGCCTTGTCTCCAAGCGCCTTGCGCAGCTCGCCCGTCACGCGCGTGGCCTCGGCCATGATGAACGCAATCTCGCTGTTGGTGGTGATGAAGCGCGCGCCTTTGCGGATGAACTCGGCCTGGCGCGCGACATTGCGGTCGCCACCGACGCCGGGGATCTTGCCATGTTTCACCGCCGCCGATATCACGCGGTCCAGCGCGGCAATATGCTCGGGACTGCCGAAGGTGCCGGGCTTGCCCAGCGCGGTCAGCAGGTCATTGGAGCCGACGTGGATCACGTCTATGCCATCGACCGCGCAGATTTCATCTATATTCTCCAGGCCTTCACGGGTCTCGATCATGCACACCACCAGCGTGTTGTCCTGCAGCGCCGGCACTGCATCGGCTACGTTTACCGGACGGAAATCGAATATCGTGTAGCCGCCACTGACCGAGCGCGTGCCTACGGGCGGGAAACGCGCGCGGTTGACTGCGCGCCGCGCTTCGTCGGCCGTGCTGATGTCGGGAAAGACGATGCCGGTGACGCCGTTGTCGAGCAGCACCGAGGTATCCGGATCGTCGCAGCTGCGCACACGTACCAGGGGTGCGATGCCGCAGCCCAGCGCCGCCTGTGCGATGTGGCCGACGGTCTCGATGTTGAACAGCGAATGCTGGATGTCGATGAAGATGAAATCGTGGCCACTAGACTTGGCTATGCGCGCGATGTCGCCCGAGCGCACCAGCCGCACGTTCATGCCGAGGGCAACCTTGCCGGCTCGCATCATCTCTTTCAGGGGATTAGGAATGGTGATGGCAGACATAATATTCCATTATTAACAAAGAGTTGAATAAGATATTCGGCAGCGGAGAGCGGAGAATCCCCCGGGACGAGGTTCACTTTATCAGGACGGCGGCGCGTGCGACAGCCTGTCGGCCCGCGTTGTGGAATTTCAGGGCGATGCGTTGTCGGATGGTACGGGACGCTGCCGCAACGAAGACCGCAGTTGCAGGCCTATCGTCAGCGCGGTGAGCGCGAAGAACAGCAGCGCGACCCCGCTGTCGGTGAAAATGCGGTGGCTGCCTTCGCTCAGGATCAGGGCGGTGCGGTATTGCTTCTCCAGGGTTTCACCCAGCACCAGGCCCAGCACCACCGGCGCTATCGGAATATGGATGCGCTGCAGGATATAGCCCAGCAGGCCCATCACGGCCATCAGGTAAACGTCGAAGATCGAATTGCGTATGGCGTAGGAGCCGAGCACGCACATGACGATGATGCACACGGCGAGCAGGTGCGGCGGCACGCGCAGCACTTTGACGAACATGCGTATGCCCCAGATCTGCACCACCAGGATCACGACATAGGCGAGCACGATGGCGATATAGAGCGCATAGATGGCGGACAGGTGAGTGCGGAACAGCATGGGGCCGGGCTGCAGGCCGTGCAGCATCAGACCGCCGAGTATGACGGCGGTGGCCGGATCGCCGGGAATGCCCAGGCTCAACAGCGGGATCATGGTGCCGCCGGTGACGGCATTATTGGCGGTTTCGGGCGCAATCACGCCGGAAAGTTCGCCCTTGCCGAAGTCGGCGGGGTTCTTGCTGAAACGACGCGCATGGTCATAAGCGATAAAGGCGGCGATCGGCCCCCCGGTGCCGGGTATGGCGCCGATGCCGGTGCCGATGGCGGAGCAACGCATCATCAGCCAGAAACGATCCTTGAGCTGGCGCAGTGTCGGCATTCTCGCGCGTACGTTGTCGGGGATTACCAGGGGTTTTACATGCCCGTGATCAAGAAAGGTCGAAATGACTTGCGGCACGGCGAACAATCCGATCATGGCAACGAGCAGGTTCACGCCCTGCTGTAACTGCACCGTGCCGAAGGTCAGGCGCGCCACGCCGTCGAGTTCATCGAGACCGATGATCATCAGCATCAGCCCCAGCACGCCGGCGACCATGCCGCGCAGCAGGGAGCGTTCCGCCATGCCGCAAATAGTGGACAGGCCGAACAGCACCAGTGCAAAGATTTCCGCGGGGCCGAACTTGATGGCAACGGCGGCGACCTGTTCCAGCAGCATCATCATGACGACCAGGCTGAACAACCCGCCGAAGGTGGAGGCGATGACGGCGGCGCCGAGCGCAACGCCTGCCTCGCCATTGTGCGCCATGGGGTGGCCGTCGAGCACGGTGGCGGCAGCCGAAGGCGTGCCGGGGATGCCGAGCAGAATGGCCGAGACCGAACCGCCGGTCATGCCGCCGACGTAGACGCCGAGCAGCAGCGCCAGCGCCGGTGTGGCCGACATGCCGAACGTGAAGGGCAGCATCAACGCCAGCGCCATGGAGAAGGTCAGGCCGGGGATAGAGCCGAAGAACAGACCTACCACCGTGCCCAGAAGGGTGGCGCCTATGGCATTGATGCTCAGTGCCACGGACAGGGCTTGCGAGAGCGCGTCCAATCAGGGCTTCCGCATCACATCAGCCACAGGCCGCGCGGCAGCGGCGATTCCAGCAGCTTGACGAAAAACAGCCAGCAGGTTGCGGTAACGCCGGCTGCGAACAGCAGCATGAAGCGCCATTCACGCATGCCGAGCAGCAAGCGCATGGTGAGCAGGATCGCCAGCGGTGTGGCGATCAGGAAGCCCAGTTTATCCATGACAAAAGCGTAGAGGATCAGCAGCAGGAAAGTGCCGGCGACGATCTTTGTTTCCCGTGTGGAAACAGCTTTAACTGGCACAGCCGGCGGTTTGCGCGGGCTGCGCATCCAGGCCGCAAAGCTGATGACGAGGCCCATACCCAGCAGCGTGGCACCGAGCACGATGGGAAATGCCCGCGGACCGGGCTCACCCTCGCCACGGGCGCCCGGTATGTACGTGTAGGCCAGCCACAGCCAGATCAGCGCCAGCAGCGCAATACACGGACCCAGCCAGCGGTCCAGACGCATGGTGTTATTGCTTCTTCAGGCCGAGTTGTCCCATGAGTTTGGCGGTTGCCGCGTCGTCGCTGGCGATCATTTTGCCGAAATCAGCAGCGGACAGAAAGGCGGGTGCAAATCCCAGTTTGGTGCAGCGGTCCTTGAACTCCGGGCTGGCGACGACTTTCTTGATGGCGTCCTCGAGTTTGGCGATCGCTTCCTTCGGCGTGCCCTTGGGGGTGGCGATGCCGCGCCAAAGGATGGCTTCGACATCTACACCCTGTTCCTTGGCGGTGGGCACATCTGGCAACACCGGCAGGCGAGCGGCGCTGGTCACGGCAATGACGCGCAACTGACCTGCATCGACCTGGGCCTTGAACTGAGAAGGCCATTGCAGTGCGGCATCTACGCGGCCGCCGAGCAATTCGACCGGGGCGCTGCCTTTGCCGTAAGGCACATAGATCACTTCCACGCCCATTTTGTCGAACAATGCAGCAGAGGCGAGGTGGGTAAACGATCCACGTCCCGAAATGCCGACCTTCATTTTCTTGTTTTTGGCTGCCGCGGCGAATTCCTTGAGGTTCTTCCAGCCCGAATCGGTCCGCACGGCAAGTGCCGGCACTTCCATGCCGACCTGCGCGACCGCGTCAAACGTCTTGTAGTCAAAGTCCATGTTGCCGTTGTGATAGGCGGTGCTGATGGAATTGGAATTCCATACGATGTTGTAGCCGTTGGGTGGTGTCGATTTGACGTAGGAATAACCGACTGCGCCGCTGGCGCCGGTGCGGCTCACTGCCGCAACAGGCACGCCCAGCACCTTTGACATGGAGTCGGCAAGGATCTGCGCGATGGTGGCACTCGAGCCGCCGAAGAGCACGGTCATTTCTACCGGCTGTTTGGGAAAGTCCTGGGCTTGAATTGCGCCTGAGGGTACGAATGCGGCCGCCGCTGATGTCGCCATAATGACCAGCGCGCGACGGATCGTGTGCGTGTAAGAAAATTTGCTTTGCATGACTCTCTCTCCTTATGGTTGTCGTGAGATAACGCGTACACCATGTTAACAGAATGGTCTGGTTTGTTCGGCCGTCATTTTTCCGCATGATTCCCGTGCTGCCCGGGCTGGCGCCGCAGGCCGCCTGGGACGGGTCTGTTGCACGTTTTGTTTTCAGTCTCCGGCAAGAATCTCCGCAACGTCGATGCGCCGGCCTTCGCGCGCCGATTTGACGCCGGCAAGCAGGACGGCGAGGGAGGCGGTGGATTTCTCGCCGTCCATTTCCGGCTGTCCCTCACCGCGCACCGCGGCGGCGAATTCCTCGAGTTCTTCGACGATGGTGTCGTTTTTCTCGTACGGTACCGGATCCGTGCGATCGGTGCCGCGCTTGAGGAATCTCATGCCCGTATGCATATCGTAGTACGCGGTCGCTTCCTTGCCGTAGATGTTCATCAGGTAATACTCGGAAGCCGAGGCATAGCAGGCGTTGAGCGTGGAGCGCGCGCCGTTCTCGTGTTCCAGTATCAGGCTCGCGATGTCGGGATTTTCACCGGGAAGCACGAGCTGGGCGACACTGCCCATGACCGACTTGACCGGGCCCATCAGGTATTCGAGCACGTCGGCGTAGTGGATGCCGATCTGCAGCATGACGCCGCCGGGCATGCCTTCGGAGGTGTAACGCCAGGAACCGGCCTCGAATTTTCCGAGACGGTCGCGGCTGATGTTGGCTTCGGCGTTGACCATCTTGCCGAACACGCCATCGTCGATTTGCTTGCGCACCCAGCGGAACTGGCTTTCCTTGCGCCGCTGGTAGCCGAGACCGAGCACGACACCGGCCTTGCGGCATGCCGTGGTGATGGCGCGCGCATCGGCGATCGTGGTGGCGATGGGCTTGTCAAGAAACGTATGCTTGCCCGCCGCAGCTGCGGCGCGCGTGGTTTCGAGATGCACGTTGTTCGGGGTGGTATTGATGATTGCGTCTACGCCGCGGTCTTCGAGTACCGCCTCGTAGGTCGGCGCGGCCTTGCAGCCGTATTTCGCGGCGAATGCCTTCCGCTTTTCCTCGGTGCGCGTGTAGCAGGAGACGATCTTGATCTTGTCCGAGCGCGTGATCGCGTCGGCCAGCACGTCCGACCACCAACCCATGCCTATGCAGGCGACTTTTACCGGTTCAAATGCCATGTGTAAATTTCCATTTAATAGTAAAAAACCGGTAATGAGTTACGAGTTATGAGTAATGGGCAGAAAAACGTAAAATTCAAAACCCATCACTCATTACTCATCACCCATCACCCGCATGCTTATTTCGAGTCGATCTTGAAACCCGCGCCTATCGATTCCACCGCTGCGCGCGCGACCTTGTCGTCGAATTCCCAGTTGCCGCCGGATACGCCGATGCCGCCTATGCATTCACCGTCGACGATGATCGGATATCCGCCTTCCATCGCGGTCCAGCGTTCCGGCCCCGCGGCCAGCGCAAGCCCGAGAGCATGCGTGGTATCCAGTTCCTGGGCCTGCGCACCTTTGGCCGAGGTCGGCCGCTTGTTCGATGAGGCGCACACCGCCTTGGTGGTGGATGAGTGCACGGTGTGGAAACGTCCGCCGTCCATGCGTTCGAGCATGACCATGTTGCCGCCGGCATCGGCGATCGCCACGGCGATCGGGACCTTGGCTGCTTCGGCCATGTCCATTGCGGTTTGCATCATTTTTCTGGCGCCAGCCAGTGTCAGGCGTTTCGATTGTGCTACGTACATGAATAAAACTCCCAGGAAAATAAAAATAGCAGCCGTTTTTTATTATTATTGGCCGCATCGAACCTTGCGCCAGCTAGATGGCATCGAAAGGCAGATAGTAAGTATAACCCTTAGGCGATTGTGGGCGCCACCTCAAAAACCAGTGACTGACTAGCCTAGCGCATGATGAAGGGATTGGGCACTTCGGTCGCGGTCGAGATCCACACGCTCTTGGTCTGCAGGTATTCCTTGATCATTTCCTGTCCGCTTTCGCGCCCGATGCCGGAGCGCTTGTAGCCGCCGAAAGGCGAGAGGTAAGAGACGGCGCGATAGGTGTTGACCCATACCGTGCCGGCCTGCAACCGCTCCGCCATCGCGAATGCGCGGCGCATGTTCTGCGTCCATACGCCGGCCGCGAGACCGAACACAATGTCGTTGCCGATGGCGATCGCTTCTTCCTCGTCCTCGAACGGAATCACCGACAGCACCGGGCCGAATACTTCTTCCTGCGCGATGCGCATGGAATTCTTCACGCCGGTAAAAATCGTCGGTTCGACGAACCAGCCGTCGCCGCATTCGGCGCGTGTGGCCCGATCGCCGCCCAGCACGGCTTTCGCGCCCTCGCCTTTTGCGATGTCTATGTATTTCAGAATCTTTTCGAACTGCGGCTGATTGGTGACCGGACCGACCTGGGTGTCCAGGCTCATCGGATCGCCCATTTTTGCGGTCTTGGCAAAGGCGACGAGTTTTTCCACAAACGCATCATGTATGCCGCGCTGTACCAGCAGCCGCGAGCCGGCAATGCAGGTCTGGCCGGTGGCCGCGAAGATGCCCGAGATCACGCCCTTGACCGCGTTGTCGAGGTGCGCATCGTCGAACACGATGTTCGGCGACTTGCCGCCCAGTTCCATACTGACGCGCTTCAGGCCGCGAGCCGCCGCTTCGTAGATTTTCTGGCCGGTCGCGTCCGAGCCGGTGAACGCGACCTTGGCGACGAGCGGATGCTCGACTAGCGGCGTGCCGACATCGGGTCCGAAGCCGGTCACGACATTGACCACGCCCGGCGGGAAGCCCGCCTGCTCGACGAGCTTCATGAATTCCAGCGCCGAAGCCGAGGTGTATTCGGAAGGCTTGATGACCACGGTGTTGCCGGCGGCGAGCGCCGGCGCGAGCTTCCATGCCAGCAGCAGCAACGGCGAATTCCAGGGAATGATCACGGCGATCACGCCGAGCGGCTCGTGGCGTGTGTAGTTGAAGGTGTCGGGCTTGTCGCTGGGGATGACATGGCCTTCGATCTTGTCGGCGAGCCCGCCGTAGTAGTAATACCATTGCGCCATGTAGGCGGTCTGTGCACTCATCTCGGCGTAGAGCTTGCCGTTGTCGCGCACTTCGATTTCGGCGAGCGCCTTCGAATTTTCGGTGACGAGATCGCCGAGTTTGCGCAGCAGCGCGCCGCGCTTGGTGGCGTTGAGCCTGGGCCACTCGCCGGAAGAGAACGCGGCGCTCGCGGCCTGCACGGCATGATCGACATCAGCGGCGGTGCCCAGCGGAATCATCGCCCACGGTTTGCCGGTGTAGGGATTGTCGCTGTGGAAGTGGCCTCCGGTAGTGGCTTCCACCCACTGGCCGTTGATGTACATTCGGTACTTGGTTAACGCTGAGGTATCCATGATGTCACCCAAAAAAAGCATCGACACGAAGGACACAAAGGACACGAAGGAAAACCAATGCAGTACATGATTAAAACCACTCAATGATCCGAAAACGCGGTCATATGTGCCTGCGATGTTCGTTTTTAATTATCGTATTTCCTTCGTGTCCTTCGTGTCTAAGTTTTTGACCTTAATCGAAAGCCTTCGCACCTAGCAGCGCTTCGCGGAAACGATGCTTGATCGCCGTGCCGTCGCGCAGCGGCAGCGTCATCGCCACCGGGTTGATGGTGACCTTGATGGACGCGAACACCGGTCCCGGCGCGCCATGGATCTTCGGGATCCAGGTCTTGAGTTGCTGCGCGGAATAAATAGTCGTCGCCGAAACAAAGCCTGCCGCTTTCGCCATCCCGGCAAGATCGACGCCGCGACCGGTATGCGCGGGCTGCATGCCGGTTTCGCCGTAGTGCTGGTTATCGAGCACGACGATGGCGAGATTTTTTGGGTGTTCGACGGCGATGGTGGCGAGGCTGCCCAACCCCATCAGCATTTCGCCGTCGCCGGTGATGACCAGAATCCGGCGTTTTGGTTGCGCCAGTGCCAACCCCAGTCCCATCATTGCCGCGCCGCCCATCGCGCCCCACAGATAGAAATTGAGCGGATGATCGCCGGCAGCAAAAGCGTCGTAGGTAGACGAGCCGAGGCCGGTGACCAGCAGCGCCTCGCCGCGACCCTTGAGCAGAGTCGGGACGACGTCGCGGCGTTCAAGCACGGGTTTTTTCTGGCTGGTCATCGCTTATGCCCCTGGAACATTGAACTTGAAACTTGAAACCTGGAACATATCATTTCCCCCAGTTCTTGAAACCGATGACGCGCTGGCTGATGAGCACGGCCACCGGGCGATATGTGCTGAACGCCAGCCGTGCCGATGCATGTACGGTCTCGGCGACCTTGGAAGCTTCATCCACGGGGTAGACGATCACGCCTGCGGTTTCGAGCGCTGCGGCCGTGCTTTGCCCCATCGGCACCTGCCACGGATTGAACTCGCCCCACTGGCCGCGCATGGTGACCAGTGCCAGCAGCGGAAAGCGGCATTCCTGGATCATGCTCAGCATGTTGATGCAGTTGCCGACGCCGCTCGACTGCATAAGCAGCGCACCGCGCGCACCGCCCAGCCAGGCGCCGGCAAGTTGCGCCACACCTTCTTCCTCGGTGGTGAGCGATACCGCATGGAATGCGTTTATCCGCATGGCAGAGCTTGATGAGCTTGCCGTGACCGGCGTCCGGTACATAGGCGACCTGACGGATGTCGTTTTCCCGGAACACCTGAAAAATCTGATCCGGCCATACCGTGGACTTTGATTGCTGATCGGTTTTCATCGAAAGGGATTGCTGTTTAATCTGATCCAAAGTTTAGCGCTTTTTACCTTCACGCTCCAATGCATGATATATGCACTGCGCTTATTAATTGCTCCTGCCTTGCTATAATCCGGATTCCCTTTCCACATTTCAGACTCCCCGCCCATGAAAGGCATTTCCGACACCGATACCCACGCCGAACTGCGCGAAGGGTTGCGCGCACTGTGCCGAGAATACGACGGCGCTTACTGGCAGAAAATCGACGAAGCGCGCGGCTATCCCGAGGCGTTTGTCGATGCGCTGACCAAAGCCGGCTGGCTGTCGGCGCTGATACCCGAGGAATACGGCGGCTCGGGCCTCACGCTGACCGAGGCCTCTGTGATCATGGAAGAGATCAACCGTTCCGGCGGCAACTCCGGCGCCTGCCACGGCCAGATGTACAACATGGGCACGCTGCTGCGCCATGGCTCGGAAGAACAGAAGAAAAAATACCTGCCGCGGATCGCCAGCGGCGAATTGCGATTGCAGTCGATGGCGGTGACCGAACCCACCGCCGGTACCGATACCACCAAGATCAAGACCGTCGCGGTGAAGAAGGGCGACCGCTACGTGGTCAACGGCCAGAAAGTCTGGACTTCGCGCGTGCAGCATTCGGAACTGATGATCCTGCTCGCGCGCACCACGCCGCTGGCGGAAGTGAAAAAGAAATCGGAAGGCATGTCGATCTTCATCGTCGATCTGCGCGAGGCCGAGAAGAAGGGCCTCACGGTGCGGCCGATCCGCAACATGGTGAATCACGAGACCAATGAACTTTTTTTCGACAACCTGGAAATCCCGGCGGAAAACCTGATCGGCGAGGAGGGCAAGGGATTCAAATACATCCTCGATGGCCTGAATGCCGAGCGCATCCTGATCGCCGCCGAGTGCATAGGCGACGGCTACTGGTTTATCGAAAAAGCGACCGCTTATGCCAAAGATCGCGTGGTGTTCGACCGTCCGATCGGCAAGAACCAGGGCATACAGTTTCCGATCGCGCGCGCTTACGTCAATGTCGAAGCGGCGAACCTGATGCGCTTTACGGCCGCCGCGCTGTTCGATGCGAAAAAACCGTGCGGCGCGGAAGCCAACATGGCGAAGCTGCTGGCGGCCGATGCGTCATGGGAGGCCGCGAATGCTTGCCTGCAGACGTATGGCGGGTTCGGTTTCGCGGCGGAATACGACGTCGAGCGCAAATTCCGCGAAACGCGGCTCTACCAGGTGGCGCCGATCTCGACCAACCTGATCCTGTCGTACGTGGGTGAGCATGTGCTTGGCATGCCAAGATCGTTTTAAAGCATAGACACGAAGGACACAAAGGACACGAATGAGGACCAGAAACTAATTAGGATTACCTTGGTAATCTAAAGTGATGCTCGGGCATCATAGCTGCAGTTTTAAAATATTATTAGGCTTTTCCTTCGTGTCCTTTGTGTCCTTCGTGTCAAGGCTTTTGAATTTATGCTTCCTTTAGACGGTATTACTGTCGTTTCCCTCGAGCAGGCGGTTGCCGCGCCGTTTTGCTCGCGCCAGCTCGCCGATCTCGGCGCGCGCGTGATCAAGATCGAGCGCCCCAAAGTCGGCGACTTCGCACGCGACTACGATCAGTCGGTAAAAGGCCAGTCGGCTTATTTCGTATGGCTCAACCGTTCCAAGGAAAGCCTGACGCTCGACGTCAAGCACCCTAAAGCGCAGGGCATTCTCAAACGCCTGATCGGAGGCGCTGATGTATTCATCCAGAACCTTGCGCCGGGCGCGGCCAAACGCCTCGGTCTGGGCGCTGACGAACTCATGCGCGCAAAATCCGCGGCTGATCGTGTGCGACATCTCGGGCTACGGCGATGCCGGTCCCTATGCGCACAAGAAAGCCTACGATCTGTTGGTGCAAAGCGAATCCGGGGTGTTGTCGCTCACCGGCACGCCCGAGGCACCGAGCAAGGTCGGTATTTCGATCACCGATATTGGCACCGGTCTTCACGCCTACGCCGCCATCCTCGGCGCACTCTACAACCGGGAGCGCACCGGGCAGGGCACGCGCGTCGAGATCACCATGTTCGAAGCGATGGTGGAATGGATGATGCATCCGCTGTATTACACCCACTTCGGCGGCAAGGCACCGCAGCGCAGCGGTCCCGATCACGCGACTATCGTGCCCTACGGAAAATTCAGAACCGGCGATGGCGCAAGCGTGATGCTGGGCATACAGAATGAGCGCGAGTGGGCGATGTTCTGCGACAAAGTGCTTGCGCGCGCCGAACTGGCGAAGGACCCGCGCTACGACAACAACACCAAGCGCACAGCAGCGCGCACCGAAGTGGTAGCGCTGATAGAGCAGATTTTTTCCACCATGACTGCGGATCAGATCATCGCGCGACTCGATGCCGCGGGTATCGCCAACGGCCGCATGAACACGCCGGAAGAGGTATGGAACCATCAGCAGCTTGCGGCGCGCGATCGCTGGCGAGAAGTCGGCTCTCCCGTCGGCGTAATTCCTGCACCGCTGCCGCCGGCGAGTTACACAGGATTCGAGGCGCGCATGGATCCGGTGCCGGCGGTGGGCGAGCACACTGATGCGATTCTGGCGGGGCTTGGTTACAGCGCGGCAGAGATTGCCGCACTGCGCACGGAAGGTGCGGTTTGAGGATGCATCGAGTCTGGACCTTGTGCGATAAAATGTTGTAAGCAGAAGTATATTAACGTAAGTTACAAATAATACATCGTTGGCACTCGCAGAACCGTCGCCGACGGGGTTGGGTTGGCTGCTATCCAATCAAATTATGAAACCCGGTTGTGTCGATCACCGCGAGCGTAGATATTGCGCGGTTTGGACACACATAATGGCAAATACGAGGGATTAAATGGCACGTATAAACGTTGGTAAGATCACCCTTAACGTCGAAGAGGCGGGCGACGGTCCTGCTTTTATTTTTATTCCGGGATTGGTCGGGCTGTTGAATGCCTGGCAATACCAGGTGGCGTTTTTCTCAAAACGGTATCGGTGCATTTCTTTTGATCATCGAGGCGCCGGTGAAAGCGACAAGCCACCCCTCGACCAGTATTCGACCGAGGCAATTGCAGGCGACGTCATCGCCTTGATGGATACTCTGGGAATCGAAAAAGCCCATGTCGCCGGCACGTCGACTGGCGGGGCGATCCTGCAAAATCTGGCAATCGATCATCCGGACCGGCTGCGCTGCTGCATATTCTCCAACACTTGGACCAAAGCGGATGAATATGTGCGCCGGGTACAAACGGCCAGGCGTCAGATTGCGCTCTCTGATGGACAAGAGGCGTACGTAAAAGTCAGTTCCCTGTTCACCAATGGCGCCATGCAGTTTAGGTACAATCTGGATCGGGTGATGGAAATTGAGAAACGCTCTTTAGAGACCATCGCACCGCCTGAAATATTGGCTGCCCGACTTGACATGACGATGGCTCACGATCGGCTCGATGAATTGCACAAAATTCGAAACCCGGCTCTAATCATCGGTACGCGCGATGACGCGACAGTGCCCTATTATTTTTCCGAGGATCTCCATGCGGCTATTAAAGGTTCGCGCCTGATCCTGGTCGAAGAAGGAGGCCATTATTCATACCGGCGTCATTCCGATGAATGGAATGCCTTGGTCAATCCATTTCTCGAAGAAATGGAAGGCAAAATCTGACTCTCGAGGCCGGTCATGACCAAGAACAATATGTCGTTCACGCATGGATAAAGTCAAAGTAGGCATTGTCGGCATCGGATGGTGGTCCGACGTATTGGCCGAAGTCATCAATAAAAGTGACATGCTTGAACTGCGTGCCTGCTATACCCGGAACGAAGATCACGCGGTTGCCTTTGCTGCCAAGTTCAACTGTGAGGCAGCACCCTCATATGAGGCAATGCTGGCCATCGACGATCTCGATGGCGTCATCCTCACCACGCCCAATTCTGTTCACCGTGCAGGTGCGGAAGCCGCAGCCCGGGCTGGCAAACATGTGTTCGTTGAGAAGCCTGTTTCCAATACTTTAGAGGATGGACGGGCAATGATCGCCGCTTGCGAGGCGGCTGGCGTGGTGCTCGCTGTAGGTCATTCTTATCGCCGTCACGGTGCTTTGCGTCACCTTCGCCGGCTGATTGATGAGGGTGAATTGGGCCGGGTAAGCCTGGCTGAAGGCGTATTTTCCAACGACAACGGTCTGAAATTAAAGCCCGGGCTTTGGCGGTCCGACCCGGCAGAAATTCCTGGCGGGTGTCTCATGCAGATTGGGATTCATCAGATCGATAATCTGCTTTACCTTCTGGGCCCTGTCAGTGACGTTTCTGCCTATTTCAATCATCTTGAAACAGAACCCGATGTTGAAGACGTGACCGCCGTATTGATGCGGTTTTCATCGGGCGCCGTCGGATATGTTGCCGCCAACTATATATCACCCCGTCGATTTACGCTGGCGATACACGGCACAAAGGCAAACGCATATTTCGATATGGACAATGACGGTCTGCGCCTGCAACGAACCGGCGAAGCAAAACCATTGCCCGTTGTTTACGAACCCAATGATCATCTGACTTCGGAGATGGAGGATTTTGCGGCCGCAATTCGGGATAATGCTGCACCGGAAATTGACGGTCACCAAGCAATGATTCCCCTCGCCATCGTTCTTGCAGCCGGACGTTCATCGGCTGAAGGTCGCTCGGTGGCGCTATCTGAATTGATCCCGGACGCCTAGGCGGACGGACTACCCGCAGACATGGGTGCAAGACTTGAGCACTTCTGTGCCCGTCGCGGCAGTCTGCCCCAAGGGGTAGAGCTTGTTTGAGCTGAGCGACGTGCTCGCATCATGCAATTACGTTACGTATCGTGGTCAATTCATTGGGCCTGATGACCAGTTTTTTATGGCGCACATGCGCGAAGCGGTCTATATTAAGAAAGATGGTGCAATAAACCATGTGTCCGCTCTGAATCAGCCCTTGATTTGAGGGTTCTTTGAGGCGCGAACGGCACGAGCCATCGACTTTGCCGATGGTCATGTAACACACTGAATTACGCGGAGTTCATTATGGCAGGCACGAACTCGCGGGACCACTCCAAGGGCAGACCGGGGCCGACAGGTCACGCAGGTCAGCGGCTGATAATCGTATCAAATCGCCTGCCGTTCCAGTTCAGCTGTGACAAGGGTGGCACGTGGCGCGCCGAGCCGTCGGGCGGAGGTCTGGTGACGGCGCTAATGCCGGTATTGCGCAATCGTGGCGGCGTCTGGATTGGCTGGCCGGGTGCGATCGGCAACCCCAAGCAACTGACAGCCGCGCTTGCCGCGAGCGGGGACCGCGCCGGCTATTCCTTCCGTGCGGTGGATCTCACGGCCGAGCAAATCCACAACTTCTATCTTGGTTTCTCCAACGAGATCATCTGGCCACTGTTCCACGACATGCCGGGGGTGTGCAATTTCGACCCCAAATTTTGGCGCACCTATTGCGAAGTCAACCGCAAGTACGCTGCAGTGATTGGTGAGCAAGCGCAACCGGACGATTTTATCTGGATTCATGACTACCATCTGATGAACGTTGCCGATGATTTGCGACGGTTGAACGTCACTTCGCGTATGGGATTCTTCCTTCATATCCCGTTTCCATCGCCTGACGTCTTTCTCACGTTACCATGGCGGGAATCGCTGCTGCGCGCGCTGCTCGAGTTTGATGTGATCGGTTTCCAGACGCCGCGCGACCAGCGGAATTTCGTGCGCTGCGCACGCATGCTGGTCAGCGACTTCGAAATTGAGAAGCGTAATTTAGTGGCGCACGTGGGAAAACGCGAGATTCGCATCGGCAGTTTTCCCATTAGCATCGATTACAAGTCCTTTGTGCGGGGCGCCGAGGCGCAGGCTGTCGCGGACAAAGCGCAGGAACTGCACCGGTTGCTGCCCGACCGCTCGCTGCTACTTGGCATCGACCGGCTGGATTACACTAAAGGGATCCCGTTACGGCTCAAAGCGTTTGAGAATCTGCTCACGCGCTATCCGGAGATGCGCGAGAAGATCTCCTTCATTCAGGTCGTAGTGCCGAGCCGCGAAGATATCCCGGAGTATCACCGATTACGGTGGCAAATTGAGCAGCTTGTCGGGCGGATCAACGGTACCTTCGCGCGTCCCGGCGGCTGGGTACCGGTCTGCTACGAATACCGCAGCCTGTCGCGCACCGAGCTGTTGGCATATTACCGGGCGGCCGACATCGCGTTAATCACTCCGCTCAAGGACGGCATGAACCTGGTGGCAAAGGAATACTGCGCTTGCAGCATTGAAGAGGATTGCGTGCTGATCCTGTCGGAATTTGCCGGGGCGGCATCCCAGCTCGCCCGTGGTGCGTTACTGGTCAATCCGCACGATATCGAGGCGGTTGCAGACGCCATTCGCACGGCGTTCACCATGGACCCCGCGGAGCGACGCGGAAGGATGCGGCGCATGCGCACGTCGATCCGGGATTACGACGTCTTCCGGTGGGTGGATACCTACCTGCGTACTGCCATCGCCACGGACTTAAGCGCCTTTCCCCAACCTGCGGGGTTACCGGTCGAGCCGGTGCTTGACTAGCAGCCCGGTCAGCAGGCGTTTGATCGAGGTCCGTGGCATGTTGATTACTGTCGCCAAAATCGTGGAAAGTTGTTCAATAGAAAGAAACTCCAACGATCGAATATCCGACAGATGATCCCGGCGGACGCCCTTCAGGACACAACGCGCAGTGGCGGGGCGGAGCCGTCCTTATTCTGTCCCGGATATAGGGTCAGGTGCGGGAACGGGATTTCAATGCTGCGCTCGTCGTAGGCCTTCTTCAGGCGCTTGAGGAATTCGCGCCGCACAGTCCATTGCTCAAGCGGCTTCACCTTGAGCCTGCAACGGATGGTGACTGCCGAATCGTCCCAGCGCTCGACGCCGATGATTTCGGTGTCGTCGATGATCTTCGGCCTGAACGTGTCGTCTGCCCGCATTTCCTGTCCGACTTCGCGCATCACGTCGAGCGCTTCGTCTATGTTTTCGCGATAGGCGACCCCGACCTCGATCAGGCATTGGGCGAAATCGCGCGTGAGGTTGGAGACGGCCTTTATTTCGCCGTTTGGCACGAAATGCACATGCCCCTCGAAATCTCGCAGGCGCACATATCGCAATGTGATCGATTCGACCAATCCGCCAATGCCTGCGATGTTGACCACCTCGCCCTGCCGAACCTGGTCTTCAAGCAATATGAAAAACCCGTAAAAGTAGTCCTTGATCAGGCTCTGTGCCGCGAAGCCGACCGCGATGCCGGCGACGCCGGCGGCGGCGAGGATGGGCGCCACCGAAATTCCGAGCTCGCCGAGGATAAGCGAACCCGCGACGAGCACGATGACGACCGTCGTGATGTAGCGAAAGGTGCGGCCAAGTGTCTCGGCGCGCTGGGCTTGCCCCGGGTCGTCCGAACGGCGTTGTACGTACTTGCGAAAACTGCGAATAAACCGGTGCGCGACTGAGCGCACGACTATGGCAAGCACAAGTATAAGGAGAATCTTGCCTGCGGTGGCAATCAGCGCTCTCCATTGCGCGGCCTCAATTGTATTGAACAGAAAACCCAGTGCGTCCATGGTCTGACCTCCATGTGAATCGATGAAAAGAAGCGCGGTGCACGAAAGCACCGGCGCAGTGACCGACTGATGATATCAGCGGGTGAAGATCAGTTGTTCGGTCGGTGTTACAGCAATGAATCGTTGGCAAATATTTCCTTCGGGGATAAGGCCTTAAAGCGCCTCGTTTTGCCGGTCAGAAGTCTCTCAGAACGCCTGATCCCAGCGTATCGACAGCCGAATTGCCGAATTGATCAACCCCACCATGCTGTACGTCTGCGCGAAATTTCCCCACTGTTCGCCGCTGCGTGGATCAATGTGCTCTGCCAGCAAGCCATGTCTGTTGCGGCAGGTCAACAGCCTTTCGAAGAGTTCGCGCGCCTCCTCACGCCGATTCAAAGCAACCAGGGCATTGACATACCAGAATGAGCACACCAGAAAGGCGTTTTCGGGTTCGCCGAAGTCGTCATGCTCGGTGTAGCGGAAAATAAAATCGCCGCGGCGCAAATCCTGTTCGACGGCGGAGACCGTGGCGGCAAATCGCGGGTCGGCGGCATCCAGAAATCCGACCTCGGACAGCAGCAGCAGGCTGGCATCCATTGTCTCGCCCTCAAACGTGGAGACGAAGACGCCGCGCTTGGCGTTCCAGGCGCGCCGACTGATGGTTTCATGTATCAGCCGCGCCTGTTCCCGCCAGTAGGCTGCGCGTTCCGGCAGTGCCACTCTGTCGGCGATTCGGCCCAGGCGGTCACAGGCCGCCCAGCACATCACGGCGGAGAAGGTATGCACACGCGCACTGCCCCGCAGCTCCCATAGACCCGCGTCCGGCTGGTCATGGCAGCGCCGGGCCTGCTCGCCCAAGGGTTCGAGGTGATGGAACAGCGCTTCATCGCCACGACGGGTCAGACGTTGATCAAAAAACATGTGGGTCGCCGCAAGGATGGCCGATCCATAGACGTCGTGCTGCACCTGGCGGTAGGCAAGGTTGCCGGTGCGTACCGGTCCCATGCCGCGATAGCCTGCTAATGCCGGCACCTCCTGTTCATACAATTCGGCCCGGCCATCAATGCCATACACCGGCTGCAGCGGGCCGCCGTCGGCACTGGCAGCGATATTCACGATGTACCCGAGGTAGCGCTGCATCGTGCGGGTCGCACCCAGACGGTTCAGCGCGTTGACGACGAAATAGCCATCGCGCAGCCAGCAATAGCGATAATCCCAATTGCGACCGCTGCCCGCAGCTTCGGGGATGGAACTGGTCATCGCAGCGACGATGGCGCCGGTGTCTTCATAGGCGTTCAGCTCGAGCGTGATGGTGGCGCGGATCACCGCTGCCTGCCATTCGTATGGGATGGCGAGGGCGCGCACCCACTCGCGCCAGTACTGCGTGGTTTCCTCGAGAAAGTGACGTCCCGCTTCTTCGGCGGGTCCTTGCAGAGTTTCATCCGCGCCCAGCAACAGGGTTACGGTGTCATCGATGAAGAATGGCGTTTCCTGAAGAATCGCAGTCAGCGAGGCATCCGTGGTCAGCCGCAACGTGACCGCCGGCATCACATAGCGGATATGGTTGCTTCCCCAGGTCACCTCTGGTCGGCCTGCGCCGTTGTCACAAGCCGGGCGGAGGTGCAAAGTTACTCGCGGACTGCCGCCAAGCCGTCGGATACGGCGGACCAGCATCATTGGCCGGAACATGCGGCCGTATTGCCCTAAACGGGGCGCAAAGTCCGTTACTTCGACCGCGCCACCCTGACGGTCGTAGAGTCGCGTTACGAGAATGGCAGTGTTCTCGAGATAGTGTTGCTCGCTGCGTTCGAAATCCAGCAGTTCAACGGAAAAAAATCCGTAGTCGTCTTCCTGCTTGAGCAGGGAGCAGAATACCGGGTCGCTATCGAAACGGGGAAAGCAGCCCCAGACAATACACGCGCGCGCATCAACCAGCGCGCCGATCGTGCAATTGCCGATCAAGGCCAAATCGAGGTTCTTCATGCTTTGCCTTTCAATGCATCCTCCAGCCAGTACCTGACCGCCGTCACGTCGGGTAAACGGAAGCGCGCACAGCTGCGGCCTTTGCCGACTTTGATCGAAATCCCATCCAGTTTGTTCACCTCTGCAAAACCGTGTTCATCATTGAGGTCATCGCCGATGAACACCGGACACCGTTCGCGGAAGGGCGACTCCTTCAAGTACTCAGCAACGGCCGTGCCTTTGTCTATGCCGGAAGGTTTGACCTCCGCCACGCACTTGCCATACTGTACCTCGAGACCTGTGCCGATCGTACGCACCAGCCGTGCCATCAGGCGTCGCGCATAGGCTGCCAGATGTGGCGCCTTTCGATAATGCAGCGCCAGTGTCAGCCCCTTGTCTTCAAGCAGCAGGCCCGGGTGGCGTGCCAATGCCGGTGCCAAGGCCTCACGGATTGTATGCTTGGCCGTCGGCGGCGCGGCGTGTATCCAGAGCCGGCCGGCGACGTCGCGCCGCTCCATGCCGTGTTGTCCTGCCACTGGCAGACGCAGCGCGCCGAGGCTATGCTCCAGATATGATAGCGCGCGTCCGCTGATCAATGCTACCGCACCGCCAGTCGCCTGGTGCAGACGTGCGATCAGGCCGAGCAGTACAGCATCCACGTGGGCGTCGTCCGGGCTGTCTGCGATTTCGATCAGCGTGCCGTCGACATCGAGAAAATAGCACCAGGAGACACTGGGCGCGGGTGGAAAATCCAGTTGTCTTGATGCATTCATGCAATCGACTCAGAGCGGGAAGAGACCAGTATACTGTACGTTTCTAGGCAGGGTCAGCGGAGTGCCTGACGGTAAATCCATTTAAATTTTCCGCTCCTTTTCCTGTGCTCGGCCGCATGTATCACTTGTATAAGTGCCGCGCCCAAGGGCCTTCCGGCAAACTTTATTCGTGATAGTCTCGATTCAGCCTAATTCCGCATACCGCTTAATGAAAACGAACATGATACTGGCTGGTGATATCGGGGGCACCAAGACGCTGCTCGAAGTCGGGACATGGGTCGACGGGCGTTGGCATCCTGCGTTCGGTGCGCGTTACGCTGCTGCGGACCACACGGCGCTACAGAGCGTGCTGCGGCATTTCTTCCGGGATTGGGGAGAACAAGGCGGTTCGCAGGATCAGCTCACCCACGTCTGCTTTGGCGTCGCGGGACCTATGTTCAACAACCGCGTTCAAATGACCAATCTGCCATGGATCGTCGATGGTCAATCCATTAGTGCCGAGTTCAATATTTCGTCAGTACGGGTGGTCAACGATTTTACCGCCGCCGCAAGTGGCGTCGAAATGCTTGAGGATACCGACCTGGTTGTCCTGCAAGCAGGAGAGCCGCTGGCTGCGGCGCCGCGGTTGGTGATCGGTGCGGGAACCGGGCTTGGCGTCGCTTATTTGATACGAGGGGAATCCGGCTATCAAGTGATTGCCGGGGAGGGCGGGCACACCGCGTTTGCGCCGACGACGCCGGAGCAGATGAATTTGTGGCGCGACCTTTATACGCGGCAGGGCCGGGTGACCATTGAAGATGTGGTATCGGGCCCGGGGTTGGTGCGCCTCTACGAATTTATCGAAAGCACGCAGGGCGGGCCGGCAGCGCCCGTCGAGAGTACGCCTGAGGCGATCGTACAGGCTGCCCTGCAGCACGACCATCCGCACAGTTTGCGCGCACTCGATCTTTTTATTGAGTGTTATGGCGAGGTCGCGGGAAATTACGCACTCGCGGCCCTCGCGCGCGGCGGCGTTTATGTGGCTGGCGGTATTGCGCCGCGCATTATGCCGCGTTTGCTCCTGGGCGGGTTTCTGGATCAATTTAACGCTAAAGGCGTTTACTCCGATGTCGTTCGCAAGATCCCGGTCTCAGTAGTGACCAATGACCGGCTCGGATTGTTGGGGTGCGCGCTTATTGGAGCACGTCTGTCGGACAATTGATCTCCAATGAAATCTGCTCCGAATTTCCGGGCATGTTGCGTCAATATTGAGCATGCGGTTGGAAAGTAGTGGCGTATTTAACCGCGCCGTGCCGTCCCTGAATTAAACACCATCAACTGTGTTGGACAGCCCGCGGCACCAGGCTGATTCTGCCCAGCGGCTCCAGTGACTTGTCGGTACTCTTCAGGCACACTTGCTGTATCGCCTGGAAAACCTTTGCCGCGGCAGTCTCGCGCCAGAACCAGTTGTCGATATCTTTCGCTTTGAGGTTGCCCGGCTGGGCGGTGACCGCTTCGTAGTAATAGGCTTTCAGATCATCGCAGGCGCGTTTCAGCGCCACTCCGGCCGAGATTCCCGCAGAATAGGGCGCGGCGGGCATGGCGGTCAGATACGATGTCGCATGATGCGCAGCATCTTCGACACTCAGTCCGGAAATGCCGAAGGTGGTGCGCCCGCGACGTTTTTTGGCGAGGTCGTACCACGGCGCGAGCTGGGCGATTTCGCGCAGCATTGCCGCAGACGGATCGCCATCATCCGCCGGGGCCCTGGCGAAACTGACCGGGCAGGCAAACGGGGTTTCGGCGTCGCTGTTCGCAGACACCGGCGCGTCTTCGGGAAAATCCTCCAGTACCGGCCCGGAAGAGTGCTCGAACAGGTTCAGCAGCGCGCGCAGCACTTTGCGCTGGAACCCGGGTTCATCGGGTGCGCCGAACGGGCGGCCCAGCATGAAGGGCACCCACAAGGCGCGCGGCGGTTTGATCGCCGCGGTCTGCTCGCGGATCAGGCTGATCTGCGCCGTCGGAATGCCTTCGCGTTCGAGGTAGTGGCCGAGTGCGCCCACGGCGCACGTGCAGTTGGGTCAGACCGGGACCAGCAGTGCCGCGTCCACCTTGTCCTTTTTCAACAGCCCTGCCAGTTCGCGTGCTTTGGGTTCGAGCGCGCGGATAGCCGCGGCGCCCATGAACGAATAGTGAAATCCGGAAACCGAGCCCACCACTTTTTCGGCTTCGAGTTCGCGCAGGCGCGCCAGCGGAAACACGACGTTGACGTCTTCCTGAAATCCGCTGCGGTCGAAATTGACCGAGATATGACTCATCACGAGCCCGGACGGCGGCGTGTCGCCAGGAATGATGCGGTAGTCCGCGGCGCCGCTCTCAAATGGCCGGTCGCCGCGCACATGCAGGCCGGCGGTGCTGATGATGGCGACGCGCCGCTGCTTCAGCGGCGGGCCGGCAACAAAAGGGGTCGCGCCAAAGTCAGGAAGATCGCGGATTTTGTCCAGGTGGTTCTGCCGTTCCCATTCTGTAAGATCGCTCAATCTTGCCAAGTCATTCTCCTTGTTCCGGCATCGGGTTCGATAAAATAATTCGCGCATACTTTTAAAGCCAGACGATACCTGTGAATTAAAGAGATTCAAAGCGAATAATGAACGGGACCGGACCGCGGAATTCGGCTGTGGGCAGGGGCATCGGGCCCGTCCTCCTTGTTGTGAATGATGCATTGTTGATCATGGGCAAAGAATTTCCGGCCTTCAGAGGTACGATTTGGCTGCAAACTCATCTAGGAGCGGGGTGAGAGAGGTTTTTTGGAATGCGCTGAGATTATCAGGCTTGCGCTCAGGGTTGATGTGGATCGGCAATTCTTTTCCGACAGTCCGGTTGTCTTATGGTCTGTGCAGTAAAATAGCAATGATATTGGACGGGAGTTTTTCTTATGCAGATGCCGGTGAAAGCAACTTCCCCTGCCGCGGTCAGCCCGACGCAGGCGCTTTCAGAGTTTCTGGTTTCGGTCCGCTACGAATCTTTGCCGGAGGCGGTGGTGGCGCGTACCGAGGAATTGTTTCTCGACTGGCTGGCTTCCGCGCTCGCCGGCAAAGGCGCGCGCCCGATCGTCATCATGGAAAAATTCGCCGCAGCCATGGGCCCCGCAGACGGTCCGGCTGAAATCCTGACCTCGCGCAAACGCACTTCTCCGTTGTTTGCGGCACTGGTCAACGGCGCAGCGTCGCACTTTGTCGAGCAGGACGATTTGCACAACAGCTCAGTGCTGCACCCCGGTACCGTGGTGTTTCCTGCCGTGCTGGCCGCGGCGCAGGATGTGGGTGCAACGGGCAAAGAATTGATCGCGGCGGCGGTGGCCGGTTATGAATGCGGGGTGCGCGTCGGCGAGTTCCTCGGCCGCTCACATTACAAGGTATTCCACACCACCGGCACCGCCGGCAAGCTGGCGGCAGCGGCGGGTGTGGCGCATGTGCTCAAGCTCGATGCGCGCTTGATGCAGCACGCGCTGGGCTCGGCCGGCACCATGGCGGCCGGCCTGTGGGAGTTTTTGCGCGATGCCGCCGACTCCAAGCAACTGCATACCGCCAAGGCCGCTGCCGACGGCCTGATGGCGGCGTATATCGCGCACGACGGTTTTACAGGGGCGCATCAAATACTTGAGGGAAAACAAGGGCTTGCGGCAGGCATGTCGAGCGACGCTGACGCGCGCTGGCTGACCGACGGACTGGGCACGCGCTGGGCGCTGACCGAGACGTCGTTCAAATTCCACGCTTCGTGCAGGCACACCCATCCGGCTGCGGACGCGCTGCTCGAACTCATGCGCGCGAACAAGCTCAAGTCCGACGACATCGTTTCGGTCACCGCGCACGTGCACCAGGGCGCGCTCGACGTACTGGGGCCGGTCACCGATCCGCAGTCCATACACCAGTCGAAATTTTCCATGGGTTTCGTGCTGGCAATGATTGCGCTTCTCGGCCGCGCCAGCCTCGCCGATTTCACCGACGCCGCGCTCAAGGACAAGCAGGTGCGCGCATTTCACGACAAGGTGACCATGACGCTCGATCCCGAGATCGACCAGGCCTATCCGCGCCGCTGGATGGGACGGGTGACGGTGACCACGCGCGACGGCAGGCAGATCGAGCATCGCCTCGCCTCACCCAAACGCGATCCAGACAACACGCTGACGCGCACCGAACTCGAAGACAAGGCGCTGCGGCTTGCCGGCTTTAACGGCGGCGCGAGCGATCAGGATATGAAGCGCATCATCGCGCGCATCTGGCGTCTGCGCGACGAGGCGAATGTGCTTGATTTGATGGGCACCCCATGAAAATTTTACGCCGTTACGCGCCGTGGCTGGTTCTGGCATTCGTTGTTGCCGCCGTGGTGGCGTACTCGCAGCGCACCAAGCCTGTTGGTGTCGACATCGTCGTGGCCCAGGCGAAAGACGTGCAGACCAGTGTCGTTGCCAGCGGCCGCGTGCTGGCGCCGGCGCGGGTCGATATCGGCGCCACAATTACCGGCCGCGTCGAGCGGGTCGCCGTGCGTGAAGGCGCGCGCGTCGCAACGGGCGAACTGCTGGTGCAGCTCGAGAAACAGGAACTGTCCGCGGCGGCGGCACAGGCGCTCGCGGCGCGGAATCGCGCCAAGAGCCGGATCGCGTCCGTGGCAACGCTGGCGTTGCCCACTGCGCGCGCAGCGCTGGCGCAAGCCGAGGCCAACCTGGTTGTAGCGGAGCAGGAGCGGCGGCGCGCACAGGATTTGGTGGCCAAGGGTTTCATCAGCAAATCGAGGCTGGATGAAACCGAGCGCCAACTGCAGGTGGCGCGCAGTCAGATCGACAGCGCGCGCGCTCAAGTCAGCGCGCAGGATACCCCGGGAGCGGAAGCACAGCAGGCGCGCAGCCTGCTGGTCGAGGCGGAAGCGGCACTCGAACTGGCGCGGGCGCGCCTGGCGCAGACGGACATCCGCGCGCCCGGTCCCGGCGTAGTGCTCGAGCGCGTGATCGAACCTGGCGATATCGTGCAGCCCGGCAAGCGCATGATGAGCCTGGCGCTCGACGGACCGGCGCGGCTGATCGTCCAGGTCGACGAGAAGAATCTGCCCCTGATCGAGGTGGGGCGCGTGGCGCTCGCGGCGGCGGATGCGTTTCCGAATCAGCGGTTCAAAGCCGTCATCGCCTATGTGTCGCAGGGCGTGGACGCCTCGCGCGGCACGGTCGAGCTGCGCCTGGACGTGCCACAGCCGCCGGCTTTTCTCAAATCGGACATGACGGTTTCTATCGACCTGGCCGGACCGCTGCTCAAACAGGCACTGTTCCTGCCGGCGGAAGCGATCCACCAGCTCCAGTCGGATGCGCCTTATGTGCTGCTCGACCGTTCGGGACGCGCGGTGAAAGCGGCCATCCGGCTCGGCCTCCAGACCCAGGGCCGGGTGCAGGTGACGCAGGGGATCAACTCCGGAGATCGCGTGCTCCTCAGCCGCGACGTCGAGGTCGGGGCGCACGTGCGGCGGATCACGATCCCGGCATTTTCTGCTCAGCGAACTGGCGACCCGGGTCGCTAGCATCATGGGCGCACTGGGATTCGAGTGGACCGTTGCGCTGCGCTTTCTGCGCGAGGGCCGCATGCAGACTGCGCTGATCATCGGCGGTGCGACCGTGGGCGTGTCGGTAATTTTCTTCATCACCGCCGTGCTGACCGGCGTGCAGTCGATCTGATCAGGCGGGTGACCGGTGCGCAGCCGCATGTGATCATCAAGCCGCCGGAAGAAACGGTAGCGCCGCTGATGGCCGGGACCCGATGCGCCGCGCATGGCATGCATGCAGGCACGGCCGCAGCGCCTGACGACCATCGACGGCTGGCTGGCGCTGGCACGCCAGGCCGAATCGACCCCGGGCGTGCTGGCCGTGGCGCCGGTGGCATCGGGATCGGCGCTGGCCATCAAGGGGGATGCGTCGCGCTCGGTCATCGTTGCTGGGCACCGAACTTGAGCGCTACCTGCGTGTGGTGCGACTCGACGACAAGATCACGGCCGGGTGTGCTGCGACTCGATCCGGGCGATGCACTGATTGGAATCGAACTGGCACGCGATCTGGGTGCGGTGCTCGGTGACCGTTTTCGCGTGCAATCGGCACAGGGTGTCAGTGAATTGTTCCGCATCCGCGCGCTGCTGGATCTCGGCTCGCGCGATCTGAACCGGCGTTATGTCTATACCGACCTGCGCGCCGCACAAAGCCTGCTCGGTATCTCCGGACGCATCACCAGCATCGACCTGTCGGTGCGTGAGCTGATGCAGGCGGATGCCGTCGCCGGCCGCCTGCGGGCGCAATCGGGACAGCTGATCGAGAGCTGGATACAGAACAACAATTTTATTTTTACCGCGATCAGCAACCAGGACATCATGACGCTGCTGATCAAGGTGTTCATCACCATCGTGGTGGCGCTGGGCATCGCCAGCGTGCTGGTGGTGTCGGTGGTGCAGAAGCGCAAGGAGATCGGCATACTGCGCGCGATCGGGGCGACCCGGCCCAGATGCTGCGCGTGTTTCTGCTGCAGGGCGCCATCGTCGGGGTGGCGGGTGCGCTGCTCGGCTCGGGACTGGGCATGATGCTGGTGTCGATGTTCAGTCGCCTGTTGCGTAATGCCGATGGCACGCCGCTGTTCTCGCTGCAATTCGACCCTGGCCTGATCGGGATCGTTGTTGTTGCGGCTGCCGTGCTGGGGCTGCTGGCCGCGGTGCTGCCGGCGCGCAATGCCGCGCGGCTTGATCCCGCGCAGGCGATCAGGGGCTGAACGTGGCCGTGGCCGGTGATGCCCTGGTGCGGCTGCAAGCGCTGCGCAAGACTTACAACGCGGGCTTGCCCAATGCCGAGGAAGTGCTGCACAGCATAGATCTGGAGATACAGCCGGGCGAATTTACCGCGCTGATCGGGCCTTCGGGGTCGGGCAAAAGCACGCTGCTCAACATACTCGGCCTGCTCGAACGCGCCTCGGGCGGTGGTTTTCACCTTGCGGGCCACGATGTGACGGCGCTTGATGACGATGCGCGTACCCGGGCCGCCATCACGACGCTGGGCTTCATTTTTCAGTTTCATCATCTGCTGCCGGCGTTCAATCTGCGCTGGAGAATGTCATGCTGCCGGCGTTGATCGGCGGCAGTCTGCGTGTTGCTGACAAGGACGGCAATGCGGCGCGCGCGCGTGCCGCGGGCTGCTGGATGCGGTGGGGTTGCAGGATGCGCACAACAAAAAGCCGCAGGAATTCTCGGGCGGGATGCAGCAGCGCGTCGCCATTGCGCGTTCGCTGGTGCTCGCGCCGCAACTCGTGCTGGCCGACGAACCGACGGGTAATCTCGATACGCACGCCAGCGACAGCATTTTCGAATTGATGCGCAGTTCAACCGCGAGCACGGCACGGCTTTTCTGATCGTCACGCACGATCCGCGGCTGGCCGCGCGCTGTGACCGCATCGTTGAACTCGTGGATGGGCGGATTGCCGCGGATCGTCGAATCAGGCCGAGACGGCTGGGTGAGGCCGGGTGATTATTTGTTCATTTTAATGTTCCAGTACAGGTAGAAATTCCCATGCGCATCACAGCGATACACTCCGCCAGCGTGCCCATCGCCTCGGCGATACGCAATGCGTACATCGATTTCTCGAAAATGACGGCGAGCCTGGTGGCCGTAGTCACCGACGTCAAAATAAATGGCAAGCCGGTCGTCGGTTACGGTTTCAATTCCAACGGCCGTTATGCGCAGGCGGGGCTGCTCGCCGAGCGCTTTATTCCGCGCGTCATGCAGGCCGATCCGCAATCGCTGCTTGATGATGCCGGCACCAATCTCGATCCGCATAAAATCTGGGCGTGCGCGATGGCCAACGAGAAGCCCGGCGGCCACGGCGAGCGCTCGGTCGCAGTCGGCGTAATCGACATGGCGGTATGGGACGCGGTCGCCAAGATCGAAGGCAAGCCGCTGTATCGACTTCTGGCCGAGCGCTATAACGGCGGCAAGGTCGATGACAAGGTGTTCGTCTATGCCGCGGGTGGCTATTACTATCCGGGCAAGAACCTGATCGCGCTGCAGGACGAGATGAAGAAATATCTCGACCTCGGCTACTCGGTGGTCAAGATGAAAATCGGCGGCGAATCGCTCGCCGACGACCTGAAGCGCATCGATGCCGTGATCAAGATCGTCGGCTCTCCCGCGCGGCTGGCGGTGGATGCCAACGGCCGCTTCGATCTGAAGACCGCGGTCGAATACGCGAGAGCGCTCGCGCCCTACGGCCTGTTCTGGTACGAGGAGGCGGGCGATCCGCTTGATTATCAACTGCAGGCCGAACTCGCCAATCACTACGAGCATCCAATGGCAACCGGTGAGAACCTGTTCTCGATGCAGGATGCGCGCAACCTCATCCGCTACGGCGGCATGCGCGGCGATCGCGACTGGCTGCAGTTCGACTGCGCGTTGTCCTACGGACTCGTCGAATACATGCGCACGCTGGGCATGCTGAAGGATAACGGCTGGTCGCCACGCCGCTGCGTTCCGCACGGCGGGCACCAGATGTCGCTCAATATCGCCGCCGGCCTCGGCTTGGGCGGCAACGAATCCTATCCCGACCTGTTCCAGCCTTTCGGCGGGTTCCCGGACGGCACGCAGGTCGAGAACGGCTATGTCGGGATGCCCGAGGTGCCGGGCGTGGGCTTCGAGGCCAAGGCTACGCTGATCAAGGTGATGCGGGATCTCGCCCAGTTAGGCCGCGGAATTGAGAACAAAAACATAATAAAAACATATAGATAGAGTATATTTCGCTGTGGTTACAACATTGCAACGATCGCTTGACCTGCCGCGAGCCACTTTGTAACATGATTCCGTAACATGTTCAGGAGACGGTTATGGAGGCAAACGAGCGCATGCGTGGTTATCGGGTTCGCCAGCGGGCGGCGGGTTGCGCCTAATACAACTCTGGGTGCCGGACACTAGGTCAGAGAATTTCGTAGCGGAATGTCGTCGCCAGTCGCGATTGTTGAGCGGGGACGCTGCGGAAGCGGAAACGCTGGCATTTATCGAGCATACCGGTGCGTGGGAAGACGATGCGCCGCGGTGATGTCGTTACCGTTGCGGCGCCGGGAGACTTCGGCAAGCCGCGACCGGCACTGGTCGTTCAATCAGATCTTTTCGACGAACTGCCGAGCGTGACGCTGTGCCTGGTGACCAGCACACTACGTGATGCGCCGATTTTCAGGATAACGGTGGATCCGTCTAAGTCCAACGGGCTGCAGCGCGTCTCGCAGATTCAGGTGGACAAAATCATGACTGTCGCGCGCGAACGCATAGGCGGTGCAATCGGAAGGCTCGATGACGCCACGCTGCTGAAGGTCAACCGCTCGCTTGCAGTCTTCGTCGGCATCGCCTGACAGCTTAAGATCAACTTCCCAGATCATTCGCCACAGAGAACACAGAGTTCACAGAGATAAAACAAACAACAAAATGTGATTTGTATTTTATTTTTTAAAAATATTTATGAGGTTTCTCTGCGGCTTGTTCTCTCTAAATCTCCTGTGCGCGCCGCGCGCAGCAGTTCCAGCACTCCGAGAACTGGCCTTCCAGCATTTCATTGCATCCCGTGCATTGCCAGGTCTGCGCGCCCAGTTCCTGCGCGAGCCGGCCCTGCAGAAACGCCACCAGCAGCCGGTCGGCCTGATCGAATTGAGTATCATCTTTGATCCACACCGTGCACAGATCGACCGGCAACTCACCCCAGCCGCTGGTCAGATGCGCGCCGCGCACTTCGCCGCTTATGCCCTGGGCTTCGAGAAAGCCCTGCACCAGATGCGCTTCCAGTGCGTGCTTGGCGGTGTGGATTTTTTTCATGGGTGTGAAGGATGAAGAAATGCGCTGTCGGGAAGTCGAAGGCAGTGCACATTATAGTATCGATGGTACCCTCGCTCCTAGCCATCTGCCGTTAAGCAGCGCGGAGTCCACCCGAATCGGTGGGAGAAGGATGATGGGCGTGGCGGCACGTGTTAAAATAGATATCGCATTTTGTAATCTGGGGCCGAAGTGGGCAAAGCGTTGAGAATAGGCATACTCGAAGGCGACGACATCGGCCTCGAGGTCGTGCCGGAGACCATCAAGGTGATGCGCGCTGCGGCGCAGCAAACAGGCCTGGCCATAGAGTGGTTCCCCCTGCCTATAGGCCGCAAGGCGTACGACGAACTCGGCTACACGCTGCCGCCCGGCACGCTGGACAAACTCGATACCTACGATGGCTGGGTGCTGGGCCCGATCGGGCATCAGGCTTATCCCAAGGGCAAGCCCAACGCCATCAATCCCCATCCTATCTTGCGCAAGCATTACGATCTGTTCGCCAATATCCGCCCGGCCAAGTCCTATCCCGGGCTGCCGGCGCTTTACAAGGATGTCGATCTCATTTTCGTGCGTGAGAACAACGAGGGTTTCCCGCCCGATCGCAATGTCTACATCGGCAACGGCGAATTCCGGCCCACGCCGGACATGACAATTTCGGTGCGGCTCATTACGCGCCAGGGTTCGGAGCAAGGTTGCGCGCGCGGCGTTCGAACTGGCGCGCACCCGGCCGAAAAAGAAAGTGACCGCGGTGCACAAGGACACGGTTTTCAAACTGGGTTGCGGCATGTTCGCGGAAGAATGCCGCAAGCTGGCGCAGGAATACCCGGACATCGCCTTTGACGAAGTGATGGTGGACACCATGGGCATGAAGTTGGTGATGAAGCCGCAGCAGTTCGACGTTGTCGTCACCACCAATACGTTCGGCGACATCCTGTCCGATGTGGCGGCCGGCTTGGTCGGCGGGCTGGGACTGGCGCCGGGCCTGTCGGCGGGGCCGCAGCGCGCGATGGCGCAGGCCACGCATGGTTCGGCACCCGATATCGCGGGCAAGGGCATTGCCAATCCGTATGCGATGATCATGTCGGGGCAGATGCTGATGGCGTGGCTGGGGCACAAGCACAGCGAGCCGCGCGCGGTGAAAGCGGCACAGTTGATGGAAACCGCCATGGAAAACGTGATCAAGGCCGGCAAGGTGCTGACGCCGGATCTGGACGGCAAGGCGACGACGTCGGAAATGGGTGATGCGGTCGCTGCTGAGGTCGTTAAGGTTAAGGTTTAAAAAAGCATAGACACGAAGGACACGAAGGACACGAAGGAAATAAAATAATAAAAACGCCTGGATTATTAAGTCGTCCCGTATGAAGTGGGACGGTTCCTGCCTGATCGCAGATTTAATAATAAATAATGTAGGTGGGCTGTGTTTTTTGCATTCCTTTGTGTACCCGTCGAGCGGGTATTGAAAAGAATCCTTCGTGTCCTTCGTGTCTAAGCTTTTAAATTTTTAGCAAGAACGTTCGGAAAACAGGAGACAGCATGGCAACAATACGGATACTGAGCGGCGGGGCCGCACAAGCGGTAGTGGAAAAGCTCGCCGTGGATTTCCAGCGCGCGACCGGACATGAGTTCAGCTGCGAATTCAGCGCCGTCGGTGCCATGAGGGAAAAACTCCTCGCCGGTGATCCAGCGGACATCATGATCCTCACCGCTGCGCTGATCGACGGCCTGATTGAAAGCGGCCATGTCGCGCCGCGCTCGCGCGCGGACCTGGGTCGTGTCGGCACAGGTGTTGCCGTGCGCGCCGGCACTCCGATGCCGAATGTGAGCAATGCCAAAGCCCTGCGTGGCAACATCCTGGCAGCGACCGTCATCGCCTGCCCCGATCCCGCGGTCGCCACTGCCGGAAAAGTGGTGATGGCCATGCTCGACAAGTTAGGCATTGCGGACGAAGTCAGGGACCGCATGAAGTTCTTTCCCAACGGCTACGCAGCGATGCGCTGGCTCGGGAACAGCTCCGGCAAACTGGAAATGGGCATCACTCAAGTCACCGAAATCCTGCCTAATGCCGCCGTGGCGCTAGCGGGGCAGCTGCCCGCCGACCTGCAGACCAAGACCATTTACGCGGCGGGGCTGGTAATGAATTCGTCCCAACCCTATATCTCCCGTGAGTTCATTGTGCGGCTGACCGCATCCGAAGCGCAGCCGCTGCTGGCGGCGGCAGGGTACGAATTCAGTAATTAAAACGGAGAGTAGGGAGTGGGTAGTAGGGAGTAGGGAACGGAAAGATTGCTGTGAGGGTGAAGCTTTTCCCTTTTCTACTTCCCACTTCCACTCTCCCCCCACTTCCCACTTCCCACTTCCCACTTCCCAAGACTGTCGCTGGAGTGTGTTCCATATAATAAGTATTAAGATGGAGAGAGCATGGAGGGGTCACGGTACTCCAGTGGTGAGGTCGTGTCCGGCGCAGTGCTCGCCGCGCTCGGCGTCTACATCATAGTCGAAGCGTGGCAGTGGAATTACATCAGCCCGGAAGGTCCGGGGCCGGGTTTCTTTCCGATGTGGTACGGCGTAGCACTAGTGATCCTGTCGCTGATCCTGATCGTGGCGTCGCTGCTGCGCCAGTCATCGCATCCACGCTCGCCGGTGAACTGGCAGGGCGTCGGGCGGGTGCTGACCGTCTGGGTGGTGTTCACCGGCAGCATCGCGCTGCTCAAATTAATCGGCTTCCTGCTCGCGCTGGCGTTGTTGACGCTGTTCGTGGTTGTCGTGATGTATGGCAAGTCCTGGAAGATTGCAATGGCCGTGGCGGCCGGCAATGTTGCCGGTTTCTATCTGGTCTTTCCGTTTGCGCTTGGCGTGAGTTTGCCGGTCGGTCCGCTGGGGTTCTGACATGGAAATCCTTGCCAACCTGGGTCACGGTTTTGCCATAGCGCTGCAGCCGTTGAACCTGTTCTGGTGCTTTGCCGGCGTATTTCTGGGCACTGTCGTGGGCGTGATGCCGGGCCTGGGTCCGGCAGCGACCATCGCGATGCTGCTGCCACTGACGTTCAATATGCATCCCACTACCGCGGTGATCATGCTGGCCGGTATTTATTACGGGGCCAAGTACGGCGGCTCGACGACGGCGATATTGCTCAACGTGCCCGGCGAGTCCGCTTCGGTAGTGACCTGCCTCGACGGCTATCAGATGGCGAAGAAGGGGCGGGCCGGCGCCGCGCTGGGCATCGCGGCCATTGCCTCCTTTATTGCCGGCACGGTGGGTGTCGTCGCACTGATGCTGGTGGCGCCACCGTTGGCAAAATTTGCGCTGTCGTTCAGTTCGCCCGAATATTTTGCGCTGATGTCGATGGGGTTGGCGATGGTCGTGCTGCTGGCCGGTGAATCGCTGATCAAGGCGCTGCTGGCGCTGATCGTCGGGTTATGGATCGCCGGCATGGGCATCGACCTGTTCAGCGACTCTTCACGTTTCACCTTCGGCCAGACCGAACTGCTCGACGGTGTGGATTTTGTGATCGTCGCCATCGGCGTCTTCGCGCTGGGCGAGGTGATTGGCAACATGGAGCGGCGCGGCGAAGGCACGCTGCTGCCGGTGCCCAAGGGGCTGCGCAATTTACTGCCGACCATGGCGGAATTGAAAGCCTGCCGCTTCGCGTTCCTGCAGGGTTCGGTGCTCGGCTTCATCATCGGCGTGTTGCCGGGCGCGGGCTCGACCATTGCCTCGTTCATTTCCTACGGCGTGGAGAAAGCGGTATCGAAACACCCGGAGAAATTTGGCACCGGGGTGCCGGAAGGTGTGGCGGCGCCGGAGGGCGCGAATAACTCCGAAACCGGCGGTGCGCTGGTGCCGCTGCTGACGCTGGGCATACCCGGGTCCGGCACCACGGCGATACTGCTGGCGGCGTTTATTCTCTGGGGCCTGCGCCCCGGTCCACTGATGATTCAGGACAACCCGGAACTGTTCTGGGGGCTGGTGGCGAGCATGTATGTCGGCAACGTCATGCTGCTGGTGCTGAATCTGCCGCTGATTCCGCTGTTCGCGCAGGTTCTCAAACTGCCGTTGTACATTCTTTATCCGATCATTTTCGGCATCTCGATCGTCGGGGTGTATGCGGTTTCGGGCAGCCTGTTCGATTGCGGTCTGCTTGCCGCCTTCGGTTTGCTGGGCTACCTGATGCGGCGGCTGGACTATCCGGCGGCGCCGCTGATCCTCGGCCTGGTGCTGGGGGATGCCATGGAAAGCGCATTGCGCCAATCCCTGATGATGTCTCAGGGCGACCCGTCTATCCTGGTGTCCAGACCGATGTCGGCGACGATGTTGTTTGTGGCCGTCGCAGTGCTGCTCCTGCCATTGTTCCGCAAGGCGAATGCCTGGCGGGTCAGGGCGCTGGAAGAAAACGGCTGATTACGCACGCAGTGTATTGCCGGCGGAAAAAGCTTATTATGTATTACACCTGTGAGGAGGAAAATTAAAATGAAATTGCGTACATCTGTCATTCTTGCCGCCTGTGCGATGGCTCTGGCGGCGCTGCCCGCCTGGGCACAGTTCAAGCCGACCAAGACGGTCGAATTTATCGTGCACACCGGTCCCGGCGGCGGCGCGGACGTGCTGGCGCGTTTTATTGCGCAGACGATAGAGAAGGACAAGCTCGCGCCGGTGAGCTTTAAAGTCACCAACAAGTCGGGCGGCGGCGGCCTGACGGCGATGGCCTATGTCGCCGAGAAAAAAGGTGACACCCACGCCATTGCGGTGTTCACCGGCAACTGGCTGACCAATCCGCTGGTGCGCAAGGAAGCCAAGTTCACGGTCAGGGATTTGACCCCTGTCGTGCGGCTGGTGCTGGAGCCGGCCTGCCCTCGGCCGCCATGCATTCGACCATTCAAGCGACCTGAACGATCTTCATCATGAAGCGAACAGAAACCCCGAGACCAGCTGAAGCAGTCCGGCGGCTCGCAGACCAGCCGCGACAACGTCGTGCGTCAGTTGCTGATGAAAGAGACCGGCGCCAACTGGGCCTACGTCTCGTTCAAGGGCGGCTCGCGAGCGCATCGCCGCGCTGCTCGGCGGGCATGTCGAGCTGATGGTGGTCGAGCCGCAGGAAGCCGGTGAACACATCAAGGCCGGCAACATGCGTGTCATTGCGCAGGTCTCCGAGCAACGCCTGGCCGGGTTCCCGAATGTGCCGACCATCAAGGAAGGCCGGCTATGACATTCCCGTGGTGCCGCAGGTGCGCTGGCATTCTGATGCCGCCGGGCGTGGCGGCGGACGTGGTTGCCTACTATGAGGATCTGTTTCAGGCGGTTGTCGAAAAACGCCGACCTGGCAGAAATTATCTTGATGATAAGCAGTTCGAGGACGGCTACATGAAGTCGGCTGAACTGGTGCAGTTCTTCGGCACTTTCACCGACCAGATGCGCGGCATACTGAAAGAAGCCGGGATCAAGGTCCTGCGCTGAAAAGCAGAATAATGCGCGATCTCCAAGATATGGAGATCGCTTACAACGGGGGTGCAAACCCCCGTTTTTTCATGGATGGATGATTCATGACTGCGAATTTGCCGGACGTATCCATTGCCGAGCGCCTTGCCGCGCAGACACTCGCGCTGTCCGCAGACGCGTTGCCGGCCACAGTGCGGGTGCGCGCCGAGGAGTTGCTGATCGACGTGATCGGATTGTGCGTTGCTGCGCGTGATACGGATTACGTGCGCGCCGTGGTTGCCGGCGTGGATGCCGGCGGGCCTTGCACGGCCATTGGCCACCGCCAGACGTTTTCCGCGGAAGCGGCGGCCACCATCAACGGCACGGCGACCCACGGCGAGGATTTTGACGACACCTTCGAGGGGGGGCCGGTGCATTCGAGCACCGTCATAGCGCCAGCCGTGCTGGCAGCGGCCGAGCGGTTTGGATGCGACGGACACGATGTGCTGGCCGGGTTCGTCGCCGGTGTGGAAACGCTGTGCCGGCTGTCGATGGTGATTCCCAAGGCGATACACAAAGCGGGTTTTCATCCCACCGGCGTGCTCGGCACATTGGCCGCAACGCTGGCGGTCGCGCGGACGCTGAATCTTACGCACCGGCAGACGGTGGACGCATTGGGCATAGCCGGCAGCATGACCGGCGGCATCATCGAATACCTGGCCGAGGGCGCGTGGACCAAGCGGCTGCATGCGGGCTGGGCTGCGCATGCCGGGATCCAGGCGGCGCGGCTGGGCGCGCAGGGTTTTCTCGGTCCGCGCACCGTGTTCGAGGGCACGCACGGCCTGTTCAGCGGTTTTGCACGCAACGCGCAAGGCAACTACGCAGTGCTCACTGAGGATTTCGGGAAAAAGTGGTTCATGAACAGCATCACCTTCAAGCCGTACGCGACCGGCACCATGAACCAGCCTTATGTCGATTGCGCGCTGCGGCTTGCACAAAAGGGTTTTCGCGCCGAGGACGTGACCGACGTGTTATGCGAGACCGCGGAAGGCTACGTGCACCGGTTGTGGGAGCCGCTGGCGTCCAAGCACCGGCCGGCCAACGATTACGCGGCGAAGTTCAGCGCACCGTTCAATATCGCGGTTGCGTTCGTGACCGGCGGCGCAGGATTGGCGGCGTTCACCGAACAGACGGTGCGCGACGAGCGTATTCTGGCGCTGGCCGCCAAAGTGCGTTACGTCGTCGACCCGGACAATCCTTATCCCAAGGCCTACACCGGGCACGTGCGCATGACGCTCAAAGATGGCCGTGTGGTCGAGGAGCGCCAGCCCTATATCCGCGGTGGCGCGCAGGAGCCGCTCACGCGGGCAGAGATCGAGGACAAGTTCCGGCACAATTGCGAATTCGGCGGCTGGCCGCCGGAGCGCATCGCAGCGTTCCTCAAGGCGGTGCCTCGGTTTTTTGACGGCAAGATAGATCTGTCTTTGATCCGCGGTTGATTTATTTAGCCGCCAAGGCCGCCAAGAACGCCAAGAAGATCAAATTATAATAATCAAAATGTTGGTTTATATAATTATTGTCGCCTAGTGAACGTTATATGGATCGCTTGGGACAATTAAACTCTTTTTATTTGTTGATTTGCTTTTACTTGGCGTTCTTGGCGGCCTTGGCGGCTAATCTTTGTTTTTAATGGACTTGAATTGTCATGCATAGCACGATGATGCAGTTCCCCCTCACGCTCGCGCACATTCTCGACCGCGCGGGCAAGTTGTTCGCGCAAACCGAGATCGTCTCGCGCCTGCCGGACAAAAGTCTGCATCGTCATCTCTACGCTGATTTCCATCGCCGGGCACTGGCCCTGGGCGGCGCATTGCAGGCGCTGGGCCTGAAGCGCGGCGATCGCGTGGCGACGCTGATGTGGAATCACTACGCGCACCTCGAAGCCTATTTCGGAGTGCCCTGTGCCGGTGGCGTGCTTCACACGCTGAACCTGCGTCTGCACCCGGACGATATCGCCTATATCGTGAACCACGCTGAAGACCGCTTTCTGATCGTCGACGATGTGCTGCTGCCGCTTTATGAAAAGTTCAAGGACAAGGTCAGGTTTGAAAAAATAATCGTAGTGCCGCTGTCGGCTGGCGCGAATGCTGTCGGCTGCGAGGATTACGAAAAGCTTGTCGCCGGGGCTGCGCCGCTTGCCGCGCCGGTCATGGACGAGAATGATCCCGCCGGCATGTGCTACACCTCGGGCACCACCGGCAGGCCAAAAGGCGTGGTGTATTCGCACCGTTCCATCGTGCTGCATTCGTTTGCCACGGCGATGGTGGATTGTATGGGCATGGGCAATCGCGATTGCGTATGCCCGGTGGTGCCAATGTTTCATGTCAACGCCTGGGGCCTTCCGTTCACGGCAGCGATGACGGGCGCTAAGCTCGCATTTCCCGGTCCGCATCTCGATGCCGCAAGCCTGCTCGACCTGTATCAGTCGGAGCACGTGACATTGACCGCCGGTGTGCCGACGATCTGGGCAGGCATACTGCAGGCGCTCGAAAAGGAACCAGCGCGCTGGAAACTGACGCCGGGCATGCGCATGGTGGTGGGCGGTGCTGCTGCACCGGAATCGATGATTCGGGCGTTCGATAAATTCGGCCTGGGCGTGGTGCACGGCTGGGGCATGACCGAGACCTCGCCGGTCGGCACGGTCAATTACCTGAAACGCGAAACGGCGGGGTTGGCGCCCGACCAGCAGTACGCACTGCGTGCCAGGCAGGGTTTGCCGACGCCGTTTTTTGAAATCCGTGCCATGGGTGACAAGGGGGAAGCGCCGTGGGACGGCACGACCATGGGCGAGTTGCAGGTGCGCGGGCCGTGGGTTGCCGCAAGTTATCACGGCCTGGAAGACGAAACCGGAAAATGGACCGAAGACGGCTGGTTTTGCACCGGCGATATCGTGAGCATTGATGCGGCGGGCTATATCAAGATCACCGATCGCATCAAGGATTTGGTCAAGTCGGGCGGCGAATGGATCAGTTCTCTCGATATCGAGAATGCACTGGCCGGTCATCCCAAGGTGCAGGAAGCGGCGGTGATCGGCGTGCCGCATCCCAAGTGGGACGAACGGCCGCTGGCGGTGGTGGTGCTCAAGGAAGGGCGGGTAGCGACGGCTGAAGAATTGCGTGAATACCTTGCGCCGAAGTTCGCCGCGTTCTGGTTGCCTGACGGCTTCGAGTTCGTCGACGAACTGCCGCACACGTCGACGGGCAAGCTCCTGAAGGCGAAGCTGCGGGAACGGTTTAGGAGCAGGCCTTGGGACTAAGCCGCCAACCAAAATCAAAAAATATTAGCCGCCAAGGCCGCCAAGCACGCCAAGGAAAAACGGTTAATTTGAAAATATAGAACTGCTTGGCCAAGTGATCTACACACATATACCAACGCCGACATTTTAAAACACCAGTGGTTTAATTATTGTATTTGGGTTTTCTTGGCGTGCTTGGCGGCCTTGGCGGCTAATCATTTTTTTGGGGTTTAAATCAGAACAACGAGCGGATGATGCCACCGTCTACCCGCTGCGCCGCACCGTTGATGGCCGAGGCCTGTTCCGAGCACAGGAACACCACTTGCGCAGCGATTTCCTCAGGCGCGGCCCAACGCTGCAGCAGGGAGGCGGCGCCGGGGCCCTCGAAGTAGGCAGTGCGCATTTCGGCCACGGTTTTTCCCTCTTGCGGGCCGATCTTGGCGAGAAAAGTCTCCACGCCTTCCGACCAGGTGGGCGCGACCAGCACGCTGTTGACCGTGACGCAGGTGCCTTTGGTGGACTCGGCCAGACCGCGCGCAATCGACACCTGGGCGGTCTTGCTCATCGCATAGTGCAGCATGGCGGGATTCGGTTTGACGCTTTGTTCGCTGGCGATGAAGATGACGCGCCCCCAGTTACGCTTGAGCATGCCCGGAAACAGCGCACGTGTAACACGCACCCCGCTCATGACGTTGAGTTCAAACATGTCGCTCCAGTCCTGGTCGGAGATCTCGGCGAACGGCCTGACCTCGAAGTAGCCGACGTTGTTGACCAGTATGTCGATGTCGCCGAGTTGTGCCGATTCACTGATGAGTTGTTGAGCGCCCGCAGCGGTCGAGAGATCGGCCACGATGCCGTGCGCCTCGCCGATTTTCGATAGCGCCTCCACTGAAGCGAGTACGGCCGCTTTCCGCCGCCCGTTGACGATCACGCGCGCACCTTCGGCTGCCAGCGCCTGCGCGATGGCCCGTCCTATGCCCTGGGTGGAGCCAGTCACCAGCGCCAGTTTGTTTTTGATGTTCAGATCCATTACGGTTCTCCGGAAACGGGTTGGGGAAGAACGGCGAGCATTTTGACCGGGGTTATCGTATCATCGGGTCCAGGTGTAAACAGCTGAATTACCATGTAACCACAGATGGCGCCGATGCCCCGGAGAAAGATGCATAAACAACTATTCCGGTTTATTTTCACCATTTGTGGTGAAGGTTATTTATTATTGGTTTGATCGGCGTACCCGTCGAGCGGGTATTGTGAAGAATTTATCCATGCATCGGCGGTTGAATTATTTTTGGCACTTGGAAGGAAAATAAATCATGACACTTAATATCGATATCGTATCCGACGTAGTTTGACCCTGGTGCTACATCGGCAAGCGCCGCCTCGAAGCCGCATTGAAGCTGTACCGCGAGCGCAACCCCGATGCAGAAGAGCCAACCGTGCGTTGGCTGCCGTTCCAGCTCAATCCCGATATTCCCGCGGGCGGAATCACGCGCAAAGACTATGTCGAGCGCAAATTCGGCCCCGGCGGCAAGAACAAATATGAGCGCGTCGCCGCGGTCGGAAAAGGTGAAGGCATAGACTTTGCGTTCGACAAGATCGAGTTCCAGCCCAACACGGTGGACGTGCACCGGCTGATTCATCACGCGACCCTCAACGGGCGCGAAGACGAAATCAACGAAGCGCTGTTCCGGGGCTTTTTCGTCGAAGGCAGGAATCTCAGCGATCATGGCACGCTGGCGGACATCGCTGCGAGCGTCGGCCTGGACCGCGCGGCAGCCGTGGCCTATCTGGCAAGTGATGCCGATCGTGACATGATCAGGGATGCGGATCTCGAAGCACGCAACGGCGGTGTGCAGGGCGTGCCGTTTTTCATTTTTAACCGCAAGGTCGGCGTGTCCGGCGCGCACGAAGCGGAGTCGCTGCTGCAGGCGATGCAGCAGGCACTGCAGTTCTCGCCTGACGACCCGGCCTGAAATCAACGGAATCAACGGGGTCATACTCGATGGGTTCCTTATCGAGTCTGACCCCGTTTGTGCCACGTTTGAGAGTCTGCCCCGGAGGCCACGTGTTTGCCGCGCGTTCTGCCGACGCAGTTGAGTAATAAATAGCACTTAATAAACAATTGCTTATACTTATTCTGATTATCCATCATGCCGCTGCAAAGCGGCCAGGCCAGCCGGTTAGAATTTCGAGATGACCAACACCATCGAATACCGCAACGCGCTGCCGCTGCAGTCCATGCTGCTCGAATATCGGCTGGAATCGATATTGGGCGCGGGCACGTTCGGCATGACGTATCTGGGCTGGGATACGCATCTCGAGAAGCATGTCGCGATCAAGGAATATCTGCCGACTGAGCTGGCGGTACGCGCGCTCGACGGGTCCGTGGTGCCGGTCACCAGCGGCCACGAGCACGACTACAAATGGGGATTGGAACGCTTCATTCTCGAAGCGCGCACGCTGGCCAAGTTCGGCCATCCGCACATCGTCCGCGTCAATCGCTATTTCGAGGACAACGGCACCGGCTACATGGTGATGGACTACGAAAAAGGCGAGCCGCTTAATCAGCAGCTCAAACGCGCGCCGCAACCGGATGAAGCGACGCTCAAGGCCATGCTGGCACCGCTGCTCGACGGGTTGAGCGCCGTGCACCAGGCCGGTTTCCTGCATCGTGACATCAAGCCGGGCAACATTTTCATCAGGGAAAACAGCAGCCCGGTGCTGATCGACTTCGGTGCCGCGCGCCAGGCCATTAGCGGCGCGACCCGCAGCCTCACTGCGGTGCTGACACCGGGCTATGCGCCGCTGGAGCAGTATTCGAACGAGGCCAAGCAGGGGCCGTGGACCGATATTTATGCCATGAGCGGCGTCATCTACCGCTCGATGATCAATGTCAATCCGCCGGATGCGGTGAGCCGGATGCGCGACGACAGCGTGCCGCAGATGCTGCTCACGGCGCGCGGCCGCTACAGCGAACCGTTCGTGAAGGCAGTCCAGTGGGCGCTGCTGATGAACGAGAAAAGCCGGCCGCAGGATGTCGATGCCTGGAAAAGTGCGCTTCTCGGCGGCCAGTCGGCGCCGCTTGCCGCCGCGTCAACGGTGAAGCCGGCTATGCCGGCAGGCAGGGATGAGGCCACAGTCCAGCTCGCGCCACGCCCGGTATCTGCCCTGGACCAGACCCAACCCCCGCGGCGGCGGCAGCAATCGCGAACGCCGCCCCAGACGAAGCGGCGCTGGATCGCCATGCTGGTCGTTGTGTTGATCGTCATGGCTGCGGCTGCAGCCTGGAACAAGCAGCGCCGGGCGCAGACCCCTGTATTGCCGCCCCCCATCGCAAGCGCTCAGCCACAGGCTCGAGACGACGCTGCGCCACCGGTTGACAGTAAGCGTGAGTACAGGCCCAAGGTGCCGGTACGCGACGCGGTGGCATTACCCCCGATCACCCAGAACGACAGGGGCCGGCCCTCGCGCGACCGTGATCCCCGGCCCGGGGATGCCGGGCAGGTCAGAAATGCGGCGGCGGCGGAATTCCGCTCTGTGGATCGCGACGGGGACGGTTATCTGTCGCGCGACGAAGTGCGCGAACGCTTTCCCGGCATAGCGCGCCAGTATGATCGCGCCGACAGCGATGGCGATGGGCGGATTTCACCGCGGGAATACCAGCGCTTGCGCCAGGTTCAGGCGGAAGCGATACGGGGCCGGTCGCAATAAAGCAGGCCATCGTCAGCCGCTGCGCTTGAACCGCACCATCTCGTCAGTGCGCGGTTGATTGTATACACTGCGCAAATGGCCGAACCGGACTTCCATCCCCAGGCGCTGCCGCCGAATACCATGCTGCAGGAGTACCGGCTGGATTCGGTGCTCGGCGCAGGTGGTTTCGGCATCACTTACCTTGCCTTTGATACCCTGCTTCAGAAGCAAGTCGCGGTAAAAGAATACATGCCCGTTGATCTTGCGCTGCGCGCGCTCGATGGCAGCGCGGTGCCGGTCACTACGGACACTGAATACAACTACAAATGGGGCCTGCGGCGTTTTCTGGATGAAGCGCGCACACTGGCCCACTTCGACCATCCCAACATCGTGCGCGTGAGCCGCTATTTCGAGGCCAACGGCAGCGGCTACATGGTCATGAACTACGAAAAAGGCGAATCGCTCAGCGCAAACCTCAGGCGAACGCCGGTGCCGGAGGAATCCTGGCTCAAGCACATCCTGGTGCCGCTGCTTGACGGCCTGCAGACAGTACATCGCGAAGGCTTCCTTCACCTCGACATCAAGCCCGGCAACATATTGATCCGCGAAGACGACTCCCCGGTGCTGCTCGACTTCGGGGCGGCGCGCCAGGCGATCGGGGACGCGATGCAGCGGGGCGCCTCCATACTCACCCCCGGTTACTCGCCGCCCGAGCAGTACACGCGCAACGGCCGCCAGGGCCCCTGGTCGGACATCTATTCACTCGCAGGTGTGCTCTGCCGCGCCGTTACCAGTGAAAATCCTCCTGATGCCAAGAGCCGGCTGAAACGGGACATCGTGGAAAAAAAGCTCGGTGCAGCGCGGGTACGCTACAGCGGGCCGTTCATCTCAGCGATCGAATGGGGGCTGGCGCTCGATACGCAGCGCCGTCCGCAGAATGTGGGTGAGTGGCGCATTGCCGCGCTCAGGGATGCGCAGCAGAAGGGTAGCGCGCCGGAAGCGGAGGGTGCCGAACATGCGATGGATGCGGAATTAGCGGCAGGCGGTTGGGGAAAGTGGTTATGGGCCGCATTGGGCATACTCGGTTTTTTCGTCTTCGTCGAAGGCAACGACATGCTGCGACGGCATGCCGCAGAGGAACAGGCAGCGCTACAGCGGCAATCCAAGGTGGCGCCGCCGGTACCTGATCTCAAACCCGACGCCGAGTCCGACACCCGGTTTCAGCACGCCGACACCGACGCGAGCGGAGGACTGAGCCGGGAGGAGGTAGCCGCACGTCTGCCGCAGCTTGCCGACAAATTTGACGAGATCGACATGGACCGCGACGGCCGTATCGTGATTCAGGAGTTGCAGAGTTACTGGCAGCGGCAACCGGTGCCTCAGTCTGTGCCACAGCCTCAGCCCGCAATCCATGAGCCGCAGCGCGACCGCTAGCATCCTCAATCACTACGATTTCGAGTCAGGCGCATCGAAGCTGCCGTTTTTCGCGCTTCTCGATTCAAAAATACGGTCAGCTTGTCCCGCCCGAGCGCCGGTTCGACAGCCAGTTGTAGAGCCACCCGAATACGGCGCCTCCAATTGCCCCATCCGTTAATCCGTAGACCGTTCCTGTAATAACGGAACCGGCGCCGGAGCCGGGATGGTAGCCCGGATAAATGGAAGCGGTGACATCGAGGAAAACGCGGCCGTAATCCGGCCAGATCAGGTTCGCCAGGCCGACGATAAGGATGGCCGCGCCCCAAATGAGACCGACCGTCAAAGATAATGCCGTGATGTTGAATTTCATGCTGCCTCCTTTTCTGATTTGAAAAGTGCCGTGCGGAGTCTATCGCCAACCGCAAGTTTTCGGAACAACGGACTCCGGGCCTACTTGTCTTCAAGCAGGAAATCCTGCACCACCTTGATCTGGTCTTCCGCCATCAGCATCGGCGCGTGGCCTATGCCCTCGAATTCCACCAGCCTGGGTTTGGGGCCGCTTCGGGTCATCTGTTGCGCCACGTCGTGCAGCAGCAGATCGGACTGCGCGCCGCGCAGCAGCAGCGTCGGGCAAGTCACGTTGTTCCAGTAAGGCGCGAGGTCGATATCCTCGAGCGGTTTTTTCTGAAACGGGATGCCGATACCCGGGTCGTAGCTCATGCCCCAAGTACCGTCTTCGTAGGGCTTGGCGCCGTGCAGCGTCAGATGGTGCCATTGCTCGTCGGTCAGCGGCCCGAATGGGGAAGACACCATGCGCACGTAGGCTTCGAGTTCCTGGAAGGTCTTGAAGCGCGGGTCCACGCCGACGTAATTCGCGATGCGCTCCAGCACGGACTTGGGTATCACGATGCTGATGTCGTTGAGCACCAGCCTTTGCAGCGGTGTGTTCGGCAGTGAAGCGAGCAGCATGCCGAGTATGCCGCCCATGGACGTACCGACCCAGTGCAGGGTTTTCTCGCCGGTTGCCGTGATGCGCGCGATCAGCGTCGTCATGTCGGTCAGGTATTGGGGGTGATCGTAGTTTTCCTTGGCCGCGAGCCAGTCGCTGCCGCCGCGCCCGGCGATGTCGGGGCACACCACTGCGGAAATCGGTCTGCAGCGCCTGCGCCAGCGCGTCGAAATCGCGGCAGTTGCGCGTGAGGCCATGCACGCAGATCACCACGCGCGGGTTCGCCGCATCGCCCCAGTCGGTGTAATGCATGCGGTGAAAGCCTTTGCTGCTGAGGCACGATACGAAATCTTCTTTCATAGACTGTACCTTAAATCAAAAGCTATAAAGCGAAGACACGAAGGACACAAAGGACACGAAGGTAGACCAACCTAAAATAATAATTTATTTCGACAAAATTGCCTGGCAATATCCATGAATCATGGGTTTATGAGGGGTTATGTATTGTTATTTTTTCGTTTTTCCTTTGTGTCCTTCGTGTCGATGCTTTTTGTTTTTAGGGGAATAGCCGACATTACAGGAACATCAGCAGCGAAGCGCCGCCGGCGCCGAAAAAGACCAGGATGTGCACGCCGCTCCAGAACGCGAAGCGCCGGCCGAGTTTGTCCGGCAATTCGTCAGCCAGCAGAAACAGGCGGCCGTCGCGCGGCTGGCTCAGTATGTTCACGCCATCTCGCGAGCGCACGTCCTGGTGTCGCTTTCGCACTTCCCGCCGGGCTTGAAGGCGCGCCAGTTCCCATTCCTTGAGGTCGATGTTGCCGTCGTGGTTGAGATCGAAACGTTCGAGCAGTTGCTGCTGGTCATTTTTCCAGTCACTCAGAAGATCACCCACGTCCCGGCTTTCGTCGAGTTTGGTGACGGCGCCGCTGTGGGTTGAGAACTCGCCGATCGCATAGAGCACGTCCCGCGGCAGCAGCAGCCACTCGGTATGGCGGTAACCGTCCCGGGTCCAGATATTTTTGCGCGATGTCAGCACTTCGGCATTCTCGGGGGAAATCACGCATTGGCCGGTGCTGTCGATCAGCAAAAAGTGATCGTTGCTGGCGCCGCTGTCCACGTAGACCCACTTGCTGTCCTCGGTGTGGCGCTCGATGTAATAGCGAAACCAGCAGCAGGGCTGCCCTGAGCCGCGGCTGTTGATCGACACCCCGTCCAGCAAAGCGGCATGGCCGGACAACTCGACATAGCCCTGCGCCGCGGACGCGACATTCGAGGTCGGCAGATCATGGATCTGTCGATAGCGCCGGTAGCTCCCTATCCAGGCAAAGAAACTGACTGCTGACATTGCCGCCAGCGCGTACGGCCAGACTGCGGCCGTGTCCGCCTGGAATGCAAAGACGAGGATGATTAAATGCAGACCGCCGGTCAGCCACTCCGACGCATAAAACCTGAAAGTGCCGGCCATCGTGTTGCCGTGCAGCGGCTAACGAGTCAGGAGTTGAACAGTTTCTGGACGTCGACGTCGGCTTTTTCTTCCGCCTGGAATTCCAGCAGCTGCGCCGGCTTGAAGCTGAACATGCCGGCGACTATGGTGTCGGGAAACTGCTCGATGCGCACATTGTTGACATTGACCGACTCGTTGTAAAACTCGCGGCGGTCGGCGATGCCGTTTTCCAGACTGGAGATGCGGCTCTGCAGCTGCAGGAAAGTCTGGTTGGTCTTGAGATCGGGGTAAGCTTCGGCCAGCGCGAACAGATTGCCGAGAGCTCCGCGCAGCATGCCTTCGGCCTGACCCAGCGCGCCGATGTTCTGCGCTTCGCGCGCGGAAAATACCTTGGAGCGCGCTTCCATCACCTTGGTCAGCGTGTCCTGCTCGAATTTCATGTACTGCTTGCAGGTCTCGACCAGTTTGGGCAGTTCGTCGTGGCGCTGTTTGAGCAGCACGTCGATGTTGGCCCAGGCTTTGGATACGTTGTGCTTGATTTGCACCAGGTTGTTGTAAATCATCACGGCATAGACGATGACTACAAGCACTACGCCGAGCGTGATAAGCGTGCCGATTCCCATGATGTTCTCCCTGTATCCTGTGCACCAGCGATTCTATACCAACAGCATGGCATGTGCCTGTGAGGCGTGAGGAGTATAAAAACAGGGTTTTACCCCTTACCCTCAACTCCTCACCAGCTGTAAAGCACCGTGTAACGCACCACCGCTTCGCCGCCGGCCGCAATCTTCACGGGCAGGTGTATGGTGCGTGCGTCCTGTTTCACAAAATCATGGGATTTTGCGGTGATCTGCCAGTTGGTCCAGCGATAAAGGTTTTCCTTGACGATCACCGTGACGGGTTCGGTTTTCTGGTTGCGCAGCTTGATTTCTATTTCCTCGGTCATGGTTTTGCGCGAAGTGTCGATCGAGAAATTGACCTGGCGCCGCTCGCCGACGACATCGAAGGCGGAACCCAGTTTGATCAGTACTTTTTCGTTCTTCGGCGTGTGATCGATGACGTCCTCGCCGATGAACTCCAGCGTCTTGTCGGCGTCGTCCAGCTTGGACACGCGGATGCGACCCGAAGGCAGCGGCATGCCCATGCTGCTTTCCCGTGCATTTTTAAAGCCCAGATAGACATCGACTTTCTTGTTGCTCTGGGTCCCGTAGTTGCGGTCGGTCATCGGGCCCCTGCCATAGCTGCGTTGCACGGCGCCGTAGTAAACCAGCGTTTTCTCGCACGGGACCCCGCGCGCCGTCGGAAACAGTTCGATCTGCTTGGTGGAGTTGTCGGGCAGGGTGGTGGCGCGGCCCAGCGTGTACAAGTGGTATTCGAAAAATGCTTTTTCGGCGAACCCCGCGGTTTTGCTTTTCATCTCCAGGGTGCGCGCCGCCATGGCTTGCGGCGCGGCCCGTCCCGGCGGTTGCGCGCGCTGCACGTCGCCGGCGATGAGTTTGAGTTTCGCTTCCGGGTATCCGGCGCCGGACTGGTTGAGGATGCTGACCCAGGCGCCGATGTCGAGTTTGCACAGGTTGGCCCTGGCGCCTTCAGCATAGGTCACGTTGTAATCCGCCCACCACGTGATGCCGGTGGTCTGGTACGACACCCGGGTCTTGTGCGCGCCGCCGCGGCCGGCCGCGATATCCCACACCAGCGTCGGGCGCGTGATCAGGCCGCCCGGCAGTTCCGGCAGCTTCACGCCGGCGTTGTGCGGCAGGGTCTGTATGGTGCCATCCGGTCGCCGCAGGACCAGCGCGCCGGCGGTCGAGAGCAGCGTGCCGCTGAAGGATTCGACGCCGTTGCCGCGGATCTGATCGACGGTGATGGTGCGGTCGACGTATTTTTGCAACAGCTTTTCATTGCTGACGAGATCGAACTGGAAATTCTGCTCGACGACGCTGGTGCCTTTGGGGTCGGTCAGCGATTCGAAGGCCACAGTGGTCGGGTCGATGAGCGCGGCGACATCGCTGAAACGCACTATATTGCTGCCACGAGTCAGGTCCAGATTGCGTTCATGTCGCACCACGGCATATCCGGGCACAGTCTGGCCGCGCCTGACATTGCGGTAAAGTTCTGGCGAAATCGATCCCGGGCGCGCCGTGCTGTAGATGGTGAGCGCGTTGGCGCCGGGCTCGGTCTGGGCGCCTGCTGCTGTCGGGCTGATGCAGGCTGCGGCGATGACCGCAGCGATGAGGAAGGGACGGGGTGAAGACATGGGATTTTCCTGGTCGTGGTGGCGCAACGGCCATGATAAACGCGCGCCGCTGCTTTGAGGCGTTAAAACCGCACGCGATGGTCTAAAATCGGCTAAAAACCGGGGGCTGAGAAGAAAATGAAAAGCATATGCGTGTTCTGTGGTTCCAATGCGGGGCTAAGCGAGGCCTATGCTGGTGCCGCGCGCGCGCTGGCACGTGCCATCGTCGGCCGCGGACTGACTCTCGTCTATGGCGGCGGCAATATCGGCCTCATGGGTGTGCTGGCGGATGCAACGCTCGCTGCCGGCGGGCGGGTTATAGGTGTCACGCCGAGAGCGATTGCTCGAAAAGGAAGTCGTTCATCGCGGGCTCACCGAATTGCGCGTCGTCGAATCCATGCACGAGCGCAAGGCGTTGATGGCGGAACTGTCCGATGCCTTCATCGCGCTGCCGGGCGGACTCGGCACGTTCGAGGAAACCTTCGAAGTGCTGACCTGGACCCAGCTCGGCTTTCACCGCAAGCCATGCGGCCTGCTCAACGTCGCCGGTTTCTATGACCGGCTCGTGGCATTTCTTGATCATGCGGTCGCCGAGCGTTTTCTCAAGGCGGAGCATCGCGACATGGTCATGCTCGAAGGCGACGCCGACACTTTGCTTGCGCGGCTGGAATCATACCGGCTGCCTGAAGTCAGCAAGTGGATAGATCGTGGGCAAACGTGATTTTAGTGTGTTGTAAAATTTAGCATTCGGGAATGTAAGCCGCTTACGGGAAGCGCTGTCGCCATACGCACAAAATTCCGGGTCTTATACCTGTATAAGAAATTTCGAATCGCGGTGCGGGGGCTTGTGCGTAAAATGCGTGAAGCCTAAGCTTCTTAATAATATGCCGACTACATCGCTTGCCGAAAGCGCTGACGAGCGCGTTGAAACAAAAAACACCACGTGCTACATGTGCGCGTGCCGTTGCGGCATCAGCGTCACGCTGCGTAACGGCGAGGTGCGGTATATCGAGGGCAATCCCAATCATCCGCTCAACAAGGGTGTGATCTGCGCCAAGGGCGCCTCCGGCATCATGAAGCAGTATTCACCGGCGCGCCTGACCCGGCCGCTGCGCCGCAAGCAGGGCGCGCCGCGCGGCGCCGCGGAATTCGAGGCGATCAGCTGGGACGAGGCGTTTTCCCTGATGGAAACCCGTCTGAAGAAAATCCGCAGCACCGATCCAAAGCAGTTCGCGCTGTTCACCGGTCGCGATCAGATGCAGGCGCTGACCGGGTTGTTCGCGCGCCAGTTCGGTACCCCCAATTACGCCGCACACGGCGGCTTCTGCTCGGTCAACATGGCGGCCGGCATGATTTACACCATAGGCGGCTCGTTCTGGGAATTCGGCGGTCCGGATCTCGAGCGCGCCAAGCTGTTCGTGATGATAGGCACCGCGGAAGACCATCACTCCAATCCGCTCAAGATCGCGATTTCCAAATTCAAGCGCGACGGCGGTCGTTTCATTTCGATCAACCCGGTGCGCACCGGCTATTCGGCTATCGCCGATGAATGGGTCCCGATACGACCCGGCACCGACGGCGCGCTGCTGCTCGCGTTATGCCACGAGATCATGCATACCGGACTCTACGATCGCGACTTTCTAGCGCGTTACAGCAATTCCGGCTACCTGATCAATATGGACGCCGCGTCCGACGACCATGGCATGCCGGCTCTGGATCGCACCAAAAAAGAAGAGATTCCGGATTATCCGCGCTACACGCTGTGGTGGGACCGCCATACCAAACGCCCGGTGACCAGCCATACGACTGAGGCCGACCCGCATCTGCTCGGAGAATTTACACTGCCCGACGGCACACCGGTGAAGCCCGCTTTCCAGTTGCTGATGGACCGGGTCGAGGATTACACGCCGGAGTGGGCGTCGGCCATCACCGGCATTCCGGCCACGACCATACGCCGCCTCGCGCATGAGATGGGGATCACCGCGCGTGACCAGAAAATAGAATTGCCTATCGCCTGGACCGATTCCTGGGGCGCGGAGCACCAGTCGGTGATCGGCAATCCGGTGGCGTTTCATGCGATGCGCGGCCTGGCTGCGCATTCCAACGGTTTTCAGACCATACGCTCGTTGGCGATCCTGATGTCGCTGCTGGGCACCATAGACCGGCCCGGCGGCTTTCGCCACAAGGCGCCATTTCCGCGCGGCATTCCACCGCTCGCTAAAACGCCCAAGGGGCCGGAAGGCGTCAGGCCCGACACGCCGCTCGGTGGCCTCGCGCTGGGCTGGCCCGGCAAGCCCGACGATCTGTTCATCGACGATGAAAACCGGCCGGTGCGCATCGACAAGGCGTTCTCCTGGGAATATCCGCTGGCGGTGCACGGCATGATGCACAACGTGATCACCAACGCCTGGCGCGGCGATCCCTACCGCATCGATACGCTGATGATCTTCATGGCCAACATGGCGTGGAATTCGACGATGAACACGGTTGAAGTGCGCAACATGCTCAACGACAAGGATGAAAATGGCGAATACAAGATCCCGTTCATCATCGTGTGCGATGCGTTCCAGTCGGAGATGACGGCGTTCGCCGACCTGGTGCTGCCGGACACGACCTATCTCGAGCGCCATGATGTGATGTCCATGCTCGACCGGCCGATTTCCGAGTTCGACGGGCCTGCCGATTCGGTGCGCATTCCGGTGGTGCCGCCCAAGGGGGAATGCAAGCCGTTTCAGGAAGTGCTGATCGAGCTCGCCGGCCGGCTCAGCCTGCCGGCATTCGTGCATCCGGACGGCGCGCGCAAGTTCCGCGATTATCCTGATTTCATCACCAATTTCGAGACCGAGCCCGGTTCGGGCATCGGTTTTCTTGCCGGCTGGCGCGGCAAGGGCGGCGAGAAATTCATGCAGGGCGAGCCCAATCCAAAGCAGTGGGAAATGTACGAGAAGAACAACTGCGTGTTCCATCAGCGCCTGCCGCGCTCCTACCAGTTCATGCGCAACTGGAACCAGGGCTATCACGAATGGGCGCAACGCACGCGCCTGCGCCGCCATGCCGATCCGATCATCATCCAGATTTACTCGGAAGTGCTGCAGAAATTCCGCCTCGCCGCCCAAGGCAAGGGCACGTCAAAGAAGCGCCCGCCAGAGCACCTGAAGCAGCGCATCATGACCTACTTCGATCCGCTGCCGTTTTATTATCAGCCGCTCGAGGTCGAGATCACCGACACCGCCAAATATCCGCTGTCGGCGATCACCCAGCGGCCGATGGCGATGTATCACTCGTGGGATTCGCAGAACGCCTGGCTGCGCCAGATACATACACATAACTATCTGTTTATAAACAATAAAACAGCAAAGGCGCAAGGCATAGCTGACGGCGACTGGATCTGGGTCGAGTCCATGCACGGGCGCGTGCGCTGCATGTGCCGCCTGAGCGAAGCGGTGGAGCCGGGCACGGTGTGGACCTGGAACGCGATCGGCAAGGCGAAAGGGGCGTGGCACCTGGCGCCTGACGCCAACGAATCGAGCAGCGGTTTCCTGCTCAACCATCTGATTGCGGACGAGCTGCCCGGGGTCGAGCCCCGGCGGCAAGATGTCCAACTCGGATCCGGTCACCGGCCAGGCCGGCTGGTATGACGTGCGCGTGCGCATTTACAAGGCCGAGCCCGGAGAAGCTGAGGAATCCTGGCCGCAGTTCGACGCGATGCAACCCGCGCCTGGGACGAGCGCGGTGCGCCGGCTGTGGCAGGCGTTTGTCGCTGGAAAAGGAGTAATGGGTAATGAGTAATGAGCAATGGGCAAACAAATTTTACGAGCTGCTGATTACAGGCACTTGCTGTCTAGTTTCGCCCATCACTTATCACCCATTACTCATCACTATTTACCGGGGTGATAAATGACCCAGCTCGCACTGGTCATCGATCTCAATGTCTGCGTCGGCTGCCATGCCTGTGTGACAAGTTGCAAGGAATGGAACACGTCCGGCGAGGCCGGATTTCTGTCCGACGACAACCCGTACGACCGCGATCCGACCGGCACTTTTTTCAACCGCGTGCAGACTTTTGAAGTCGGGGAGTTTCCCGATACGCAGACGGTGCATTTTCCGAAATCCTGTCTGCACTGCGAGGATCCGCCGTGCGTACCGGTGTGCCCGACCGGCGCCAGCTACAAGCGCGCCGAGGATGGCATCGTGCTGGTCGATTACGACAAGTGCATAGGGTGCAAGTACTGCGCGTGGGCCTGCCCGTACGGCGTGCGCGAAATAGACGAGCATCAGAAGGTGATGAAGAAATGCACCTTGTGCGTGGATCGCATCTACGACCAGAAGTTGCCCGAGGCGCAGCGCAAGCCCGCCTGCGTGCTGGCGTGCCCGACCAGCGCGCGGCTCTATGGTGATATTCACGATTCGGAATCGGTGGTATCCAAAGCGATACGCGACAATGGCGGTTATGCGCTGATGCCGGAATGGGGCACGCATCCGGCCAACCACTATCTGCCGCGGCGCAAGACCGGGATGCGCATCCACAAAGACGAACTCGAGCGCGCCGCCAATCCGCTCAAGATCGACGGCCTGCTGCCCAAGCCGGGAGTCAAAGAACCGGCGCTGGACGATGTCACATCATGGTAATGAGTAATGAGTAATGGGTCGAAGGCAAATCAGAATTATCGGGCGTGCTGCTGTTTTGTAGCGACAGTATCTGCTAGCGCGCACCTTGAACTCATCACTCATCACTCGTAACTCATCACTCAAAAATGAACCCCGCCTTTTCCGTCATCTTCCTCACCACGCTGATCGGTATCGGTCAGGGGCTGTTCCTCGCACTGTATGCGGCCGAACTCGGCGCGGCGTTCGGTTGGCTGGCGGCGCCGCCCGCGCAGCGTTTCTTTGCGGCGGGCAGTGCGCTGTCGCTGGTGTTTCTCGCGGCGGGATTGCTGGCGTCGTTTTTTCACCTGGGCCATCCGGAACGCGCGTGGCGGTCCGCTGCCATGTGGCGTACTTCCTGGCTGTCGCGTGAAGTGATCGCTTTGCCGGCCTTCATGGCCGCGGTGCTGGGCTACGGCGCCGCCCATTACCTGGGCTACGGCGCAACGCTGCTGCTGGGTGCTGCGGGCGCATTGCTGTGTTTCGCGCTGTTCATCTGCACCGCAATGATCTATGCCTGCCTCAAATTCCTGCAGGAGTGGGCGACACCGCTCACGGTAATCAATTACGCGTTGCTCGGCAGTGCGTCAGGTTTTACGTTTGCGGCTGCGTTTGTGTCATATGCGGTTTCTGCAGACCATGTGCTGCTCGAGGTGCTGGTGTTTGGCGCGGTAATTCTCACCGTGAGCGCGTTATGTACGCGTGTCGCTTCGCTGCTACGCAACAGTCGCCTCAAATCCAAGTCCAGCCTGCAAACAGCAATTGGCATCAAGCACCCGCGCATAGCCCAAAAGGCCCAGGGCTTCATGGGCGGGTCGTTCAATACCCGTGAATTCTTCCATGGCAAAGCGCCGCAGGTGCTGCTTGCGGTCAAATGGGGTTTCCTGGTTCTGGTTTTTCCAGTGCCGCTGATTTTTCTGCTGGCCGGGGAATCCCTGTCATCCGCCGGCCTGCTCGAAGCAGCATTCGCCTTCCAGTTCCTCGGCCTGATCGCGGAACGCTGGTTCTTTTTTGCGCAGGCCAATCACCCGCAGAATCTCTACTATCAGTCGATTTCCTGATGATCTGGCGCGCGCTGCTGCAGCGCAAAAGCGATTGATTTTAACGGGAAAAATTGGTAATATTCAATCTGTTCCCGCTGTTCGTCCGAACCCGGAAACCGTCAATATTTTAGTGAGGATGTCATGAGCACCGAAGCTGCAGTGAGCAAGGAAAAACTGATGCAGGACCTGAAGATCGTTATCGGTGATGCCGAAGAATTATTGCGCGCCACCGCAGCCCAGGCGGGCGAAAAAGCCACGGCTGCGCGCGAGAAAATCCAGGACAGCCTGCACCAAGCCAAAACCAAACTGGCCGAAGCCGAGGGCGTGGTGATAGACAAAGGCAAGGAAGCGGCGCGCGTTACCGATGAATATGTGCACGACCATCCCTGGAAAGCGGTCGGCGTGGCTGCAGGCATTGGTCTTATCGTCGGTCTGCTGATCGGCCGACGCTAAGCGGCTAAGGAACGTGGCCGCGAAAGAATCCGGGCCCGGCGCAGCACCGTCTCCCGGATTGCTGGGTTCGCTGCGCAATTTTGCGGCAATGCTGGTTGCTGTTGTCCAGACGCGTCTTGAGTTGCTGTCCACCGAAGTCGAGGAAGAGTGGCAGCGCCTGCTGCAGATATTGGTGAGCACGTTTATCGCGCTGTTTTTCCTGGCGCTTGGTATCGCGATGCTGACGATACTGGTGGTGACCCTGTTCTGGGATACCCATCGCACACTCGTTACGATACTGTTCGCCGCGCTCTACCTGGGTATCGGCGTGTATTTCAGTCTGGCGGTGCGCGCCAAAGTTCACGAGAAATCGAAGCTGTTCTCGGCCAGCCTAATCGAACTTACCAAAGACCGGCAGCAACTCGCCAGCACCGATGCCAACCGACAGGCTGATTGAACTGGCGCGCCGCAAGGAGCGCCTGATAGCGCGTGCGGAGCAGCAGCGCTCCGGCATTGCTGATGCGTGCATGAAGTGGCGTAAACCCCTCGACCTGGTCGACCGCGGGATCGCCATCGTTGCTTACATGAAGGTGCATCCCCTGGTTTTGGCGCTGGCTGTTGCGGGGGTTGCGGCCGTGGGGCGGCGCAATCTGCCGCGCTGGATAGGACGCGGTTTTTTCGTGTGGCGGGCATGGCGCGCAACGGGTGCCTGGATGCGGAACGCGGGTTCCTGAAAAGGGCTGCAGTCTCCCGAAAATACCGCCATAATAAGCGCCCGCGGCATTGCAATCTTCTCCACGGCCATTGCATGATCATGATCATCAAATCACTGCGCGACCTGACGGCCAGGGAGAAGATGCGTTTGCGCAACGAGATCATGCAGATCCGCGACCTGATGCCGCTGCTGATGAAACCCCGCAACAAGCAGCGCTGGAGCGCCGTCGACAAGGCGCAATTGGCGCAGCACCTGAAGCGCCTGTCCCGGATCAGTCCCTATCTCGTCATCCTCGTGATGCCGGGGGGATTTTTCATGCTACCGGCGCTCGCATGGTGGCTCGATCGCCGCCGCAACCGGGTGCGTTTACCTGTTACCTGACGCATGCTGCCGGTCGCCACACCCGATGAGTGGCCAATAGGTGGACTATCTCGAAAATAGGCGCTTGATACCAACTGGTTGCTTGACTCGGGAACACGCGCGCGGGTAATCTTTTTTGATTCTTAACCAGAATGCCGCTGAGATTTCGGGCGCGGCGCCAAGGGAGATTCATGGCTGATCTGAGCACGGCTTACAACATTGCCGATTTGTGCGCGATCGCGAAAAAACGCCTGCCGAAAGGGCTGTTCGAATTTGTTGACCGCGGCACCGAAGACGAGGTGTCGCTCAGGAACAACCGCGCGGTGTTCGAGCGTATCCGGCTCAAACCGCGCACGCTGGTCGATGTCTCGGGTCGCAATCAGGGCATCACGCTGTTCGGCAACCCGCACAAGATGCCGATCGTGATTGCGCCCACCGGCATCGCCGGACTGCTGTGGCATGAAGGCGAGATCGCGCTGGCGCGCGCCGCCGCCAAAGCGGGCATACCCTTTACGCTTGCCACCGGCTCGATGACGGCGATGGAAAAAGTCGCGGAGCAGGCCGGAGGCGAGCTGTGGTTTCAACTCTACATGTGGCCTGATCGTTCGTTGTCGCACAGCCTGGTCGAGCGCGCGCGCAGTTGCGGGTACAAGGCGCTGGTGGTGACCGTAGACGGCGTGACGTCGGGCAACCGCGAGTACAATCTTCGCAATGGTTTCACCATCCCTTTCTCCTTTACCCGCAAGAACATCACCGACGTGCTGATGCACCCGGGCTGGCTGCTCAATGTGCTGGCGAAATATGTGTTCACCACCGGCATGCCGCGCTATGAAAACTATCCGAGTGAAATCAAATACAAGGTGACGGCACGTCCGATGGGGCGATCGCAGATGCGGAACGACTCCCTCAACTGGGAAGATCTCAGGGACCTGCGCAAGATGTGGCCGCACAAGCTCATCGTCAAAGGCATACTGCATCCCGGAGATGCCGTCATGGCGGCAGACTGCGGTGCCGATGGGGTGCTGGTGTCCAATCACGGTGGTCGCAATCTCGACAGTGCGATTTCCCCCATCGAAGTCCTGCCGGAAGTGGTGGATGCCGTGGCCAAGCGCATCACGGTGATGGTGGACAGCGGGTTTCGGCGTGGCAGCGACGTGGTCAAGGCGCTGGCGCTTGGCGCGCACGCGGTGCAGATCGGCCGTGCCACGCTTTATGGCATCGCCGCCGGCGGCCAGCCTGGCGCCCAGCGCGCGCTCACCATTTTTCGCGAGGAGATCGATCGCGTGATGGCGCTGCTGGGCTGCCGCAGTGTCGCCGAACTGACCCCGGAACGCCTGCACATCGTCGAAGGTGTGTTGCGTGGGGGCCGCGCAGGGCAGGCCTGACTTAGCGCTGATCGGCGCCGCCAGGTCGGTGGCCGGTAAGTAATCGCCGATGGGATCACTACTGATACTGTCGCTGGCAACAGTGCTGGTCGGCGTCATCTGCTTCCTGATCTGGTCGTATCGAAAAAACATTGCGCTCAAGGCCGAGGCAAGCCAGGAGCGCTATGCGCAGTTATTTTCGGACAGCCTGTCGACGGCTCCACGCGAGGAGGGGGCGGCTGTGGCCGCATCGCCCCAGCCGCGACCAGCGGATATACCCAGATATACCGGGAAAGAGCGGTTGCTGGGCAAGGCCGATACCCTGATGCTTTACGTGCTCAGAGCAGGGCTGCCCGGACACGAGATTTTAGCGCGGGTGAATCTGGCTGAGGTCGTCGATCCTTCGCCGGCGTTGCAGGAGTATGAGCGCGATCTGCTGCGGCGCCGTCTTTCGCAGCATAGCCTCGATTTCGTGGTGTGCGACAAGAGCACGAAAATCGTCGCGGTAGTCGAATTCGAGGCCGGAACGGATGCCGCGGTGTTCAAAGCTGCCTGCCTCGAGGCGGCACGTATCCGTCACGTCCAGATCAAAGCCGACACCATTCCCAGGCGCGAGAACATCCATTCCCTGGTCTTTGGGAATCATTCTCGACCAGACGCTTGATTCGTGTTCAGCCTGGCGGCAGGCAGGCGTGCCATCCCGCCGGGACGCCCCACGGTATTTGCAGGCCCGCCATGACCAGATAAAGGAGTTCGGCGTGCCCCGTCCAAACACGTTGCAAAGTGAGCGCAGGAATCCGAAAAAAATACCTGACTCCTTGAAACTAAACGCTTTCCTGCGGCAATCTGGATTTAAAAAGTATCTTGACGAGGCCGAATAAGGTGGGTATAAAGGCGCCAAGTGTTTAGTTTCAAGTCCTTTAGTTCTGGATCTTCAGTTGTCGTTGGACGTTCTTACTTTGGGAGCTTTGAGATTCAAACATTTAGGGGCACAACCGCCCTTTATTCTCAATTCATTCTTAAGGAACGTGCACAATGGCAACCGGTACCGTCAAATGGTTCAACGACTCTAAAGGCTTTGGCTTTATTACTCCCGATGAAGGCGGCGAAGATCTTTTCGCGCATTTTTCGGCGATTAACATGCCGGGATTCAAGACCCTGAAAGAAGGTCAGAAAGTGTCTTTTGAAATCACCGATGGCAACAAAGGCAAGAAACAGGCGAGCAACATCCAGGCGGCCTAACCGTCCCTAGCCTGTATCAATTGAAAAGCCGGGCGTAACTGCCCGGCTTTTTTTATCGGGGCAAGCACCGTTCACGTGTGCCTCGCCCCGTTATTCCGCATGACGATGACTAAGAGTCCCTAACATAATGAAACACGTGTGCGTTGCGAGTCAAAATTGGGGATGACGCGAAGGACGGCGCAGAGCATATCGCGAATATGGTCAAGCCGGCCGACAAAGTGTCCCGTGCAGGGCGGAGCAGGTTCCAAGCGTTCTATGCTTGGATGCGACCCCGGAGCGGGACGTAAGCGCGCCATCATGCACGGGCCTCACGCACGCCTGCGCGGTCGCATCCCCGCAAGCGGGGCCCCTGCTCCACGCTTCGGCGCGCCGCCGATTTTGGCCGCAACCCGTTGGGCTGGCACGAATTTTGGCACATGACTTTGTCGCTCCCCTTGAGCATATTCACGATATGGCCTGCGGGAAGATTCGCGTCCTGAGCCAAAATCGTGCCAGCGCATCGCGCGTTTCATTATGTTAGGGACTCTAAATGGCCGCACCGCTTTCCTGGGACATTTTTTGCCGCGTAGTCGATAATTTTGGCGACATCGGTGTCTGCTGGCGCCTGTCGCGCCAGTTGAGCGGACGGGGCGGTACGGTCCGTCTCTGGGTGGATGATCTTTTGAGCCTGCAGGCGCTTTGTCCGCAGGTCGAGGCCGAAGCAGCGATCCAGCATGTTGAAGGCGTAGAAGTCTGCCGCTGGAGCGGCGTGCTTCCAGCCGTGACGCCGGCGCAGGTGGTGATCGAAGGCTTTGGCTGCGGTCTGCCGGAGGCGTACATTGAAGCGATGGTCAGTCGCAGCCCGCGAACCCTGTGGATTACCCTCGAATACCTGAGCGCGGAGCCGTGGGTGAGCGGGCACCACGGGCTGCCGTCGCCGCACCCGCGGTGGCCGCTCGAGCGCTATTTTTTCTTTCCCGGCTTCGTATCCGGAACCGGGGGTGTGCTGCGTGAAGCCGGACTGTCCGCGCGCCGCGCAGCCTTCAACGATGATGGACGCCGGCAGTTGTGGGCGGAGTTGGGGTTTGAGCCGCCGGATCCGGAGGCCACGGTGGTGTCGCTGTTTGCTTATGAGAACGCGCCGGTCGCGGCTTTGCTGGCGGCCTGGGAATGCGGGCAGGAGTTGACCATAGTCGCCATCCCTGAGGGCAGAATTGTCGAACCGTTGCAAGCCTGGCTTGGCATCAAGTCATCCGGCGTTGGCCGTAGTTTCCGACGCGGCCAACTCGAGGTGCGTATGGTGCCTTTTGTCTCCCAATCACGCTATGACCATCTGCTGTGGGCTTGTGACTGCAATCTGGTGCGCGGCGAAGACTCGTTCGTGCGCGCCCAGTGGGCAGGCAGGCCGATGATCTGGCAGGCTTATCCGCAGCAGGACCGGGCGCACTGGCCCAAACTGGAGGCGTTTCTGGACCTGTATTGTGCAGGATTGCAGCAGGCCGCTGCAGCCGCGCTGCGCGGGATGTGGCTGGCCTGGAACAGCGTGGGAGCAGCACCGAGCCCGGTCGCTGACGCCTGGCGTGAATTTCAGGCACAGCGCAGGACACTGGAGCAATACGCGCCCGTCTGGACCAATAAACTGGCCGAAGCCGGCGAATTGTCCGAAAAGATGGCGCAGTTTTGCCAAGACAAGCTAAAATATAGGTTTTAGTTCAACAAGATGTGGGACAGAGATGAAGATTGCACAGGAAATAAAAGCCGGTAACGTGATCATGGTGGGCAAAGATGCCCTCGTGGTCCAGAAAGCGGAATTCAGCAAGTCCGGCCGCAACGCGTCGGTGGTCAAAATGAAACTGAAGAATCTGCTTTCGGGCGCGGCTTCAGTGACCGTATATCGCGCCGATGAAAAGTTCGAGATGGTGATGCTCGAGCGCAAGGAAGTCACGTATTCGTATTTTTCAGAGCCATCGTATGTGTTCATGGACGCCGACTACAACCAGTTTGAAGTGGACCAGGAGAACATGGGCGAGGCCCTGAGCTATCTCGAGGACGGCATGCCGTGTGAACTGGTGCTGTATAACGGCAAGCCGATTTCGGTGGAGATACCCCAGACCCTGGTCCGTGAAATCATCTACACGGAACCTGCGGTGCGCGGCGACACTTCGGGCAAGGTACTGAAGCCGGCCAAACTCAGTACCGATTTTCTGGTGCAGGTGCCGCTGTTCTGCAGCACTGGCGACAAAATCGAGATCGACACCCGCACCGGCGAATATCGCAATCGAGTCAAGGGCTGACATTTCACACCGCTGTCAGCCTCTGGGGAGCCTAAAACGCATGGGCTGTGTTTCCGAAGCGATGACCATCGTTTCCTGCGCGCTGGTCTTTTTGGAACATGAGCGAATTGCCGCTTAATTGTCACACAACGCCGCCGGCTGCTGCGGCAGGCTTTGCGTTGTGGAACCTGGGTTTCCGCCCGTTTTATCTGCTGGCCAGCATCTTCAGTGCCTTCAGCGTATTGCTGTGGGCGGCGCAGTACTCGGGTTATCTTCCATCGGCATATCTGAAGGGCCCGTTGTGGCACGGCCACGAGATGCTATACGGATACACGATGGCGGTCATAGCGGGTTTTTTGCTGACGGCTGTGCGCGCTTGGACGGGCCAGCCGACGGCCAGCGGCACGCCATTGATGGGCCTGGCTGCACTGTGGGTACTGGGCCGGATATTTGCGCTGACGCCGCTGGAAAACACTGCCGCCGTCGTGAGCGCGGCATTTCCCGTGGCCGTTGCGATGGCCATCGGCATTCCATTGCTGCGATCCCGGAACGTTCGCAACTACTTCTTCATCGGGCTGCTGCTCCTGATAAGCATGCTGATTCTGGCGTTGCACCTGGCGCTGCATGAAGTCTTCAAATTCTCGCCGCAGTTGGGCCTGCAGCTGTCGCTGGATGTCGTGCTGTTCATCATGGTGGTGATGGGCGGGCGCGTCATCCCGATGTTCACCAACAACGGGGTTCCCGGCACACGCGCCACGCGCCATGCACTGCTGGAAAAGTTCGCGCTCGGAACGGTCATGTTGATGTTCGTTGCAGACCTGCTGCAGCTGAATCCGGCGCTCGTCGCCATGATAGCGCTCGCCAGCGCGCTCGCGCACGGGATGCGTTGGTTGCTGTGGCGGCCCTGGCGTACCCTCGGCACGCCGCTGGTGTGGATACTGCATGCCGCCTATGCGTGGATAGTGATACACTTGGCGCTACGCGGCCTGTCCGGGCTGGATGTACTGTCCGGGTCGTTTGCTACCCACGCGCTGACCGTGGGCGCGATCGGCGGGTTGACGCTGGGCATGATGACCCGCACCGCGCGCGGCCATACCGGGAGGCCACTGACAGCGGATCGATTCGAACTCGCGATGTTTTTTCTGGTGCAGATCGCGGCGGTTGTGCGCGTGTTCGTCGGCATGGCGTTGCCTGCGCTGTATCTGGAGTGCATTCTGTTCTCGGGACTACTGTGGGCTGCAGCTTTCGGTATTTATGCTGCCCGCTACTGGCCGGTGCTGACGCGCCCGCGGCTGGACGGCAAGCCGGGATAAGCGAAGCAGCGGAAGGACCAACAAAACCGTAAAAGCACAAAGCCCATATAAATCATGGGCTTGAGCGGTCATGAGTGGCTGGGCGACCACTCGACCGGTGGAGGCGGCAGGTTCTGAACTCCTTCCACGATTCCCGATACATCAACCACTCGGTAACGCTCCCGTGGTCAGGCCGTGACAAAAGCCGGGCCGCCTTCCTCGCCGCCGGAAGTCCTCAATGCCCTCGATCCAACGCGCATAGCTTTCAAGGTCATGGCGATGGACTTGTGACTGAGCTGGCGGCCACCTACGCGACATTTTGCCGTTAGCAAAGGCTCGCGAACGTGTGGCGGGTCTGCAGGGGTTTCATCTCGAATGCCTGCGCCGGATAGCAGGTTGCCATGCGGTCTTGCGGATTTGGGCGTCAGTCCCCCAAGGAGCTTTCGTGCAGCGGGTTGAAAAAGATCTGTTTCGCATTAAGAACGGTAGATTTTGTCCTGCAGCGCCGCGAGCGCACCTGACAGCAGCTTAATATCGCGTTCTCCCGCTTGGGTCTTCGAACCTTGACCTCTTCTCTGACGCTTCGTTCTAATGGCGCCATACTGCGGTTCAAATCGATATCTCCCACTCTAGCGCATCAACCTGACGTGCGAAGGCCTGTCCAAATGGCAAATTCAGTGAGATTGTGAATCTGACCTGGCATGATGCGCGAGGAGTTTTTCAATCTCCACGGGGAGAGCGGGTCGGGTTCTTCTGCATGATGGGCAGATTCTTGACGCGATCAGCCGGATTCCGTCAATCAAAACCATCGGCAAATGCGTCTCCTAAAACGCCCCGAAGTGGGGTGTTGTTACTATTTATTCTGAAGGTCTTAAGAAATCCCATCCACGCCTTGATATCCGATGCGCTAATTTCAGTGAGCAACTTCTGCCGAAAACCGGCTTAAGCGTGATAATCGATTGCGCTTTGATAATCGCGCAGGGTGCTATGAGAGTTGCGCATTCCGCGCACGTTGCCCCAAAGCCCAATCGGTATGCAGATCCGACAACCCGTAATGAAGCGGTAAGTAGTGACAGGCATGTGGCGTGTTGGCCATGCCAGATACAAGTAGCAAATGTATAAAGCCAGAAATCTGAGTTTGTCATGAAAAATTGTCCAAGCGGACGCTTCCGCCAAGCTCCAGATCGGGTAAAAATGTGCTGGTGGAAGAAGGCAAACGACTCTCCCTTTGCTTACCGCGGCGCTTGGGGAGGCGGTTCAAGTCCTGCGGCGAGTTGAACATCGAATGCAGTCAACAGTAAGTACCCGCGACGGCAGAATAATTTCCCATCAACATGACTAGTTCGACAAGTTTTCGTTCACCAAAAATCCCGAACGCGCGCGCAAACAAATCCGGCTCGACTTTCTTGCGCTCAAACAGCTTGCCCTAATTCGATAATCGTCGAATCGTTTTCGGAGAAGATTGGCTCGGAGCTCCCCGAAGTTTGATAACGTCGATCACCTCCTGCGGAACGCCTTCTCGCAGTAGCGCATAGCTCATGCGCTCCCCCTCGAACTGGTGATCCATTTCGAGCCGTCGAGAAATTAAGCATTTCGTGTACTCGTCAGATTGCCTGATTGGCAGCGCACTATTGACTCGAGTCCGCGCAAGAAACATACAGCCGGACTTCGTATGTTTAACCCCCCAGGCCCCTTAATCCCGCAAGCGACCGACCACGCGTACGGGCAAGCGAGTCATACTGCTTTTTGGCCTCGTCGTCGAGATTCTCCCGTCGTATCGGGGGAAGCCGCACCCGGACTCCAATATATATCAGAGGGAATTTTCATAGGACAGTTTCGTGGTTGTTAATTTGAATGAATCACCGTAACATTATCAAATATCTGATGAAAAATCAGCATGTTAACAAGAAAAAGTTAAAGGAAAATTATGCGCTATTCAATGACATGCCAGCGTATGATCATTATCAATCTATTGAAAAGTTAACGGAAGAGTACATATGCCATCGCCACCTTTTCGTCGGGTTGTTTTCACTGGTCTCGGTAGTTGTATGTGTAGGTCCCGCTTGGGGCCAAAGCTATCCGGACAGAGTCATTCGCATAGTTACGACTGGAGCCGGTGGAGGAAACGACTTCGTCGCTCGTGCGATTGCGCCTCTTTTATCCAAGAACGTCGGCCAGCAGGTCATCATCGACAATCGCGGAGTAATAGCGGCAACGATCGCGGCTAAAGCTGCTCCTGACGGCTATACCGTGCTTTTCTTTGGTGCAGCGCTCTGGATCGCACCACTTTTCCAGAATGAATTCTCGTGGGATGCGGAGAAAGATTTTTTCGCCCGCTTGACACAGGCAGTCAATTTTCCAAACCTACCCCTCCTCGTTGTGCATCTGTTACTGCCAGTGAAAACGGTCAAAGAATTGATTGCGCTGGCAAAAGCCAGGCCTGGGGAACTTAATTATTCATCTGGCGCGACATTGGGTGCCTCCCCGTTTCTCGCCGCTGAATTGTTCAAGTCCATGGCGCGCGTCAATATGGTTCGCGTAAATTACAAGGGCGGTGGTCAAGCACTCATTGGACTGATGTCTGGGGAAGTACAGGTGATGTTCCCGAACGCCGGATCGGTTTCATATCTCATAAAAACCGGGCGCGTAAAAGCGCTCGCGATTACTACCGCTAAGCGCTCCCCATTCGCGCTCCGGTTTACCAGCGCTATCGAATATACCTGGCTACGAGGTCGGTGGCCTCGATAGTAACTCTCATTAGCGAAAACACCTGCAGCCATTATCACAAGACTGAATAAGGAGATTACAAGTTTTAAACCAACCGGGGGTAAAGAACCGGTTCTTTGAAAATGGAACTATCGTGATTGCGAGTTCGCCCGAAGAACTTGCTGCGACCATAAAATCAGACCAAGACAACTGGAGTAAACTGATAAAGACGGAGAATCTCCGGCCGCAATAGACTCCGACTCGGAATGGTCGGACGTATTAGGGCAGTCGGACAGTATTGACTACCCAGTCAATACATCAGATCAACGCTACCAGCGTCCATTAACAACCCCCCTTCCTTGCGGCGACAAGCTTACTGGCGATCATCGCTTCTGCCAACTTCGCATGTAGCGGCAAGGATGCCCGTATTTTGAATTATTTGCGGCGAGTCCTTTGCGCGGTCATACATTGATTGACCAAGGTGAAGTCGAGATTTTCTATCTTGTTAGGGCTGCACTTGGCGAGGATGCGTGGAAGAATGTTGCAGAGCCGTTCAAACAGGGTCTCACGAGCGGTCAGTATCGTATCAGCAAGAATCACAATATCAACATTCTGCCGCCACCCCGCAAGAGCTGACGCCAATTGTTGCCGCTGATTTGAATTGATCAGTTTCGAAAGGTTGTGCCGATCTGCCATTGACCATCGCGGCTACTCGATGATACTGGTAAATGCAAAATCGGCACGGGTGGTTAATTGGATCGGCGGGAACACACCGGAGCTCACGCTCAACGCGCCTTCACCGGAAGTTTCGCTACGCCGCCAAGCACGCTGGATGCTCGAGCGGCGCGTGATTGCGCGTCTTGAACACATGGATCTGGGCGATAACCCAAGCTACATCGTTACTAATCTCAAGCGGATGCACGAAGATCTTTACTGCGCCCGCAGGAGATCGAGAACCGCATCACATACTAAGCGGAGGCTGGGCGCACTGGCGACCGTCGCATGGCGTTGAGACCCGCCACGATGCCGACTCTGCAACCCTATCGTTGGTCTTTAAAAAGGAGGAGGCAGCTCTCGGGAGGTGGGGGGATTTTGCATGGGGCCGGTAGGCATCCGCAAACGTGCTTTCATTAACCACAAGCCGCCCCGCAGCCTGTGACCGAAATGTGACGAAACTGTGACCAAATCAGGCCTTTCAGACCACCACAGACCAGACGAGTCGGAAATGAACAAAAGCCCATAGGAATCATGGGCTTTGAGTGGTTTGGCGTGGTCTGAGTGACCAGCCGAATTGGTGGAGGCGGCGGGTTTCGAACCCGCGTCCAAAAGCGCGCTACAAACAGTTCTACATACTTAGCCATGTTATTTAATTTTACCTGGCCAACGCCAACCGGCGGGCTGTGACCAGGCGAGTCACCTTGGTTTTAACGCTGCATTAAGTGACCCAATGCAACGCGATCCTCGTTAATGACTCTGCTGCTTATTGCTAAGCCCGGCGTTGAGGCCCACCGGTGCAGAGTTCAGCCGGTATTAAGCGGCTAAAGCGTAGTTTTCGTCGTTTGCGACTATAGTTTTCCAGTTGTATTTACGAGGTAGCTGGTCCTCGGTATGCCCTGCGTTGTTTTGCAACTCCTGTCGAATCCAATTCGCCCCCGGTAATCGGGGTATTGCACTACGGATGCATTATCTCATATGGGGCCGGGTCCTGAAATGGCAAGCTCGCACCGGTATATTTGCCGGGTATAAGGTCGTTCGCGGGGGGGCAAATCTTAGAGATCACGTCTGCAGCGGTGGTGTGGATGCGCGGCGAAAAGACTTATTAGGTAGGCCGCAACCGTAAGGCCTTTCGTATCGGGGATTTTGCGCAAATACCAGACGTACTAAATAAGATCAATAAAAACAAATAGATGTGTTTTTTCATTGGGTTGACAGCCGGCAGTAAACCTTTATAATGCGAATCCTTTGAATACGAATGATAAGAGTAGCAATGAATAAGCGGTATGCGTGCAGCATGGTTGGCAAGGCGAGCGGCAGATGAAGCCCAGCCCCGTCAGAGATGATGCTCTGCCTGCAGCAACTTCGGCCAAATCGACGGCCAAGGCCGGGGTGATCGCCCTGCAGGGGTCCAACGTGGTGACGGTTGCGATTTACGATCAGCGCATCCTGCGGGCGTTACGCAGGATCACGCACTGTGTGGAACAGTATTCGAGGCAGCTAGTGGTTGACTACCAAATTACCGCGCCGCAGCTGATCTGCCTGATGGAAATCGCGAATCACGGCCCCATCATCGCCACGGTCATCAGCCGTGCCGTGAATCTGAGCCCCAGCACCGTGGTCGGCATCATCGACCGGCTGGAGGATAAGGGATGGGTGAAGCGGGTGCGCGGCATTGAAGACAGGCGCGTGATTGATGTGTCTGCGACGGCAGCAGGCAAGAAACTGCTGGAGCAGGCGCCATCACCGCTGCAAAAGACCCTGTCCGACGCACTGAAAGACTTGTCCGAACTCGAGCAGGCGACAATTGCGTTGTCGCTCGAGCGTGTCGTGGCCTTGATGCAGGCATACAGAATCGATGCTGCGCCTATCCTGGCTTCGGGACCGATCCACCACCCGGTTACCTGATGCCACTGCCTATATGGGGGCGGCGGCATCGCTGTAAGTTATCGCGACCGATCCGATGAGAACGATGAACAAACCGACTGAGCATCATGAACTGACCCGGCAGCCCGGAGTGATTATGGGGATCCCCGACGCCCGTCACGGCGTGGGCATCCACCAGTTGGTTGATGCATGCAAACCGCTGGACCTGAACTCCACTTATGCCTATCTGCTGCTGAGCACGCATTTTGCGCAGACCTGCGTGCACGCCGTGCACGATGACAGGACCGCAGGTTTCATATCCGCGTACCTGTTGCCGCGGAAACCGGAGGTGTTGTTTGTATGGCAGGTCGCTGTGGCCGCAGAGATGCGCGGGCGCGGTCTTGCAAAATCCATGCTCCACGAACTGCTGGGCCGCGAGGTGGTGCGCGGATGCCGGTATCTCGAAACCACGGTGTCGCCTTCCAATCTGGCCTCGCGCAGGCTTTTCGAGTCGCTTTCCCGGGAGTTGGGCGTGCCCATGCACGAGAGCATGATGTTTTCCGAGCGTGAGTTCGGTAATGAATCACATGAGGCGGAGACGCTTTTTCGTATCGGTCCGATAGAGACCATAAAAAAAAGGAAAATACTCAACGATGAATCTAAAAATATTTGACCGGCTGGAATCCGATGTGCGCGGTTATGTGCGTTCATTTCCAACCCTGTTCGACAAGGCGCGCGGCGCCCAGTTGTATGATGAATCCGGGCGTGCCTATGTTGATTTCTTCAGCGGCGCCGGAACCCTCAATTACGGCCACAATAACTCGGCGCTCAAGCAGAGCCTGCTCGAGTACGTGGAGGCCGACGGTCTGGTACACGGCCTGGACATGGCGACCGTCGCCAAAAAAGAGTTCCTTGAAACCTTCGAGCGCGTCATCCTGCAGCCGCGTGGGCTGAAGTACAAAATCCAGTTTCCCGGGCCCACCGGCACCAATGCAGTGGAGGCCGCACTCAAGCTGGCGCGGCTGATTAAGGGGCGCACCAACATCATCTCGTTTACCAACGGTTTTCACGGTGTCACCGGCGGTTCGCTGGCGGCGACCGGAAACGCCAAGTTCCGCGACGCCGCGGGCGTGCCTTTGGGCAACACCACTTTCATGCCCTATGACGGCTATCTGGGCGAGGGTGTGGACACGATGATATACCTGGAGCGCATGCTGCAGGATAAAAGCAGCGGCGTGGACGCACCGGCCGCGGTCATCGTCGAGACCGTGCAGGGGGAAGGCGGTGTCAATGTCGCGAGTTTCGAGTGGCTGCGCGCGCTGGAACAGGTATGCCGCCGCCACGACATGCTGCTGATCATCGATGACATCCAGGTCGGTTGCGGCCGCACCGGCGGCTTTTTCAGTTTCGAGGAGGCCGGCATTTCCCCGGACATCGTGACCCTGTCCAAATCCATCAGCGGCTACGGCCTGCCGATGGCCCTGGTGCTGATCAAGCCGGAGTGCGACATTTGGAGTCCCGGCGCCCACAACGGCACCTTCCGCGGTAATAATCTTGCGTTCGTCACCGCCAAGGCGGCGTTGGTGCATTACTGGTCAGAGGAGGAATTCAGCGCCGCCGTACGCCGCAAAGGCGCCATCATCCACGGCTGGCTGAAGCATATCGCGCAGGATTACCCGGAAGGGGCATTCAGCGTGCGCGGGCGCGGCATGATTCAGGGGCTGGTGACGGAGAACCCGGAACTGGCGGCGAATATCGCGCAGCTCGCGTTCGCGAATGGCCTGGTCATCGAGACCTCGGGCAGCGAGGACCAGGTGGTCAAGCTGCTGCCGCCTTTGACCATAGACGAGATGACGCTGCGCCATGGCCTGGAAATCCTGGAGGACAGCGTGGCCGAGGGGCTTGACGTCCCACTGTCGAAGACGAACAAGATCAAGTTCATCAATTTCAGGAGCGCGCGATGATAGTGCGCCGCATGCAGGATATAGAAGGTACTGCCCAGGACGTGGTGACGCAAAACTGGGCGAGCCGGCGGCTGCTGCTCAGCAAGGACGGCATGGGTTTTTCCCTGCACGAAACCACGATCTTCCCGGGCACCGAAACCTACATCTGGTACAAGAATCATCTCGAGGCCGTGTATTGCATCGAGGGCGAGGGTGAAATCGAGGTGCTGCCGGAGCGCAAGGTTCACCACATCGAGCCGGGCGTCATGTACGCGCTGGACCGCAATGACAAGCACTATCTGCGCGCCAAAACGAGGATGCGCCTGGTGTGTGTGTTCAACCCGCCGCTTACGGGGCGGGAAGTACACGATGAAGAGGGGGTTTATCCCCTGGTGCAGGACGCGCATAGCGAAGCACAACCCGCATAACGGGATCCCCGTCAAAGTCAGTGCAAGAAACAAGGAGTAAGCATGGTATTGGTATCCGATGTCTATCAGTCCAGGAACGACAATGAATCTGCAATCCTCCGGCGCAAGGATCCGGTGGTCTACCCCCGGACAGGGGAAGGGCCGGACGCCGGCCTGTCGCAGCATCAACTGAAGAGTTACCAGAGAAACGGGTTTATTTTTCTCAAGGATTATTTTTCGGCAGACGAGACGTCACTGTTCCTGAGAGGCGCCCATAAAATGGTTGCCAGCAAGGAACTCAGGAATCGCGAGGAGGCAATCACCGAGCCCGGCAGTGATGCCGTGCGTTCGGTATTCATGGTGCACCGGCTTAATGCGTTGTTCAGCAGGATTGCGTCCGATGCGAGGCTGGTCGATATCGCCCGCCAGATTCTCGGCGACGAGGTCTACATCCACCAGTCGCGCCTCAATCTCAAGCCCGGTTTTTCGGGCAAGGAGTTTTTCTGGCATTCCGACTTCGAGACCTGGCACATCGAAGACGGCATGCCGCGCATGCGCGCGCTGAGCTGTTCCATACTGCTGACCGATAACAACGAGCATAACGGCCCCTTGATGCTGATGCCCGGATCGCACATGCATTACATCTCGTGCGTGGGTGAGACGCCGGCAGAGCACTATAAAAAATCACTTAAAAAACAAGATATTGGCGTCCCTGACCCGGTCAGCCTCCAGTTCCTCGCCGAGCGTAGCGGTATCCAGGCGCCCAAGGGGCCGGCGGGCTCGGTGGTGTTCTTCGACTGCAACACCATGCACGGTTCGAACAGCAACATTTCGCCTTACCCGCGCAGCAATTTGTTCTTCGTCTACAACAGCGTGAACAACGCCTTGGGCGAGCCGCGGTTCGGGCTCAAGCCGCGCCCCGAATTCATTGCCACCCGCAGCGACTGCACGCCCGTGAAACCCTCGGCTGCGGATTACTCGGAATTTCGCTGATCGTGCGCGTCGCTCGGATCCGCGTGGCGTGAGCTTGCGTCATGCGTGCAGTTTGCCACCGGCGCGACGAATAAACGGATTCGCACGACATGGTGCTTACAAGTTTTCTGTTGTTCATGATGCTGTTTCTGGCCATCGGCATCGCCTCGGTCGCGCGGAGCAGAAGGACCACCGAGGATTATCTGATCGCGGGGAAATCCGTTTCCCCTTTTCTGGTCGGCCTGTCCGCCATTGCCACCAACAACAGCGGTTTCATGTTCATCGGCATGGTGGGATATACCTATACCTACGGGCTGTCGTCGATCTGGCTGATGTTCGGATGGATCACCGGTGATTTGATCGCGTCCCTGGCGACGGTGCGCAGAATCCAGGCCGTAAGCCGGGACAGGATGATATGCTCGTACGGCGATCTGCTGTCGCGCTGGCATGGCGGCAACTTCAAATACCTGAGACTGCTCGTGGGCCTGGTCACCTTGTTCTTTTTGACCGTGTATGCCGCCGCCCAGTTCAAGGCCGGAAGCAAGGCTGCTGCCTCGTTGCTCGGCTGGGACCCCGCCACCGGCATCCTGGTCAGTGCGCTGATCGTCCTGGTCTACAGCACCGTGGGCGGCATCCGGGCTTCGATCTGGACCGACGTGGCGCAATCACTGGTGATGATACTAGGCATGTTCACGCTGGTTTACGCGGGGCTGCAACTGCACGGCGGGCTGGCATTCGTGGTGCAGAAACTGGAAGCGGTCGGCCCGGTTTACATGAGCCTCTTTCCGGAGCGCAGCGGATTCGGAGTGCTGCTGTTCATCGTGGGCTGGATTTTCGGCGGCGTGTCGGTAATAGGGCAGCCGCACATCGTGATCCGGTTTATGAGCCTGGACAGCCAGGAGCACGTGACGCGAATGCGCGTTTACTACTATACCTGGTTCACATTGTTCTACGGGTTCACCATCATGGTGGGGCTGCTGAGCCGGCTCATCATCAGTAACAATGCGGGATTTGACGCGGAAGTCGCGCTGCCGGCAATGGCACAGGCATTGCTTGATCCGTGGTTCGTCGGACTGGTGCTGGCCGCCATGTTTGCGGCAACCATGTCCACAGCGGATTCGCTCATTCTGGCCTGCTCGGCGGCGCTGTCACGGGACATCCTGCCGGGGGCGACACGTTCACTCAAGGCCACCAAACTGGGAACCTGGCTGGTGTTGATCTCTGCAGTCGCGATCGCATTAAGCGGAAACCGCACCGTATTTGCCCTGGTGCTCGACGCCTGGGGCATGCTGGCTTCCGCTTTTGCACCGCTGCTCATCGTGTATGCCATGGGCGGCAGGGTCAGCGAGAAGATGGCGCTGGGCATGCTCGTCACGGGCATGAGCGCGTTTTCTGCCTGGCAGCAGGCCGGCCTCGACAATACGATTTACGCTGCCGCGCCGGGTATCCTGTCAGGCCTGCTTTTCTACCAGATATTTTCCAGACTGAATCTCAACCGGGCGCCAGGTTGACGGGCCCTACCTGACAGGGTCGTGCATCTCAGAGATGCTGCAGCAGTTCCTGGGGATGCCCGATGACGGCATCCGCACCCCAGTCCTCGGGAGCGCCGCCGTTGAGATAACCATACGCGACCGCGACCGTCATCATGCCGGCAGCGCGCCCGGCATCGATGTCCCGGCGGTCGTCTCCGACGTAGACGCAGGCACTGGGGCCAACCTCGATACTGCGGCTTGCGGCCAGTAGCGGCTCGGGATGGGGCTTGAGCTTTCCCGTGGTGTCGCCGCCGATCACGCAGGCGGCACGGCCGCCCGGGCACAGCAGGTCGAGCAGGGGCAGGGCAAAGCGCTCAGCCTTGTTGGTGACGATGCCCCATTTGAGCCCGCGCGATTCTAGGGCATCGAGCAATTCCAGCGTTCCCGGGAACAGCCCGGTTTCATGGCACAGGTTCTGCTCGTACAGATCCAGAAACTCATCCCGCATGGCCTGATAGTCGGGATGATCGGGCTGGATGCCGAATCCTGCGTTCAGCAGCCCGCGCGCGCCCATGGAGGTGACGGGGCGCGTGACTTCGAGCGCCACCGGCGCTAGTTCCCGCGCTGCGCGCATGAGGTTCAAGGCATAACACAGGTCGGGTGCGGTATCGGCGAAGGTGCCGTCAAGATCGAAGAGTACGGCTTTTATCATTTGCATGAGCAGTAAGCAGTGAGCAGTGAGCAGTGGGCAGGAAGTGGGGAGTGGGGCATGGGTAAGGTCAGGCGTTTTTGCTCACAGCTTACGGATCACGATTCACTTTCTGAACAGCAGTGAACAATGTAATTCACGCTGGTATCGCTGCCCAGTGTGTAAATCCGGGTGAGAGGGTTGTAGGTCATGCCGGTGATGCCGGCAACTTGCAAAGCCGCGTCACGGCACATTACAGCGAGCTCGGATGGCCTGATGAATTTCGCGTAATCGTGGGTGCCGCGCGGCAGCAGGCGCAGCAGGTATTCAGCACCAATGATGGCGAACAAATACGATTTTGGATTGCGATTGAGAGTGGCGAAGAAAATATATCCCCCGGGCCGCACGAGTCCGGCGCAGGCGCGCACGGTTGCCGCCGGGTCGGGCACGTGTTCGAGCATTTCCATGCAGGTGACGACATCGTAGCGATGCGGCGCTTCGCGTGCCAGATCTTCTGCTGAAATCATGCGGTAATCGACTGTCAGGCCGGACTCCAGCAGGTGCAGTTGCGCGACCTTGAGCGGTTTATCCGCGAGGTCGATGCCGGTGACCTGTGCGCCGCGCGCGGCCATGCTTTCCGCAAGTATGCCGCCGCCGCAGCCGACATCGAGCACGGTTTTGCCTTGCAATCCGGCAATGCGGTCGATATGGTCCAGGCGCAGCGGGTTGATTTCGTGCAGCGGCTTGAATTCGCTTTCGGGATCCCACCAGCGGTGCGCAAGCTGGCTGAATTTCTCAAGTTCTATCGGGTCGACATTGATCATGGAGGAGGTGTTCCGGAACCAGTTCCCGGGTCAGCGGATGTTCAGGTAACGATTTTACCGGATCCTTGATCCAGTCCGCCGATTTTTTCCTTCCAGTAGTTCGCCCTGGCAGCGAGTTCTGCGGCGTCCAGCCGGGTCAGCGTGCCATTCTCTACAACCGGTTCGCCATTGACCCATACATGGGTGACGTGCTCGCGGCCCGCCGCATAGACCAGATGCGACAGCGGATCGTAACAGGGCGCCAGTTCCGGCGCTGCGAGGTTCACCGCCGTCATATCGGCGAGCTTGCCCTTGGCGAGCGAGCCGATGCGGTTGTCGAGGCCGAGTGCGCGCGCCGCGTTCAGGGTCGCCATTTCGAGTACGGTGTGCGCGGGCAATGCAGTGGCGTCGTCGGTCGCCCCTTTGGCGAGCAAGGCGGCGAGCCGCATTTCGGAAAAAATATCGAGCCGATTGTTGCTGGCAGCACCGTCGGTGCCCAATCCGATGTTGATCCCGCTGCGGTGAAGTTGTGCCGCCGGCGCGATTCCACTTGCAAGCTTGAGGTTCGAAGACGGGCAATGCGCGATATGGCAACCATATTCGGCGAGCAGGGCGATTTCGTCTTCGGTCAGATGTACAGCATGCACCGCGATGAGTCCTGGCCCCAGCAGACCGTGTTTCTGCAGGCGATGCATGGGCCGCAACTGGTGCGCCGCGAGACTCTCGTGGATCTCATTCGCGGTTTCATGTAGATGGATGTGCACCGGCACGTCGAGCTTGCCGGCATAAACTGCTACCCGATCGAAGGTGGCGTCGCTGACGGTGAAGGGCGCGTGCGGCGCGATGCAGAACGACAGCAGCGGTTCTTCGCGCAGCTGGTCGCGCATGGCGATGCCCTTGCTCAGATAGTCAGCGGCATCGGCGGCGTAAGGCGACGGGAATTCCACAACGATCATGCCGATGGCCGCGCGCATGTGTGCCTGAAGCGCTGCTTGAGCCGCGGCTTCCGGGAAGAAATACATGTCGTTGAAGCAGGTCACGCCGCCGCGCAACATTTCAGCGCATGCGAGCAGCGTGCCGTCATGCACGAACTCATGCGAGACCAGGCGCGTCTCGACCGGCCAGATATGGTGATTGAGCCAGTCCATGAGCGCCCGGTCGTCCGCCAATCCGCGCATCAGCGACATGGCGGCGTGGGTATGCAGGTTGATGAGGCCGGGTATGAGCGCATGACCGTCGAGCACCAAGCGCTGCCGGGATCGGTAACGCTGATCGGCCTGGGCCGTGGGCAGGATGTCGGCAATCCGGCCTTGTGAGACAACGACAGAATGATGCTCAAGGACGGTCGCGACTGGTTCCACCGGGATGATCCAGCGCGCGGCTATGATGCGGTCAGCGTCTTGCATGTCGTCGAATTGCAGTTGAAAAAAAAGCCCTGCCGAAGCAGGGCTTTTATGAGACAGCTGGAATTACTTCTTCTTGGCCGGTGGTGTAGCAACGGCACGGCCGACAACTTCCACGGTCACGCGACGGTTGGGCGCCAGGCACTCAATCAGTTGTTTGCGCTTCATCTTGTTGTCGCAGAACTTGGTTACCGGGATAGGTTGTTTCGGGCCTTTGCCTTCCCAGAAGATCAGTTTCTGGTCGACGCCCTTGCTGACGAGGTAGTCCTTGACCACCACCGCGCGCTGCTCGGACAGCTTCATGTTGTACTTGAGGCTGCCGATGCGGTCGGTATGGCCGGTTACCACGACAGCACCGATCTTGGTCGGACCGCGCTTGGCTTTCTTGTTGGCTTTGCCGAGGCCGGCGAGGAACTTATCCAGATCTTTCTTGTTGTCGGCAGTCATTTCGGCTTTGGCGAACGGCATGCCCTGCAGCTCGATTTTTTGCTGGACGTTGACCATCTTGGGCTTTTTGGGCTTGGCTGCGGGTTTCTTGGCCATAGGCTTGGCCATAGGCTTGGCCATAGGCTTCTTGGCCATGGGCTTCTTGACCAAATCAGGATCGCATGCTGCAACGGCGCGTGCCGGCGTCCAATCACTGGTGCGTACGCAAACTCCGGCGCCCACTGCCTTGACGATGCCGTCGTGTGCGGTCAAGTAACCTTGGTTTTTTGCATCCGCTGCCATTGCCGTTGCGGGCATCAGCACGATCGCTGCTGCGACGCTTGCGAGAGTAATACGTATTGCTGAGTTCATGATTGTCGATCCTCCTGATTTGCGATAAGCGATAACGATGTTAGGGTCCCGTTGCGAGCTGATTCACCTAAGACCTTGAAAAATATAATCTCCCCAAGTCCACTTAATAGCACAACGGTGACCACCAAGCAAACTATGCTGAAATCATAACATGGTTTTTAGCAAAAAGGGATAGCCCTTTGTTGCATAAATGAAACGGTTTGAACAATATCGGGAATTTCAAAATGCGGCCCCCCCCGGCAACCCGTCACTTCAACGTCAACCCGCCGGCCCGGCTGCATACATGCGGTCTGTGTTTTACCGCGTTTGCCTTGGCAATCGGCAGACCTGGTCATTGGTCGGGTTTCACCTTTACCATCAGCATCAATACGGTTGGGGATATGCCTTTTCCGGCCAAGTAATTCTTGGCTGCTTCGGAACGGCGCATCGAAAGTTTCTGGTTGCAGGCGCCTATGCGGTCGGTATGGCCCATGGCCGGGATGACTTTGCACTTGACGCCCTCAAGCACGCGCGCCAGGTCATCGTGCATGGTCTTGCCTTCGGGCCGAAACGCGGCTTTGTCAAAGTCGAATAACGCGTCTGCCGAAAAATTGATTTCCTGCGGTAACAGTCTAACCAGTGCTTTTTTCGCTGCAGGCTTGTACCTGATGGATGGTGCGCCGCATCGAACGGGAGGGTGCCTATAACGGGAAAGTTTTAACACGAAAGGCTGGCCGTTTCAAAATTAGCGGGGTTTTTTATCGCTCCCCGTAGTGGGGGCGCATGAGTGGGGGCGCATTTTTGCGGTGACGGGAATGCATTCCGCATGTTAAGATCGCAAGTTTTACGCAGTCGCAATAATACGCGGTATTCCGCAGAAAATCTGACGCCTCCCCATGGACCAGTTCGCCAAAGAAACCATACCCGTAAGTCTCGAAGAAGAAATGCGCCGTTCTTACCTCGATTACGCGATGAGCGTGATCGTCGGGCGGGCGCTGCCCGATGTACGAGACGGCCTGAAGCCGGTGCACCGCCGCATTCTGTTTGCCATGCACGAAGCCAACACCGTCTGGAACCGGCCGTATGTGAAATGCGCGCGCGTGGTCGGTGATGTGCTCGGTAAATACCATCCTCACGGCGATTCCGCGACCTATGAGGCACTGGTGCGCATGGCGCAGAATTTCTCGATGCGCCACATGCTGATCGATGGCCAGGGCAACTTCGGCTCGGTCGACGGCGACTCGGCCGCGGCCTACCGCTACACCGAGTGCCGGCTCCACAAGATCACTTCCGAAATGCTGGCCGACATCGACATGGAAACCGTCGATTTTGTGCCCAACTACGACGGCAAGGAACTGGAACCGGTCACGCTGCCGACCCGCGTGCCTAACCTGCTGATCAACGGTTCTTCGGGCATTGCGGTCGGCATGGCCACCAACATTCCGCCTCATAACCTGTCCGAGGTGGTGGATGCCTGCCAGGCACTGCTCAAGAACCCCGATATGAGCATCGATGAGTTGATCGAGATCGTTCCGGCGCCTGATTTTCCGACGAGCGGCATCATTTATGGAGTAGGGGGCGTCAAGGAAGGCTACCGCACCGGGCGCGGCAGGGTGGTCATGCGCGCACGCACCCATTTCGAGGAAACGGAAAAGGGCGGTCGCGCGGTCATCGTGATCGATGAGTTGCCGTACCAGGTCAACAAAGCCAACCTGCTGATGAAAATCGGTGAGCTGGTGCGCGACAAGAAGTTTGAGGGCATTTCCGACATCCGTGACGAGTCGGACAAATCGGGAATGCGCGCGGTAATCGAGCTCAAGCGCGGCGAAGTGCCGGAGATCGTCCTGAACAATCTGTGGAAAGACACGCAGATGCAGGAGAGCTTCGGCATGAACATGGTCGCGCTGGTCGACGGCCAGCCGCGGCTGCTCAATCTCAAGCAATTCCTCGATGCCTTCCTGCGGCATCGCCGCGAGGTGGTCACGCGGCGCACCGTATTCGAACTGCGCAAGGCGCGCGAGCGCGGGCATGTGCTCGAAGGCCTGGCCGTGGCGATGTCCAACGTCGACGACGTCATCGCGCTGATCAAGGCGGCGCCGACGCCGGCCGAAGCCAAGACGGAACTCATGGCGCGGTTCTGGCGTTCCAAGATGGTCGAAGAAATGCTCGTTCGCAGCGAAGGGCAGGCTTCACGTCCCGACGGCCTGTCATCGGAATTCGGGCTGCACAAAAAGGGCTACCGGCTGTCTGACGTGCAGGCGCAGCAGATACTGGAACTCAGGCTGCAGCGGCTTACCGCGCTGGAACAGGACAAAATCTTATCCGAGTACAAGGAGACGATGGACAAGATCGCCGACCTGATCGATATCCTGGCAAAACCGGCGCGCGTCACCAAGATTATTTCCCAGGAACTGGCGGTCATCAGGAAACAGTACGGCGAAGAACGGCGCAGTGAAATCGTCATCGATACCCAGGACATCGGCATGGAGGATTTAATCGCCTCCGAGGATGTCGTGGTGACGCTGTCTCATGGCGGCTACATGAAGTCCCAGCCGGTCGCCGATTACAGCGCACAACGGCGCGGCGGCCGCGGCAAGCAGGCCACCACCACGAAAGACGACGATTTCGTCGACAATCTGTTCATTGCCAATACCCACGACTATATTCTGTGCTTTTCCAACCGCGGCCGGGTCTACTGGATCAAGGTCTACGCGGTGCCCCAGGGCAGCCGGGCCTCGCGCGGCAAACCCATCGTCAATCTCGTGCCGCTGATGGAACACGAGAAAATCACCGCCATACTGCCGGTGAAGGAATTCGACGAAGATCATTTCATCTTCATGTGCACCGCCAACGGCACGGTCAAGAAGACCGCGCTGTCCGCATTCTCGCGCCCGATGGCCAAGGGCATCATCGCGGTCAAGCTTGACGAAGGCGACTACCTGATCGGCGTGGCGTTGACCGACGGCAAACAGGACATCATGCTGTTCTCCGACAACGGCAAGGCGGTGCGTTTTGCGGAATCGGAGGTTCGCGCCATGGGGCGTGCGGCAGCCGGCGTGCGCGGCATGAGGCTGCCAAAAGGAAGGCAGGTGATCTCGCTGCTCACTGCAAATGACGAATCGCAGTCGGTGTTGACGGCCACGGAAAATGGCTACGGCAAACGCACAGAGATTTCGGAGTACACGCGCCATGGCCGTGGTACCCAAGGCATGATCGCCATCCAGTGCAGTGAACGAAATGGTAAGCTGCTTGCAGCAAGACTGGTGATGAAGGACGACGAAATCATGCTCATCACCACTGGTGGCGTGTTGATACGCACCCGGGTATCTGAAATGCGCGCGATGGGACGTTCGACCCAGGGGGTGAAGCTCATCAACCTCGACGAGGGCGAAATGCTGGCCGGGCTCGAGAAGATCGTTGAGCCGGAAGTTGATGAATTGGAGTAAGCGGTAAGCGGATAGAAAACCGCTAACAGCACAGGGTGTTCAAGTCTTGATACCGTTTACGGCGTACGGCTTACCTGAAGGTATTTCATGACGCGTATATATAATTTCAGCGCGGGTCCGGCTGTGCTGCCGGAACCGGTTCTCAGCCAGGCTGCCGAGGAAATGCTCGACTGGCACGGCAGCGGCACGTCGGTGATGGAAATGAGCCATCGCGGCAAAGAGTTCATCGCCATACACGCCCAGGCCGAAGCCGATCTGCGGGAACTGCTCGCCATACCCAAGAACTACAAAGTGCTGTTTTTGCAGGGGGGTGCCGCTGGGCAGTTCGCCGTCGTGCCGATGAATCTGCTGCGCGGCAAAGCGGGGGCCGATTACATCAATACCGGGCAGTGGTCGAAAAAAGCGATTTCCGAGGCGAAACGCTATTGCAAGGTCAATATTGCGGCGAGTTCGGAGGCCGCGAATTTCACCTATGCGCCCAAGCAGGATCAATGGCAGCTCGATCCGGATGCCGCGTACGTTCATTACATTTCGAACGAAACCATAGGCGGGGTCGAGTTCCAGTGGATTCCGCAAACCGGAGACGTGCCGCTGGTCGCCGACATGTCATCGCACATTCTGTCGCGGCCGGTTGACGTCAGCCGCTACGGACTCATCTATGCCGGCGCCCAGAAAAACATCGGGCCGGCGGGACTCACTATCGTCATTGTGCGCGACGACATGATCGGCCACGCTGCGCCCATCACACCGGGTGTGTTTGACTACAAAGTGCAGGCCGAAAATGACTCCATGTACAACACTCCGGCGACCTATGCGATTTATGTTGCCGGGCTGGTGTTCCAGTGGCTGAAAAATCTCGGCGGCTTGAAAGCGATGGAGCGCATCAACATCGCCAAGGCCGGTCTGGTCTATGATTATCTTGATGAGACCGAGTTCTACCATTCGCCGGTAGCGAAGGATGACCGTTCGCGTATGAACATTCCGTTTACGTTGCGCAATGCGGGACTGGACCAGGCATTTCTGAAGGCGGCGGAAAGCCGCGGTCTGACCCAACTTAAGGGGCACCGTTCGGTCGGCGGCATGCGCGCGTCGATTTACAACGCGATGCCGGTGGAAGGCGTCAGGGCTCTGATCGAGTTCATGCGCGAGTTTGAGAAAAACAATGGCTGAGCCCTTCAGGATACTGACGCTCAACCAGATCTCGGGTGTGGGGCTCAAGCGCCTGCCGGGGTCGCACTATGCCGTTGGCGGACAGATGGACCACCCCGACGCGATCCTGGTGCGTTCGCACGACATGCACCAGATGGATATACCGGCCAGCGTCAGGGCGATCGGTCGCGCCGGCGCGGGCACCAACAACATCCCGGTCGGGAAAATGAGCCAGCGCGGCGTGCCGGTGTTCAATGCGCCGGGCGCCAATGCCAACGCCGTCAAGGAACTGGTGATCGCGGGCCTGCTGATCGCGGCCAGGAATCTGGTGCCGGCCCTGCGTTTTGTCGACGGTTTGAACGGCGACGACAAGCAGTTGCACGCGCTGGTCGAGGACGGCAAGAAGCAGTTTTCCGGCAGCGAACTGCCCAAACATACCCTGGGCGTCGTGGGGCTGGGCAAGATCGGCAGTCTGGTGGCGGATGCGGCGATCAAGCTTGGCATGAACGTGCTCGGCTATGATCCCGAGATCACGGTGGACGCGGCATGGAGCCTGCCGTCGCAGGTGAAGAAGGCGCACAGCATAGAGGAAGTGCTCAAGGGCAGCGATTTTGTGAGCCTGCACGTGCCGCTGATCGAGGTCACGCGCAACCTGATCAATGCCGCGCGCGTCAAGACCATGAAACACGGCGCCATTCTGCTCAACTTTTCGCGCGATGGCATCGTTGACAACGATGCGGTGCTGGAGGGACTGGACGCCAGACAGCTGCGTTATTATGTTTGTGATTTTCCGGCGCAAAAGCTGCTTCGCCACCAGCATGTGATGGCGCTGCCGCACCTGGGCGCATCCACGCGGGAGGCGGAGGACAATTGTGCGGTGATGGTGGCAGACCAGGTGCGCGAATTCCTGGAGCACGGTAACATTCAGAACGCCGTCAACTTTCCCGATGTGGTGATGAATCGTGAATCGCCGTTCCGCGTCTGCATCGCCAATGCCAATGTGCCGAACATGCTGGGGCAGATCTCGACGGCGGTGGCCGAGGCCGGCCTGAACATACATAATATGATCAACAAGTCCAAAGGTGAGATGGCCTATACCCTGGTCGATGTCGACAGCGCGGTCCCGGTCAAGCTGACTGACCATCTATCGGGCATAGACGGCGTACTCACCGTGCGTTATCTGCCGCTGGAAAACCGGTGATTCAGTGATTTAGTGATTGCGTGATTCAGTGATGTAAAATAGCCGCAAACGCGCATGACTGGTTTGTTCAATCACTTAATCACGTAATCACTTAATCACTCGATCGCCGCCATGGCCGACAAGCTCAAATCCATCCGCAGCCAGATCGATGCGCTAGATGAGCGACTGGTAAAGCTGTTTTCGGCGCGCGCCCGGCTCGCGCAGCGCATCGGCAAGATCAAGCAGGGCGCCGTTTACCGGCCCGAGCGCGAAGCGCAGGTGCTGCGGCGCATGGCAGGGATCAATCCGGGACCGCTGTCCGGTCGCGCGCTCGCCCGGATCTTCACTGAAGTTATGTCCGCCTGTCGCGCGCTGGAAGATGCGCTGACCGTGGCCTATCTCGGGCCGCAGGGCACGTTCAGTCAGGAGGCAGCACTCAAGCATTTTGGCGGTATGGTCCCGGCGGTGCCGTGCGATTCCATCGATGAGGTGTTCCGCCAGGTCGAAAGCGGCGCGGTGGGCTACGGCGTGGTGCCGGTCGAAAACTCGACCGAAGGCGCGATCGGTCGCACGCTCGATCTGCTGCTTACGACGCCCGCCCGGGTCTGCGGCGAAGTGATGCTGCCGGTGCGCCAGTGCCTGATGAGCAAGGCAAAAAAGCGCGCCGACATCCGCAAGGTTTTTTCCCATACCCAGAGCCTCGCGCAGTGCCAGAAATGGCTGGCGCGTCATCTGCCGCATGCCGAACAGGTTGCGGTGGTAAGTAACGCCGAGGCGGCACGACGCGCGGCCGGCGATCGGCATGCCGCAGCCGTAGGCAGCAAGACTGCGGCAGCGTTGTACGATCTTTACCTGTTGGCACGCAACATCGAAGACGAGGGTGCCAACACCACGCGCTTTCTGGTGCTGGCCGAGCACGGTGCGGCGCCTTCCGGCAAGGACAAAACGTCGCTGATCCTTTCGACACGCAATGCGCCGGGGGCAATCCACGACCTGCTGACGCCTTTGGCGGCCAACCGGGTGAGCATGACGCGGCTGGAATCGCGGCCGGCGCGTACCGGTTTGTGGGAATACGTGTTTTATGTCGATATCGACGGGCACGCGCAGAACACCAACGTGGCCAAGGCGCTCGCCGCGCTCGAGCGCAAGGCATCGTTCCTGAAAAATCTCGGCTCTTATCCTGCGGCCATCACCTGATGGGGGGTGTTGAGTGCTGAGTTTTTAGTGTTGAGCGGAAGATCCTGCATAATCGCATTCGCAGGCAACTCAATACGTAAACTCAATATTCAACGATCATGAACATCTGCGATTTCGCTCCTGCGTATATCCGTGACATCGCCCCGTATCAACCGGGCAAGCCGATTTCCGAACTGGCGCGGGAAATGGGCCTCAACGAGGCCGACATCGTCAAGCTGGCGTCAAATGAAAATCCGCTCGGTGTCAGCCCCTGCGCGCAGCGCGCGATACGCAGCGTGCTCGACGGCCTGGCGCGTTATCCTGACGGCAATGGGTTCGAGCTGAAGCAGGCGCTGTCGCGGCATTTGGGGGTTGCACAGGAGCGCATTGTGCTCGGCAACGGCTCCAACGATGTACTGGAACTCGCGGCGCGCGCGTTTCTGACGCCAGGCAGCAGCGCAATTTATTCCCGGCACGCGTTTGCGGTCTACCCGCTGGTGGTGCAGGCCATGGGAGCTACGGGCATCGAAGTGGCAGCCAAGGATTTTGGACATGATTTGAATGCGATGCTGGGTGCGGTCAGGGCCAATACACGACTCGTATTCATCGCCAATCCCAACAATCCGACCGGCACTTTCGTGCCGGCGGCTGAACTCGAGGCGTTCATTAGCTCGCTGCCCGGCAACGTACTGGTGGTTCTCGACGAGGCCTACAATGAGTATCTGCAGCCGGAGTTACGCATCGACAGCATAGGATGGCTGGAAAAATACAGTAACTTGCTGATTACAAGAACATTTTCTAAAGTATACGGGCTTGCAGGGCTGCGCGTCGGATATGCGCTGGGGGCGCCCGGTGTCGCTGACCTGATGAATCGCGTACGCCAGCCTTTCAACGTCAACAGCCTGTCGCTGGTTGCAGCGGCGGCGGCAATGGACGACAAGGATTTTGTGCACCAGAGTTACACGCTGAACCGGGTGGGCATGAATCAGATTACTGCGGCGTTTCAGCAGCTCGGAATAGAATACATTCCGTCGCACGGCAATTTCGTGAGTTTTAAAGTAAATGATGCGCGCGGGGTATACCAGAAACTGCTCAGGGGCGGCGTCATCGTGCGCCCGATCGCCAGCTACGCCATGCCGGATCACTTGAGGGTGTCGATCGGACTGGAGTCCGAGAACACGAAGTTTTTAGTCTGCCTCAGACAGGCGATTTCTGCCTGATCGACGCGTGGAAAAGCTTTACCGCAGAGACGCAGAGGCGCAAAGGACAGAAAAATCAATGCGAAATTACTTTGCATTATCTTTGCGTCTCAGCGCCTCTGCGGTTCAAGATACTGTTGTTATAACATTGGCAATCGGCATACATGCCCGCTAAGTTCAAAATCGGCAAGTTGGTCATCGTCGGCGTCGGTCTCATCGGCGGCTCGTTCGCGCTCGCACTTAAAAAAGCCAAGGCAGTAAAGCACGTGACCGGCGTTGGCCGCAGCCGCAAGAATCTGGCCGCTGGTTTGAAAATGCACATCATCGACGAGGCCAGCACCGATGCGGCGCAGGCGGTGGCGGATGCCGATCTGGTGCTGCTCGCCATGCCGGTCGGCCAGATGCCGCAGGTCATGGCGGCGATTGCGCCGCACTTGCCGCCGCATGCGGTGGTGACCGACGGAGGCAGCACCAAACAGGATGTCGTTGCTTACGCGCGCCGTTTTCTGGGTGTGCATTTTCCGCGCTTCGTCCCGGCACATCCCATTGCCGGCACCGAAAACAGCGGCGCGGCTGCGGCTTTTGCTGATCTTTATCGCGGGAAAAACGTGATCATCTCACCCCAGCCTGAAACGTCGGTGCGGGCGCAGCGACTGGTGCGCATGGCGTGGCAGCGGTGTGGCGCGCGCATCGTGCGGCTGGCAGCACAGGAGCACGATGCGATTTTCGCGGCGGTCAGCCATTTGCCGCACGTGGTCGCCTTCGCGCTGGTGAATGCGCTGGCACGCCGCCCTGATGCGAAAAAACTGTTTGGTTTTTCCGCGGGCGGCCTGCGCGATACGGTGCGCATTGCCGGAAGTTCGCCGGAGATGTGGCGCGACGTCTGCGTGGCCAATCGCGACGAACTGCTCGCGGTGCTCGACGATTATGAGGACGAGCTCGAGAGCGTGCGATCGGCGATCGAGAGCGGCGACGGCGCGGCCCTGGCGTGCATGTTCGATAATGCCCGCACGGCACGCAACAAATGGCTCAAGCGTGGTTGATCAGCCCCGCTGTGCAGCCTGAACCCAATTAAGCGGAGGGGGTTACTTGGACTATCTCGATCTCGCCCCCATTCGTGACGTGCGCGGTACGGTAACGTTGCCGGGGTCCAAGAGTATTTCCAACCGCATCCTGCTGTTGTCCGCGCTGGCGCACGGCGATACCCGCATCCACGATTTGCTCGATTCAGACGATACCCGGCGCATGCTCGAAGCGTTGCGTGCTCTGGGCATAGTCTGGGAGCAAGGGCAAGACGATACGCTTAACGTGCATGGCTCGGCAGGTGCCTTCCCGGTCCGTCAGGCCGAGCTTTTCCTCGGCAACGCCGGCACCGCGTTTCGCCCGCTGACTGCGGTGCTGGCATTTTCCGGAGGCGACTACCAACTGTCCGGTGTGCCGCGTATGCATGAACGGCCGATCGGCGATCTGGTCGATGCGCTGCGCTGCCTCGGGGCGAAAATAGACTATTCGGGAAAAGCCGGTTATCCACCGCTGGCGCTGCATCCGGCGCTGATGCATGGCGGCAAGGTCAGCATACGTGGCGATGTGTCCAGCCAGTTCCTGACGGCATTGCTGATCGCGCTGCCGCTGTGCGCCGATCGCACCGAGATCAATGTTGAAGGCGAGCTGATTTCCAAACCTTATGTCGACATCACGCTCAATACCATGCGCCGTTTTGGCGTCGAGGTGGTGCGTGAGGGCTGGTCTCGATTCGAGATTCCCGCAGGATGCCGCTACCTCAGCCCGGGGAAAATCCACGTCGAAGGTGACGCGTCGTCGGCTTCATATTTTCTGGCGGCAGGCGCCATCAGCGGCCTGACGGGCGGCGGGCCGGTGCGGGTCGAAGGCGTAGGGCGCGCCAGCATCCAGGGCGATGTGCGTTTCGCCGAGGCGCTCGAAATGATGGGCGCGCGGGTTGCCATGGGAGAAAACTGGTTGGAAGCAGGCGCGGGCGATGCCGCTGCACAGCGCGGCAAACTGAAGGCGTTCGATGCCGACTTCAATCACATACCCGATGCGGCAATGACGCTGGCGGTCGCAGCGCTGTTCGCCGATGGTCCGAGCCGGCTCAGGAATATCGGCAGTTGGCGGGTCAAGGAAACCGATCGAATCGCCGCCATGGCAACCGAGTTGAGCAAGCTCGGCGCGCAGGTCGAGACGGGCGCGGACTGGTTGCGCATCACGCCGCCGCCGCAGTTCACGCCGCACGTTGCCATCGATACTTACGACGATCACCGCGTGGCCATGAGTTTTGCGCTGGCGGCGTTGGGCGGGGTGGCGGTGCGGATCAACGATCCGGGTTGCGTCGCGAAGACTTTCCCCATTATTTTGATGTGCTGGCAGGGATCTCGAGGCACTGAACATGACGGGCAATCCGCCTCCGGTCATCGCCATCGATGGCCCCTCCGCGTCCGGCAAAGGTACCGTCGCCGAGCGGGTGGCACGCGAACTGGGCTTTCATTATCTCGATAGTGGTGCGCTTTACCGCCTGGTAGCCTGGGTTGCGCTGAATGCCGGTATTAATCTAGAAAATGAATTAGAAGTAAGAGATATCGCTTTGAATTTAAATGTAAAATTTAATAATGGTATTTGGTTAGACCAACAGGAAATCAGCGCCGCCCTGCGTGCCGAGACGATCGGCAACACAGCGTCCCGCGTGGCGGCCTTGCCGCGGGTGCGCCAGGCGCTGTTGGTGCGCCAGCGGGCATGCCGGCAGCCGCCGGGACTGGTCGCGGATGGACGCGATATGGGCTCCGTGGTTTTCCCTGATGCCCGGCTCAAGATTTACCTGACCGCGACCCCCGAAGAACGGGCGCCGAGGCGCTATAAGCAGTTGATTGAAAAGGGGGGCAGTGCTAGTATGGCGGCCCTTTTGCAGGACATCCGCGATCGCGATTTTCGCGATAGTAACCGCGCCGCGGCGCCTCTGCTGAAGTGTGCCGGATGCCATTGAAATCGACACCACCGGATCCACGGTAGACCAGGTGGTGGCGCAGGTCTTGCGCTTGTATCAAAAGCACCAAAAGCTGAAAAAAACGCAATAAAGCTCTACTTGGTGCCATAGGCAGCTCCGCCTGTGGTTTTTTTCAACACCACTCCCGTTTCTGTAATGGGTGTGATAACCTCCTGATTCCAATGATTAAAACAACCCCCCAAGCTGTACCTGTTGAAAGTTTTGCCGCGCTCTTTGAAGAGAGCCTGGCGACGAAGGAAATGCGTATCGGCGAAGTGATTACCGCCGAAGTCGTACGCATTGATGACAATTTTGTAGTGGTCAATGCCGGTCTGAAATCCGAAAGCTATGTCGCTGTGGAAGAATTCCATGACGATCGCGGCCAGATCGAAGTAAAACCTGGCGACTTCGTCAGCTTTGCCATCGAATCCCTGGAAGATGGCCACGGCGAGACCCGCCTGTCGCGCGACAAGGCCAAGCGCCTCGCGGCCTGGCATCGAACTCGAAGACGCGCTCGAGAAGGGCAACATCGTATAAGGCATGATCAGCGGCAAGGTCAAAGGCGGCCTGACGGTGATGATCAACGGCATCCGTGCCTTCCTGCCCGGCTCGCTGGTCGATACGCGGCCGGTCAAAGACACGACGCCGTACGAAAACAAGGAAATGGAATTCAAGGTCATCAAGCTCGACCGCAAGCGCAACAACGTCGTGGTCTCGCGGCGCGCGGTGCTGGAAGCGACCCAGGGCGCAGAGCGCCAGGCGCTGCTGTCAAACCTGCAGGAAGGCGCAGTGGTCAAGGGCATCGTCAAGAACATCACCGACTACGGCGCGTTCGTCGATCTGGGCGGCATCGATGGCCTGCTGCACATTACCGATCTCGCCTGGCGCCGCGTCAAGCATCCGTCGGAAATCCTGACGGTCGGCGACGAAGTCGAAGCCAAGATCCTCAAGTTCGACCAGGAGAAGAACCGCGTGTCGCTGGGGATGAAACAGCTGGGCGAAGATCCGTGGGTGGGCCTGTCGCGTCGTTATCCGCCCAATACCCGTCTGTTCGGCAAGGTTTCCAACCTCACCGATTACGGCGCGTTTGTCGAGATCGAGCAGGGCATCGAAGGCCTGGTTCACGTTTCGGAAATGGACTGGACCAACAAGAACGTGCATCCGTCCAAGGTCGTCCAGCTCGGCGACGAGGTCGAAGTCATGGTGCTCGAAATCGATGAGGACCGTCGCCGCATCTCGCTGGGCATGAAGCAGTGCATGGTCAACCCGTGGGACGAGTTCGCGACGAATCACAAGAAGGGCGACAAGGTTAGCGGCCAGATCAAGTCGATCACCGATTTCGGCATCTTCATCGGCCTGCCCGGCGGCATCGACGGCCTGGTGCACCTGTCTGACCTGTCGTGGAGCCTGCCCGGCGAAGAAGCGGTGCACAATTATAAAAAGGGCGAGGAAAGCGAGGCCGTCGTTTTGTCGATTGACGTCGAGCGCGAGCGCATTTCCCTTGGCATCAAGCAACTCGATGGTGATCCGTTTACCGGTTACGTCTCCTCCCATGAGAAGAATACGGTAGTCACGGGCACTGTGAAATCCATTGATGCCAAAGGTGCGGTAATCCAGCTCGATGGTGATATGGAAGGCTATTTGCGCGCCTCGGAAGTAGCGCGCGACCGGGTCGAAGACATTCGCACCCGGCTCAAGGAAGGTGATTCGGTAACGGCGATGATCATCAATGTCGATCGCAAGAACCGCACCATCAACCTGTCGATCAAGGCCAAGGATATGGCGGAGGAAGCCGAGGCGATGCAGAAGATCGCCGGAGACAAGCAGTCGAGCGCAGGCACGACCAACCTGGGCGCGTTGCTTAAGGCTAAACTGGATACAGCGAATACTCAACAATAAGGGAGCACCTGCACCATGACCAAGTCGGAGTTGATAGCAAAACTCGCGGCACGCTATCCGCAGTTGGTGGCGAAAGATGCCGAGCTTGCGGTGAAAATGATTCTGGATGCAATGGCCAAGAGCTTGTCTCAGGGCCAGCGCATCGAGATCAGGGGATTTGGCAGTTTCGGGCTTAACTTTCGTCCGCCGCGAGTCGGGCGCAATCCGAAATCAGGGGAAAAGGTGCAGGTTCCCGCCAAGTATGTGCCGCATTTCAAGGCCGGCAAGGAACTCCGGGAACGCGTGGATTTGAAGAAATAACAAGCAGAAACCACTTAGGCATCGTTTGTTGCGGCGGCATAATCGAAAGATCATGCCGTTTTTTTTGGCGGGCGCACAACCAACCGGTGCCTCGCAGCCCATTTTCCGGTCATCAGGCCGAATGGCCGCGACCACTAGCACCGGCTGTATCCGATGGCCACCCGTGATATCCTCATCAGCTTATGCGTTACATATCCTGGCTTCTTAAAGCCGCATTATTTGTGCTGGTCCTGAGCTTCGCCGTCAAGAATACCGATACGGTGACGGTGCATTATTATCTCGGCTACGATTGGCAGGCGCCGCTTGTCGTGGTTGGCCTGATTTTTTTCTGCGGTGGCGCTGCGATCGGCATTCTGGCAGGCCTGAGCCACCTGTTCCGGCTGCGGCGTGAAATCGGCGTGCTGAAGCGTGAACTGCGCACGCAGAACCGCATCCGCGATGCGGCCCCTCCGCCGGACGCAGTGTGACTGGGCGCGTCAACGCGATGACCCATGGACATTGATTACTGGTGGCTGCTGGCGCTGCCCCTTTTTTTTGCGCTGGGCTGGCTTGCCGCGCGCATTGACATCAAGCAGCTGTTGCTCGAATCGCGCGCGCTGCCGGTGTCGTATTTCAAGGGGCTCAACTTTCTGATGAACGAGCAGCCCGACAAGGCCATTGAAGCGTTTATCGAGGTGGTCAAGGTCGATCCCCAGACCATAGAACTGCATTTCGCCCTCGGATCGCTGTTTCGCCGGCGCGGCGAAGTCGAGCGGGCCATACGCATGCACCAGAACCTGTTCGAACGCCGTGACCTGGAGCAGAACCAGAAACTGCAGGCGCTGTTTGAACTGGCGCAGGACTACCTTAAAGCGGGGCTCCTGGACCGGGCCGAAGAGCTGTTCCTGAAGCTGGACGGGACCGTGCATGCTGAAGCAGCACTCAGTTTCCTGCTGGGAATATATGAGCAGGAAAAGGACTGGAACAAAGCGGTAGGCATCGCCGAAAAGATGGAAACACTTACCGGGCAGTCGTACCAGAAGGAGATTGCGAATTTCTATTGCGAGATGGCGACCAACGAGATCATGCAGTCCCGTCCGGACGCCGCGCGCCCCCTGCTTGCCAAGGCACTGGCCCATCATCGTCTTTGCGTCCGCGCTCATATGCTGCTAGGCGATCTCGAATTGGGCGCCAACAACATTGATGCCGCGATCGAGGCCTGGAAGCGCATAGAGAGCCAGAATCCCGCCTTCCTGGCGCTGGTGGCGGAACGGCTGCTGACGGCATTCAAGCGAGCCGGCCGGATCGAGAAGGGGCTCAATCTGCTGCGTGGCTACCTTCAGAAGTATTCGTCGCTCGATCTGCTCGATACGGTGTTTCAGGGCATGCTCGAGGAGAAGGATGGCTTGAATGCATACCATCTGGTGCGCGACGAATTGCGTCGCAACCCGACGCTGCTGGGACTCGACAAACTGCTCGAGGCCGAGCTCCTGGATGCGCCGGTCGAGCGCCGCCGCGACCTGGAGGTGATCAAGGATCTGGTTCACCAGCACACGCGCAACCTGGCCATGTACAAGTGTGACAATTGCGGTTTCAGGGCGCGGCAGTATTACTGGCATTGCCCGGCCTGCGCGGCCTGGGAAACCTATTCCCCGCGCCGCACCGAGGAGAAAGGGCTGACGGCATGAGCGATCCGCGCATCATCGTCGCGCTCGATTTTGCCGAAGCTGCGGGCGCCATGGAGCTTGCCGCGCGGCTTGACCCTGCACTGTGCCGGCTCAAAGTGGGCAAGGAACTGTTCACTGCAGCCGGCCCATCGCTGGTTCAGGCGCTCATGCAGCGCGGATACACGGTGTTCCTGGATCTCAAGTACCACGATATTCCAAACACTGTCGCGGGTGCGTGCCAGGCGGCCGCAGCGCTGGGCGTGTGGATGATCAACGTTCACGCGCTCGGTGGGCGGGCGATGATGCAGGCGGCGCGCGAGGCGCTGGCGGCGCATGCGACAAGGCCGAAACTGATCGCGGTAACGCTGCTCACCAGCATGGGCGAGCGCGATATGGAAGAGACGGGGATGACCGGCACGCCGGCGCAGGCGGTGTCGCGGCTGGCGCGGCTGGCGGCAGAAAGCGGAATGGACGGCGTGGTGTGTTCGGCACAGGAAGCGGCAATGCTCAGGCGCGAGCGCGGCCCGGAATTCTGTCTGGTCACGCCCGGCATCCGTCCGGCGCAGTCGAACGCGGACGATCAGAACCGTATCGTGACCCCGCGCGCGGCGATAGATAGCGGCGCCGATTATCTGGTGATCGGCAGGCCCATCACGCGTGCACCGGATCCGCTGCGCGCATTGCAGCAGATCAGTCACGAGATCGCTGCCAAAGCAGGTAAAATCGGCACACCATGAACGCAGCCCGCAGCAAAAGTAAAAGCACGGTCCCAAGAGTGCGCGCGTCCCGCAAACATACCCTTTCCGGTAACGCGGCTGCGCTTACTGCGCGCCAACTCGCAGCCATGGCGCAGGCGCGGGTGCTGGTGGTGGGCGATGTCATGCTCGACCGCTACTGGTTTGGCGAGGTCGGACGGATTTCTCCGGAAGCGCCGGTGCCTGTCGTCAAGGTCAACAAAATCGAGGAGCGTCCCGGTGGTGCGGCCAACGTCGCGCGCAACGTTGCCGCGTTGGGCGCCCGCGTCAGCCTGCTGTCAGTAACGGGTCGCGACGAGGCTGGGACGCGGTTGAGACAGCTGTTGAAAAAAGACCGCATTTCAGCGCGATTGCATGTCGACCGCAGCATAGATACTACCGTGAAACTGCGCGTCATCGGCCGCCAGCAGCAGTTGCTGCGCGTTGATTTCGAAACGCCGCCCAGTCACGAAGTTTTGGCGACCAAGCTCAAGGATTTCGCCGGTATGTTGCGCGAAGCGGATGCCGTGATATTGTCGGATTACGGCAAGGGCGGGCTCACGCACATCGAGAAAATGATAACGATGGCACGCCGCGCAGGAAAAACGGTGCTGGTCGACCCCAAGGGTGGGGACTATACGCGTTACCGCGGCGCGACCGTGATCACGCCCAATCGCGCTGAATTCCAGCAGATCTGCGGGAGTTGGGCCAGCGAAAATGAACTGACGGACAAGGCCTGGCAACTGCGGCGCAAACTGGGCGTGGGTGCGCTGCTGGTGACGCGCAGCGAGGAAGGCATGACGCTATACCAGTCCGGCATGCGTCTGCACGTCACTGCGCAGGCGCGGGAAGTGTATGACGTCAGCGGCGCGGGCGATACCGTGATCGCGGCCCTGGGCGTGATGCTGGCCAGCGGCGCGAGTCTCGCCGTGGCGGTGCGCATTGCCAACTGTGCCGCCGGGGTCGTGGTGGGCAAGTTCGGCACTGCCGTGGCCTACCCGAATGAGTTGATTGATTCTGAATAGGCCGGAAATCGCCATTCAAACCGGCGGGGGAAATCAGACATGATCGTGGTCACAGGCGCAGCCGGTTTTATCGGCTCCAATCTGGTCAAGGCGCTCAACGGCAGGGGCATAACCGACATCATTGCGGTGGACAACCTTGTGCGCGGCGACAAGTTCGTGAATCTCGTCGATTGCGACATCGCAGACTACCTCGACAAGGAATCGTTCCTGCGCGAACTCGAGGCCGGCGCCTTCGATGGCGAGGTTGATGCCGTGCTGCACGAGGGCGCCTGTTCCGATACCACAGAAAGCGACGGCCGCTACATGATGCAGAACAATTACCACTATACTCGGACGCTGTTCGATTACTGCATCGCCGACAAAGTGCCGCTGATTTACGCATCGTCAGCGGCGGTTTACGGCGCGAGCCGGACGTTCAGCGAAACGCGCGAGTGCGAAGGGCCGCTCAATGTCTACGGCTATTCCAAATTCCTGTTCGATCAGGTGGTGCGCAGACACGAGGACAAGCTGTCGACCCAGGTGGTGGGGCTGCGCTATTTCAACGTGTATGGCGAGCGCGAGCAGCACAAGACGCGCATGGCCTCGGTGGCTTTTCATTTCTTCAACCAGTACCGCGCCACGGGCAGCGTCAGGCTGTTCGAGGGCAGCGACGGCTATGGCAATGGCGATCAGCGCCGCGACTTCGTGTCGGTCGAGGACGTGGTCAAAATTAACCTGTATTTTCTTGATAACCCAAAAAAAACAGGTATTTACAACGTCGGCACCGGCGCCGCGCAAAGCTTCAATGATGTGGCGGTGGCCAGCATCAATGCCTGCCGCGAGGCGGGTGGCGAACCGCCACTGTCGCTCGTCGAGATGCAACAGCAGGGCGTGATCCGCTATATCCCGTTCCCCGACGATCTCAAAGGCAAATACCAGAGCTATACGCAGGCTGAGGTTTCAGCTTTGCGCGCTGCCGGCTACGACGAACCTTTCCTGAACGTAGAGCAGGGCGTAAAACGCTATTGCAAGAAGTTGCTCCAGACTGCTAGGTAGCCGTGCGCCTGCAGCGCCGGATATCATAGGAACTCAGAATGACTCAGACGCCACCCATTTTCAAAACTCTGGATGATTTCATCGGCAACACGCCGCTGGTGAGGCTCAAACACATTGCGGGCAACACCGGCAGCGTGCTGCTGGCCAAGCTCGAAGGCAACAATCCGGCAGGTTCGGTCAAGGACCGGCCGGCATTGTCTATGATACGGCGCGCCCAGGAGCGCGGCGTCATCAAGCCGGGAGACACGCTGATTGAACCGACCAGCGGCAATACCGGCATTGCGCTGGCGATGTGCGCGGCCATGATGGGTTACCGCATGATCCTGGTGATGCCGGAGCATCTGTCGGTCGAACGGCGACAGAGCATGGCGGCATACGGCGCTGAATTTGTGCTGACCTCCAAGGACGGCGGCATGGAACTGGCGCGCGATGTCGCGGAGAAAATGCGCGACGAGGGCAAAGGCGTGATACTCGATCAGTTTTCCAATCCCGATAATCCGCTCGCGCATTACGAAGGCACCGGACCGGAGATCTGGCGCGATACCGGCGGCACGGTCACCCACTTTGTCAGCAGCATGGGCACGACCGGTACCATCATGGGCGTGTCGCGTTTTCTCAAGGAAAAAAATCCGGCGATCCGGATTATCGGTTGCCAGCCGACGGAGGGCTCGCAGATACCGGGGATCAGAAAATGGCCCGAAGCCTATTTGCCGAAAATCTGCGACTGGCGCCAGGTCGATCGCGTGATCGATGTGTCCCAACGCGATGCCGAGGACATGACGCGGCGGCTGGCGCGGGAAGAAGGCATCTTTGCCGGCATCTCCTCTGGCGGCGCGATGTGGGCGGCGCTCGAGGTTGCGAGCAGAGAGAAGAACGCAGTGATCGTTTCCATCGTATGCGACCGCGGTGACCGCTACCTGTCAACCGGAGTGTTTCCGGCCTGACGCCGTGATGCTTCGCTTCGTCTGGATGCTCGCCGTGCTGACGGCAGGCAGCGCAGCGGCAGCCCCGGCGCTTCAGATCAACCTTGCCATTGACGATTTGGAGGCGCCCGGGTTCGCGGCAAAGGCGCTCAAAGCCGGCCTGCGTGGAGCGGCCTGGAACGAGTTGCTGCTCGAGATCGGTGCGGTCACCCTTTACGGCAGAACCTGGCGCGATGTGCGTATAGAGTGTCCCCAACTGCTGCTGGAAGCCTCAGTCGTCGAATGCACCGGCACAGTCGCGGCAGCCGGCGGTAAAATCCCACTGACTTTTTCTTATTCTGCCCGTCAGAAAAAACTTGATGTGGTTCTGGAGCCCGCGCCCCGGGAAATCTGGCGGCTCAATGCCGACTTTGGCAATCGCGAATTCAGGGTCGGCATCGATAACGGCAAATCCGAACGTCTCGCGCCATGGTTGCCACCCGGGTTGCCCGGCCTTAGCGGGGGCGCGATCAAGGGCGCCGTTACATTCCTGACTGCGGGAAGCATGAATGCGCAGATCGAAGTGGACGGGCTGGCTTTCAGCGACGCAAGCGGTATGCACGCAGGCGACAAGATCAAGGCCGGTATCAGGGTAACTGCCGGGCAACGCGACCGTGAATGGCAGTGGCAGGCCAGCGCGGACTGGATGGCGGGGGAAGTATTCTGGCAGCCCATGTACGTTACGGGTAGCGGCCAACGCCTGGAGGCGGAAGGTATTTCAAGTGCGGAGCAGACACAAGTCAGGCGCGGAGAACTCAGGATGCCAGCTGTGGGCGATGCGGAATTTAGCGGCCTGTGGGACCACAAAACCGGATCAATCATCAGCGCGGGAATCCGTTCCTCCGCGTTGAAACTGGGTGCGCTCTATACCCAGATCCTGAAGCCGTTTCTGGCGCAGACGGCGCTCGGCGATATGCGGATGGATGGCGAAGCGACGGCGGCATTGCAGATGGCCCAGGGCAGGATAAGCGCCGTAGATGTTCATTTAAAAGACGTATCACTGGAGGACAGTAACCGGCGTTTTGCGGTGTTCGGCATGGATGGCCATATTCCGTGGCAGCAGGATGCCCCGACTCAGGCTCAGATTACGGTCAAAGGCGGCGAAGTGCTGCGGCTGCCGTTTGGATCCTTCAGGTTGCCGCTCAATCTGCAAGGCATGCATTTTGCTGTGGACAAGCTCGAGCTGCCGTTGCTCGACGGCATGCTGACCATCAGCGATTTTTCCGCGGGTCTGGCTGCGGACGCATGGCGCTGGAGTTTCAGCGGCGGACTGACACCGGTATCGCTGGTGCGGTTTACGCAAAACCTGGGGTTGCCGACGATGCACGGTTCGCTGTCGGGGGTGATTCCACGCGTGACGTATGAAAAGTCAACCCTGACTATCGATGGCGCGTTGTTGTTCAGGGTGTTCGACGGCACCATAGTGGCCAAGGACGTCAGCCTGTTCGATCCCTTTGGCAAGGTGCCGCGCATGCTGGCGGACCTGGATATGCGCAATCTCGATCTCAATTTGCTGACGCGCACGTTCTCATTCGGCAATATCACGGGACGTATCGATGCGCAGGTCGCCGGGCTGGAACTGACCAACTGGCAACCGGTCAAATTCGATGCCCGGGTTGAGAGCAGCGCGGGTGATTATCCCCGCAAGATCAGCCAGACCGCGGTGCAGAATATCTCGGCACTGGGCGGCGCCGGTGCCGCGGCAGCGATCCAGCGCAGTTTTCTGGGATTTTTTGAGCAGTTTGGCTATCAAAAGATCGGTTTGAAGTGCAAGCTGAGAAACTATGTGTGTGAAATGAGCGGCGCGGAAGATGCGCCGCAAGGTTACATCATCGTCAAGGGCGGCGGCATACCGGCGATTACCGTGATCGGCTACAATCGCCATGTGAGCTGGCAGGAACTGATCGGCCGGCTCAAGCGCATCATGCAGGACAATGTGCGTGCAATCGTTGAATAAAGGAATCGACATGAACGACAGAATCGCCGGTTTGCTGGCGGCATTGATGTGCGCGCTGGCACTGGCCGGGTGTGTCACCATCAATATTTATTTTCCCGCGGCGGCGGCGGAAAGAGCGGCAGACAAGATCATCGATGAGGTATGGCAACTCAATCAAAACGGGGATGCCGCAAACTCCAAGGGTGACAAGCCCGCGGCAACCCGATAAAGGAGCAATTATGAGAGCAGCAGTATGGTTTGGCAGAATGATGGTGGCGTTGATGTTGAGTGTCGCCGGAGCAGCATTGGCCCAGGCCAATCTCGAGATCAATACGCCGGCGATCGTCAGCCTGCAGGCAAGCATGCAGAGTCGCTACGCGCAGCTGGCGGGATTTTATGCCAGCGGCGCCATCGGACTGACGCGCGATGGCAACATTGCACTGCGTGATGCCAAAGCCGTGCCGCTGGCGCGACGCCAGCAGGTCAATTCCCTGATCGCGGCCGAAAACCAGGATCGCGCAGCACTTTATCGCGAAATCGCGCGCGCCAACGGCAAGCCGGAATGGGAAGGTGACATCCGCGCCACGTTTGCCCAACGCTGGATACAAAAATCCCAGCCGGGTTGGTACCACCAGAATGCGTCGGGCGGTTGGGTGCGCAAGTAGCGCCGCCAGTGCATCCTGAGCGGCGTGGCGCCGCACTTGATTAAATTATATAACATGTTGTTTATAAAAGATAATTAGTGGCAACATTTCTAGTATTCGATATCGAAACAATTCCCGACGTCGAAGGCTTGCGCAAGCTCCATGGCCTCGGCAAGGATGTCCCGGACCGGGATGTCGCCGAAATGGCATTTCAGTTGCGCCGGCAGGTGACGGGCAACGACTTCCTGCAGCTGCATCTTCAGCGTGTGATCGCCATTTCCTGCGCGCTGCGCGAGCGCGACAGCTTCAGGATCTGGTCGCTGGGCGACACCGGTGACAGTGAAGGCCAGCTGATACAGCGCTTTTTCGACGGCATCGATAAATACACGCCTCAGCTCGTGTCATGGAATGGCGGCGGCTTCGACCTGCCGGTCATGCATTATCGCGGACTGATCCACGGCGTGAATGCCGCGCGCTACTGGGACCTGGGAGAAGGGGATTACAAGGACAGCCGCGATTTCAAGTGGAACAACTACATCAGCCGTTATCACAGCCGGCATCTCGATTTGATGGATCTGCTGGCGATGTATCAGCCGCGCGCCAACGCGCCGCTGGACCAGATAGCCCAGTTGATGGGCCTGCCGGGCAAGCTGGGCATGGACGGTTCGGCCGTATGGGATGCGTATCAAGCGGGCAAGATCGCTGAAATCCGCAATTACTGCGAAACCGATGTTGCGAATACCTATCTCGTGTTCCTGCGCTACCAGTTGATGCGCGGCGCGTTGACCACCACCGAGCATGACACCGAGTGCGATCTGGTGCGCGCTACGCTGGGTAAATCTGCAGAACCGCACTGGAAGGAATTCCTGGGTCGCTGGCACGCCTGATGCGCTTGAAATTTCGCATCATCTTCATTATTTAGACCTTCCCGTGGGTTAACTTTTCATGCGCCGGCCGCGGTTTGACTGCGACGGCATTTCAGTCATGTATCACTTGATCATTGAATCTCTGGACCAGGAAGGCCGCGGCATCGCGCGCATGGACGGCAAGACGATTTTCGTCGATGGCGCGCTGCCGGGCGAAGTGGTGGAGGCCACTCCATACCGTAAATATCCCAGTTATGAACTCGCCACCCTGGGCCGGTTGATCAAGCCCAGCGCCATGCGGGTGACGCCACGCTGCGCGTATTTCGGCGTATGCGGCGGATGCAGCCTGCAGCATTTCGATGCGCGGGCCCAGGTGGCGGCCAAACAGAGAGTGCTGGAAGACAATCTGTGGCATATCGGCAAGGTCAAAGCGGAAGAAATTCTGCCTGCGATCTACGGGGTGCCATGGGGATACCGTCGTCGCGCGCGCCTGACCGCGCGTTACGTGGCAAAGAAAGGCGGCGTGCTGGTGGGTTTTCGCGAGAAACGCGGCAGATATGTCGCCGATATGACGAGCTGCGAAGTGCTGCCCCCGCATATTTCGGCGCTGCTCGTGCCGCTGCGCGAAGTGCTGAGCCGGTTATCGATACGCGAGCGTATGCCTCAAGTCGAGGTGGCGCTGGGGGACGCGCTGGACGTGCTGGTGCTGCGCAATCTGGAGCCACTGAACGAACAGGACGAAGCGCTGCTCAGGGCGTTCGCCGAGCAGTATGCCGTGCAGCTTTACATACAGCCACGCGGACCGGACTCTGCCTATCCCTTTCATTCCGGAAACGGAACGGACCTGTATTACACCCTGCCTGAATTCGATCTCAAAATCCGGTTTACACCGACCGAATTCACGCAGGTCAACCATGACATCAACCGTGTGCTGGTGCGGCGCGCGCTGACTTTGCTTGCACCCCGGCCGGGCGAGCGCATCGCCGATCTGTTTTGCGGCATAGGCAATTTCACACTGGCCATCGCCCGCAGCGGCGCGTCAGTCGTTGGCATTGAGGGCAGCGCAGCGCTGCTCAAGGGTGCTGCGCAAAATGCCGTTGCCAATGGGCTGGTTGACGCAGCGCGATTCATGGCGATGGACCTGTTCAAGATCGACAGGGCTGCGCTGGCGGCGCTCGGACGCTTTGACCGCCTGCTGATCGATCCGCCGCGGGATGGCGCAGCCGAAGTAATTAAAGCGCTGGACGCCGATCCTCCGTCGCGCATCGTCTATGTGTCATGCAACGCGGCGACGCTGGCGCGCGACGCCTCGACGCTGGTGCAAACCAAGAACTACCGCATGAGTGCGGCCGGCGTCATCAATATGTTCCCTCATACCTCGCACGTTGAATCGATCGCCGTTTTTGACAGAAATACTTAACCGCCAAGATTCTTTTCAATGCCCGCTTGACGGGTACGCCAAGGCCGCCAAGAAAGACTGGAGCAGCGGTATCCGTCGCTGACTGTTTCGTGTCTGCGGGAATCGACCAGAGGAGGAAGGGGGGACAAAAAAACGGGGCGAATATTCGCCCGTGTTATTTTTTATATCCTGGCGCCTTGGCGGTTCACACCTCTAATCTTTTTCGCCCGATAGCGCCATCAGCAGAGACAGCAGATGGACGAAAATATTAAACAGACTCATATAGACGCCCGTCGTCGCCATGATGTAGTTGGTTTCGCCACCGTTGACGATGCGTGACAGATCGTGCAGCAGGAACAGCGAGAACACCACGACCACCAGTGCGGAGATCGTCAGCGCCAGCGCCGGGATTTGCATGAACATGTTGGCTACCATCGCCAGCAGCAGCACGATCATGCCGACGAACAGGAACTTGCCCATGAAGCTGAAGTCCTTGCGCGTCGTGGTCGCGATCAGGCCCATGACGAATAACACAATGCCGGTGCCGCCGGCGGCCACGCCAACCAGTTGCGGACCATTCTTTAACGTGAGGGCGACAGAGAGTATTGGGCCCAGAAACCACCCGAGCAGAAAAGTCATGCCGAGCAGCAACACGACACCAAAGCCATTGTTGCGGTTGGCGGCAATCGCATACTGCAGGCCGATTACGCCACCCAGCATCAGGACAAAGCTGAGGATCGGATGCTGGATGATGATGCTGGCGGTATTGATGCCGATCAGCGCACCAATCACAGTCGGCACCATGGTGAGCGCGAGCAGCAGGTAAGTGTTGCGCAGTACCCGTTGTTGCGCCAGTGCGATTCCCTGCGTGCCTGCCCCGTAAGTCGACGGGCCGGTTTGCATATCGGATTGCATAATGTGTCTTTCTCCTGTGGAAGTAGAATTACTCAACTGGCAGTAAGACTACAGAACACCCGGGAAAGTTTCAACGATTGATTGGCGGCAGTTAATTGCCTTGCGCACCACCAGCCACTGATAATGGCAGACATTGCGTATCGTAATACCCACGTTTGCGGAATGCGGGGGTGCGCAAGGCGCAAGACGGTATAATGCGCGGGCTTGCGATACCCGGCGGGCGCGTTACTATCCTGGGAGCGATTTTCAGGTCTCGCAGGGTTCCCGTCGGATGGGTGGCAGAGTGGTCTAATGCACCGGTCTTGAAAACCGGCAGAGGCGCGAGTCTCTCGTGAGTTCGAATCTCACCCCATCCGCCAAATATTGTTGATTTATAAGGGAAATTTATAATTTTATCTAAATCCCATCATCAGGAAACCGTTACAACGGCGTGATCGCTGTAACGATTCCAGCGGGTCACCACGCGCTTGTATTTGTTCAGCCACGCGAACAAGCGCCCGACCTTCCAGCGCCGCCGATAACGCCTGAGAACACGCTCGTTTTGCGTTTTGCCCTGCTGCGGTTGCGCCGATGCGGCGCGATCAGTTCAATGCCTTGTGCAGCAAGCCGCTGATCGAGCGGATCGCTGTCGTAGGCACGATCCCCAATAAGTCGCCGGGGTCGTCCCACGGTGAGGGTTTGAGCGAGGGTAGCTTCGACAAGGGTGACTTCATGTGGAGAAGCAGAAGCCGTGTGCACGGCGAGTGAAAGACCCGAAGCGTCGGTAACAGCCATGAGCTTCGTACCCTTGCCCCGCTTGGTCTTTCCCACTGCGAAGCCCCCGTTTCGCTACCACGAAGGTGCCGTCGATAAAGCATTCCGGGAAATATTAATATTGTCTTGGTCTTCCAGGTCCCGCGCCAGCGTCTCCAGTATCGCTTGCCGCACGCCTTGGCGCACCCAGCGGCTGAAGCGGCGAAAACAGGTCGGGCCCGAGGGAAAGCGCTCCGGCCCAAACCGCCCCGGTGCGCAGCACCCACAGCACCCCGTTTAATACCGTCCGGTCGCAGTGGATCGCCCATCGGATTGATCATCGACCATTTGTCATCCGACCACCATTCAAACGCAACTCTGAAAAAAGGCGATGCGTTTGCCGCTGGGCCAAGTAAAATCAGGTGGAATTGGGACCTCGGTGCGCCAGCGTGAATATCAAGTTCGGTCAATGTCAAATCATCTGCTGTCGATTAAGTTGAAAGTCAGTCAATCTGCCAAGAGGGCTATTTGATTCCCAAGTCCCGGGCCAGGCGCTCTGCAAAAGCCTGATAAGACGTCGGTTTCCGGCCGAGAATCAAAGACAATGTGCGGTTATTGAAGCCCGGGGTTCCATTGAGGTCGAAAAAATTAAAAAGTGCGCTAAGTTGTTCCAGTTGATCGGGCGTGTAGTGCTTGAAAGGCTCAACTTGGAGCGCCTTGTCTATCGGACGCCTGCCTGCAACGACTTTTCTCTTGAATGCACGTCCGAGTATTTCCGCCATTTCGTGTCTGGTAAGCGCCTTTTCAACGCTGCAGAATTCGTAAATGCCGCCTTCGAATCCAGGACGCGTCAGAATATTCGCAATCGCCTCTCCCATATCCTCGACATCTACTGAAACCATGCGGCGATCGGGAGACCATGGCAGGGCAAATATGCCTTCATTGAGAATTGCTGGCAGCGACCAGAGAACGTTCTGCATGTACTGGCAGGGATGCACAACGAAGAAGGTGAGGCCAGAGTGCAAAATTTCGATTTCGGAAAGAAGTTTTTTCCAGTGAAAACCAACTTCTGGCAGTTGTGGATAGCTTACGCCATGGTAACCGAATAACCGGACCTTCGCTTTTTTGGCAAAGCGAATCATGCGTTGCGTAATTTCTACTTCATCGGGCTGGAGGCCGGGGCAGAGGTGGTAGACGCAATCGATGCCTTCAAATGCCGCATCAACGTCTGCGTCACTGCAAAGATTGCCAATAAATGGCGCGGCGCCCATAGCAGCAATAGTTGCTGCCGAGGCATCGGAGCGAACAAGTCCGCGCACCGTCGATCCCTGTGCGATGAGGTTCCGGATAATTGCGTGGCCGGTCTTGCCATTGGCGCCAGTCAGCAGAATCATAGCTTATTCCTTTTCAAGTGTATTGTTCCCAAGGGGCATTCCTCCTCATGATTAAAAGCGGCGAAGAATTGTTGCTATGCTCCGCTGCAAAAGTATCCATTTAATTGCGTCCAAGTGCTGGTGGCAGGCAGAGGTCGAGCGGAACTTATGAGTCAGTCGTGCCCTAGCTGCGTATTTTTAGAATAAGAAATCCTTGCCCTGTAGATGGTAAGGTACGTCTACTACTGCGTCTATTATTTATCGATGTTCACGCTATTTATGATTTCTAATATTGCTGGTCTTGATGTTTGGCTCCTTCACTGGTTCGATATTCTCATGTCCGAGCGCGGCGTATGCCGCGTTGTACAACGACTCAATGTCAGTCAACCGGCGATGAGTCTGGTGCTGCGCCGGTGAGGAGCGCTTCTGGCCGGTTCTGCTGGCAGCGTCTGCTGCCGACCAGAACCGGGTGATGGTGGGGCTATTTAATCGCCAGGCCTGACGACATGTTCTTTTTTTGTTCCCCATGCCGCGCCAGGCGATAGTCTTTCAATTGTAGACAGCGTCGGGTTTGCCTGGAATTTTCCCGGCTTTCGCAGACTCGATTTCTATTCGATTGCGCCCAGTCGCTTTTGCCCTGTAAAGGGCCTCGTCCGCGCGCCTCTCGGTATCTTCAATGCTTTCTTTGGGATGGTATACGGCCAAGCCAATGGAAATCGTCACCTTGAGCTGGGGATCAATATGCGGAAATCTTAAATTGCTCACCGCGGTTCGCAAGCGCTCGGCCACATGCTGGGCGCCTTCCAAATCGGTCTGAGTCAGAAGCACCTCAAATTCATCCCCGCCATAACGGCCAAAACAATCGATAGGCCGTACCGCATGAGCTCCGCATATCGCGCAAGCTTTCAGCACTGCATCGCCGACGGGGTGACCAAACGTGTCGTTTATTTCCTTGAAAAAATCGAGGTCCAGGATCCCGATGCAAAATGGTTGGCCTGACCTGTCGCTTCTCATTTTTTCTTGCTGCAGCATGTTCGACATATGGCGCCGGTTGTACGCGTCCGTCAAATCATCATGAGTGGCCATTTCTTCGATGGCCTCCTTGCTGTCGCGCAACGTCCTGCGCAAGTGATTGATGTAACCACCCATTACGGCAAACCACAGAAGGATAGGGCTGAATACCATCAAGCGCAGGAGTTCCAGCTCATAATCGATATCCTGTGGCCGGTGTTGCAAAAGCAACCATATCATCAAGGCATAAAGCAGGATCGTAACTATCGCCACATGGATAAGTTTTCGCGTACTCAGCCGGAACACGCCGAAAACAAAAGCCATCAAAACAATCGGCAGGATCACCGGCCTCGCGCTGCTTGCGGTGTAGTACATCGCAACGGTAAGCACGAGAATCGAGCATAAAAGTTGCGCTATGGTCAGACTTGGATCGCTTGCTTTGCAATTAAGTCCCGATTGGAACAACGCATAATAAAATACGATAAAGAACAGGATTCCAGTTGCGGTGATCTTGAAACCGGTCGCATCGAGGTATCCGTTCCAATAGAGCACGAACAGGAGCAGCAGCACCAAAAGTGAGCTCCCCGCTGCGGCCCAATATCGCCTGATCAGACGAGCTTGCCTGGCGACTGCAATTGAAGCAGTTACGTTTTCAACCATTCGAACATGGCCTTTCTACGCCTGTTTTTTTGTTTGACATTGTCACACTTCCTTCCTTGGGATAATGATAACCCCGCTCGGGGCCATATATCACGAAAGAACGGACTGGCCGGCCCGGCTCTCTATTCCCTGAACGGTAAACCCAATGGATGTACATGACCGTGGGAGGGGCAGGCATCTTCCGGATCGCGATCGCGCATATCGTAATCCTCTGTATTATTTAACTATTATTAACTTTAAGGTAAGGGTGCGGGCTGGAACCTAATACCTTGAGCGTTAATAAGACACTACCGAATTTGTGATAGTCGACCCGCATCAGCCCAGCAGTTGGGCGTCTCATACAGTCTGACGTTCTCCAGCTTCAGCCTGTTGCCGTATTTGTCGCGGTATATCGCATCGAGTATGCGAAAGGCCGTCTGTGCCAGGTATTCCGCGGTCGGGGGCGAGTCGAAAACCACCGTTTTATGGCCCGCGAGCCCGGCGAGAAAGGAGACGACCTGCTGGTCGCCCCGCCAGGCCAGGAACGCGTGGTCCCAGGCATCGACCACGTGACGCTGGGCGATGGCCTTGACCTCGGAGAAATCCAGTACCATGCCCTGCTCGGAGGCGCCGTCGGCGGTGATGATGTCGCCGGACAGCGTCACCTCGAGCGCATAACGGTGGCCGTGCAGATGCCTGCACTGGCTGTCATGGTTGGGAATACGATGGCCGGCATCAAATTCCAGCCTGCGGGTGATTCTCATAGAGCCGCGGATTATATACCAGAGCGTTAATTCCGGGCGCGGCCAGGCAACTGGCATCAACGCCGTAAGGCGCGCTAAGCCGGTTCACCGGCTATTTTTTGCGGGTGGTTTTGCCCTGTGCAGCTTTCCTCAGCGTGCGATAAAGCCTGGGATTGGCCGCCTTGAGATAGGATACGACTTCAAAGTCATCGCCCCGCGCCTTGTCGAGCGCAATGCCCTCGATGTGAACCAGTCGCAGCAATTCCCGCACGGGTTTCGGCATGCTGCGGCCGCTTTCATAACGTGAACCGCCGCTCTGCGTAACGCCGATACGCGACCAGAACTCCTGTTGGTTCAGGCGCAGCTTGTGACGGATATCCCGGGGATTGGTGATGCGGTCGAATGGTTTCATTGATCTACTCTCGCTGGTTCTCCATTGTCATATTCATCCGACATTACATCGGCCGAAAGGTTCGGCATTTTTTGAACCTGGCCCACAGGCCCGCCGCGCGGCCGTTATGGGGCAGGGGCTCATGCTCGTTTTTATGTGCAAAATCAATTAAAATACACGGTTTTTCGGTCCCGAGTCCGGCAAGCATGAGTTTAATCGTCCAAAAATACGGCGGCACCTCCGTCGGCAGTCCCGAGCGCATCAAGCATGTCGCGCGGCGCATTGCCAAATGGCAGAAGCAGGGCCATCAGGTGGTGGTGGTCGTGTCGGCGATGTCGGGGGAGACCAACCGGCTGGTTGCACTCGCCAAAGAGATCCAGTCGCAACCCGATCCGCGGGAATTTGACGTGATGCTGGCCACCGGCGAACAGGTGACCATTGCGTTGCTGGCGATGGCGCTGATGGATTTGGGAGTCAGCGCGCGCAGCTATACCGGCGGGCAGGTGCGGATTTTGACCGACAACGCTCACACCAAGGCGCGGATCATGAGCATAGACGAAACGCGGATTCGCGCAGATCTTGCGCAGAATCGGGTCGTAGTCGTTGCCGGTTTCCAGGGTGTCGATGAAGCTGGAAATATCACCACGCTGGGGCGCGGTGGTTCCGATACCACGGGCGTCGCTCTGGCCGCGGCGCTCAAAGCCGACGAGTGCCAGATCTACACCGATGTCGATGGCGTATATACCACCGACCCGCGCATCGTGCCCGAGGCGCGCCGCCTCAAGTCCATCACCTTCGAAGAGATGCTGGAAATGGCGAGCCTGGGATCGAAGGTGCTCCAGATCCGTGCGGTCGAGTTCGCCGGTAAATACAATGTGCGGCTGCGTGTGCTGTCGAGTTTCGAAGAAGAGGGCGAGGGCACGCTGATTACTTTTGAGGAAGACGAGAAAATGGAACATGCCAGCATTTCCGGAATCGCATTCAACCGCGATGAGGCGAAAATCACCATACTCGGCGTGCCTGACCGGCCCGGCATTGCCTATCAGATTCTGGGACCGATAGGCGATGCCAACATCGATGTCGACATGATCGTGCAGAACGTCGGCCATGACGGGCTTACCGACGTATCGTTCACGGTGCATCGCAACGATTTCCAGAAAGCCCTGCAGATTCTGGAGACGGTGCAAAAGCACATCAAGGCGCGCGAAATCGTGAGTGGCGACAAGATAGCCAAGGTATCGGTAGTCGGCGTCGGCATGCGTTCCCATGCGGGCATAGCCAGCACCATGTTCCGCACGCTCGCGGAAGAGGGCATCAATATCCAGATGATTTCGACCTCCGAGATCAAGATTTCAATCGTGATCGACGAAAAATACGTGGAGCTCGCGGTGCGCGTGCTGCATAAGGCTTTCGGTCTGGAACAGCCGGTGAAGTGAGCAGTGCAGCCGGCTGACTGTGATATCCTAACGCCCCAGTAATCGTGGTGATTTAGGCTGCCCCCGCAAAATAGCAAAGGGTAGAACTGCGAGAGGGTTAGGTAGAAAGAGTACCGGAGAGATGGCTGAGTGGTCACGGCGCAGCCGTCGTATATCAAGCGCATGGCGCCTTCGACCACCCTCGAAAATAGCAAAGGGTAGAATCGCGAGTAGGCGGGCCCCCCCCCGAATAAAAAGACCAGAGAGAGGGTCAGTGGTCCCCACCTCGCTATCAAGCGCCCCCCAAAAACCAAGGGACCCCAAAATAGGTAAAAAAACACCGGAGAGATGGCCGAGTGGTCGAAGGCGCTCCCCTGCTAAGGGAGTATGGGCGCAAAAGCTTATCGAGGGTTCGAATCCCTCTCTCTCCGCCAAAACAAAGGCCCCTCGCGGGGCCTTTTGTTTTGGCGGATATGGGTGACTTGCGCCACGCCATTCCTGCCAATCTGAATTAGAGAAGTCCGTTAAAGCGAATGTCCGCTACTGGCCAATCGTGTTGTTTATCTGAACTTATTAGATTAGAGTTTTATTTCTCCGCTCACCTGCATGGGCTAATACAAAATATATGAAAAATAATTACCGGTTCGGTGATTACCAACAAAAACTTGGGGCGGGGTATGACCAAGTCAGCCTTAATCGCCTGCAGCCAAAACTGGAAACAGATGCCGACGGTAACCCTGTCCCCGAACGCCAGCTTCGTATAAAACTGACCGCCGGGGAAACCTACCAGTTGATCCGCCCTTATGTGTCGGTACGGTTCATGGAACAGCTCAAAGCCGTTGTCCCGCTGGGTATTTACCTGTTGCTGTTTCAAATCCTTATTCTGCGCGAATTGGAAGCTGATTACTGGATTATCACCGCCGGGCTGTTTGCGGTTATCGCCGGCCTGATGTTTTTCATGGAGGGCCTCAAACTTGGCCTGATGCCTTTTGGCACCGTAATCGGCAGCACTTTGCCGCGTAACTCGCCACTGCCACTGGTCCTTTTCATTACACTCCTGCTTGGCATTGGCGTGACCTTCGCTGAACCGGCGATTGGCGCATTAAAGGCTGCGGGCAAAAACGTATCGGTCGAGCAGGCGCCCTATTTGTATGCCTTGCTTAACGATTGGTCGGACGCGCTAGTGCTGGTGGTTGGTTTCAGTGTTGGTATAGCAGCGGTACTGGGTACGCTGCGCTTTCTTTATGGCTGGAGCCTGAAGCCGATGATTTATGCGGCACTGGCCCCGGTACTGGCGTTAACGGTATACAGTGCCTTCGATCCACATATGCAAAACATCATCGGCCTGGCCTGGGATTGTGGTGCAGTCACTACCGGACCGGTCACTGTGCCACTGGTGCTGTCATTGGGTATCGGTATCGCGGCAGCTGCCGGCAAGGGAGATTCGGGTCTGTCGGGGTTTGGCATCGTTACGCTGGCGTCGCTGTTCCCCGTTACCGGTGTGTTTCTGCTGGCCCAGTATGTTTCTTTTACCCTGTCACCCGCTGAAATCATCGAGCTGGCGCGACAGGCCGCCGCAGCCACGCAATCAGCAGACCCTGCGTGGTATGAAAGCAGCCCGGGTGCGGAGATCATAATGGGCGTTCGCGCCATCCTGCCACTGGTGCTGTTTCTGTTTGTGGTGCTCCGGCTGGTATTGAAAGAACAACTCAAGAACAGGGGTGAAATATTTTACGGCATCACGCTGACGATCGTCGGGATGTGCATTTTCAACCTGGGACTCACCTACGGTCTTTCTAAACTTGGCGGTGACGTTGGTACTCTGGTTCCCGCTGCATTCACCGAAGTGCCGGGTGTGGAAATGTCGCCTATTTATATTTATGTCGTCGGCCTGACGTTGACTCTGCTGTTTGCCTGGGTGTTGGGTTTTGGCGCCACTCTGGCGGAACCGGCACTCAACGCACTGGGTGAAACCACGGAGCATCTGACCAACGGTGTATTCAGGAAAAAGACCTTGCTCATTGCCGTTTCTCTGGGTGTTGCTTTTGGTATTGCGGCTGGCCTCGCCAAGTTGATTTTCGATCTGCCGCTGGTATGGATGATTGTACCCAGCTATCTGCTGGCCATTGTACTGACCGTTTTTTCCAGCGAAGAATTTGTTAATGTTGCCTGGGACAGCGCCGGTGTAACTACTGGTCCGATAACCGTGCCCCTGGTGCTGGCGATGGGGCTCGGTGTCGGCACGGCAATGAACACCGTGGAAGGCTTTGGGATTCTTTGCATGGCGTCAATCGGCCCCATTATTTCAGTGATGATCACCGGTCTATGGGCGCGCTATAAGGCGAACTTACAGGTTGAATTGGCCGCCGCTACAGCCGCACTATCTACAGGACAGGAGGCGCAAGCCATATTATGAGCAATAGCCATATTACCTATTTGACTGATGTCGCCCAGATCACCTGTGTGGTAAAGATGGGCATGAGCGATATCATATTGGAGGCCGCTCGTGATGCCGGCGCGATCACTGGCGCCATCAGTTTCCATGCCAGAGGATACGGCGCGCGTGAGCGCCTGGGTTTGCTCGGTATCGCGGTAGAGGCGGAAAAAGAAGTGGTCAGTATCATCGTTTCATCGGAGCAGCAGGATACCGTCTGCAACAGTATCTATCGAGCTGGCAAGATGGGTGTTCCTGGCAACGGTTACCTGTACATCACGCCGCTGGATAAAGTCGCCACTTATATCCCCCAGGACATCATGAAAAAACTTGAGGGAGAATCATGAACCAGGATGCCTGTCAGTCGCTTTCCCCAAAAGCCGCCAGGCTCATCACCTGCGTATTACCCGATAACGGGACAGACAAGAAATTGATGCAGGCCCTGCGTCACGAAAAACAGATAATCAGAACAAGCAGTGTGGCTTGCCGGGGCATTGCCATTTTGCAGGGTGCCGCAAGCACTAATAACCGGCTGCCGGAACCAACGTTGGTCAGGATGGTAAAGGTAGTCGTGCCTGAAGATGAGGCCGATGTTTTGTTCGATTACATTTACGAAACAGCAGGTATTGGCCACAAAGGCGGTGGTGCTGTCTTTATGAGTCCATTAACAAAGGTAACGCCTTTTGAATTGCCCGAGGATGTGCCTGACGAAGTAGTGCTGTAGGTGAGATGCCGGTGAAAATGGGGTCAGACCCCATTTGCTGTATCGGCCGCATAACAGGTTTGGTAACTTAAGCCCGATAATTTAAAAAGCGCAGTCAGCAAAATAGAAGTCCGTCCGTAGTCTTACCTAAGTTCCGTAGTCTTTGGTATAATCCGCCTCCGGGCGCCCGTAGCTCAGTTGGATAGAGTACCTGGCTACGAACCAGGGGGTCGTGGGTTCAAATCCTGCCGGGCGCGCCATCAAATTAAAGGGCTTGCAGCAATGCAGGCCTTTTTTCTTATATTAGCTTGCTACCTCAGGCAGGCTCTCGGGGCTGGTTAATCTCGGCAAGATAGTGGGTGTTCCGCTTTTCTCACGGATGCTAACGGACATTATCGTCAGGGCGGACGCGCCAGCCTCGGCCGACCGGTTGAGCCCGCAACCCAAAGCGGACATGCGGCAGATCAAGCAGAACCACAAAAAACAAACCCCGCCGAAGCGGGGTCTGTGTGAGTGCTGAGTGTAACTGGGACTGGGTTTTCAGTATCCTGCGCCGCCTACCGTTTATCGTTATTCATCTGTCTATACGCTGAGGGCATCCCTTGCGTGCATATTTCGTCAAACAACTTGTCTGAATGAGTCGTGCCACTACGTTGCAAGTTGTATATGGTGGGGTTGTATATGGTGGGAAGGTCTGAATAATCTTCAAAAGATAATCGTCCGAACCCCTGCTCACAGAGGGTGCGGAACGTCCACATCCTTGTTCTCTTGCCGTTCACGTCGACAAGGGCGGAGATTTTGTAGTTAAACCCCAAAGGCCGCGCTGTCACCGTTCCGGCAATAAGTTTCGCCTCACTCGAATTAATCTGGTCGGCCATTGATGTACAACCGCTGGAAATAGCCGTTATGAGGGCTATAGTGGCGAGAGTTAAAAGCTTCGTTATCATGGCTTACCTTTTCAGTACAGTCAGTGCCGTTACTTTCAGTTGATGGGCGCGAGTAGGGTTCAGCCACCTCTGACCATCTTTTCCAGCGCCTGCAGCGCGAACCAGCGCGCAAATACGCTTAGTTGCCTGCCGGCTTGAACCGCGCGCCAATTTCCTGCTGTGCCGCTTCCAGCCATTTATCGAGCTGGGGCTGGGCCAGTTTCAACGACAGCGGTTCGTCGCCTTCTACTTCGATGCCTTCGGCTTCGCGCACGACCTGGGCGAGCACCTCGCCGGTGATGCTGTCGGTCATCTCAGACTCCACGTAAAGCTTGATGTTGTATTCGGCGGTTCCGCTGGCCCGTTTCGCCGCAGTGAAGAGAAAGGCGATGGGTATGAGCTGGGTACGGCTTCAGGCCCTTGTCCACGCTGGCTGACGTGATGGCAACCCGCAAGCGCACCACGCCCGGCCCCGCCTCTTTTGCGAGCGGCTGTGTCTTTTCAATCGCCTTGCGCAACCCACTGTTGATGTAATCGCGGATGTCGTTCAGGGTGCCGAGCGTAACCTGACCACTCGGCTGCGGTTGCGGATAGAACGCGACCGGATCCATGAGGATATGTTGGTAGTTTTGGGGCGTCAACTTGTCGCTAATCCAGACCCGGCGATCTACACCCAGCCGGTCTTTTTTCACCTCCAGCTGCGAGTAGTCCTTCAAAAACCCCGAGTCGTCCGCGATGGCGTTTGCGGCTGAAAATGCGGTCAGGGCCGCGCCAACCAGAATGATGCCCAGCTGGCCTGAGATCGATTGCGTCATGATTTACCTCTCCTTAGAACAGCATAGTCTGCTGCGACGGGGGCCGGGGCCTGTTTCGCGAACTGCATCGGAAATTGTACATAATTTTTCCGCACGGATCCGGATCAAAAACGAATGTCAACACCGGGTCAGGCATGGGCGGGGCCGGGAACTTTCGGCGCGTCCTTTTCCGCCAGCGTTGCGTCACCCCGAGAAATCACTTCGACCTGAAGGGGCCGGGAGGCGTCGAGGTGCACATCCCGCTGCGGGTACGCGATGACGATACCGGCCTCGCCGAGCTGCTTCTCGATCATGAAGCGCAAATCACTCATCACCTGCAAGGTGCTGGTGCCAGGCGTGAATTCGACCCAGAAATAGAGCGCGAATAGAAGCGAACTGTCGCCGAAGTCCTCGAAGATCACGCGCGGCGCGGGGTCCTTGAGCACGATACCGTGCCGGTCAGCGCAGTCCGCGAGGATCTTTGCGACTTCCCGAATCGGTGAGCCATAGGCTACGCCGACGCGGACGATGCGGCGTAGCTGCTGGTTGGTGAGCGTCCAATTGGTGACCTTTTGCTCCAGCAGCATGGCGTTCGGGATCATGCTTTCCACGCCGTCGAAGCCGCGGACGGTCGAGGAGCGGATGTTGACCTCCATTACATGTCCAGTCACGCCCTCCACTTCGATGATGTCACCCACCTTGATCTGGCGCTCGACGAGAACGATCATGCCACTGATCAGGTTCTTGATCAGGGTCTGGGTGCCGAAACCGACGCCGATGGCCAGCGCGCCGCCAGCGAACGCAAATACGGTGAGCGGGATACGGGCGAGGTTCAGCGTCAGCAGCGCCAGCACCANNATGCCCAGCGCGTTCGTCCAGCGCAGCAATGTCTTGCTCTGTTGCTCGCCGATATTGAAGCGGCGCACCATGAGCCGCTCCAGTCGCGGCGCAAGAAAGCGCAGCAGCCGGTAGCCGATCAGGAATATGAGGAAAGCGCCGACGCTCTTGCCGACCGTCACTCCGCGTGTCGTCGTGACATGCTGGCCGCCGATTTCCACTGTGTCCTCGATCGTCAGCAACTCGTAATTCCAGAATGCAGCCGCGATCGCTTTGGCTTGTGCGAAAACATCACGGGCAATCTCACCGGCCGAGCGCTCCTTCAGGGCTTCGGTGAATTCTTCCTGCCAGAACCCGAGTCTTGTAAGGCGGCGCGCGATGAGGGTCTCGTGGCGATTGAGCGCGAGGTCCAGTTGCCGCAGCCCTTCGAGCGTCTCACGCTCGTATTTTTCGACGTCGCGGTCGGGTGCAGACTGTGCGGCCTCATCCCGCCTTTGTAACCGCGAACGCACATCGCTGTGCTGGACCTGGATGCCGATTAACCAGCCCTTTAGATATTCGATCAGGTTGTCGACCTGCTGCTTCGCATGCTGCCGGGCGACAGCGTCGTTGCCGGCAAGGATGGTGTAACGCCACTCCCAGGAGTTCGCTACATCCTGGTAATAAACTGTTGTCAGGATGGTGAGCATACGGATTTGTGAACCCAGGCTGTGCGTTAAGGTGTCGGCAGCGCGAAATCTCGCTTCCGCAACTTTGAGCGCCCGCGCCTGCATGGTGGAACTCGCGGCAGTGGGGGATGCGGTCTGCAGCGCCTCCAGCGCTTTGAGCGCCTGTTCACGTTCGCGCGCTTGTTTAAAGTTGGCAGCACTCAATGACTTCAACTGTTTTTCCCGTTGCGCGCGGGCGGCGTCCAGGCGCTTGCGGGCTTCCTCAAGGTCGGCCTTGCTGAGGCTGGTCTTGCCGCCGAGAATAGCAAGCTTGCGCTGCGCAAGCCGCAGTTGTGCTTGCGAGATCGCGATCTTCTCGTCGAGTTCGAGCAATGTAATATCGAATGTTGCAACGAACGCAGAAGCCACTGCGGCACTGTCTCGCGCCGCATCGAGTCGCCAGCTGGCGAGTGCGCGAGCGTTGGTGCCGGGTGACGTGCGATCGTGTAACTCGGTAAGGCGCCGCACGACCCCCTGGGCATCGTTGCTTCTATCGCGGAATTTATTAGTTTCGATTAATCCCACGGCTTTGCTTGCTTGCAGTTGCTGTAAGTCATCCTGATAATTTTTCGCTTCTTCGCGAACGTTGTCCCACAACAGGATCGAATACGGGGGCTTTTCCTTGAAACCTGGCCACGTGTTCTCGGCTTGCTCCGCCGCCTCACGTGCCTTGGTTTGTTGCGCTATCTTCTCCAGAGTTTCGAGTTGCGAGGCATAGACCTGTGCAAGCAGCGGCAGCGCCTTTTGCGCATTCTCGATCTCATCCGGAAGGACCCCTGCGGGGGTCGGCGGTTCGCTCCCGGCACTGGCGCGTTCGAGGCGTTTGCGCACCTGAGCGAGTTGCGCCTTGATATCGACCTGAAGTTTCTGCGAGTTGAAAGTCACACTGGCCGGTTGGCGCACAGCCTGACTGCCGCTGCCCGGGAGACTGGCTGCGCCAGGGATTTGTGCGGGCGCGATCCCGGCCCAGGCAAGGCTGATAAGTGCGATGATCCCCGTTGCAACCTGGCAGCGGAAACCGTGGCTATCGCGGATGTCCATTTTTTCTCTTAAGGGTTAACTCGGTCAGCAAGCCTCGGCCTGCGATTCTTCCGCTTGTGCGGCGCATCCAATAATAACAGCACGTCGCTATCAACGCTCACCGTGTGCCGCAAACGCAAGGCTAGTCAATTCCATGCACCGGGCTTTGCAAACGGATGGACTGCCGGTCAGGATGACCGTCACCCTGCGTTTGGGAGAAGGGTCATGCGGCGCCTGAATACGCCGCCGCCATCAACAGGGCATGGTTGCTACTGTTGACGACAGCGGCTGGTTTCTTTGCAAAAGAAATCAGGCAGGCAGCGGGCAGCGCGAGACTGAAGGCAGGGTGGAGAACATGCTCACGGATTGAGCTTGGTGATCTTCGAGCCTTGCAAGCCGACGCCGGCCATGAGTCCCTTCTGATCGAAGATGGTCGCATAGACGTCGGACTTGGCCGTCAGGGTGCTGACATCTTTCGCCGCGCCGGCATCGATGACGACGATGTTCGGCCCCACGCCGATCTGAAAGTTCTTGCTGTTCCGGAAGTCGGTCAATACCTTGTCGCTCATGAAGAACAGCACGTAGCCGAACGACTGCGCGCCGGCTTGCAGCCCGACCGAAACCGCAGCCGTGTTGTAGTAGCTGACCACCTTGTTTTTTACCAGAAGCACGCCATCGCCGCCTTGCGCGCCAAGAATGAAGCCGGCCTTGACGACGTTCGGGAAAACCAGAATGCCTCTGGCCTTGTCGCCCAGCGCTTTCGCTCCGGGTGATCCGGCATATAAGGCCTTCAGCGCCGATCTCGAATCCTGTTCGAGTAAATGCACGTTCTCGGCAGCGGCGAGATTTGTGCCGACAAGGCCGATGATTGCAAGCGCTGAAACGAGAAAGGCCCTAGTCATTGAAAATCGCGTAATCATTGTGAATTCCTTTTTAAAAAAACGGCAACGAACGCTGATATTGTCCGCATGCTTTGGATTATACCTGTCTCCAATCGGTGGCCACTAAACCCGCCTGCAATCTCCTTTACTACCCGCATGGCCGGCTCAGTCGAGTGTGACAACGATTTTCCGGATTTGTTCCGGCGTGTGCTCACCCGCAAGCGGCGTTCCCGGCATCAGGTATTTGCCCATGGCGAGCGGTCCGATCACCACCGGCTCATAGCCGACCTCACTCACCAGGCGGGACACTATCGCGATGGCCTCAGCATCGTCGCCCGCCATCGGCATCCCGATGCGCTCACCTTCGTGCTGCGCTGCCTGTTGCATCTTCATGTAACCGACCGCATTAAAGGCGCGGACGATGCGCGCACCCGGCAGCAACTCCGCCGAGGCGAGACCGGCGCCTTTCTCCCGGGCCCAGGTCGCAATTTCACCGTCGCGCCCGGGAAAGGGGTTGCAGGTATCGAGTACCACTTTGCCTTTGATCGAGTTCGCCAGATCAAGGCCTAGCTGCGGCAGCGCGTGGTACGGCACAGAGATCAGCAGCACATCGCCGAATGCGGCGGCCTGGTGCGGCGTTCCGGCACTGGCCATGGATCCGAGGCTGGCAGCAAGCGCCTTATCGTGTTCGAGATCGATCGAAGAGAACATGACTTCGTGCCCGGACTTCACCCAAATCCCGCCGAGTGTTCCACCGACCTTGCCGGAACCGATGACCCCGATCTTCATTTTCCCGGCAGCAACACTCGCAGCGCGTGCTGCAAACGGCAGCCCGCCCAGGACGAAGGTTGCCGTGGCAGCTCCGGCAACCCGAAGAAAACTGCGGCGATCTGGCTTCTTGGCGTCATTCGCATTCATTGCAATTCTCCCGAAAATAATTGTCCATGAAACAGCTGGCGCTGCAAATCAAAACCGGCTTTACCCACCGCCGCCAAACTTCATACGTTAAACATGCCGCTGACTATGTGCAAGTTCCGGATATTCTCCCTGAAATACGCGTGTCGGGCTCAAATTGCCGGCTTCGACCCGGATCGCTGCCGTGTGTCCATATCCGACAGGGGGGGGCGCTCTGCACCCCACCATTGCCTCGTCACAAACGTGGATATTATTTAGACTCTGCACCTTTGCACCGACGGTTGATTTTCTGCGAACCCGGTGGGCATGAGTTAAAATCCAGCTGTATGCGACAATTGCGACAACGGGCCGGCTGCGGTCGTGCTTGGCACGTTGCAGATTGCGCGCGAACTTTTGCACTGGACAAGGATAGCAATGAAATGTGTGGATGATTTTCGTCTGCGGTTCGGCAAGCGCGAACTGGTGCCGATCATGGTGGGCGGGATGGGCGTGGACATCTCGACGGCGGATCTGGCGCTCGAGGCAGCGCGGCTTGGAGGCATAGGCCACATTTCCGATGCCATGGTGCAGACTGTTTCCGACCGGCGCTTCAAGACGCACTTCGTAAAGGAAAAAACCAAGCTTTACAAATATAACGTCGCCAGTTCCGACAAATCCGAAGTGGTGTTCGACCTGGGCCGCCTCACCGAGGCGACGCACAATCATGTGGGCCGGGCCATGCAGGCCAAGCGCGGCGATGGGATGATCTTCGTTAATTGTATGGAAAAACTCACGATGAATGCCCCGCGCGAGACACTGCGCGTTCGCCTCTCCGCCGCGCTCGATGCCGAGATCGATGGCATTACCCTGAGCGCCGGGCTGCACCTGGGCTCGTTTGCGCTGATTGCAGATCATCCGCGTTTTCGCGATGCCAAACTCGGCATCATCGTTTCATCGCTGCGCGCGCTTCAGCTGTTTCTGCGGAAAAATGCCCGCCTGGACCGGCTGCCGGATTACGTCGTAGTGGAAGGGCCGCTGGCCGGCGGCCATCTTGGTTTTGGCGCCGACGACTGGATGAAGTATGACCTGCGCACGATTACTGCCGAGATTCTGCAGCACCTGCAGGCTGAGAAGCTGGATATCCCGCTCATTCCGGCAGGTGGTATTTTTACCGGCAGTGATGCCGTGTCATTTCTGGAAATGGGTGCTGCAGCGGTGCAGGTGGCGACGCGCTTTACCGCGACTCGAGAGTGTGGCCTGCCGGACAAAGTGAAGCAGGAATACTTCAAAGCGAACGAAGAAGACATCGAAGTCAATATGATCTCGCCGACCGGTTACCCGATGCGCATGCTGAAGGGCAGTCCATCGATCGGCGACGGGATTCGGCCCAATTGCGAGGCCTATGGCTACCTGCTCGATGGCACCGGCAATTGCGCCTATATCACGGCCTACAACCGCGAAGTGGCGGCTCACCCGAACGCGAAGAAAATCTCGGTGAAGGACAAGACCTGTCTGTGCACCGCCATGCGCAATTTCGATTGCTGGACTTGCGGCCATAACACCTACCGGATCAAGGACACCACGCGGCGGCTGGCGGATGGCAGTTACCAGCTTCTCAGCGCCGAGCACGTGTTTCACGATTACCAGTTCAGCACTGACCAGAAAATCGCATTGCCGCCCTGACCCGCTGCGGGCATTATTGAAACAGGTGTGGAGAGTCGATGAATACGGCTGAGAAATTGAATACCGGGCTGAAGGGGGAAACTGAAATCGTGGTGGGCACACGCGATACGGCGCCCCATGTCGGCAGCGGCAAGATCAAGGTGCTGGCCACACCGGTCATGGTCAATATGATGGAAGAGGCGGCGCTCAATGCCGTTGAGGGTCTGCTGCCGGCAGGGCATCAAACGGTGGGGATACGCCTGGAAATTACACACGTTGCCGCCACGCCGGTGGGCATGCGGGTCAAGGCGTACGCTGAACTGACCAAAATCGACGGGCGCAAACTGACGTTTCGTGTATCTGCCGAAGACGAGAAAGACATGATCGGCGAAGGCCTGCACGAGCGCATCATCGTCAACGTGGAGCGTTTCGACAAACGCACCCAGGAAAAAGCAGACTCCTGCAGCTAGGCCTGTCGTTGAACGGCGACCTGGGGCGGCGCCGGCGGCCGTTCGGCAGGTGGAGGCGGCGGTACCGGGGAAGGGAAGTCCTCAGGCACTTCAGGCGGCGGGTTCTTGGGCGGCACGATGATGATATCCGGCAGCGAACGATCCGGCGGCAGCGGCGGGATATCGGATGGCGTTCCCGGTGAATGCGCCGCGCGCGTTACCCCGTCCGGCGCGCCTTGTTTCTCAAAACCAAAAACGGATTTGCAGTCTGGGCCTTCCACTGTGTGAGGGTCATTCGGCGCTGCCATTCCGACCTCCAGTACTAGCCCGGGCCGTCGCGAGGCGGTACATCGGTATCGATGCGGGAATGTTCGATCACGGTGTAATCACCCTCGAATGTTTGATCCACCGTTTGCGGCTGCTTGCGCGAGATCCACCACCACCGCACAGCGATGACCGAAGCGAGCACAGCCCCGGCGATCAGCGCGATGGTCAGGAAAAAAAACGCGAGCACTCCGAGAGTGGCGGCCAGAACGAGAACAATGAAGCGCTGCAACCAGTTTTGAGAATTCATGAGGGTGGAAAAATGCGCGTATCGTGGATACAGATGAATATAAGTCCGTGAATTGCGGACAAAGTTCCCGTCAGTAATCGGGGTTGTAGCTCTTGATGATGACGCCGCCCGATTTTTCATCGGGTTCCAGCGTCAGCAGCTTGCGCGATTCGGCTTCATCCAGCAGCTTGCCAAATGATCGGAAACCAAAATAGGCTTCGTTGAAGCCCGGCTGGCGCCGTTTTAACGCCTGCTTGACCATGGAGCCCCAGATCTTTTCTTCAGCTCCGCGCTCGGCGAACAGGGCCTCCACGGTTTCCATGATCAGCTCGAGCGCTTCCTGTTTTTTGTCGTTTTCCGGCCCGGCGGCTTTAGCGGCAGCGCTTTGCGGCCTGGCGGTTTTTTTTCTGACCTGCTTCTTGGCTTTTTCGCGCACCAGGTCGTCGTAATAGATGAATTCATCGCAGTTGGCCATCAGCAGGTCGGATGTGGATTTCTTGACGCCAACGCCGATGACGGTCTTGTTGTTTTCCCGCAGCTTGCTTACCAGGGGAGAAAAGTCCGAGTCGCCGCTGATGATGACGAAGGTATCGACGTGGGATTTGGTGTAGCACAGGTCCAGTGCGTCCACCACCATCCTGATATCAGCGGAATTTTTCCCCGATTGGCGGACATGGGGGATTTCGATCAGTTCGAAAGCGGCTTCGTGCATCGACGACTTGAAACTCCGGTATCGTTCCCAGTCGCAATAGGCTTTCTTGACGACGATATTGCCCTTGAGCAGCAGGCGCTCCAACACCTTCTTGATGTCGAACTCCGCGTACTTCGCTTCGCGCACGCCCAGTGCGACGTTTTCAAAATCGCAGAATAGCGCCATGTTTTTTGTATTCTGCTGTACGTTCATCGGGGACTCCGGATTTTCGACCATCCTGCAATTGTGAGGCTTGAAACTCGAAATGTCGATTTTGAGCTGCTGATCAGGGAATAAGTCACATGGCGTGGCACGCAGATGCCGGCTATGGCTGACACGGCCGGCTATGGCGCATGTCCCGACTCAAGAAACTAACCGCCATGTTGTTATTTTAATGGAATTGTTTGATTGTGCTGTGTGATAATGTGCGGGTTCGGAAAAGCCATGACCAGACAATCCCAGAATCTCGCGGTCCTGTTCGCAGATATCAGCGACAGCACCAGTCTTTACCAGAAGCTCGGCGATGCAACTGCGCGCAACGTCGTCAATGCCTGCCTGACCACGGTTACCAGTGTGCTGCCGCGTTTCGAAGGACGGCTGGTGAAAACCATAGGCGACGAGGTGATGTGCTCGTTCCCCAGTGCCGACCTGGCGGTGCTGGCGGCCAGCGAGATGCAATCCCTGGTGTTCTCCAGCAAGCCCGGCAACTACCCGGTGATGATACACATCGGCCTGCACTACGGCCCGGTGTTGCTCGAAGACGGAGACATGTTCGGCGACACCGTAAACGCAGCCGCCTATCTGACGGCGGTGGCCGTGGCCGAGCAAATTTTAACCACGGAAGCAACCGAGGGTTGTCTGTCCGCGGCTCTCAAGTCTTCTGTCCGCCCCATATTTCACACCGTCCTGAAAGGCAACCTCGAGGAATCGACGGTGTACCAGGTGTTGTGGCTCAAGGACAATCTTGAGCTTACCGACGTCAATCTGCAGTCCGGCAAGACGATTCCGGGCGATACCGGCAGTCTCGTGGTGGGGCTCGACGAGGAGCGGGTGCGCATTGATCAGTGGCGCACCGATGTCGTCATCGGCCGCGACAAGGATTGCGATCTGGTGGTCGCCGACAAGTTCGCCTCGCGCCGGCATTTGACCGTCAAGCTGATGCGCATGAATTTCTATCTGATCGACCACAGCATCAACGGCACTTTCGTATCGCTGGAAAGCGGCGAGGAGATACATGTGCTCCGCGGCGAACTCCTGCTCGACGGTTCGGGCCAGATCAGCATAGGCCGCAGCCGCGTAGAGCGGCCAACCGAGATTCTCACCTTCACGCGCGACCGACGCTCGATGTACCGTACGTAAGCGTTATTTTCCCTCTGCCAGTTCCCGGATAATATCGCTGCTGCTGCGGGCGTGTTCTCTTGCCTGCTCGGGTGTTTCCTGGCCCAGCGGCGTCTCAGCGATATGCTCGAACATGTCGGCGGCGCCGAGCAGAATGCGCGGCGTCAGATTCACCCCTTCGAAGGTTTTGGCGATTTCCAGCATTTCAGGCACCCACCGGTAGGCTTTGGGCGGCGTGCTCGGCGTGCGGCTGAGTATCCATTGGTGGACATTGCCGAGGCTTTCCTTGAATTCGTTATCGAGAACCTGTTCGACGCCGAGCCTGCGCGCCGCGATCAGCAGTTCAATGCCGAGCGCAACCGCGCCTTTGGTCACTGCGCCGTAACACATCTTTACCGCAGAGGCATCGCCGATGCGATCGCTTACCACGCGCACCAGCAGGTTGGGATGGCTGATCTGCGTGAACAGTGCGGCATCCGGTCCGGAGATGTAAATCCGGGTTTTACTTTTTCCACGCGGCGGGGAGCCGATGATGCCGGCGTCGATGAAGACGCTGCCCGCGGCGCGGATAATAGCGTCAATTTCATGCCCGGTCTGGGGGGAGACGGCGTTGCAGTCGACGAACACCATTTTCTCCCCTGTTTTACCGAGTGCGGTAGCGACTTCACGGGCTTTGTCCACTGCCGCACCCGGGTTGAGTATGGACAGTATCATGTCGCAGGTGGCCACGAGCTTGTCCATCGAGCCGCAGTCGGTGAGGCCGGCTTCTTTTGCAAGCGCCCGGGTACGTTCGCTGCGACCATCGAGGGCGGTGTAAACGTTATAGCCGCTGTCCTTGAGACACGCTGCGATCGCCTGTCCCATGTCGCCGGGACTGGCAATTCCGATATGTTTGATTTGCATGCTGATGCTCCTGAAGGGGTTTACGATAAAATACACGCTTAACGCACCACCCAACAAGAAGATTTTCGCCGCCCACTTGATGTCACTTGATCCTGCTGTTGTCATGAGCGGCCCAAGCTTCGCCGATTCCGTGTCCCCCATTCTTCTCTTTTGCAACGGGCGCGGGCGCTGAAGTGTCTGTCTACCTGATCATACTGGTCACCGTGCTGACCCATACCAGCTTCAAGGGCAGCAAGGTGCTGATTTCCCTCTATGCCATTGATCTTGGCGCCAATCCGTTTGCCATCGGCATACTGTTTTCGATGTACTCGTTTTTCCCGGTATTCCTTTCGGTATATGCGGGAAAACTATCCGACCGCCTCGGTTTCCGCTGGCCGATGCTGTTCGGCGCGTGCGGTCTGCTGGCAGGATTGCTGCTGCCGTATTTTCTGCCGCGGATCGAGACGCTCTATGTCTCGGCCGTGCTGATTGGCACTTGCTATATTTTCTATACGGTATCGGTGCAGCACCTGATCGGCTCCTCTGGCGAAGGGCATGAGCGCACCCGCAATTACAGCCTGTTCAGCCTCGGCGTTGCCTTGACCTCGCTGCTCGGCCCGATAACGGCCGGTTTTGCGATCGACTCCATAGGTCACCGCTCGACCTATCTGCTGCTTGCCTTGTTTCCGGCGCTGCCGATACTCACGCTGCTGTTCCTGGCGCGGTTGCTGCCGAAACATCAGCTCCGTAGCGAGCCTAAGCCCGAGCACCGGGTGATGGACCTGGTCAGGATCCTGCCGTTGCGGCGCGCGCTGATTACCACGGGTATAGTCGAGACCGGCCTTGAGGTATTTAACTTCTATTTGCCGATCTATGCGCACTCGATCGGTTTCTCGGCATCCCAGATCGGCATCATCATGGGTGCGTTTGCGCTGGCGCTGCTGCTGGTGCGCGTCCTGATGCCGATACTGGTCAGGCGTTCCGGCGAGGAGCGGGTGCTGAGTGCGTCGCTGGTGCTGGCGGGCGGGGCCTGCCTGCTGTTCCCGTTCGTCTCGAGCTTTACATTGTTGCTCGTGATGGCCTTCCTGCTCGGACTGGGACTGGGCTGCGGCAGCCCGCTGTCGATGGTGCTCGCCTACAACCGCTCGCCGCCCGGGCGTTCCGGCGAGGCGATGGGCTTGCGCCAGACCGTCAACAAGGCAACCGAGGTGGTGGTGCCGATTATCTTCGGCTCGATCGGCACCGCGTTCGGCATGGTTCCGGTGTTCTGGCTGGATGCTGCGATGCTGGCGGTTGGCGCCACGTTGATGCGCAGGGACGCCGAAAGCAGAAAAATACCCGAGGGATGAACGGGCGGCAGTAAGGCATCACGAGAACGGGGTTGCTGCGGAGAAGGATTTATTAATGAATACTTTAATAAGAAAATTGTGTCTAATGCTTGCATTGCCGCTGATGCCCGGCATGGCGCTGGCAGCGGGCGTGCCTGAAACGGTGGTGTTTCCCAGCCGCGATGGCAAAACACAGCTGACCGGTTATTTGTTCCGGCCGGACACGCCGGGACCGCACCCTGCGGTGGTGATGCTGCACGGGCGCTCCGGACCGTATTCGTCGCTCAAGCGGGGCACTTACACCGCCGAATCGCTGACCATGCGCCACAAGATGTGGGGTGTGTTCTGGGCCGAACGCGGTTACCTTGCCTTGCATGTCGACAGCTTCGGGCCGCGCGGTTATCCGCAGGGCTTTCCCAAACATTCGTATCGTAACCGGCCATCGGAGGTCAGCGAGAAGAACATTCGACCACTTGATGCTTACGGCGCATTGGACTATCTGCGACAGCGAAATGACGTGGTCACCGATCGCATCGGACTGCAGGGGTGGTCGAACGGTGGAATGACGATGCTTTCCACCATGGCACAGCACCCGCCCGGCATGGAGAATCCAACGCCGGTCAGCGGCTTCCGGGCAGCGCTGGCCCTGTATCCGAGCTGCCGGACCCAGATGCGGCAGGGAGATTACAAGCCGTACGCGCCTTTGCTGATTCTTTCCGGACTGGATGACGATGAGGTCTCGCCCGTGGTGTGCCGCGATTTCGTGAAAGAGGCCCTCAGCCGTGGCGCGGAAATCGAGTTTGTGTCTTATGATGGCGCGCATCACTCCTATGACGATCCAGGCAAGCGCAAGCAAAGTCATGAACCCAACCAGGCGGCTATGCAGGATTCGCTGAGCCGCGCGGAAAACTTTTTCCGAAAATATTTACGACCCTGATCAGGTGGCGATGAACATCAGGCGATTGTTTTTTCAGCGCAGTGCACTGAAGCGGTTGCAATTCTGGCCGCGCGGTATCGCGCTTGCACTGTGCTTGTGGTGCGCGGCTGCGGGCGCCGAGCCGCAGACGGCGGCAATCGCTTCCGCGCATCCGCTCGCGACAGAAGCGGGACATCGCATCCTGACGCGCGGCGGCAATGCGTTCGATGCTGCGATCGCTGTTGCCGCAGTTCTGTCCGTGGTCGAGCCGTATTCGTCGGGACTCGGCGGCGGGGGATTTTTTCTGCTCCATCGTGCCGGTGATGGCCGCCAGGTCATGGTGGATGCGCGGGAAACCGCACCTTCGGAGGTCACGCTCGATCAGTACCTGGATCGGGACGGCATCCCGGTCAGTGGCGCGACAACCCGGGGCGGCACTTCGGTGGCGATACCAGGGGTGCCAGCTGCGCTGGCGCATCTTGCACTGCGCTACGGCAGGCTGCCGCTCAGGGAATCGCTGGCGCCGGCAGTGCACCACGCGCGCGAAGGTTTCGCTGTCGATCCGCGTTATGCGCGCATTGCCAGGCTGCGCGAGCGTTTTCTGCAGGAAAACATCAATGCGGCCAAAGCCTTTCTCGATCATAACCGGGCACCGGCACCGGGTTTCATGCTGCGCCAGCCGGAAATCGCATCAACGCTGGAGTTGCTTGCGCGCGAGGGCCGGAACGGTTTTTACGCCGGACGTGTTGCGCGGGTGCTGGTGGAAACAGTGAACGCCTCCGGCGGCGCATGGCGTGCTGCCGATCTCGAGCATTACAAGATCGTCGAGCGCGAGCCTGTGAAGTTTGCCTATCGTGGCGCGATCATTACTGCGGCGGCGCTGCCTTCCGCCGGTGGCATCGCGCTGGCGGAAAGCCTGGGCATGCTCGAACAGTATGCGTTGTCCGACGCGGGCCGGCCCGATTCCGCGCATCTCGTCATTGAGGCGCTGCGCCGCGCGTTCCAGGATCGCGCGTTGTATCTGGGCGATAGTGATTTCGTTCCGGTGCCGCTGGCCAGGCTGCTCAGCAAGGATTATGCAAAGCAGCGTGCGGCGACCATCAATCCGGAGAAGGCGACGAAAAGCGATGATCTTCAGGGCGACAAGCTGGCGCGCGCCGAAAGCGGCAATACGACCCATTTTTCAGTGATCGACGCGGAAGGCAACCGCGTGGCCGCGACGCTTTCCATCAATCTGCTGTTCGGGTCCGGAATTGTCGCCGGCGACACCGGTGTGCTGCTCAACAACGAGATGGACGACTTTACGTTGCGTCCCGATGTGCCCAACTCATTTCGTTTGCGCGGCAGCCGTGCCAATGCCATTGCGCCCGGCAAGCGGCCGTTGTCGAGCATGACGCCGACTTTCGTCGAGGACGACAAGGGTGTGCTGGTTCTCGGCTCACCCGGCGGCTCGCGCATCATCAGCCAGGTCCTGCTCGGCGTGCTCGAGTATGTGGGTCATCCGACGGTCGATCTGAAACGGCTGGTTGCCACGCCGCGCTACCATAATCAATTCTGGCCCGACCGCGTCGAAATCGAACCCGAAGGTTTCGCCGGGGCGTGGCGGGCGGCCATTGCCGCCAAAGGACATGAGATTCATGTGGTCAACCGGCGCTGGGGCAATATGCAGGCGGTATTCAAGTCGAAGCTGACCGGCGAGGCGCAGGCTGCAAGCGATCCGCGCGGCTCTGATGTCGGCTGGTACTAAAGTCAAGTGTATTGGCCACAGAGATCACAGAGAAAAACAATTCAAAAAACAAAACCGCAAAGGGCCGAGGTGCGAAATAAATCCAAATCTTTGGTTGCTTTTATCTTCAGGTTTTTTAAGGCATTTTGCATGTTTGTACTTTCTCTGTGATCTCTGTGTTCTCTGTGGCACATATCTCTTCATGCTCAGTTTTCGTCCCGGTCGCTGTCAAAGAGGCGTCGTTTAGCAGGGTCGCTTTCCCACACGTTGACCAATTTTCGCAGTTCGTCTTCGTAAGCGAACGCCGGTTGATGACTGGAAAAATCTCCTATCAGATAAAGCCGGTCTCCGGACAGAACAGATTCTTCTGTAATGCGACAGTTGTCGCTGTACCTGACGCTTTTCCTGGCTGCGATGATTTCTGCACCATAAGGTAATATGCAGGCCCGGCCGCCGCTGTCATCGATGCCAAAAGGAGTTTCCACTTTCCTCAACGTCAATGGTGGTGTAGAAAAAATTAAAAGGAAACGCGTGCCGGCTCGACGATTCGCTGCGAACGGCTGTGGTTTTGCGATGGCAAAGTATCGGATTGTCGGCTAAGCTTTAGCTTTTGTCTTCAAACTGTATGGCCTTTCCGTATAGTTCACAACTTGGGATGCAGTGGCAATCTGGCAAGTGGGGATGTCATGAATAAGACGCGCGTAGCGTAATCCGCGAAGCCAGATTAAAAAGCCGGCGCAGGTTGCATACACCATGACCACCCAAGTGGCTCCCTGGTTGATTTTCTGACCGAAATCCTGAAACCATACCCAGACCAGAGCCATCGCCAGGGTGACAAGCAGTCCTATAGCAAGGAACAAGGTTTGAGCTGCGCATGTATTGTCGGAGGCGGGGTGCCTGTGCATGGGGCAATAATGTATCATTTGCCTGCAACTAAATATCAATCCTATGAAAACGACTTTTCTTGATTTCGAACAGCCGATCGCCGAGCTTGAAGCGAGGATCGAGGAACTGCGTTTCGTGCAGGACGACTCGGCAGTCGACATATCTGAAGAAATTTCCCGGCTGCAGAAAAAAAGCCAGGCGCTGACCAAGGATATTTACGCCAAGTTGACCGCATGGCAGATTGCCCAGGTGGCGCGTCACCCGCAGCGGCCTTATACACTCGATTACTGCAACGGCATCTTCACCGGTTTCGAGGAACTCCATGGCGATCGCTCGTTTGCGGATGATCCGGCGATCGTTGGCGGCCTGGCCCGGTTCAATGGCGAGGCCTGCATGGTGATCGGGCACCAGAAGGGACGTGACACAAAAGAAAAAATCATCAGGAATTTCGGCATGCCCCGGCCCGAGGGTTACCGCAAGGCGTTGCGGCTGATGAAACTGGCCGAAAAATTCGGCATACCGGTGTTCACGTTCATCGATACGCCTGGTGCTTATCCCGGTGTCGGCGCCGAGGAGCGCGGTCAGTCCGAGGCGATCGGGCGCAATCTTTATGTGATGGCTGAACTCAAGGTGCCGATCATCAGCACGGTGATAGGCGAAGGCGGGTCGGGGGGTGCGCTGGCAATTGCGGTAAGTGATGTGCTGATAATGCTGCAGTATTCAACTTATTCGGTAATTTCCCCGGAAGGATGCGCATCGATCCTGTGGAAGAGCGCCGATTTTGCACCCGAGGCTGCGGAGACGCTGGGCATCACGGCGACTCGCCTCAAGACGCTGGGACTGGTCGATAAAATCGTCAACGAACCATTAGGCGGCGCGCATCGCGACCCGGATACCGTGATGCAAAATCTCAGGAAAGCGCTGCAGGATACCTGGCGGCAGTTGAAGGACAAGCCACTCAAGGAATTACTCGCGGGACGTTTTGAAAAAATCGTCGGATATGGCAAGTTCAAGGAAGTCGCGGCGAAGTAAACGCGCTGCGACCGATCTCGTCTCCCGCGTTGCCGGACATCTCCGGGAATACATCGGGCCGGGCAGTCGCCTGGTCGTGGGGCTGAGCGGTGGCGTCGATTCGGTGGTGCTGCTGGATGTGCTGTCCCGTATCGCCAGGCGCCGGCGGCTCGTACTTTCCGCACTTCATGTCAATCATCAGATCAGCCCGAATGCCGGCCGCTGGGCAGCCTTTTGCCGCGAGGTATGCCGTGCCCGCGACATACCCCTGCGGGTGGTCCGGGTGAAAGTGAAGGGCGGCGACAGTCTCGAAGCCGCAGCGCGCGCAGCGCGTTACGGGGCTTTGCTTGCGCAGAAAACCGATTTCGTTGTGCTGGCCCACAACCAGGATGATCAGGCCGAAACGCTGCTGCTGCAATTGCTGCGCGGCGCAGGGGTGAAAGGGCTCGCGGCGATGCCGGTCATCCGGAGGGATGAGGGCGGAGGGCGGAGCACCCGTCGAGAGGGTATTAAAATGAAGGTGGACGGAAAAGCCTTCAAAAAAGGTCATCCCTCATCCCTCATCCCTCATCCCTTGATCTTGCGGCCGCTGCTCGATATTTCCCGCGCTGAAATAGAGACTTACGCAAGCAAGCGCAAGCTCGCGTGGATCGAAGACGAGAGCAATGCCGATATCTATTTCCTGCGCAATTTCCTGCGCCATGAGGTCCTGCCGCTGATCGCAGGGCGTTTTCCTTCCTATCGCACGACGCTTGCGCGTTCGGCGCGCCATTTCGCTGAAGCATCGAAATCGCTCGACGAACTGGCAGTGCATGATGGCGCCGAGTATCTTCGCAATGGCGCGTTGCAGGTTGCCGGCTTGCGCAAGGTGTCGCGTGGCCGCGCCCGAAATTTGCTGCGTCATTTTCTGGCCAGCCACGGCGTCATCATGCCCAATGCCGATCGATTGGAAGAAGCATTGCGCCAATTGCTGACGGCGAAAGACGATTCGGGGCTGCGCGTGGATCTGGGTGATTACGAATTGAGAAGATTCGACCAGGCATTGCATGTGGTGGAAAAGATGTCCAGACCGGGCGCGGATTTTTCCCGGGTGTGGCGCGGTGAGCGCGAACTGGCTCTGCCCGAACTCGGCGGCAAATTGACTATGGTGAAACGTCGAGGTTCCGCAATCAGCCTGACCAAGCTTAAGGCTAAACCGGTCACCATACGCGCGCGCCGCGGTGGCGAGCGGCTGCAGCCGGACCGCCGGCGTCCGCGGCGCAGTCTTAAAAACCTGCTGCAGGAGGCGGGCGTTGCACCCTGGCTGCGCGACAGACTGCCGTTGCTGTTCTGTGGCGGCAAGCTGGTATGGGCGCCGGGGATAGGGATAGACTGCGAATTTCAGGCGCAAGCGGGTGAGATATCGGTTGTGCCGCGATGGAAGGCCCTATAGCTACTACTACTGCTGGGTTCGTAATTCACTGCGGTAGCCAAAAATCCTGCCGGTCACAGCAGAAATTCTGTAATATATTGATATTATTATTAATTTACTCGGAACCTTGGCTTTCGTCGAGCGGGTTGTCAATGTTCAGCACACCGGTCAACTGGTCAGCAGGGATTTCATCAAAGACCGAATTAAAGTTGGTTGATTTATGTCAATTATTGTTTGAATCCCCTATCATATCTTCGGAAACTCAAACTTCTGTTTGAAAAATAATTTGTCGTGTCGGGAAAAAAATATCACTCATAGTAAATATCATTAATAGGAGAACATCATGAGATTAATCACGACCCTGATTGGCGCGCTGGCGCTCTCGCTTTCGACGATGGCGTGGGCGCAACAGCCGATGATAATCAAGTTCAGCCACGTCGTGGCCGAGAAAACACCGAAGGGGCAGGCCGCGCTCAAGTTCAAGGAAGCGGCGGAGAGACTCCTGCCGGGCAAGGTGGAGGTGCAGGTATTCCCGAGCTCGCAGCTGTTCGGCGACGCCAAGGAAATGGAAGCGCTGCTGCTCGGCGATGTGCAGTTGATCGCGCCCTCGCTGTCCAAGTTCGCCCGCTACACCAAGAAGCTGCAGGTGTTCGACCTGCCGTTCCTGTTCGACGACATCGCGGCGGTGGACCGGTTCCAGCACAGTCCGCAAGGCAAGGCGCTGCTCGATTCGATGGTGAGCAAGGGCTACAAGGGCCTGGGCTACTGGCACAACGGCATGAAGCAGCTGTCGGCCAGCAAGGAACTGCGCCTGCCCGGCGACGCCGCCGGACTGAAGTTCCGCATCCAGAATTCCGATGTGCTGCAGGCGCAGTTCCGCGCGCTCGGCGCCAATCCCCAGAAAATGGCTTTCAGCGAGGTCTACCAGGCGCTGCAGACCGGCGTGGTCGACGGCCAGGAGAACACCTGGTCCAACATCTACTCGCAGAAGTTCTACGAGGTGCAGAAGACCATCGCCGAGACCAACCACGGCGTGATCGACTACATGGTGATCACCAACGCCAAGTGGTGGAACGGGCTGCCCGCCGACGTGCGCAAGGGCCTCGAGCAGGCGATGGACGAAGCGACCGCCTACGGCAACGGTGTCGCAAATGAATTCAACGAGCGCGATCGCAAGCGCATCGTCGAGGCCGGCAAGTCCAAGATCCAATTACTGTCGAAGGACGACCTAGCCGCCTGGCGCAAGGCCATGGCGCCGGTGTGGAAGAAGTTCGAAGGCGACATCGGCAAGGACCTGATCCAGGCCGCGCAAAAAGTCCAACCAGTAGGCTTCGCAGCCGCGACCGCGATTGGCGTACGGAGGAGCGTCATGACGCTTCGTCAGGCGTTTGATCGGCTGGAGGAGGGGCTGATCGCCTTCCTCCTCGCGTGATGACGCTGACTGACCTTCCCGCAGGTGGTGGCGCGCTACGTCTTCAACTACAGTTTCGTCTGGGCGCTGGAGCTGGTCACCTTCCTGTTCGCCTGGCTGATTTTTCTCGGAATCTCTTATGGCGTGCGCGTCGGCTCGCATATCGGCGTCGACGCGCTGGTGAAGAGCCTGTCGCCGGCGAAGGCGCGCGTCGTCGCAGTGGTGGCCACGCTGCTGTGCATGGTCTACGCGGCAATCGTGTTCTACGGTGGCTGGATCTACGTCGCCAAGAGTCTTCGAAATTGGCATCATGGGGGAAGACATCCCGATCCCGCAATGGGTGCCGCGGCTGGTGTTGCCGCTCGGTTACGCCTTGTTGTTCTTCCGCTTCGGCCAGGTGCTCTACCGGCTGCTCGCCGGCAAGGAGGCGCATCTGCTCGGCGACGAGGTCGAGGAAGCGCTCAAGCTCCGGGTCGACAATGATGAATTGCCGCAGGGACGCGAATGACCACCGCCGCGCTATTCATAATGCTGTTCACCTTCATGTTGATCGGCATGCCGGTGGCGGTCGCGCTCGGCCTGTCGTCGCTGCTGACCATCCTTGTATTCGGCCATGATTCGCTCGCCTCGCTGGCGCTGAAGCTGTTCGAAACCTCCGAACACTTCACCCTGCTCGCGATTCCGTACTTCATTCTCGCCGGTGCGTTCATGACCACCGGCGGCGTGGCCAAGCGCATGATCCGCTTCGCCATCGACTGCGTCGGGCATCTGCGCGGGGGGCTTGCCATCGCTTCGGTGCTGGCGTGCATGCTGTTCGCCGCGGTATCGGGCTCCTCGCCCGCGACCGTGGTCGCCGTAGGCTCGATCGTGATCGCCGGTATGGTGCGCGCGGGTTACCCGAAAGACTTCGCCGCGGGCGTAGTGTGCAATGCAGGTACGCTTGGCATCCTGATCCCGCCCTCGATCGTAATGGTGGTGTACGGCGCGGCCACCGAGACCTCGGTGGGCAAGCTGTTCATGGCCGGCGTGGTGCCGGGCATTCTGCTCGGGCTGATGCTGATGACGGCGATCTGGTTCATCGCGCGGGCGAAGAACCTGCCGCGCCAGCCGCGCGCCTCACTCAAGGAGGTGTTGATAGCGGGGCGCGACTCGATCTGGGGGCTGATGCTGATCTTCATCATCCTCGGCGGCATCTACGGCGGCATCTTCACGCCAACCGAGGCGGCTGCGGTCGCCGCGGTGTATGCCTTCTTTATTGCGGTATTCGTCTACAAGGATATTGGTTTTAGAAAAGTGCCCGACGTGCTGGTGGACGCATCGAAAGTGACGGTAATGCTGATGTTCATCATCGCCAATGCGCTGCTGTTCGCGCATGTGCTCACCACCGAGCGCATCCCGCAGATGATTGCCGAGCAGATCATCGTCTGGGGCATGCCCTCGTGGGGCTTCCTCATCGTCGTTAACATCCTGCTGCTCGCCGCAGGCGCATTCATGGAGCCGACCGGAATCATACTGATCCTCGCGCCTATCCTGTTTCCGATCGCCACGCGGCTCGGCATCGACCCGGTGCACCTCGGCATCATCATGGTGGTGAACCTCGAGATCGGTATGGTGACGCCGCCGATAGGCCTCAATCTTTTCGTCACGGCGGGCATCACCAAGATGTCGATCGGAGAGGTCGTGCGCGCGGCGTTGCCGTGGTTGTCCGTGCTGCTCGTATTTCTGGCCTTGGTAACCTACGTGCCTGCGATTACGCTCTCGCTTCCGAACTTGCTGTTCTGAGCAGGTGAACTGTTTTGCCAGGCTCGCCGCATTCACTTGCGGCCCTGGACATTCGAGCCGTTTCAGCATCTGACTATCCCGGGCTTGCGTCCGCCTGTGTTGTCCGCCGCGGTGACACCTCCATCCGACAAACTCCAACCGGATTTGTCTTTTCATTCAGGCCACTTGCGGGGGTTCCGGCGCCTCGGGTTTCCGCGCTATCAGGCATGAATCCTCTTTATTTCAAAGCCTTATCGTGGTAATCTCACTGGCTAATTTTAAACTCAGGGGACAGGGGAATCTTTCATGGCGTCAGAATGCACATTGTCTATTATCAAACCGGATGCGGTGGCCAAGAACGTCATTGGCCAGATTTATTCGCGGTTTGAGCAGGCGGGCTTGAAAATCGTGGCCGCGCGTATGAAGCGTCTGTCACGTGCTGAAGCCGAAGGTTTTTATGCGGTTCACAAAGAACGTCCTTTTTTCAAGGACTTAGTTGATTTCATGGTCTCCGGCCCGGTGATGATCCAGGTGCTCGAAGGCGAAGATGCCATGCAGAAAAACCGCGACCTGATGGGCGCGACCGATCCGAAGAAAGCGGCGAAGGGCACTATTCGCGCCGATTTTGCTCAAAGCATAGACGCCAATGCGGTACACGGTTCCGACTCGCCGCAGAATGCAGCGGTTGAGATCGCTTACTTTTTCCCGGCGCTGGAAATTTATACACGCTGAACTGGTGCAATGACGGTTAATCTGCTCGGGCTTGGTAGCAAGCAACTCAAGGAATTTTGCGCCGGCCTGGGCGAGAAACCCTTTCGGGCGAAGCAGTTGTTGCGCTGGATCCATCATGCCGGCATCGATGATTTCGGCGCCATGACCGATATGGCGAAACCGTTTCGCGAGCGGCTGGCGCAGTGCGCCGCCATCACGGCGCCCAAGGTGATACGCGACACTACGTCACCGGACGGCACGCGCAAATGGCTGCTTGATGTCGATACCGGCAATGCCGTCGAGGCGGTATTCATACCCGAGGGCGACCGCGTAGGGCGGAGCAGTGACCGGCAGAACGAGGAGCCGGTCGTGGGTGCGTCGCGGCCGGTCCATTGCGCGTCTTCGGGGTCAGATCCCAGAGGGTCAATCTTCCGCCCTACGACGCGCCCCGCTTGCGGGGATGCGAATCCTGAGCGGGGTGCGAGCGCCTCGATGGAGGTCGCCAGCATCTTCTCCGGCCGATCCCCTGACAGGGGCCTCTCGGCCCGCGCTCCGAAGCGCTACAGGGGAACACTGTGCATCTCCTCCCAGGCGGGGTGCGCGCTGGAATGCTCCTTTTGCTCGACCGGACGCCAGGGCTTTAACCGCAATCTGACGGCGGCCGAAATCATCGGCCAGTTGTGGTGGGCGAACAAGTGCCTGGGGCGCGGCATCGAGGCGGAGCGGCCGATCACCAACGTGGTAATGATGGGCATGGGTGAGCCGCTGGCAAATTTTGACAGCGTGGTGGCAGCGATGCAGTTGATGCTCGACGATTCAGCATACGGCCTGTCGCGGCGCCGCGTCACACTCAGCACTTCCGGACTGGTGCCGGCTATCGATCGCCTGGGGGAGGAGTGCCCGGTGGCGCTGGCGGTGTCATTGCACGCGCCGAACGATGCGCTGCGCGATCAGCTCGTTCCGATCAACCGCAAGTATCCGATCAAGCAGTTGCTCGCGGCGTGCGTGCGCTATATTGAGAAAGCACCGCGTGATTTCGTGACATTCGAGTATGTGATGCTCGCGGGTGTCAATGACAGTGTCAGCCAGGCGCGCGAGCTGGCCAGGGCGGTGAAATCAGTCCCTTGCAAATTCAATCTGATTCCGTTCAATCCGTTTCCGGACTCGGGTTACACGCGCTCCGACCCGCAAGCCATGGCGCAGTTTCGCGACGTGCTGATGCAGTCCGGATACACGACGACCATGCGCAAAACACGCGGGGACGACATCGACGCCGCGTGCGGACAACTTGCGGGACAGGTGCAGGACAAAACCAAGCGCCAACAACGCCGAATGGTGGAGGCTGCAGAATGACATTTCCAAATCTGATGGTGATACTGACCGCGCTCGTCCTTGCAGGCTGCGCATCCCAGCCTGCTACCAGCGAGCACAAACCCAATGTGTCCACGACCGATTCGGAAACCGACCAGCGGTTGCGGGCACGCGTCCATACCGAGCTGGCGTCCGGCTATTATGGGCTGGGAAACATCGGCGTTGCGCTAGAGGAGGTTAACATCGCCCTGAGCGCTGACCCCAATTACGGGCCTGCGCACAATGTCGCTGCCCTGGTATATATCCGCCTCAAGGATGACCGGCTTGCCCAGCAGAGTTTCGAGCGTGCGTTGAGCATCAATCCTCTCGATTCCGACGCCAACAACAACTACGGACTGTTCCTGTGCAACAGAAAACGCGAGAAAGAGGCGATCGAGTATTTCATGGCCGCGCTGCGTAATCCGCTGTATCAGAATCGCGAGCGTTCCTACATCAATGCCGGCGTGTGTGCGCGCCGTGACGGCGATATGACGGGCGCTGAAGGTTATTTTCAGAGCGCGCTCAAACTGCGTCCCAACCAGCCGCAGGCGCTGCATCAGATGGCGGACATCGAGTTCGAGCGCGGAAATTTTGCGCAAGCCAAGAGCTATCTGGGCCGCTTTACCCAGGTTGCAACGCCAAGTTCCGAGGTGCTGTGGCTCGGGGTGAGGGTCGCAAAAAAGCTGGGTGATCACAATTCCGAGGCGAGCTACGCACTGCAACTGCGCAAGAATTTTCCCAAGTCCAAAGAGACGCTCGACCTGGAGGCAGGACACTACGAATGAGCGACACCGACAACCGGGCTGAGCCCGAAGCGCCTGAGGCTACCGTAACTCCCGAGACTCCCGAAGCGCCCGGAGCGCAGCTGGCGGCGGCACGCCAGGCTCAGAACCTGAGCGTGGTGGATGCGGCGCGCCAGTTGAAGCTGTCGGTGAGCCAGATCGAGGCGCTGGAATCGGGCGCTTTCGAGAAGCTGCCGGGGACGATATTCGTGCGCGGATTCATCCGCAATTATGCGCGACTGCTCAAGCTCGATGCGGGCGCGTTACTGCGCGCTGTTGATCTGGCTCTGCCTTCCCCGCCGGCGAAGGAGGAGGCGCCGCCGCACCGGGATATTCCGTTTCCTACGGCGCAACCGAGGCGCGCCCCATGGTATGCGCTTGCGCTGGCGTTGTTGCTGGGGGGGCTCGCTGCGTTCGAGTTTTACTGGAACGAGCCTGAGTCCACGGTTACGACAACGGCACCCCCGACGGTAGCGGCCTCGGTTCAGAACCTCGAGCTTCCGGCCCCGGCCCCGGTCCCAGGCGGCGAACCGGCAAAAACCGCGGATGTACCGGTAGCGTCACCCGTCGATTCCGCGCCGGCACCGGCGGTGACTACGAATGCCGTAGACCCTGCAGTCTCAGGCGCGCCTTCGGTAGAGCAGGCTGCTGCAGTCGAGAGCAGCCGACAGCCCCAGACAGGAGAACGTACGCTGCGGCTGACATTCAAAGAAGAGTCCTGGGCCGAGGTCCGGGAGCGTTCAGGGAAAATTGTTTTTTCACAGCTGAATCCGGCCGGCAGCGAAAAGCGTATCCATGGTACGCCGCCGCTGTCTGTGGTCATCGGCAATGCGCATGGCGTGCAGTTGACATACGATGACCGCCCGGTCGATCTTGCGCTTCATACCAAGGTCGACGTAGCCCGCCTCACACTCGAATGAAGTGCCTCATTCCATATGGCGCTGCGCCGCGGCGAGCCAGCCTCAGGGTCAACGTGGGCGCGGTCTCTATCGGCGGTAATGCGCCCATCCTCGTGCAGTCGATGACCAATACCGATACCGCCGACGCGGCGGCTACGGTGCGTCAGATTGCCGAGCTGGCGCATGCGGGCTCCGAGATCGTTCGGATCACCGTCAATAACGCCGAGGCCGCAGCCCAGGTGCCGCACATCAGGGATCGACTCGCGAGCATGGGCATCGATGTGCCGCTGGTCGGAGATTTTCATTTCAATGGACATCGCCTGCTCACCCAGCATCCGGCGTGTGCCGAAGCGCTGGCCAAGCTCAGAATAAATCCCGGCAATGTAGGCCGGGGTTCCAAACGAGACGATCAGTTCGCAACCATGATCGAGTTCGCGTGCAGGTATGACAAGCCGGTGCGTATCGGGGTGAACTGGGGCAGCCTGGATCCTGAGCTGATCGCGCGCATGATGGATGAGAATGCGCGCCTTCCCGAACCCGAGGCAGCAGAGTCGGTGACGCGCAAGGCGTTGGTTGCGTCCGCTATGGACAGTGCGCGTCAGGCCGTGCAATTGGGATTGGCGCAAGACAGGATAGTGCTGTCGTGCAAGGTGAGCGGGGTGCAGGATCTGATCACGGTTTACCGGGATCTCGCTGCGCGCTGCGATTACGCCTTGCATCTGGGGTTGACAGAAGCCGGCATGGGCTCGAAAGGGATAGTCGCATCGACAGCGGCGATGGCGGTGCTGCTGCAGGAAGGCATAGGCGACACCATACGCGTATCGCTGACGCCCGAACCCGGCGGCGCGCGTTCCCGGGAAGTTATCGTGGCGCAGGAAATGCTCCAGACCATGGGCCTGCGGTCGTTTGCGCCGATGGTCATCGCATGCCCGGGCTGCGGCCGCACCACCAGCACCTTTTTCCAGGAACTGGCTGAACGCATCCAGAGCTATCTGCGGGCGCAGATGCCGCGCTGGCGCGAGCAGCATCCCGGCGTGGAAACCATGAAAGTGGCGGTAATGGGGTGCGTGGTCAATGGTCCGGGGGAAAGCAAACACGCCAACGTCGGTATCAGTTTGCCCGGATCGGGGGAAAACCCGGTGGCGCCGGTTTTTGTCGAGGGCAAAAAAACCGTGACCCTCAAAGGTGACAATATCGCTGGGGAATTTCAGCAGATCGTCGAAGACTATGTCATACGCACTTATACGCAGCAGCCCGCGGCTGATGCGGTCGAAGTTGTGCGGCAGACCGCTCCCGCGGCGAGCTGACCCGGCCACGTCTCATTCAATTTTTCCAGTTCATGACAGAAAAAATACAAGCGATCCGCGGGATGAACGACATCCTGCCGGAAGCGTCCCACTGGTGGGAGTTTTTCGAGGATAACGTCCGCGACTGGCTGCGTGATTATGGTTACCGGGCCATACGCACGCCGATTCTCGAACAAACCGACCTGTTCGTGCGCTCCATCGGCGCCGTGACCGATATTGTCGAGAAGGAGATGTACACTTTTGTCGACGAGTTGAACGGCGAGAGCTTGTCGTTGCGTCCCGAAGGCACGGCGTCATGCGTGCGTGCGGCGATCGAGCATAATCTGCTGTATGCCGGCCCGCAGCGGCTGTGGTATGGCGGGCCGATGTTCCGCCACGAGCGGCCGCAGAAGGGGCGCTATCGCCAGTTCCACCAGATCGGCGTCGAGGCGCTGGGTTTTGCCGGCCCCGACATCGATGCTGAGCATATCGTGATGTGCGCCAGACTGTGGCGCCGGCTCGGCATCGACGGCATCGGACTCGAGCTCAATACTCTGGGCAGCAGCGAGGCGCGGGCGCGTTACCGGGCGCGGCTCATCAAATATCTGGAGCAACATCGCGACGCGCTGGATGAGGATGCGCAACGGCGTTTGCATACCAATCCGCTGCGTGTGCTCGACAGCAAGAATCCGGCGCTGCAGGCTTTGATTGCCGCCGCGCCCAGGCTCGCCGACGATCTGGACGAAGTATCGTTCGTGCATTTCGAGGCGCTGCAGGCCAAGCTACGTGCCGCCGGTGTTGTATTCGAAATCAACCCGCGGCTGGTGCGCGGACTGGATTACTACAACAGCACGGTGTTCGAGTGGGTTACCGACCGTCTGGGTGCGCAAGGTACGGTATGCGCCGGTGGACGCTATGACGGTCTGATCGAGCAGATCGGCGGCAGGCCGGCTCCGGCATGCGGTTATGCCATGGGAGTGGAGCGCCTGTTGGCATTGATGGCGGAGGGAGGGAGTGTCGTGCCGAGCCCGGTGCCTGATGTGTATCTGGTGCATCAGGGTGAGTCGGCCGACCCTTATGCCGAACAGGTTGCCGAACGGTTGCGCGATGGCGGCGCCAGCGTGGTGTTTCACTGCGGTGGCGGCAGTTTCAAGGCGCAAATGAAAAAGGCCGATGCCTGCGGCGCCCGCTTTGCAGTTATCGTCGGCGACGATGAGGCGCTGGCGCAGGAGGTTACAGTCAAACCTTTGCGGGATATGGCGCAGCAGAATAAGGCGCAGCAAATACGGGCCGGAATTGGCGAAGCTATCGATTTGATCATGAAAAACTAGGAATATCAATGGCATACGATCTTGAAGAGCAGGAACAGATAGCAGTAATCAAGGACTGGTGGCGGAAATACGGCAATCTGGTGGTGCTAGCGCTGGTGGTCGCGTCCCTTACGGTCTCGGTCTTGTACGGCTGGCGCTATTACCGCAACGAACGGTCGCTGGCTGCCGTCACGCTTTATCAGCAGATGGGGCAGGCGGAGCGAGCGAACGATGCCAAGCGGGTGCGTGACATCGCAGCGCAGATTGTCGACAAGTATGCCTCTACCCCGTACGCCGGGATGGCGGCATTGGCGGGCGCGCGGGCCAGTTTCGGCACCGGCGATCTGGCCGCGGCCAAAAACCAGCTGCAGTGGGTCGTAGACCATGCGCGGGATGATGAAATGCGCGACGTGGCACGGTTACGGCTGGCCGGGGTTCTGCTCGACGAGAAAAATTATCCCGAGGCGCTCAAGTTGGCAGAAGCCAAACCGGTCGAATCTTTCGCCGCGTTGTATGCAGACATGAAAGGCGATATTTTAGTGGCGCAGGGCAAGCCTGCCGCTGCGCGCAGCGCCTACCAGCTGGCGCTTAACAAGAGTGAGCCCCAGAGCCAGTACCGCGCACTGGTCCAGCTTAAGCTGGACGCTTTGGGCGACGCGAAGTGAATGTAGCAAGATTCGCAGGGGTCACGTTCTGCCTGGCGCTGCTTGGCGGCTGCCAGAGTGTGGGCGACACCTACGACAGCTGGTTCGGCAAAAGCGGGCCGAAGCCCGCTGAACTCGTGGCCATCCAACCCACCGCCACAGCAAAAATCTTGTGGCAGGGCGCTGTCAGAGGCGCTGAAAGAGACGTGTTTTTTCCTGCGGTCAACGGACAAGTGGTCTATGCCGCAGGCGCCTCCGGACAGATCGCCGGATTCGATGTGATCAGCGGCAGGCAGATAACCCGCATGGAAGCCGGCCAACGCATTTCCGGTGGTGTTGGCAGCGGCGGCGCGATGGTGCTGGTCGGCACCCTTGAAGGCGTGGTACTGGCATTCGAGCAGGGTGGAAAATCGTTGTGGAAAGCGCAACTTTCGGGAGAAGTGTTGTCGCCGCCGGTCATGCAGGACGGGATTGTCGTAGTGCGGGCGGGAAATGGCAGCATTTTTGGACTGGATGCGGCAAATGGCCGGCGCAAATGGGTCTATCAGCGCGCGACGCCGGCATTGTCATTACGCAGTTACGCTGGCGTGGTAGTCGAGCGCGGTGCCGTATTTGCCGGTTTTCCCGGCGGCCGCCTGGTAGCAATTGCGCTAGACAGCGGCAGTGTCGGCTGGGAGGCCGTGGTCGCGCTGCCGCGCGGCGCGACGGAACTTGAACGGGTTACCGACGTTACCAGCTTGCCGGTGATTGCACAGCAGCAGGTGTGTGCGGTTGCGTACCAGGGGCGCGTTGCGTGTTTCGATCCGCAACGCGGTGCGACGATTTGGGCGCGAGACATGTCGAGTTCTGCCGGCATGGCTGCGGACGCAGGATATGTCTACGTTACCGACGAAAAGGATGCTTTGATCGCGCTCGACAAGACCACGGGTTCAAGTATCTGGAAACAGGACAAACTTGCCGGGCGCGGCGTCAGCGGGCCGCTGGCGTTCGGCCGCTATGTCGTGGTCGGTGATTATCAGGGTTATGTGCACGTGTTGTCGCGAGAAGACGGCTCGTTTGCTGCGCGCATCGCCACCGATGGCAGCGCAATCGGTGCGGCGCCGGCCGCACTCACTTCCGATTCGTTTGTCGTGCAAACGCGCAATGGCGGCATCTTCGCGATCACTGTCCAGTGATCGCGAAAGTGTTAAGCGTTGAGTGTTTAGTGTTAAGTGACCGACGTGACGCGATCATGCCCTTTGGCGGTCAACTCATCACTCATCACTCATCACTCATCACTGTGGCGAGGCCATGAAACCCACTCTCGTTATCGTCGGCCGGCCGAATGTCGGCAAGTCGACGCTGTTCAATCGGCTGACGCACACTCGCGATGCCATTGTTGCCGACGCACCTGGCCTGACGCGCGACCGCCACTACGGCCACGGCTGCATCGGCGATAAACCTTTTCTGGTGGTGGATACCGGCGGCTTCGAGCCGGTGGCGAGAGACGGCATTTATCATGAAATGGCGCGTCAGACCCGGCAGGCGGTGGACGAGGCGGATATCGTGCTGTTTCTGACCGATGGGCGCGCCGGGCCGATGGATCAGGACCGGATCATCACCGAAGAGCTACGCAAGACCGGCCGCAAAATCTGGCTCATCGTCAACAAGACCGAGGGCATGGGCCATGCCATTGCCACGGCGGAATTTCATGCGCTGGGTCTGGGCGAACCGCTGGCGATTTCGGCTTCGCACGGTGAATACGTTGCCGACCTGATGGAGCTCGTGCTGGCGGATTATCCCGCCGCCGAAGAGGTCGAGACCGAGGAAGAACGTCATCCCCGCATCGCGGTCGTCGGCCGGCCCAACGTCGGCAAATCGACGCTGGTCAACGCGCTGCTTGGCGAAGAGCGCGTGATTGTATTCGACCAGCCCGGCACCACCCGAGACTCGATTTATATCGAGTTCACGCGCGGCGAGCAGCGGTATACGCTGATCGATACCGCCGGCATGCGCAAGCGTGGCAAGGTGGATGAAACCGTTGAAAAATTCTCGGTGATAAAAACACTAAAAGCAGTCGAGGATGCCAACGTCGTTGTTCTGGTGCTGGATGCGCGCCAGGACATTTCCGAGCAGGACGCACATATCGCCGGTTTCATCGTCGAGGCGGGGCGGGCGCTGGTGGTGGCGGTCAACAAATGGGAGCGGTTGCCGGAGCATGATCGTGACACGCTGAAACGGGCGCTGGCGCGCAAGCTCATGTTCCTGAACTTTGCCAAAATTCACTTTATTTCCGCACTGCAAGGCACGGGCATCGCACCGTTGATGAAATCGGTGGATGCAGCATACGCCGCCGCCATGTCGCGGCTGCCGACGCCGCGGGTGACGCGCGCGCTGCTGGCCGCCGTCGCCCAGCAGCAGCCGCCCCGCGCCGGCATGAGCCGTCCCAAGCTGCGGTATGCCCATCAGGGCGGGGTCAACCCGCCGCGCATCGTGATCCACGGTAACGCGCTGGAGCACATACCGGACAGCTATAAGCGATATTTGGAACGTTTTATGCGGGACGCTTTCAAACTGCAGGGTACGCCGCTCAAGGTGGAGTTCAAAACCGGGCGCAACCCGTATGTCAAAGGGACGGCCAGAAGGTAGTGCAAATGCTGACGCTAACTCTATGGCTTTATGGAAGATAATCGAGTAAAGTGCTAGTCCGAATAATGCTGAAGACGAGGATATTATGAGCAACAAAGGGCAGTTATTACAAGACCCGTTCTTGAACGCTTTGCGTAAAGAACATATCCCGGTATCGATCTACCTGGTCAACGGCATCAAGCTGCAGGGGCAGATCGATTCGTTCGACCAGTACGTCGTTTTGCTCAAAAATACAGTCACGCAAATGGTCTACAAGCATGCTATATCGACCGTGGTCCCCGCTCGTGCCGTCAGTTTGACGCTAGAACCGGGCGCCGACAGTTGATGTGCTGTTGTTTTTCGGCTGATGGTTGACCGGTCCGGCAGCAGCGCCCAGGCGGTGCTGGTCAGCCTGGACTTTGGCGAACCCGACTACGCTGAGAATCTGGAAGAGGTACAGTTGCTTGCCTCGAGCGCGGGGGTGAATGCGCTGGCGGTCATCCGGGGACGCCGACAGCGCCCTGATCCGGCGCTTTTCGCCGGCAAAGGCAAGGTTGAAGAGATTGCGAATGTGGTGGCCGAGAGCCGCGCATCCCTGGCGATTTTCAATCACGAACTGTCGCCGGTGCAGGAACGCAACCTCGAAAAGCGGCTCAATTGCCGTGTTGTCGACCGCACCAGCCTGATCCTCGATATCTTCGCCCAGCGCGCGCGCAGTCACGAAGGCAAGCTGCAGATCGAGCTTGCCCAACTCGAACATCTGGCAACACGTCTGGTGCGGGGCTGGACCCACTTGGAGCGGCAAAAAGGCGGCATCGGCCTCAGGGGCCCCGGTGAGACCCAGCTCGAGACAGACCGCCAGTTGCTGGGCAAACGCGTCAAGATCCTCAAGGAAAAGCTCATCAAACTGAAGGGGCAGCGCGAAGTGCAGCGCCGGGCGCGGCGCCGGGCGAATCTGCTGAATGTGGCGCTTGTCGGGTATACCAACGCCGGAAAATCTACGCTGTTCAACCGGCTGACACGGGCTGGTGTTTATGCGGCTGACAAGCTTTTCGCCACGCTCGATACCACCACGCGCCGCGTCCATACCACCCAAGGCAGCGCCGTGGTGCTGTCGGACACCGTCGGCTTCATCCGGCAGCTGCCGCACACGCTGGTAGCGGCTTTTCGCGCCACGCTTGAAGAGACGATCCATGCGGATCTGTTGCTGCACGTGGTCGACGCCAGCAGTTCGAATCGCGAGGCGCAAATCGCGGCGGTCAACCAGGTGTTGACGGAAATCGACGCCGACGCGATACCCCAGGTCCTGGTTTTCAACAAGATCGACCTGACCCGTGTCCCGGCGCGAATTGAACGAGACGAGTATGGTAGAATCACTCGCACCTGGATCAGTGCGTCGACAGGCGAAGGTCTCGAGTCAGCGCGTCTTGTGCTCGAGGAATACGCGACTAATGCGTTGCGTGATACGGAAACCCACAACCCTGCAGCAGCATAACATCGGATTAGACATTTCCATGAGTGGCTATATGAATACTTTTCGTGACTATCTGAAAACGCGCGCGTTGCGGTTTGCCGGTCTGTTGATGTCTATCAATGACCCGCAGTGGGGCAAGCGCTCCGGGGGCAACCAGGGCCCTCCCCGATCTTGACGAACTGTGGCGTAACTTTAACAAAAAGCTTGACGGTCTGTTTGGCCGCAAAGGTGGCGGCAACGGCAGTGGCCAAGGGCCGTCCGGTCCCAGCGCCGGACGCATCGGCGGCGGGGCCGGACTGCTGCTCGGACTCATCGTTGCAGTGTGGCTGGCGAGCGGTTTTTACATTGTCAATGAGGGTCAACGCGGGGTGGTGCTGCGTTTCGGAAAATATATTGAAACGACCATGCCGGGGCCGCGCTGGCACCTGCCGTATCCGATGGAGACGGCGGAGAACGTCAATCTAGCCCAGGTCCGCACCGTCGAGATCGGCTATCGCAACAACGTCAAGAGCAAGGTGCTGAAAGAATCCCTGATGCTGACCGACGACGAGAACATTATCGATGTGCAGTTTGCGGTGCAATATGTTCTGAAAAGCCCGAACGATTATCTGTTTAACAGCCGTGCGCCGGACGAGGCCGTGCTGCAGGCTGCCGAATCCTCAATCCGCGAAGTGGTTGGCAAGAGCAGCATGAATTTTGTGCTTTATGAAGGCCGTGCCGACGTTGCCGCCCAGGCGCAGAAGCTGGCGCAGAAAATACTCGATCGTTACGGCACCGGCATCAACATCAGCAAAGTGACCATGCAGAATGCGCAGCCACCGGAGCAGGTGCAGGCAGCGTTCGATGACGCGGTCAAGGCCGGTCAGGACAAGGAGCGTCAGAAAAACGAAGGCCAGGCCTACGCCAATGATGTCATCCCCAGAGCGCGAGGCATGGCGTCGCGCCTAGCATCGGAGGCCGAGGGCTACAAGCAGCGCGTGATCGAGAAGTCAGAAGGCGACGCGTCGCGTTTCAAACAAGTCGTGGCCGAATACAGCAAGGCGCCCCAAGTTACCCGTGATCGCCTCTATATCGATGCCATGCAGCAAGTCATGACGAATTCCAGCAAAATACTTATTGACCAGAAAGGCGGCAACAGCCTGCTTTATCTGCCGCTGGACAAGATCATGCAGATGAGTGGGGCTGCGGCACCGGAGGCGGTGAAGACGGCCGAGCCTGCGCCTGTACCGCAGTCGACTGCGCGCTCAAGAGAGGCGTTTCGCAGCCGTGACCGGGAGACCCGCTAATGAAAAATAATCTTGGAGCAATCCTGGTCGTACTCGTCGCGGCTTTGGTCGTCGCGTCGCTATCTATGTTCATAGTTGATCAGCGCCAGAACGCGATCGTATTTCGTCTGGGCGAGGTGATACACGTCAAGAAGGACCCCGGCCTTTATTTCAAGGTGCCGTTGCTCGACAATGTGCGTTTTTTCGATACCCGCATCCTGACCATCGATACCGCCGAACCCGAGCGTTTCCTGACTTCGGAAAAGAAAAACGTGCTGGTCGACCTGTTCGTCAAGTGGCGCATCACCAATGTCAGGCAGTACTACGTGAGCGTGGCCGGCGAGGAGACGAGGGCTCAGACCCGTTTGCTGCAGACCATCAATGACGGACTGCGTGCGGAGTTCGGCAATCGCACCGTGCATGACGTGGTTTCGGGCGAGCGCGACCAGATCATGGAATTGATGCGTGAAAAGGCAAACGAGGACGCAGGAAAAATCGGCGTGGAAGTGCTCGACGTAAGGATGAAGCGCGTGGACTTGCCGCAGGAAGTCAGTGAATCGGTCTATCGCCGCATGGATGCCGAGCGCAAGCGCGTGGCCAATGAACTGCGTTCAACCGGCGCGGCCGAGTCGGAGAAAATCCGGGCGGATGCCGACAAGCAAAAGGAAGTCATTCTTGCCCAGGCTTATCGCGACGCGCAGCGCGTCAAGGGTGATGGCGACGCCAAGGCAACAGCGATCTACGCTGGGGCCTACGGGCAGAACGCCGAGTTCTATTCGTTCTACCGCAGTCTCGAGGCCTACCAGCAGAGCTTCAAGAGCAAAAGTGACATCTTGGTGCTCGATCCGAGTTCCGAGTTTTTCAAATACCTGAAATCAGGCAGCAAGGTGGGTAAATAACAGCTGGTATTTGGCTTTTTACGTGCGTTCCCACGCGTGACGATTGCGAACCGGCCGGCATGAGCAATACTTTACTAACCGCGCTCGCCTTGATGCTGGTCATAGAGGGCATCCTGCCCTTCCTGCTGCCCGGGACCTGGCGCGAGACATTCCGGCGACTGATCGAGATGAGCGACGGCCAGATACGCTTTATCGGACTGACTTCCATGCTTGCCGGACTGCTGTTGCTGTACTTCGTCCGGCATTGAACGGCATGGATCCGGGGATTCCGGCATCGGGAATCCGCAAAAGCGACCGTCTTTCTCCTCTATAATTCATCCTTGAACCTTGAACCTTGAACCTTGAACCTTGAACCTTGAACCTTGAACCTTGAACCTTGAACCTTGAACCCGATGAGAACCCGCTTGGCTGCTGCCTGAATATATCGAAGACATCCTTCCCGTCGAGGCGCTGCGTATTGAGCGTCTGCGCCGGGATATCCTCGATCTGTTCAAAGTGCACGGCTACCAGCTGGTTATGCCGCCACTGCTCGAGTATGTCGAGTCGTTGCTCACCGGCACCGGCCACGATCTTGATTTGCGGACGTTCAAGCTCGTCGACCAGCTCTCGGGCCGCATGCTCGGGGTGCGGGCTGATATCACGCCACAGGTGGCGCGCATCGATGCGCATCTCCTGAATCGCAGCGGAGTCACGCGGTTGTGCTACGCCGGCAGCGTGTTGCATACCCTGCCTTCGGGAATGAACCGCACCCGAGAGCCATTGCAGATCGGTGCTGAAATTTACGGCCATAAGGGGATTGAAAGCGACGTCGAGATCCAGCGACTGATGATGAAGGTACTGGGTCTTGTGCGCATTCGCGAGATCTATCTCGATATTGGCCATGTCGCGATTTTCCGCAGCCTGGTGAAGCGTGCCAGGCTGAGTACTGGCATCGAGGTGGAGCTGTTTCGCGCGATGCAGGCCAAAGACATACCTGGACTGCGCAGCCTGACGCGAAAGCTTGACCGTACTACACGTGCGGGGTTTGCCATTCTGCCGGAGCTGTATGGCGGCACAGAAGTGCTGGCGCTGGCTCGCCGCAAGCTGCCCGCCTATCCTGAGATCAAACTGGCGCTGCGCGACCTCAAGGCTTTGTCCGAGCAGTTAAGCGATGTTGCGCGCGTACGCTCCTTCGACCTTGCCGAGTTGCGCGGCTACCACTACCACAGCGGTGTGGTATTCGCGGCTTACGCCGAAGGTTGGCCGAATGCGCTGGCGCTGGGAGGCCGTTATGACGAGGTGGGCAAAGCGTTCGGCCGCGCACGACCGGCGACGGGATTCAGCATGGATCTGCGCGAACTGGTCCAGGTCAGCGGAAATGGTGCGCAGGCAGGGGCGATACTTGCGCCGTATCGTGCTGCGCGATGTGCGGTTGCAGCGCAGAATAGAGGCGTTGCGCGCGCGCGGCGAAGTGGTGATAGTGGATTTGCCCGGACATGCCGGCTCTCGCGCCGAACTCGGTTGCGACCGCAAGCTCGTGCGCCGCGCTGGAAAATGGGTGGTTCAAAAGCTCAAATGAACCGCCAAGGCCGCCAAGAAAACCGCAAAACAAAACTGAATTTTATGTGCGGACAGTCATAACGGTCGTGATTCATTTGCGATGCTTTATAAACAACCAATTGTTTTTAATAAATAATTTCCTTGGCGCTCTTGGCGGCCTTGGCGGCTAAAAGGTTTTAAGATTATGTCTAAGAACGTAGTGGTGATCGGCACCCAATGGGGTGACGAAGGCAAAGGCAAGATCGTCGACTGGCTCACCGATCACGCGCAGGGGGTCGTGCGGTTCCAAGGCGGCCACAATGCCGGGCATACGCTGGTCATAGGCGGAAAAAAAACAGTATTGCATCTGATTCCGTCAGGCATTCTGCGCGACAAAGTTGCCTGCTATATCGGCAACGGCGTGGTGCTGTCGCCGCAGGCGCTGCTCGAGGAAGTGGCTACGCTGGAGAGTGCTGGAGTGAATGTGGCCGCGCGCCTTAAAATCAGCGAAGCCTGTCCGCTGATCCTGCCGCACCATGTGGCGCTCGATCAGGCGCGCGAAACAGCTAAAGGCGTCGGCAAGATCGGGACAACGGGACGTGGCATTGGCCCCGCATACGAGGACAAGGTCGCGCGACGCGCGATCCGCTTGCAGGATTTGTTCCATCGCGAGCGTTTCGCCGCCAAACTCGGTGAAGTGCTGGATTTCCACAATTTTGTACTGAAGAATTATTTCCGTGCCGCTATCGTCGATTTCCAGAAAACACTCGACGAAACGCTGGCGCTCGCGGAGCGCATCAAGCCGATGGTTGCCGATGTGCCGCGCATGCTCTATGAAGCGCATCAGGCGGGAAGCAATCTCCTGTTCGAGGGCGCGCAAGGCGCACTGCTCGATGTCGATCACGGCACCTATCCATTTGTCACTTCGAGCAACTGCGTGGCAGGGGCTGCTTCCGCGGGAGCTGGCATAGGCCCGAATCTGCTGCATTATGTACTGGGGATTACCAAGGCGTACACGACCCGGGTCGGCTCCGGCCCGTTCCCGACCGAGCTTGAAGACAATATCGGCAAGCAGTTGGCGAGCCGTGGCAATGAATTCGGCGCAACCACCGGCCGGCCGCGCCGCTGCGGCTGGTTCGATGCCGCGGCGCTCAAACGCTCGATACAGATCAACGGTGTGTCGGGTTTATGCGTCACCAAGCTTGATGTGCTCGATGGCATGGAGAAGATCTGCCTTGGTGTGGGCTACAAGGTGGATGGCGCCGCCCGGGACCTGCTGCCGTTCGGTGCCGAGATGCTCGCGGCATGCGAACCGGTCTACGAGGAGATGCCGGGCTGGAGCGACAGCACGATTGGACTGACGCGTTTTGAACAGTTGCCGAAAACGGCGCAGAATTACCTGAAGCGCATCGAGCAGATCTGTGGCGTGCCGGTCGACATGGTTTCCACTGGTGCCGATCGCGAGCAAACTATCGTGCGGCGGCACCCGTTCGAGTGAAGCAGGAGTATGGATTCGGGAACGAGGATTCAGGGAAAACCGGATCTTACCGAATCCCGGATCCTGAATCCTTGAAGCTGGTGCCGAGGAAGGGACTCGAACCCCCACAGTGTTGCCACCGCCAGGACCTGAACCTGGTGCGTCTACCAATTCCGCCACCTCGGCTTTTGAGGCGAGCAATTCTAACTTAAGGCGTCAATCGAATCAAATGAATCAACGTAAAACCCGGGCTACCCGGGCCGCGGGCAAGTCCCGCAGCAAGACCGAGCCCACAGCGGCCACCGGCAAATCCAAATCCCGGCGCGCTGCTTCAGCCGTATCTGCGGTGCGCGACGCTGACCCTTTTCTCGAGCGCGAGCGGCTCAATTACGATGAGCCGCTGCCCAGCCGCGAGTACATTTTGCAGATGCTGACCGAACAGGGCGTTCCTGTTTCCGACGGCAAGCTCGATCAGTTGCTGGACATCGCCCCCGGCGAGCGCGAGATGTTTGCGCGCCGGCTCTCGGCCATGGAGCGCGAGGGCGAGATCATGCGCAACCGCCGCAACGCGATCTGCGTCGTCGAGAAACTCGACCTGGTCCGCGGCCGCGTGCAGGGGCATCCTGATGGTTTCGGTTTTCTGATCCGCGATGAAGACGGGCCCGACATGTTTCTCGGGCCGAAAGAGATGCACAAGGTGCTGCACGGCGATCGTGTGATGGTGCGCCAGTCGGGAACCGACCGTCGTGGCCGCCCGGAAGCAAAAATCGTGGAGGTGCTCGAGCACGCGCATCAGCGCCTGGTGGGAAGGCTGTATACCGAGCACGGCATACTGTTCGTGGTCGCCGAGGACAAGCGCATCAGCCAGGATTTGCTGGTGCCGCAGCTTGAAGTGGGTAACGCCAAGCCGGGACAAGTGGTCATGGTGGAAGTCATCGCGCAGCCGACCAAGCATGGCCAGCCGGTGGCGCGCGTGATCGAGGTGCTGGGCAATTACGCCGATCCCGGCATGGAAATCGAGATTGCGCTGAGGAAGCACGATCTGCCCCATGACTTTTCTGAAGAAGTCGAGCGCCTGAGCAAGGCGTTGCCGGAAGGCGTGACTGCTGCCGACCGGCGCGGCCGCGTGGACCTGCGCGATCTGCCGCTGGTGACCATCGATGGTGAAACCGCCAGGGATTTCGATGACGCGGTGTTTTGCGAGACGCGATCCGGGGGCGGTTTCCGGCTGGTGGTGGCCATAGCCGACGTCAGCCATTATGTGAATCCCGGAGATGTGCTGGATCGCGAGGCGTTGCTGCGCGGCAACTCGGTGTATTTTCCGCGCCGCGTGATCCCGATGCTGCCCGAGCGGCTGTCCAACGGCTTGTGCTCGATCAACCCCGAAGTCGAACGTCTGTGCATGGCGTGCGACATGAAAGTGGATGCGCGCGGCGAGGTCGAGTCCTACCAGTTTTCCTCGGCAGTCATGCGTTCGCATGCGCGCCTGACCTATACGCAGGTGGCGGAAATGCTGGCCGATGCCCGCGGCGCGGCGGCACAGCAGTACCGAAAACTGCTGCCGAACATCGAAAATCTCTACCGCCTTTATGGCCTGCTCGCCAAATCGCGCGCGCGGCGCGGCGCGATTGATTTCGAAACCATAGAAACCCAGATGATATTCAACGATCAGGGCAAGATCGAGCGCATCGTTCAGGTAAAACGCAATGATGCGCACCGCCTGATCGAGGAGTGCATGCTGGCAGCCAACGTGTGCGCATCGGATTTCCTGCACAAGAACCATCATCCCATGCTTTACCGCATCCACGAGGGGCCGACGCCGGAGAAGCTGGAGGCATTGCGGGATTTTCTCAAGGGTTTCGGTTTCAGTCTTGACGGCGGCGATGAGCCGCATGCCAAGGATTACGCGAAGCTTCTGGTGCGCATCAAGGACCGGCCGGATGCGCAACTGCTGCAGACGGTGATGCTGCGCTCGCTGCGGCAGGCGGTCTACAGCCCGGACAATGTCGGGCATTTCGGACTGGCCTACGAGTCTTATACCCATTTCACTTCGCCGATCCGGCGCTATCCGGACCTGCTGGTGCACCGCGCGATCAAGGCGGTGCTGGCAAAAAAACGCCACGAACCCGGCAACTGGCACGATCTGGGCGCACGCTGCTCCATGACCGAGCGGCGGGCCGATGACGCCACGCGCGATGTCGAGGCCTGGTTGAAGTGCTACTACATGCAGGACAAGATCGGCGCATCGTTCGAAGGCAGCATCAGCGGGGTCACCGCCTTCGGTGTTTTCGTGGCGCTGGACGGCGTGTATGTCGAAGGCCTGGTGCACGTGTCCGATCTCGGCAATGATTACTTTCACTTCGACGCCGGCAAGCACCATCTGATGGGCGAGCGCGGCCACGAGCGTTACCGGCTTGGTGATCGCATACGCGTCAAGGTCGCGCGGGTAGACCTCGGCACCAGCAAAATCGATTTCGTGCTGGATCCGGTAAACGCTGCTACAGTGACTGCCAAGTTGAGTAGAGAATAACCGTAACATACTGATTATATTATTAAAATGTCTGCATTGCCTATTCTTTATGGTTTTCACGCCGTGATCAGCCGGCTGCGGCAAAATGCCGGCAGCGTAAAAGAGATCTACTTGGACATCGCGCGCAACGACAAGCGTGCGCAGGATCTGGCGCGGCTGGCCAAGAGCCATGGGCTGCGCATCATGCAGGTCGATGCCAAACGCCTCGACGGCATGACCGGCAACGCGCGGCATCAGGGTGTGGCAGCGCGCGCTGAGGCGGTGAAGCTGCCGACCCATATCGATGATGTGCTGGAGGCACTGGCCGAGCCGGCGTTGCTGCTGATCCTCGACGGCGTCACGGACCCGCATAATCTGGGGGCATGCCTGCGGGTGGCGGATGCGATGGGGGTGCATGCGGTGATCGCCCCCAAAGACCGCGCAGTGGGCCTCAACGCCACGGTTGCCAAGGTGGCGAGCGGCGCGGCCGAAACCGTGCCTTATATCATGGTGACCAACCTCGCGCGCACCATGCGCGAACTGAAGGAACAGAACATCTGGCTCATCGGTGCTGATGAGCAGGGTGGTCAGGACTTGTACACGGCCGACCTCAAAGGCGCGCGGGGGTGGGTGCTGGGCGCGGAGGGCGAGGGGTTGCGGCGGCTGACCCGTGAAACCTGCGATCTGCTGGTGCGCATTCCCATGCTGGGCGCGGTCGAAAGTCTCAACGTATCGGTTTCCGCCGGCATCTGTCTGGCCGAAACCCGGCGCCAGCGCCAGGCGCCGGGGTAAGCACTTGAAATTCTGTCAACTTCCGGTATAATCCGCGCCTTCGGTTCAGGCCGCACCGGCCCGGACACCATCCTTGCCTCACCGTTACGCATGACGGGAGGCTTAACCCATAAGGAGATAATTGATGCGGCATTACGAAATCGTTTTCATCGTCCATCCGGACCAGAGCGAGCAGGTGCCGGCGATGGTCGAGCGCTATCGCCAGCTGGTGACCGGCAAGGACGGCAAGATGCACCGCCTCGAAGACTGGGGCCGCCGTCAGCTGACCTACCCGATCCAGAAACTGCACAAGGCACACTATCTGCTGATGAACGTCGAGTGTGACAACGAGACGTTGCTCGAACTGGAGCATGCGTTCAAGTTCAACGACGCCGTGTTGCGCCACCTCACCATCCAGATGGACGGTCCGGTCACAGCGCCTTCGGCGATGATGAGAGAAGAAAAATCCAGATCGCTGAGTTGCCAGCGACGAACCAGCCAAACCAGCGCCAGCACCTGCGCCTGCGGCTGCGGAGAGCGCGGCCTAAGTGAGCCGAAACACGGTCAGTTGCGTTGAACGTGCGAACTCTGGCCGCGGTCGAGACATTGCGCCATACACCTGCCGGTTTACCGGTGGTCAATTTCACGCTGACCCACGATTCACGAACAGACCGAAGCAGGCAACAAGCGACAGGTGGAATTTGACATGCCGGCCAAGGCGACAGGCGAACTCGCAGCCCGCATCGCGCAAGCGCGGCAGGGCAGCCAGATCGAGGTGCAGGGATTTCTGAACCGCAAGCATCGCATGAGCAGGCAAGTGGTCCTGCATGTAACGAACATGGAAATGATTTAAAAAAGGAAACGCACATGGCAAGAATGGGCGGAAGTGGCGGCAAGGGTAAAGGTAAATTCAAGGGCAAGGCAAAAAGGACGGACGCAAGGGTAATGCGCTGTTCCGTCGCCGGAAGTTCTGCCGTTTTACGGCCGAAGGCATCAAGCAGGTCGACTACAAGGACATCAACATCCTCAAAGACTTCATTAACGAGAATGGGCGGATCATCCCGGCGCGTATCACAGGGACCAAGGCGCGATACCAGCGTCAGCTGGGGGTCGCGATCAAGCGCGCGCGCTTTCTGGCGCTGCTGCCGTATCACCGATCTGCATTAAGAGGCCATCAACTATGCAAATCATACTGCTGGAAAAGAATGGCAAACCTGGGGACACTGGGTGATGTCGTCAAGGTCAAGGACGGTTTCGCGCGCAATTTCCTGATTCCGCACGGCAAGGCCAAACGGGCGACCACCGCCGAATCTCGCCGAGTTCGAGAAACGGCGCGCAGAGCTGGAAAAAGCAGTGCAGGCCGAAGTGCTCAGGCAGTCGCAAGAGGTTGCGGCGAAGCTCGACGGGCTCATGGTGCAGATCAGCCAGAAGGCCGGCGTCGATGGCAAGCTGTTCGGTTCCGTGACCAACGTCGACATTTCCGAAGCGCTCAAGAAACAGGGCTTCGAGGTGCTGAAAGCCGCGATCCGCATGCCGGAAGGGCCGCTCAAAACCATAGGCGACATCCGCTCAAAGTTGCATTGCACACCGACGTGCTGGTCACCATCACCGTCTCGGTGCTCGGGGAGCAGTAGCCGACGCGTTGTTACGCGCTGAATCAAAAGCGTTTTTTGCGTTAATAAAAAAAGGGCTGGCGACAGCCCTTTTTTTTCGGTAGATTGAACAGGTCTTGGCGTTACCTGCGCACCATCTGCTAACAATAATATTATCGTTTAAAATCAACAGGTTACAAAGGATTTTCGATCTGCCGATGGTGCAACTCGTCACGCCGCTCAGCAAAGATCCGCAACTCGACGCCGCGCGCGTGCCACCGCATTCGATTGAAGCCGAACAATCCGTGCTCGGCGGGTTGCTGCTCGACAATACCGCCTGGGATCGTATTGGCGATGTCATCACCGAGGCGGATTTTTACCGCGGCGATCATCGCATCATCTTTCAGTTTATCGCGCAGCTGATCGAGCACAACAAGCCGGCCGATGCGCTGACGGTTGCCGAGGTCCTGGAGCGCAGCGGCAAGCTGATCGAAGTCGGCGGCCAGGCCTACATCGGCTCGCTGGCATTGAATACGCCCAGTGCCGCCAACATCCGTCGCTATGCCGAGATCGTCCGCGAACGCTCGATCATGCGCAAGCTGGCGGCCGTCGGCACCGAGATCACGGATTCGGCCTACAACGCAGAGCGGCAAGGATGCCGCACCTGCTGATCGATGAAGCCGAGGCCAAGGTGTTCCAGATCGCCGAGGCCGGTGCCAGAGTGCGCCAGGGTTTCGTCAAGATCGATCCGCTGCTCACTGAAACCATAGAGCGCATCGACATGCTCTACAGCCGCGAAAACAAGGGTGATGTGATCGGCGCGGCAACCGGCTTTGTCGATCTTGACCGCATGACTTCAGGTCTTCAGCAGGGCGAACTCATCATCATCGCCGGACGCCCGTCCATGGGCAAGACCGCGCTGGCGATGAACATTGCCGAGCACGTGGCGGTAAACGACAAAAAGACCGTGGCGGTGTTCAGCATGGAGATGTCGGGTCCGCAGCTCGCGATGCGCATGATCGGCTCGGTGGGCCGGGTCGACCAGCACGAGTTGCGCACCGGCACGTTCAAGGAAGACGACTGGACGCGCCTGGTCGATGCAGTGGGAAAACTGAACGAATCGCAGATCCACATCGATGATACCGCGGGGCTCAACGTGCTCGAACTGCGTTCGCGGGCGCGGCGCCTGCACCGCACGACCGGCGGCCTGCATCTGGTGGTCGTCGACTACCTGCAGTTGATGTCGGCCAGCGGCCGCGGCCGCGAGGAAAATCGCGCCACCGAAATTGCCGAAATTTCGAGATCGCTCAAGGCGCTCGCAAAGGAACTCAAGGTGCCGGTGGTTGCGCTCTCGCAGCTGAACCGCAGCGTGGATTCGCGCCAGGACAAGCGGCCGATGATGTCGGATCTGCGCGAGTCGGGCGCCATCGAGCAGGATGCCGACCTCATCATGTTCATTTATCGCGACGAAGTCTACAACCAGGATTCGCCGCGCAAGGGCATAGCCGAAATCATCATTGCCAAGCAGCGTAACGGCCCGGTCGGCAAAATCGACCTGACCTTCATCGGCCGCCATACCCGCTTCGAGAGTTACGCGACCAGCGGCGGCGAAATCGGCCCAAGTTTCTGACCCCGGCCTGAGGGCCTGATGGCAGCATTTTTTGACCACTTGAAGACTGCACTGAATTTCATCCGAAACTACAGCCTGAAACTAGCACTTGAACCTGAACAGTCTTCTGCGGCGTAGTCCGCCAGCCGCGAGCGCTCGCCGCGCGCCAGCGTGACGTGGCCGCCGTGCGGCCAGCCCTTGAACCGGTCCACCACGAAGGTCAGTCCCGAACTGCCCTTCGGTGAGATAGGGCGTGTCGATCTGCGCGATGTTGCCCAGGCAGACCACCTTGGTGCCGGGGCCGGCGCGGGTGACCAGCGTCTTCATCTGCTTGGGCGTAAGGTTCTGCGCCTCGTCGATGATCAGGAACTTGTTGATGAAGGTGCGGCCGCGCATGAAGTTGAGCGACTTGACCTTGATGCGCGAGCGGATCAGGTCGCGGGTCGCGGCGCGGCCCCATTCGCCGGCTTCGTCGTCACTGCGGTTCAGCACATCGAGATTGTCCTCCAGCGCGCCCATCCACGGATTCATTTTTTCTTCCTCGGTGCCGGGCAGGAAGCCGATGTCTTCGCCGACCGGCACCGTGACGCGGGTCATGATGATTTCAGAAAATGTCTTGTGCTCGAGCGTCTGCATCAACCCCGCGGCCAGCGTCAGCAGCGTCTTGCCGGTGCCGGCCTGGCCGAGCAGGGTGACGAAATCGATGTCGGGATTCATCAGCAGGATTGAGCGCGAAATTCTGCTCGCGGTTGCGCGCGGTGATGCCCCAGACGTTGTTGCGCTGATGGGTGTAGTCGCTTCAGTGTCTGCAGCACCGCGGTCTTGCCGTTGACTTCGCTGCACCTGTGCGTGGAACGGCTGGTCGCCTTCGAGATAGACGAACTGGTTGACCAGCAGGCTGGCGCACAGCGGGCCGTTGACGCGGTAGTAGGTGTTGTCCCGCCTGTTGCCAGGATTCCATGTCCTTGCCGTGCGTGTCCCAGAAATCGGCCGGCAGCTCGCAGCCTGCCGGTATAGAGCAGGTCGGTGTCTTCCAGCACCTTGTCGTTGAAGTAGTCTTCCGCGGCGAAACCCAGCGCGCGCGCCTTGATGCGCATGTTGATGTCCTTGGACACCAGGATGACCTGTCGTGCGGGATACAGCTCCTGCAGGTGTTTGACCACGCCGATGATCTGATTGTCGGCTTTGCCGCTGGGCAGTCGCGCCGGCAATTCGCCGTTGATGGCCTCGGTCTGCAGGAACAGCTTGCCCGGTGGCGCTTTTGTCGCCGGTGCGTTGCGAGCGGAATGCCGCTGGGCGATATCGCTGGTCACCAGGCTGACCATTTCGTCGAGGTAGCGGCTGGCCTGGCGCGCGTTGCGCGAGACCTCCGACATGCCTTTTTTGTTGCCGTCGAGTTCCTCGAGGGTGACCATCGGAAGGAAGAGGTCGTGCTCCTCGAAGCGGAACAGGCTGGTCGGATCGTGCATCAGCACGTTGGTGTCGAGCACGAACAGTTTGGTGGCCGCCGGCAGGCGGGCAACAACGGGGGTCTTGGACGCAGCCTTGCGATGAATCATGTGCCTCCTGGCTTACCGGGCGGTGGGAAAAAAATGCGGTGCCGGGAGGCTAGGCGATGGATTTTACGAATTCCAGCACCTCCTGTGCGTGCCCGGGAACTTTGACGCCGCGCCACTCCCGGCGCAGCACGCCGGCGGCGTCGATGACAAAGGTGCTGCGCTCTATGCCGCGCACCTGCTTGCCGTACATGTTCTTCATTTTGATTACATCGAACAGCTTGCACGCCACTTCATCCTCATCGCTGAGCAATTCAAAGGGAAAATTCATCTTGGATTTGAAATTTTCGTGCGACTTGATGCTGTCGCGCGACACGCCATAGATTTCGCAGCCGAGCTTGGAAAATAGCGGATACAACTCCCGGAACTGCAGTCCCTCGCTGGTGCAGCCTGGGGTATTGTCTTTGGGGTAGAAGTAGATGACGAGGGGCTTGCCCCGTTTGGAGGAAAGGCGAAAGGTTGTGCCGCCCGTTGCGGGAACCTCAAAATCAGGCACAAGCAAGTTCAGCATTCAGTCGGAGATGGTTTCATGTTCATGCTGCTGTCACCAATCTTGACTGAAATGCACCCGGCGCGCAAGCGACGACGATCAGGCAAGGAATTCTTTGCCCTGGACCGCCAGTGAACCGGCGCGGCCTGGAACCTGCCCGTCAAACACGACGTGTCTTGGCAGGCGCGCCACGTCGAGACCGTCGGCAAGATCGCGCAGGGTTCCCAGCGCATAGCCCTGCGCGCGCCAGCCGCTGAGCAGCTTGTCGAATACCGGAGCGAGTTTCATGCCTTCGAGTTCGGCATGCAGCGTATAAACATGGCCGCTTGCCAGCGGCGTTGCGGTACGGCCCAGCACGTGGTTTGCCACATTATCCGGAGTGATGCCGTCGACGCCGATCAGCTCGTCGAGCGTAGGCAGCGTAGTCGGCAACTGGGGGCAGGCAAATATTTCCGCGTCATGAATCGGCACGAAAGGATGCGTGCCCCGGGTGTCCGAGCAATATCGAAAGCCAAGGCGCTGCGTCAGACGGTAGGCATGGCGGTTCATCTGCCATCCCGCTGCGCCGTGGGTTCTGGCAGGCTCGCCGAAGATCTGCTGGAAGCGGTCGCAGGCGAGCTTCATCTCGCGCTGTGTCCATTCCGCATCCTGGTGAGCGACGCCGTCCTGCCATTTGACATGATCGTAAGTATGAATGCCGACTTCGTGACCGGCGTCACGCACCTGGCGCATGATGTCCGCGTTGCGCAGGCCGATATCCGGCCCCGGCAACAGGGTGCCGTAGAGCAGGGTGACCAAGCCGTAATGTTCGAAAACTGATGTTCGCGACACCTTGCGCATGAAGCCGAGTCTGAAGACACGCTTGATCGCGCGGCCGGTATGGTCCGGGCCAAGACTGAAAAGAAACGTGGCTCGGGCCTGGTGCCGGTCAAGGATCTCGAGCAGGTGCGGCACGCCCTGCCGGGTGCCGCGATGGGTATCGACGTCGATCTTGAGACAGAGCTTCATGGCAGCGGGTGATAGGCATGGCGGTACACCCGCCGGCATTTTGCCAGGGCCAAATTTAGAGGTGAAGCTTGCGCTCCGGCGGTTCCAACGGCGGCAGCCAACAGGTAAACTTGGCGCACCATGAATTTTGCGGGCACCTGAATGAAAATTTGCATGATAGGTAGCGGTTATGTCGGGCTTGTCACGGGCGCCTGTTTCTCTGAGATGGGGCACGAGGTGACCTGCATCGACAAGGATTCTAACAGAGTCGCCCGGCTCAAAAAGGGGGAGATTCCATTTTATGAACCGGGTTTGTCGGAGATCGTGGTGCGCAATCTACTGCAGGGACGCCTTGCGTTCTCGGGAAATCTGAACAAGGCACTGGCAGGCGCCGAAATTGTGTTCATAGGCGTGGGAACGCCGTCGAGTCCAGATGGTTCCACCGACATGAGGCAGATCTTGGCTGCCGCGACGGAAATCGGGCGCGGCCTCAAGGGATTTTGCACTATCGTCAACAAGTCCACCGCGCCGGTTGGCACCGGTGAGCGCATCCGCAAGTTGGTCGCGCGTGAGTTGGTCAAACGCAAGGCCGACATCGAATTCGACGTGGTCAGCAATCCCGAGTTTCTGAAAGAGGGGGACGCGATCAAGGATTTCATGAGTCCGAACCGGGTGGTGATCGGCGCCGATTCCGAGCGTGCGTTGCAGTTGATGCGCGCGCTTTATCTGCCATTCACGCGCAACCACGAGCGGCTTTTTTCGATGGGCATACGCGATGCCGAGATGACCAAGTACGCAGCAAACTCGATGCTGGCGACGAGGATTTCATTCATGAATGAAATCGCAGCGATGTGCGAGCAGCTGGGTGTGGATGTCGAGAATGTGCGCCTGGGCATCGGTTCGGACAGCCGCATTGGCTATTCATTCATCTACGCGGGCTGCGGCTACGGCGGTTCATGCTTTCCCAAGGACGTGCGCTCGCTGATACACCAGGCGCGGCAGGCTAAGCAACGGCCGCGTATCCTGGAGGCGGTCGAGGCGACCAACGAGAAGCAGAAGCTCAGTCTTTACAACATCATTAAAAAGCATTTTGGCCGCAATCTCAAAGGCAAATTGATCGGCGTGTGGGGGCTGTCGTACAAGCCAAACACGGATGATATGCGGGATGCGCCGTCCCTGGTGCTGATCCGCAGGCTGATTGCAGCCGGTGCCAGGGTGCATGCCTATGATCCGGTGGCCATGGATTCGGCGCGCCATATCGTGCCGCAGAAATGGTTCAAATCGGGGGCATTCAGGCTGGCAAAGGACCAGTACGAGGCATTGAAGGGGGCGGATGCGCTGGCCTTGGTCACCGAGTGGAAACCGTTTCGCGCGCCCGATCTGGAATTGATGAAACAGGTCATGCGCGGCCATCTGATCGTGGATGGTCGCAATCAGTATGACCCGGCAGCAGTTAAAGCGGCCGGATTCGAATATCACGGCATAGGCAGGTAAGCCGCGCTCAGTCCATCAGTTGCCGCGCCTCGGCGGTGTGGCCGCGATAGGCGTCGAATATCAGCTTCAGCGCCTTGCGCATGGTGAACCGCGGCTTCCAGTCGAGATCGCGGCAGGTCAGGTCGATTTTGGGCACGCGATTCTGCACATCCTGATAGCCCTTGCCGTAGTAAGCCTGCGCAGTGGTCTCGATCAGCCGGACTTTCTTCGCGTTTTTGGCATACTCGGGATAAGTGATGGCCAGCGCCAGCATCATTTCAGCAAGAGCTTTGATCGAAAAATTATTTTTCGGGTTGCCGATATTGTAAATATTACCGCTGGCCACGCCATTCTTGTTAGCGATGATTTTAACCAGGGCGTCGATGCCGTCGTCGACATAGGTAAACGCGCGCCGCTGCGTGCCGCCATCGACCAGTTTGATGGGCTCGCCGCGCACGATATGGCCCAGGAACTGGGTGACCACCCGGGAGCTGCCTTCCTTGCGGCGTATGACAGGTCGTCCAGCCCGGGCCGATCCAGTTGAAGGGCCGGAACAGGGTGTAGTCCAGGCCCTCCTGCTGACCATAGGCGGCAATGACCCGGTCCAGCAGCTGCTTGGCGCAGGAGTAGATCCAGCGCGGCTTGTTGATCGGGCCGAGCACCAGATTGGACTCGAAGGGGTGGAACTGCGCATCCGCGGACATGCCGTAGACCTCGGACGTCGATGGAAACAGCACCCGTTTACGATAGCGAACGCAGGCCCGCACGATGGGCAGGTTGGCCTCGAAGTCCAGCTCGAACACCGCCAGCGGCTTCTTGACGTAGGTTGCCGGCGTGGCGATGGCCACCAGGGGCAGGACCAGGTCGCACTTCTTGATGTGGTATTCGATCCACTCCTTGTTGATGGTGATGTCGCCTTCGAAGAAGTTGAAGCGTTTTTCGTCCATCAGGTCGGAGATGCGTTCATTGCCCATGTCCATGCCGTAGACTTCCCACGGCGTGGTGGCGAGGATGCGCTTGGACAGGTGGTGGCCGATGAAGCCGTTGACGCCCAGGATGAGGATTTTCATGGGTCGGTTTTACCGTTTCTCGCCTCGGAAACAGAAAAAACAATGACGTAGGTCGCTATAGCGTGCCGCGCCGCATGGAATGCCGCGGCAAGCACAATACGGCTAGGCTTTCATTGCTCCAAATATGATTTACGCAGCCATAGTCTTCCGTGTCGGCTACAAGGGCAACGGCAAGACATCTGTACCGAACAGGGTGGAGAAGCGACTCGCGCCGAAGGATCGCACCTTCGTTAACGACCCGCGTCAGGCGGGTCCGTTGCCCACCCTTGCAGTCCGCATAGCAGGCATTGCCGTCCCAGTAAATGCGCAGCCGGCAGCGGGCGTGTCCTCACCTTCATACCAGCTACCGAGCAGATCCAACCGCCGCCCGTTGATTTCGGTAAAGGCCCCCGGATAGGGCGGCGCGACCGCGCGGATCAGGTTATGAACAGCCAGGGCGGGGCGTCCCCAGTCGATCCGACCGTCTTCGGGGCGGCGACCGCCAAAATAGCTGCCGGCGCTCAAATCCATGGGCGTCTCGCAGTGCGTTCCAGTTCGCAGCGCCGGCATCGCAGCATCAGAGCGTCTCCGCCGGCGCAGACGTGACTTGCAGAACAACCCATCGACCGCAAGTTCGTTGGGCAGGATCGGCACCGCCTGCGGATCGACGATACGCCCGGCGTCGGGTTTTTCGATCATCTCGTGCAGCGTTGCGCCCGTTTCGCGCTCGCCATGGATGATGGCCCAGTTGACCGGTACCCGGCCGCGATACTTGGGCAGCAATGATCCGTGCATATTGTAAGCACCGTGGCGTGCCAGTCGCAGCAGGTCTGGCTTCAGCATGGCCCGGTAATAAAACGAAAAAATGAAGTCCGGTTGCAGTTTACGAATGCGCGAGACAACCTCGGGGGCATGCGGATCAGGCGCGGTTAGCGTTGGGATGTCGTGTTGTTGCGCCAGTTGAGAGACGCTGTCGAACCAGATGTTTTCGTCCGGATTATCATGGTGCGTGATGACGAGCGGTACCTGGATGCGGTGGGCGAGAAGAACGGAGAGGCAGCGCACGCCTACGTCATGGTATGCAAACACTACAGCGCGAGTCATTGGTGCCATCCGCCTGGCAATGGCTGCGCGATAAGTCCGGCGCGCAGTGCGCCGTGTCCGCACCGAGGCTGCGCCCACCGAGCCCCGGCGCCCACGCCTGCTTCATGATAGGTAAACACTACCGTGTGGGTCATTCGGTTTCGGTTGGTGTTTTTTCGAGGACAGCGGCAATCAGATAACGGGGGCGGGCGCGAACCTGCTCATAAATCCGGCCGATGTATTCGCCCAGCAGTCCAAGGCCGAAAAGCATGAGGCCGATCAGGAAAAACGCCAGGATGTCGCGGTCGAACAGTGCGCGCAGCCCTTCCCACAGACTGCCGGAGTTCAGCCAGCGGCTGCCGATGACGATGACGTAGGTTGCCATCGAGGCCAGTGAAACAAAAATGCCCAGAATCGAGAACAATTGCAGCGGAGCAATAGAAAAACCGGTCATCAGGTCGAAATTAAGCCGCACGAGTTTGTACAGCGAATATTTGGACTCCCCGGCCGTGCGCTCTTCGTGCCGGACCTCGACCTCCGTCGGATTGCGGGCGAAGGTATAGGCCAGCGCCGGAATGAAGGCGTTGACTTCGCGGCAACTGTTGATCGCAGCGACGATGGTGCGGCTGTATGCGCGCAGCATGCAGCCCTGGTCGGTCATTTTGATGCGGGTGGTGCGCTCGCGTATCGAGTTAAGCAGGCGCGAGGCCCAGCGCCGGAACCGGCTGTCGCGCCGCGCCATGCGGATAGACCCGACATAATCATAGCCTTCGCTGATTTTCGCCAGAAGTTTGGGGATTTCCTCGGGCGGGTTCTGTAGATCGGCGTCGAGCGTGACGATGACCTCGCCCCGGCTGTGCTCGAAACCGGCCATGATCGCAAGATGCTGGCCAAAGTTGCTGTTGAGCAGCACGACCCGCGTCTCGTCAGGCCGCCTGTCGAACTGTTCCCGCAGCAATGCCGCCGAGTGATCGTGGCTGCCGTCATCGATGAAAATGATTTCATAGGTCGCGCCCAGGCCATCCAGGGCAGGGTAGAGGCGGTCGAATAAAGCCTGCAGTCCGGGCTCTTCGTTGTACACCGGGATGATTATTGATACATGCGGCGTGTTCATGATCGCGATTCTACAATGATATCGCTCACCGCCTGGCACACGCGCTCGACATCCGCGGACTCCATGCCGGGAAACAGCGGCAAGGTGACGGTTTCCCGGCCGATACGCTCGGTTTTGGGAAAATCCCCTGCCTGGTATCCGAGCTTACGGTATAAGGAGAACAGGTGCATGGCAGGGTAATGGATACCGACGCCGATACCCTGCTCGTGCATCATTTGAATGAATTGCTGACGGTTGATGCGCAGTTTGTCCAACGGCAGCAGTGGTGCGAACATGTGCCAGCTGTGGCCCTCATCGCCGCGGGCGGGCAGCAGCAGCGCTGGATTGGTCTGCATATGGTCGAAATAATGCGCTGCCAGTGCCTTGCGCCTGGCGTTGAACGCATCGAGTTGCCTGAGCTGGCCGATGCCGACGCAGGCCGCGACATCGGTCAGGTTGTACTTGCCGCCGGGCAGCACGACGTCCATATCGCCGTTGGCGTCCTTGCGAATACCATGAAAGCGCTGCAGGTCGACAGCCTTGGCCTCGGCCTCGCCTGGCAGGGACAAGGCGCCGCCTTCGATGGTGGTCATGTTCTTGTTGGGATGAAAGCTGAATGAGACCACATCGCCGAAGCTGCCGATTTTTTTTCCGCGCCAGCTGCTGCCTATGGCATGGGCTGCATCCTCTATGACTCTCAGTCCGTGCTGTTTGGCCAGTGCATAGAGGCGATCCATATCCACCGGCAATCCGGCGAAGTGCACCGGCATGATCGCCTTTGTATTTGGAGTAATCGCCGCCTCCACCTGACTCAGGTTGACATTGCGGGTGTCGAGGTCAACGTCCACGAACACCGGCTTTGCGCCCACGCGCATCACCACGTTGGGGGTTGCAGTGAAACTCAATGCGGGGGTAATGACTTCATCGCCGGGCCCGATGTCACAGACCCGCAGTGCGACCTCGAGTGCGCCGGTGGCGGAAGTCAAGGCGCGTATCTGCCGTCCGCCGAGATAGGCCGAAAGCGCCTGTTCCAGCGCCAGCACCCGCGGTCCGCTGGTGATCCATCCCGAGCGCAGTACCTGGACCACGCCCTGAATGGTTTCTTCGTCTATCGTGGGACGGGTAAAAGGCAGATATTCCATTATTTTTGATTACACCTTACGGCCGCCAAATACTAACTTCTGGCAACAATAAAAACGCCGATGATGATAAAACCGATGCCGGTGAGCCGCATCACGGTCACCGCTTCACCAAACAGATACCAGGCGGCAATGGCGTTGACGACATAGCCGATGGACAGCATGGGGTAAGCAATGCTTACTTCAACCCGTGACAAGGCCATGATCCAGACGACAACGCTGATCACATAGCAGGCCAAACCGCTGATGATATGGGGTTCAGAGGCGACTTTCCATCCCACCGGCAGGATGTTTTCACGTGAAAACTCGAAAACGCCTATGGCGTTGGTGCCGGCCTTAAGCAGCAGTTGTGCGGCGGCATTGAGCAGCACACCGCACAGCACCAGGGAGAAACTCAGGGCATTCATGGTTTGGACTCTAGGGCAGGGCGGGATGGAATGGTTGGGCCTTGCACCGTGTTACTGACGACCACGCGCCGGGTATCGCGGGCGATGACCTGCATCGGCAATCCGGATTTCTCGAGCTCCGTGTATTTCCCGGGCGTCATCAGGGCCAGTGCGTAACGATCATTGCGCCAGGCGCGCTCGAATTCAGCCATATCACGCAACCCCAGGTGCGGTTCCTGGGCGAGACCATATGCCATCTCGTCAGCGAAGGCAACCAGAGTGACCGGGCGTTTGATGTAGAAGGGGAGCGTCTGCTCGTAGGTGCCGACGCTGTAGAACGGAGCATCGGGCTTCATATACGGGGCGATTTCCCGTGCCAGATAATAAGCGGATGAGGCACGCGCCAGGCTGTCGTGTCCCATCATCGCCAGTTGGCCGGCTGCCAGACTCGACAAAGATAATACGATCAGTGCCGTGACCATGCCGCCGCGCCAGCAACGGTACAGCGCGTATCCGGCGCCGAGCAGGAAAACGCCGCCGGTGGCGTAGAGCCACGGCACGTACGCTTCATATAGCACGATCGGGACCTCGTCGCTGGCAAACCGTACGGCCTGCGGCGCCAGCGCCACGACGATCGCGCCAAGCACCGGCAGCGGAGCCAGATGCCACAGCAGCGTGGTCGCTTGCCGTTCGCTCAGATAAAGGCCCATGAGCAGAGCGAGCGCAGGATAAATTGGCATGATGTATGAGGGGAGTTTGGACCCGGATACCGAGAAAAAGACGAATATCAGCACAACCCACAATAGCAGGAGCCGTTGCGGTTGGAACTCGGCTGTCGTTCCGCGCGCTTTCCAGGAGCGGGGCAAGGCATCGCACAAAATGCTCAGCCATGGCAGGATAGTTAGTGCGAGGACGGGAAGGAAATACCACCATGGTCCGGGGCGGCGATGTGCCTGGGTCAAAAACCGCTGGAAATGCTCGTGTATGAAAAAAAAGTCGAAGAACCCGGGATTGGCGATGGATACCGCCACAAACCACGGTGCTGCGATGACGAGGAACAGCAATCCGCCCGTCCACAGGCGCAGGCGTCGCAGCAGGCCGAAATCCCTTTGCAGGATGATGTAGGCGGCGAGCACCATGACCGGCAACGCGACGCCGATCAGCCCTTTGCTCAATGTGGCGAGTGCCATTCCCGCCCACGCCACGTGCATCCATAGCCGGTTTTCGGCCGGCGTTGCCTGCTGGCGCAGCCCGAGCAGCAGCCCGCCCAGGATCAGGGTCATGAAAAAAGTCAGCCCCATGTCGAGGGTGGCGATGTGGGCAACCAGCACGTAACCGAGGCTGCTCGCCAGTATCAACGCCGCATACAGGCCGGCCGGCGCGCCAAACAGTATCGTGCCGATGAAATAGGCCAGCACGATGCCGGCAAAGCCGGTCGCCGCCGGCCATATCCGCACGGTCCAATGATGCTCGCCGAACACTTTGTATGCGGTAGCGGTGGCCCAGTACTGCAGTGGTGGTTTTTCGAAATACCTGACGCCGTTCAGGCGCGGGGTCAGCCAGTCGCCACTGGCCGTCATTTCCCGCGGTATCTCCGCGTAACGGCCTTCGTCTGGGCGCACCAGTTTGCGGTAGTCGAGGTTGCCGAACCAGAGAATGGCAAGAGCGGCCAGCAGCAACAGCAATGTGCGTCTCTTGGGTAGTGTCGTAATAGTCATGTGTCGCGGGCAATGCAGAGTTCGGCGAGCCTGTCAAAGCGTGCATCATCAGCCGCCTCAAGCTGGAGCGTGGGGGCGTGCGCCAGGCCCGGGTAATGCTTGAGCGTCGAGCGGGTATAGGCGGGATCGTAGTGCCTGATCAGCAGTTCTTCGATCAGTTCTTCCCATTTTTTTTCAAGCGTAAGCGACTTCCAGTGCGCGATGGTGCTGTGGCCGTAAAGCGCGGTAAGGCATTCAAGTTTTCCGATCAGCACCGCGGGGTTGCTCAGGAAATGCGCATATTCTTCCTTGAGCAGCGCGGTGCGAACCGGCACGGGGGCTTCCAGCCTGATCGAATCGCTTTCCCACATCTCGGCTATCAGGGCCTCAGGCACTCGCAGGTTGCCAATTTTTTTGCTTTCGGCTTCGACAAAGACCGGGCGCTGCGGAGAAAAATTGCGCAACTTGTCCCACACCATGCTGTCGAACATTTTTTGCGATGGTTGCGGCGCATCGGGCAGATCACCGAGTACGGAACCGCGGTGTGCCGCTATCGCTTCGAGATCGAGCACCTGGGCGCCGCTGGCCGTCAGCGCACGCAGCAGCCGGCTTTTGCCGGTGCCGGTAAGACCGCAGATGACACGCCAGCGGAATTTGCGGGGCAGTTTGGCCAGATCGTCTACCACGGCGCGGCGATAGGATTTGTAGCCGCCGTCAAGCTGTGCGACGCGCCAGCCGATCTGGTGCAGGACGTGGGCCAGCGCACCGCTGCGGTTGCCGCCGCGCCAGCAATAGATGAGCGGTCGCCAGTTGCGCGGGCGCTCAGGAAAACATTCGCTCAGGTGCCGCGCAATATTGGCGCTGACCAGCGCCGCGCCGACTTTCTTGGCTTCAAACGCGGACGACTGCTTGTGCAGCGTGCCGACCTGCGCGCGCTGCACGTTGTCGAGCACCGGACAATTGATGGCGCCTGGAATGTGGTCTTCGGCGTATTCGTCTTCAGAGCGGACGTCTATAATCTCGTCAAACTCGGACAGTTGTGCTACGGTTGCCGTGGCGGGTCCCCTGACAGTGGTGCGCGTGCTTCGCAATGCCCTGGACGCGGGGGTCTCTTTTGTCGCGATGGAATCCTTTTTCACAAACATGTCTATAGTTTACGGGAAAAATGAACAAACCTCTTGATTCAGCACCGATTAAGCTCACCCAGTTGACCCACGGTGGCGGCTGAGGCTGCAAACTGACGCCAGCGTTGCTGAGCGAAGTGCTAGCCAAGTCGCCGGTCACCCAGGTCTTCCCGGATCTGCTGGTCAGCAATGAGTCGAGCGACGATGCGGCGGTGTATCGCATCAACGATACCCAGGCCATCGTTGCGACGACGGATTTTTTCACGCCCATCGTCGATGATCCCTATGATTTCGGCCGCATTGCGGCGACCAATGCGATTTCAGATATCTATGCGATGGGGGCCCGGCCCTTCCTCGCGCTCGGGTTGCTGGGCATGCCGGTAGGGAAGATCCCGGTTGAAGTTATCCAGAATATCGTTGCCGGAGGCCATTCGGTATGCGAGGCGGTTGGGATCCCGATAGGAGGCGGACATTCTATCGATTCCACGGAGCCGATTTACGGCCTGGTGGCGCTCGGACTGGTGCACCCGGACAAGGTCAAGCGCAACGACCGGGCACGGCATGGCGATGTGCTGATACTCGGCAAGGCGCTGGGCGTGGGCATCCTCAGTGCTGCACTCAAAAAAGGCGAATTGCACGATAAAGCCTATAAGCAGATGCTTGAATCCGCAACGCAACTCAATACACCGGGCATAGCGCTGGCGGACATGCCGGGCGTGCATGCGATGACCGATGTCACCGGATTCGGCCTGCTCGGTCATCTGCTCGAAATCTGCCGTGGATCCAGGCTCGCGGCCGAGATCAGCTTCGGACAAATACCGGTGCTGTCGGCAGCCCGTCACTTGCTGGAACTGGGATATGTTACCGGCGCCTCCGACCGTAACTGGTCAAGCTACGGGCGCGACGTCATGCTGCCCGCTGGCGCTCCGGACTGGCACCGGAAACTTCTGACCGATCCCCAGACCAGTGGCGGTCTGCTGGTGGCATGCGATGCCGCATCCGCCCCCGAAGTGCTCAGGATTTTTCGCGAACAGGGTTTCCAGTTTGCAGCGCAGATCGGGACTCTCGCTACAGGGGTGGCGTCCGTATCAGTGGTCTGATCGAGCCGGCATGGCTTGCGGGAATGCTACTGCAGCAGCGGCCGCAGCGTTTTCCACACCGTTTCCATCATTATGGCTTGCGCCGGGGCGGCCGGATGGATGCCGTCGGCCTGGAACAGTGTGCGGTCGCCGCCAAAACCCTCGAACAGGAAGGGACCAGCGGCAGCTTGCGTTTTCGTGCAAGATCGACGAACACCTGATGAAACTTTTCGCCATAATTGGCGCCATAATTGGGCGGCAGACGCATGCCTATGAGCAATACCCGGGCATTGGATTTACGGCACGCCTGTATTATCGCCTCAAGGTTGGCGCGCATGGCAGCCAGACTCTGACCGCGCAGCCCGTCATTGGCGCCGAGGGCCAGAATCACGAGAGCGGGCCGGTGCGCCTCCAGCGCGTGTGCAATGCGGTTTTTGCCGCCGAGCGTGGTTTCCCCGCTGATGCTCAGATTGACTACTTTATAATCCAGCTTTTCCGCATGCAGTTTTATCTGCAGCAAGTGTGCCCAGCCCTGCTCCTGTGGCAGCCCGTAGCCGGCCGACAGACTGTCGCCGTAGACGACGATGGTCGCAGCGAGACTGGCCGCCGACGGCAGTATCAGTATCAGAACACAAAGAAAACGCATAAACATGAGTGAAACTTTGAGCACAGCCATAGTCCAGGTTGCCGATTTGGGCAAACAGGTTACCACCGGCGGCGCGCAACTGACCATACTTCGGGACATCAGCTTCAAGGTGAACGCCGGAGAGGCCGTTGCCATAGTCGGTGTTTCAGGCTCGGGCAAGTCGACGCTGCTCGGCCTGATGGCCGGACTCGACACGCCGACCTCCGGATCGGTGGCGATCAACGGCCATGACCTGTTTTCCCTCGACGAAGACGGGCGTGCCGCGTTGCGCGGCCGCATGATGGGTTTCGTGTTCCAGTCGTTTCAATTGTTGCCTGAGTTCACCGCGCTAGAAAATGTCATGCTGCCGCTGGAACTGGCCGGCGACACTGGCGCGAGCAAGGCGGCGCGCGAACTGCTGGAGCGTGTCGGCGTTGGCGACCGGCTGGGACATTATCCCAAGCAGCTTTCGGGTGGCGAACAGCAGCGCGTTGCGATCGCCCGGGCGTTCGTGACGCGGCCGGCGCTGCTGCTTGCAGACGAGCCGACCGGCAATCTCGACGCCGAGACCGGCGCCCGCATCATCGAACTCATGTTCGAACTCAATCGCGAGCGCGGCGCCACGCTGTTGCTGGTCACCCATGACGAGACTTTGTCGCGCCGCTGCAACCGCATGCTGCGGCTGGTGGGCGGCATGCTGCAGAAAAATGAGGCATAAGACGTGAGGAGTGTGAAGAAAGCCCGCGCAGGTCCGAACGCCTCACGCATTTCCTGGCGCTGATATGAAACTCTTCAAGGAAATCAGACTGGCGCTGCGCCTGCTGCTGCGTGATGGCCGCGCCGGAGAACTGGCGCTGATCGCCATGGCCGTGGTCATTGCAGTTGCAGGCGTGACCACCGTCGATTTTTTTACCGACCGCGTGCACCGCGCGCTGAACCGACAGGCGGACCAATTGCTCGGTGCAGACCTGGTGGTGGTTGCCGATCGCCCGCTGCCACGGGAATTCGAACGCGAGGCATTCCGCCGCCAGCTTGCGGTGACGCGCATGATGCGTTTTCCGAGCATGATGGTACACCGCGACAGAAACGCGCTTTCCAGTGTCAAAGTGGTCAGCGCGGGGTACCCGTTGCGCGGCGAATTGCGCATAACCGACCGCCTGTATGGCCCCGATCGCCGTGCGCAATCCATTCCCGCGCCTGGAACGGCGTGGGTCGACGAGAAACTCTACACGCAGCTTGAACTGGCCATCGGCGACAGCGTGGATCTCGGTGCCGGCGTGTTCAGAGTCGCCGCGATACTCACGCAGGAGCCCGACAGCGCGATCGGGTTCATCAACGCCGGTGCGCGCGTTATTCTGAATGAGTCCGATATCGGGGCCACCGGTCTGGTTCAGGACAGCAGCCGTATCAAATATCGCTTGCAGATCGCAGGTTCCGCCGAGCGCGTGGAAGGGTACCGGGAATGGGCATCGACGCGCCTGCAGCCCGGGCAGCGGGTTGAAGGGATACGCGACGCGAGACCCGAGATCCGCTCGGCGCTGGATCGCGCGGAAAAATTCCTGAGCCTGGCTGCAATAGTAAGTGTGATCATCGCCGCGGTCGCGATTGCGCTGGCCACGCGGCGTTTCCTGCAGCGCCATCTCGACGGCTGCGCCATTATGCGCTGCCTTGGCGCAAGCCAGGGCCAGCTGGTGCGTTTGTATGTCATGCATTTTGTGCTTCTGGGCTTGATAGCGAGCGTCGTCGGTTGCGCGCTTGGCGTGGCCGCGCAGGCGGCGCTTGCATACTGGCTGGGTGGCCTCGTCGCGGTGCAATTGCCGCCGCCAGGGGCAGTGCCGGTGCTGCATGGCCTGATCACCGGCATGGCGCTGCTGCTGGGCTTTGCGTTGCCGCCGCTCATCAGTCTGGGCCGGGTTTCGACGTTGCGCGTTTTGCGGCGGGAGTTCGGGATGCCCGGCGGAACCGGAATTGCGGGCTACCTGCTTGGTTTTTCCGTGATAGGCGCCATGATCCTGCTGAAAGCGCATGATTTCAAACTGGGCATGCTGGTGTTCGGAGGGTTTGCCGTTGCCATGGTGCTGGCCGGGCTGGCGACGTGGTTGCTGCTGCGGCTGCTGTCCGGTTTCAGGAGCAGCGGCGTAAGCTGGCGCTTCGGTATCGCCAACCTGCGGCGCCGGACATTGGGCAGCGTCATCCAGATTGTGGCCCTGGGCATAGGCGTCATGGCGCTGCTGACACTCACCCTGATCCGCGGTGATCTGCTGGCGGCCTGGCAAACCAGCCTGCCGCGCGATGCACCCAATCGTTTCGTCATCAATATCCAGCCCGATCAACTCAAACCGCTTGTTGATTTTTTTGCGACGCGCGGGATGGCCAAACCCGCGGTGTTCCCCATGGTGCGGGGACGTCTGATCAAGATCAACGACCGCACCGTATCGTCGGCTGATTACAGCGACGACCGGGCGCGCCGCCTGGTCGACCGGGAATTCAACCTGTCATGGGCGGATCACATGCAGGCGGACAACCGGATCGTTGCCGGAACGTGGTGGCCGAAAGCAACAGCCCGCAAAGCCCAGTTCTCGATGGAGGAGGGCATTGCCGCAGCGCTGCGCGTGGTTCCCGGTGACGAACTGACCTATGATATTGCCGGCACCGTCATTACCGCCACGGTAACCAGCCTGCGCAAGGTGGACTGGGACAGTTTCAATGTCAATTTCTTCGTGGTAGCACCGCCGGGGTTGCTTGATAATCAACCGGTAAGCTACATCACGAATTTCTATCTGCCGCCCGGCAATGTCGAATTGCTCAATGCGCTGGTCAGGCAGTTTCCCAATTTTCTTCTGATCGACGTGGCGCAGGTCATGGCCCAGGTGCAGAAAATCATGGACCAGGTGGCGCGTGCGGTGCAGTTCGTGTTTCTGTTTACCCTGCTTGCGGGGCTGGCGGTGCTTTATGCGGCGATCGCCAGCACCCAGGACGAGCGCCTGTACCGCGCGGCGATCATGCGCACCCTCGGGGCGAGCGGCGGACAGCTGTCGCGTGCCAATCTGGCCGAGTTTGCGGTGATCGGCGCGCTCGCCGGATTGATCGCAGCCGCGGGCGCCAATACCCTGGGCTCGGTTCTGGCATCCCGGATCCTGAATCTTGCCTTCAGCTTCAACTGGTCCGTCTGGGTGGCCGGGATCGTCTGCGGCGCTGCCGGCGTTGCGGCTGCCGGATATCTGGGCACGCGCCGGATGCTTCGCACCGCGCCGCTGCAGGCGTTGCGCAATCCGGGTTGAGCGGACGGCCTGGGTTATAATTCCTTAAATTTTGCAGATGGCCATGTCCGAAGTTATTTTCCCGCTACTCGCTGTATTTGTCCTGATTGCACTGGGGGCTCTGGCCCTGCGGCTGATGGTGCTGGCGCGTGCGGTCAGGGACCTGCCCGGACAACTGGGCGCGGTGCTGGAGCAGAATCATCGCGCCATGCTCGTCGATCTGCACGACGGGCTGGTGAAACAGGCGGAACGCGTCGGCGCCGCCCTTACTGACACTTCCGACCGGCTGCGTGAACTGACCGGCCGTGAGCTGGCGCAGACACGAGAGGCTCTGCAGGCGCTGCAAACGGCGCTGAACGGGAGTCTGGCGCAGAATCGGGAAGCACTGCAAAAAATACTTGCCGATGAAAGCCGCGCCGAGCAGGAACTGATCCAGAACACCATGCATCGCTCGACGCTGCAGTTCACCACCTCGATTGAAGCCCTGACACGGAAAATAGACGAGCGGCTGGAGCAGATCAGCGGCCGCGTGAGCGAACGCCTGGATGAGGGCTTCCGCAAGACCAATGAGACATTTGTGAATGTCATGACCCGTCTTGCGACGATAGACGAGGCGCAGAAAAAAATTGAAGGTCTGGCCAGCAACGTCGTCAGCCTGCAGGAACTGCTCGGGGACAAGCGCGCGCGGGGGGCATTTGGCGAGGTGCAGCTGGAGGCGCTGGTGCGCGATGTGCTGCCGCAGAGCAGCTATCGCATGCAGCAGGTGCTGCCAAACGGCACGCGCGTGGACTGTCTGCTCAAGCTTCCCGAGCCGACGGGGTCGGTATGCATAGACTCCAAGTTTCCGCTCGAGAACTACCATCGCATGCTCGACAGCAGCTTGTCCGAGGTCGAGCGTGCGGCGGCGCAACGCCAGTTCAAGACCGACCTGAAAAAACATATCGACGACATTTGCGGCAAGTACATCATTCCCGGAGTCACTTCAGACGGCGCGGTAATGTTCGTGCCGGCGGAAGCGGTGTTCGCGGAAATCCATGCGTATCATGCCGATATCGTCAATTATGCGATGCAGCGGCGCGTCTGGGTCGTGTCGCCGACCACGATGATGGCGGTTTTGAACACCGCGCGTGCAGTGCTCAAAGACGTTGAGACGCGCAGGCAGATCCACATCATAAAGGACGAACTTGGCAAGCTTGGCAAGGACTTCGCGCGATTCGACGAGCGCATGCGCAAACTTGCCGACCATGTGCGCCAGGCGCATGAAGATGCGGAACAGGTGCAGATCAGCAGCCGCAAGATATCCGATCGTTTTTCGAGCATAGAGCGCGTTGAGCTTGACCGGGATGAATCGCCGTCGTTGCGATCGGTCGAGGTCAAGGATGAAAACCAGGGATAGTGCCGGCATGGGCGGCTGCGCTCCGATCATTAAAATTACCTCCCGTGCAGTACTGACGGTAATGATATTCCTGCCGGATCGGGCGGAGCTGATGACAGGAGCCATAGTGCAGGAACCTGCCGCGCTCAAAATGCTGAAATGATTACCGAATCGGCGTGCTGACCCATGGTCTGGTTTAAACGCTGGCGTCGCGCCAGAATCGTGCGCCGGGCCGGTTTCGACGAGTCCGTCTGGCTGGAAATCGTGAACCGTTATTCGTTTATCAGAGTCATGACGGATGCCGAGCGCGCGCGTTTGCGTGAATGGGTGATTTTATTCCTGCATCAGAAGGGGATTCACGGCGCGGGCGGCCTCACTGTATGTGACGAAATACGCTACGCTATCGCGGCCCAGGCGTGTATTCTGATCCTGAACCTCGATCTGAATTACTACTGCGGATGGCGGGAGGTTATCGTGTATCCGCACGAATTTGTGGCCGAATATGAACACATGGACGACAATGGCGTGATGCACCAGGTGCGGGAGCCGATGGCGGGAGAATCGTGGCACCAGGGGCCGCTCATTCTGTCTTGGGCGGATGCCGCGGCGCCGGACCAGGCGACCGGCTACAATGTCATCATCCATGAGTTTGCGCACAAACTAGACATGCTCAATGGGGATGCCAACGGTTTTCCTCCACTGCACGCCGGCATGAGCCGGGAGGCGTGGTCCGTGGCCTTTGACGGCGCCTATGCCGATTTTTGCAGGCGTGTTGAGTCGGGGGAGCAAACCACTCTCGATCCTTATGCTGCGGAAGATCCTGCGGAATTTTTCGCGGTGACAGGCGAGGCTTTTTTTGAGATGCCGCAGACATTGCGGACGGCGTATCCGGAGGTCTACCGCCAGCTCGCGCTTTTCTTCAAGCAGGATCCTGCGCTGCGGATACGGCACGCCAGCGGGTTTCCGGATGCCGGTGACGCTTCTGCTGCCGGAACTCCTCGGTCTGGCTGCTGACATGGCGTTCACCTGGCCGACATTGAAATCGAGGTACGCGCTGCTCGCGGCTTGCGCAGCGCTGCTCGCATTGCTGCTGGCCATGACCGTTGCCGGCATGTCGCGAGTCGAAACCATTAACCGCCAGATTGGCGAAACCATTCGGGACCAGCAGACCCGGGCCGGGCTGATCTCCGCAGCACTGCAAGCTACGCGCGGACGCTCCCAGGAAATGAAAATTCTGGTGGAGACTGAAAATCCGGCCCTTCGCGACCAGGCTTTTCAGCGCTATCAGGCGCTTACACGCGCGGCCCTGGAAAACGCTGGGCGCCTTCGCAAGCTCGACCCGGTCGGTGCCGGACTGCCGGAATCAAGGAAAGCCTACGTCTCGGTTGAAAGGGCGGGCCAGGCGGGCGACGATATTGCGGCAATACTTATGGCATCGGGTACTGCTGCAGCATCCATCAGTCTCATAGTAAAGAGCAGCGAAGCGCAGGATGAGATAAAGGACGCGCTTTATCTGTTGCAGGAGCAGGGGCGGATCATCACGCAGAACCAGATAAAGAAGGCGGGTGGCGCGGCGCGTAACGTCATCCTGCTGATCGTCGGCGTCTGGGTGCTGGTTTTGCTGGCGGCGGGATTTCTCGCGGCCCTGATCATGCGCCAGGTGGGGCGCGCCGAAAATGAGCTGCTGTTCGAAAAAGAACTGGCGCAGGTTACGCTGCATTCGATCGGCGATGGCGTGATCACCACCAACGCCAAGGGCCGGGTTGAATACCTGAATCCGGTCGCTGAGCGTTACACGGGCTGGCTCACGCCTGAGGCTCAAGGCAAGCCGCTGGAGGAGATTTATCGCGTAATCGATGAACGCACGGGTCGGGCTGTAGAACCATTCTCTGCGGATGCTGCGGGTTCGCGGGAAGAACGGGATTCGGGATCGGTGCGGCTGGTGGACCGCAACGGCCGGGAATGCCCGATTCGTTATTCACTGGAGGCGATACGCAGCCGCAATGACCGCGTGCTGGGCATGATCGTGGTATTTCATGACATCAGCCAGATCCGGGCCATGTCGCAGCAACTGGTCTGGCAGGCGAGCCATGATGCGCTGACCGGTCTGGTCAACCGGCGCGAATTCGAGCGCCGCCTGACCGGGCTCATAGAGACTGCCAATTCCGGCAGCCGGGAACATGCGCTGATGTTCATGGACCTGGATAATTTCAAAGCGGTGAACGACACCTGCGGTCACGGTGCCGGCGACGAACTGTTGCGGCAACTCACGGCCGTCATGATGTCCCGCATGCGCGGCAGCGACACCCTGGCGCGCCTGGGAGGAGACGAATTCGGCGCGCTGCTCGAGTCGTGTCCGCTCGATCAGGCGCTGCGCATCGCCAATGCCATGCGCGAGACCGTGCGCGAGTTTCGTTTTGTATGGGAGAACAAGACCTTCAGTGTGGGTGTGAGTATCGGACTGGTGCCACTGACCCCGGACAGCGGCGACCTGAGCCGCGTGCTGAGTCTTGCCGATGCCTGCTGCTACGACGCCAAGAGCAAGGGCCGTGACCGGGTCCAGGTGCACCGGCAGGGTGAAAGCGATTTTTCGGTAAAACACAGCGAGTTGCAGGTTGTGGCCCAGATCAACAATGCATTCGAGCGCGGGCAGTTCCGGCTTTACCGCCAGCTGATACAGCCGCTCAGCCCCGACGCCGAGCCGGGATTGCATTACGAAGTGCTGGTGCGCATGCTGGACCAGTCAGGAAATCTGGTGCCGCCCACCGCCTTCATGCCGGCGGCCGAGCGCTACAATTTGCTGACATCGATCGAGCGCTGGGTGATCAGCTCGCTGGTCGAGTTTCTGCATCGCCACTTCAGCACCGCCGCCGTGCGGTTGCCGCCTGGCCCGGGGCTCGGTTCCTATTCGGTCAACATATCCGGCGCCAGCATCAACGACAAGAGCTTCCCGGAGTTTCTGCGCAACCTGCTGACCCGCTACCAGCTGCCGCGCGGTTTGCTGTGTTTCGAGATCACGGAGACCACGGCGATTTCGAATCTCACGCAGGCCTCGGACCTGATGCGCGAAATGAAGGAGCTGGGATGCCGGTTTTCGCTCGACGATTTCGGCACCGGCATGTCGTCTTTTGCTTACCTCAAATTTTTGCCGGTCGATTATCTGAAAATAGCCGGCATGTTCGTCAAGGACATCGCGGTCGACCCGATGGATTATGCGATTGTCGAGGCGATCAACCGCATCAGCCACATCCTGGGCATGCAAACCGTCGCTGAATCAGTGGAAGACGCCGAAGTGCTGGAAAAATTGACCTTGCTCAAGATCGATTTTGCCCAGGGCTATTTCATCGCCGAGCCGGAGGAACTGCTCGCGGATGAAAGTCCGGAGCCGGCAGCAGCCCACTCGGCATAGCAGATGGTTTGGGTGGCGTTACGACCACTTGAGCACAACGGGCGTTACCCGCATCCTGATCTAGGGGCGAATTTCGGCCTCGAAGTTTTTCAGCTCGGATTCCGTATTGATATTGCTGAAGGCGGCGGCCTCGTCATCGAAAAGTACTTCCGTGACATTGAGTTTTGCATACCAGGCGTCGATCTTGCGGCCGCCGGCGGCAAGAAAGGCGGTTAACCCGGGCAACACCTGCTTGCGGCACAAACAGAATACCGGGTGCGCCTGAGCGCCGGTTTTGGCCACGGCTATCTCGGCTCCGTCCCGCTGCATGCCCAGATGCAAACGTTCGATCAGGTCGTGCGGTAGAAAGGGTGAGTCGCACGGTACTGTGGCGACCAGTTCATGTTGGGCTTCCGTGAGACCGCGTTGCAGGCCGGCCAGCGGCCCGGCGAACCCGCCGATTTCATCCGGAATGACGCGGTAGCCGAAACGGGTATAAGCCTCGAGATTCTGGTTGGCGTTGACGAGAACTTCATCGACCTGCGGCGATAAACGTTCAATGACCCAATGCACCATCGGTTTGCCACGCAATAACTGGAGGCCCTTGTCGACGCCGCCCATGCGCCGGCCCTGGCCGCCGGCGAGGATCACGCCTGTGATCCTTGCGGTTTCAGGTTTCGAGTTGCTGGTTTGAAGTTGTGCTTCAGGGCTATTCACGGTATCCAATTTGAACTTGAAACTTGAAACTTGGAACAGCCGCCGTCAGGCCAACATCGTCGGCACGACAGATCTCACGAAGCGGTGTTTGCCGGTGAACAGCAGGTAGTGCTTGTTCACGGCGCGGCCGATCATGGTGATGCCGGTCTTGCGGGCGATCTCGTAACCCATCTGGGTGAGGCCGGAGCGCGACACCAGGAACGGGATCTGCATCTGGGCGGCCTTGATCACCATTTCCGAGGTGAGGCGGCCGGTGGTGTAGAAAATCTTGTCGGAGCCGTCGATGCGGTCCAGCCACATCTGGCCGGCGATCGCGTCCACCGCATTGTGGCGCCCGACATCTTCGACAAAGTGCAGGATTTCAGCGCCATCGGAGCCATACGCGGCCAGCGCGCAGCCATGCACCGCACCGGCGCTCTTGTATATCGTTTCATGGCGGCGCAAGGCGTCGAGCAGAGAAAACAACGCCTCCTCTGGCAGCCGCACATCGTCGCGCAATTTTATGGTGTCGATCTCGTCCATCAGATCGCCGAACACCGTGCCCTGGCCGCAGCCGGTGGTGACGGTGCGCTTTTTCATTTTTTTATCCAGCCCCTTGATCGCCTTGCGCGTGGTGACCGCGACGGCATCCGTTTCCCAGTCCACCTGGACCGCGGCGATGTCATCGATGGCGCGCACCAGGCGCTGGTTGCGCAAATAACCGATCGCCAGCGCCTCGGGCGCCAGGCCCATGGTCATCAGCGTCACGATTTCGCGCTTGTCGACATACAGCGTCAGCGGATGCTCGCCGGCGATCGCGGTGATGCGTGCTGCGCCCTGCTCGTCGATGGCTTCGACTTCGAAGGTGGGGGGGCGGTTGGTCTGGGTGATGGTGGGGCGGTAGGTCATGCGAGTGATGAGTGATGAGTGATGAGTGATGAGATCAATTTACGCTTGTTTGACTCATTACACATTGCTCATAACCCATTACCCTCCTATGTAGGACATTTCTATTTTTTCGAGTTTTTCAGTATGGTCAGTGCGGATTTCGGAGTAGCGGTCGTCACGCTTGCTCCACACGGTGCTTATCGAGTCGAGGATGTCGCGGTCCGATGCCCCTTTGCGCAGCAGTTCGCGCAGATCGTGGCCGCTGGTGGCGAACAAACAGGTGTAGAGCTGGCCTTCGGTTGAAATGCGCGCCCGGGTGCAGTCGCGGCAGAACGCCTGGGTGACCGATGCAATGACGCCGATCTCGCCCGATCCGTCCTTGTAACGCCAGCGTTCTGCGACTTCGCCGCGGTAATTAGGAACGGCCGGCTCGAGTGGCATTTCGGCGCTTATGGTGTCGACGATTTCGCTTGCGGTGACAACGTCGTCCATGCGCCAGCCGTTGGTGCTGCCGACATCCATGTACTCGATGAAGCGCAGGATATGGCCCGACTGCCTGAAATAGCGCGCCATCGGCAGGATGCTGTCCTCGTTCATGCCGCGCCTGACCACCATGTTGATTTTGACCGGTGCCAGCCCGGCGGCAGCGGCGGCTTCTATGCCTTCGAGTACACGCGTCACGGGAAAGTCGACGTCGTTCATGCGCATGAATATCTCATCGTCGAGCGAATCAAGGCTGACTGTTACGCGCTTTAACCCGGCATCCTTGAGCGCCTGTGCTTTTTTCGCCAGTAATGAGCCATTGGTAGTGAGCGTGAGGTCGAGGTCAAGCGCAGCCAGCATCGCCACCAGTTGCTCGATCTTGCGGCGGACCAGCGGCTCGCCGCCGGTCAGGCGAATTTTCTCCACGCCCAGCGCCTTGAATACGCGCGCAAGCCGCACGATCTCCTCGAAGCTCAGCAGCGCTTTGCGTTCCAGGAACTGATAGTCGTTGCCGAACACTTCCTTGGGCATGCAATAGACACAGCGGAAATTGCAGCGATCGGTGACCGAAATGCGCAGGTCGCGCAACGGACGGCCCAGCGTGTCACGGGCTGTCGCCGCATTGGGAGCAAGGCTGGTGGTGTGCGGTCCGTTCATGTGATCGTTTGCAGTTGAAGGCAGCCGGGAAGCTTGGATTATGACAAAGGACGCGCTTCAGGCGCAAGGAAGGCATTACTTGCAAATCAGGTATTTACTTGCGTTTCGTGTTGCGGAGCCGATGCGACTGACGCACAATGCGCTCATGTCAGAAAACAAACCAGCGGGTAGCGCGAGCGTTTTTTCGTTTACGGTAATTATGGAACGGCTGCGCGGAAGTGACCGCTGGGCAACAGAGCGGTGGGAAGCCAAGGGTATCGTGCGTGACACGCCAGCCGCGGATCAAACACAAAAAGCTATATACACCGACGAGCGCACCGAGCAGATCCTGTTCCCGGGACTGGTTTTGCGGCTCGATCCGAGAGAAGCGGAAGGTTATTACGTGAACATTACGTCCTCGCGGCCCAAAATCTTCGTGATGTGGCGGATGGACGGCGAGATCGCGCGTCCGGAGTACATCACTGCCAGCTACCTCGAAGGCGTTGGCTGGGTGGACAGCGGCGAAAATGTCGACAGCGTTGCGCTGCCTGAAGACCTGCTGCCGCATATCGCCGAGTTAGTCGCCACGCATTACCGTCCGGAGCCCAAGCAGGAACCCCGTTACGCCAGCAGCAAGGATAAAGGCGTGGCTTCCAGGCGTTGAAGTAACACATTGATTACATTTATAAATTCATAAAATGTCAGCCAAGGAGCAAAAAGAACCCCTCATCTCGCGCTGGTCGCGGCGCAAGCTGGAAGCGCGTGAACAGACGCTGCAGAATGCGCCTGTTAAGCCGGCGGAAGACAAGCCGATGCCTGAATTGCCGCCGGCCGACACACTCAGCTTTGAGTCGGATTTCACCGGGTTCATGGATGCGCGGGTGGATGATGCCGTGCGGCGGATAGCGCTGAAGAAATTGTTCGGCGATCCGCGGTTCAATATCACGGACGGTCTCGACGATTATGCCGAGGACTATTCGGCGCTGGAAGACCTGTCGGCGGCCATGGTCGATCAGCTGGAGCACACGCGAAGTATGTTGCGTGGCCCGGAGCCGAAAGACGACAAGTCACCGGATACGCAGGCTGTGGAGCAACGCCTCGAACAACCTGTGGAACCCGAACAGGAACCACAGCCGCTGGCGGACGCCGGATCGCAGAAAGTCGAAGAAGAAAACAGTGCCGCAGGGGATGCTGACAATATGAATGAAAGGAGCGGTTGACACATGTCGTTGGATGGGAAGACGCTCAAGCTCTGCAACTGCAACAAGACGATACAGTTTGACGCGAAGGTGCTGGCCAGGGCGCTTGAGGCGGGTAAGCCTCTCGAAATTCACAGTCAATTGTGCCGCAGGGAGACGGGCGCATTCGAAGCCGCGTTGAACGATACGGACGTGGTAGTCGCCTGCACGCAGGAAGCGCCGCTATTTTCCGAGCTTGCCCAGGCGGCTGACTCGAATACCCTGCTGCGCTTCGTCAACATTCGCGAAACTGCGGGGTGGTCGGCCGAGGGAAAACTGGCCACGCCAAAGATAGCGGCGCTGCTGGCCGCCGCAGCGTTACCCGAGCCGGAGCCGGTGCCCTCTGTCGAGTACAAGTCAGAGGGCCGGCTATTGATCATAGGCCCGTCTCCGGCGGCGCTGGATTGGGCGGCCCGTTTATCGGACGGGCGCTCCGGCGAGTTGGATGTCAGCGTGCTTATTACGCGAAACGAGAGTGGCGAACTGCCGCTTGAGCGCGCGTACCCCGTATTCTCGGGAAAACCAATGCGCATCACGGGTTATCTGGGCGCATTTGAAGTCGAGTGGGTCCAGGAAAATCCAATTGACATCGAGCGCTGCACGCGGTGCAACGCTTGCATCAAAGCTTGTCCCGAGAACGCTATCGATTTCAGTTATCAGGTCGATCTCGACAAGTGCAAGGCGCATCGACAGTGCGTCAAGGCCTGCGAAGCGGTGGGGGCGATCGACTTCGAACGCAGCGACCGGGCCAGGAACGACAGCTTCGATCTCATACTGGATTTGTCTGCTGAACCGCTCATCAAGCTGCATCAGCCGCCGCAGGGCTACTTTGCGCCGGGGCGGGATCCGCTGGAGCAGGCACTGGCGGCGGCGCAACTCGTGCAAATGGTCGGTGAATTCGAGAAGCCGAAATATTTTTCCTACAAGGAAAATATCTGCGCCCACAGCCGTTCTGAAATTGCAGGCTGCACGAAATGCATCGATGTGTGCTCGACGCAGGCCATATCCGGTGACGGCAACAAGGTGAAAGTCGAGCCGCGCCTGTGCATGGGATGCGGCGGGTGCGCGAGCGCTTGCCCGTCCGGGGCCATGACTTATGCCTACCCGCGTGTCTCGGACATGGGTGCGCGGATCAAAACTGTGCTCCAGACCTATTCGAAAGCCGGCGGCAAGACCCCCTGCCTGCTGTTCCACAACCCGGCCGACGGCCGTGATCTCGTTGCCAAACTCGGCCGGCGTGGCAGGGGTTTGCCGGCGAATGTCATACCCCTGGAAGTTTTCCATATTGCCGCGCTGGGTCTCGACCTCATGCTCGGGAGTTACGCGCTTGGCGCGTTCCAGTTCACGGTGCTTGCTACCGGGACAGAAGCGCCTGAATATCGCGAGTCGTTGCAGCGCCAGATCGGATTTGCCCGGGAAATTCTGGCCGGCCTCGGCTACGGTGAAGGTCAATTCAAATTGATCGAAGCGGCCGACGTCGCGGCGCTTGAGCATGCGGTGTGGAATCTTCACAGGCGCGGCCAAAGGCGCCCGCGACGTTCAACCTGTTTAATGAAAAGCGAACGACGCTGGATTTCATTTTTGAGCATCTTGCCAAACACACACCCAAGCCGGTTGATGTGATCGCGTTGGCGAGGGTGCGCACCCTATGGCCGGGTAGTCACTGTCAATACCGGGACCTGCACGCTATGCATGGCCTGTGTCGGCGCCTGTCCCGAGGGGGCGCTACTGGATGCCAAAGATACGCCCCAACTCAAGTTCATTGAACGCAACTGCGTGCAGTGCGGATTATGCGAAAAAACCTGCCCGGAAAAGGCCATTGCACTGACGCCACGTCTGTTGCTGGACAAGCAGGCAAAAGCGGAAGTCGTGCTGAACAAGGCCGAGCCTTTCAATTGCGTTCGTTGCAACCAACCGTTCGGAACCCAGCAAATGATCGCAAGCATGCTGGGCCGGCTGCAAACACATTCCATGTTTTCGGGCGATGTTGCGCTGCGCCGGCTGCAAATGTGCGCGGACTGCCGTGTCATCGATATGATGGAGAATACCACCGAGGCGACCATACTGGATCAACCGGCCGGCAAGAATGGGGGGGCGGGACTGATGAGCGCAACCCCACAAAGCCTGGATGCTGAGTACTCTGTTACCGAGGACAGCGCGCGCGCCGGTTGTTATGCGCTGATCGGACGCCTGTTCTACGCTGCTCCGGATGCTGATTTGCTGGACGTCATCAGGTATGCCAGCACTGCCGGGGGGCCGGCTGCCGCCGGATCATTTGCACCGGCCTGGGACGCTTTGCAAAGCGCCTGCTGCAACGCTGAGGTGGACGTGCTCAGAAGGGGAATATGACAGTTTGTTTACAGGTGTGGGCAAGATCGCTGATCACCTTGTATACCTCACGCTACGCGGATGCCGCGGCAGACAAGCACCTGGTCCGGTTGCGGGAACAGCTTGATGTGCTGGGCTTGGCACGGCGCACCACGGTGTTCGAGGTCGAAGATCATGTCTCCGGCCTGTGTGATGTCATGCGGCATTTAATCGAGGGCAACCAAGCGCTTGAAGACCAGCGCCAGTTTTTTGAGATGTTCGTCCGGCCTGTGGCTGTGCCATTGTGCGCTGCGGTAGAGCAGGCTGAGCAGGCGGTTTTTTTCAAGCATGTTGCCGAGTTTGCGCAGGGTTTTTTTGATTTGGAATCAGAGGCGTTTGAGATGGAGGCCTAGCCATGACAAGCGCTCCCGGTTCTCACCTTGATTGGAACCGGAATTAACGGAACTGATCCTCATTAAAAAAGCATTGATTTGCGTTGCGTAACCCTGTAATTTTGATCTAAATCAAAAAATGCTGTGAATCGTCGATTATGGAGGAGGGTGTGATGAAAAGTCCGAAATCCAAGCTTTCCCGCAGAAATTTCTTGCTTGCAGTAAGCGCCAGTGGCGTGGCGGCGACTGCAGCCATAGTCACCCAGCGGAACCCTGACGCGCAGCCTGATGCTCAGGCCAAGAGTCCCGCGTCTAAAAGCTATCGACTGACGGAACATATCCAGAATTACTACCGCACTGCCAAAGTCTGAGGAGGAGTGCCTCATGTTGCTCACCAAAAAATCAAATAGCGTATCCGCTGCCAAGAGCCGGCTCGCCCGCGGTGTAGCGGGCATGACGGGCAAGACCATAGATCGCCGGGCGTTCCTCAAACAGTCCGGCATCACGCTGGGTGCTGGCGCAGTGGTGTCGCAATTGCCGTTCAATATCGTTGGAAAAGCCGAGGCCGCGCAGGAGATGGGTGGCGGCAAGACCGAAATCAAACGCACGGTTTGCACGCACTGTTCCGTGGGCTGTGCTGTCGATGCCGTGGTGCAAAATGGCGTGTGGATCCGGCAGGAACCGGTGTTCGATTCGCCGCTTAACCTTGGGGGGCATTGCGCCAAGGGTGCGGCGGTGCGCGAACACGGCATGACGCATGACTCGCATCGCCTCAGGTATCCGGTCAAGCTCGAAGGCGGCAAGTGGAAGCGGGTGTCGTGGGACCAGGCGTACAAGGAGATCGGCGACAAACTGCTCGCGATCAGAAAGGAAAGCGGCCCCGATGCGATGTTCGTTCTGGGTTCGTCCAAGCACAACAACGAGCAGTCGTACCTGATTCGCAAGTGGATTGCGCTTTGGGGTTCGAACAACATCGATCACCAGGCCCGCATCTGCCACTCGACCACCGTTGCCGGCATCGCGAATACCTGGGGTTATGGTGCGATGACCAACTCATACAACGACGAGCAGAATTCAAAATGCCTGTTCTTCCTGGGCTCCAACGCGGCTGAGGCGCATCCGGTTTCGATGCTACACACGCTACGCGCCAGGGAAAACGGCGCCAAGGTGATCGTCGCCGACCCGCGCTATACCCGCACTGCCGCGCACGCCGACAAATACGTCCGCATTCGCTCCGGTTCCGACGTCGCGTTCCAGTTCGGTCTGCTGTATCACATTTTCAAGAACGGCTGGGAGGACAAGAATTACATACACGACCGTGTCTACGGCATGGACAAGGTGAAGGCAGAGGTAATGGCCAAGTACACGCCGGCGGCCGTCGAGGAAGTGACCGGGGTCTCCGAGAAGGAGATGTTCGAAACCGCGAAAATGCTGTCGGACAATCGCCCGGGGTTCATCATCTGGGCAATGGGACAAACGCAACATACCAACGGCAATGCGGTTACCCGCGCGAGTGCGGTCCTGATGCTCTCGCTCGGCAATGCCGGCATCACCGGCGGCGGTTGCAATATTTACCGCGGTCACGACAACGTGCAGGGCGCTACCGATATAGGACCAAATGCGCAGTCGCTTCCCGGCTACTACGGACTCGCACCGGGGGCGTGGAAACACTGGGCCCGCGTCTGGAACGTCGATCTGGGCTGGCTGCAAAAGCGTTTCGCAAGTCCGGCGATGATGGGCAAATTCGGGTTCACCGTTTCGCGCTGGGCGGATGCCGTTCTGGAGAAAAACGAGAATATCGACCAGGATCCGAATGTGCGCGCCGTTGTTTTCTGGGGGCACGCGCCGAATTCGCAAAATCGTGGGCCGAACCAGCTTGAGGCCATGAAGAAGCTTGATCTGATGGTCGTCATCGATCCGTATCCGTCGGCGAGCGCGGCGATGTTTGCGATGGTCAGGAAGGATGGCGCTTACCTTCTGCCCGCGGCCACGCAGTTCGAAACCTCGGGAAGCGTTACCGCTTCGAACCGCTCGCTGCAGTGGCGCGAACGCGTGATCGAGCCCCTGTTCGAGTCACGCACCGACCACATGATCATGTATCAGCTTGCACAGAAGCTCGGGTTTGCCGATCAGCTTGTCGGGAAACTCAACAACAAGCAGAACATCAAGCTGGTGAAGGGCAAGGGCGGGATGGACGAGCCGGAGATGGAGGACACGCTGCGCGAGGTCAATCGCGGCACCTGGACCATCGGCTACACCGGCCAGTCGCCCGAGCGCATCAAGGCGCATATGCGCAACATGCATGTGTTTGATATCAAAACGCTGCGTGCCAAAGGCGGCAAGGACAAGGAAACCGGCTACGACCTGACCGGCGACTACTTCGGCCTGCCGTGGCCCTGCTGGGGCGATGCGAAAGTCAAGCATCCCGGCACGCCCAACCTGTACGATACCTCCAAAGCCGTGATGGACGGCGGCTGCACGTTCCGTGCGCGTTACGGCGTTGAGCACGACGGTGTGAACATACTGGCGGAGGACGGTTCGCATTCGGTGGGCAGCGAGATCACGACCGGCTATCCCGAGTTCGACCACGTGCTGCTCAAGAAACTCGGCTGGTGGGACGAATTGACCGACGCCGAAAAGAAGGCGGCGGAAGGCAAGAACTGGAAGACCGATCTGTCGGGCGGCATCCAGCGCGTCGTCATGAAAAACCATGGCTGCCATCCGTTCGGCAACGCCAAGGCGCGCGCGGTGGTGTGGAATTTCCCGGATGCCGTGCCACTGCATCGCGAACCGCTCTACAGCCCGCGGCCGGACCTCATCGACAAATATCCGACTCACGACGACCAGAAGGTCAGGTGGCGTCTGCCGGTGCTCTTCAAGACGGTGCAGCAGGCCAATAAGGATGCCGTAAAACATTACCCGCTGATCATGACCAGCGGCCGGCTGGTGGAATACGAAGGCGGCGGCGACGAAACTCGTTCCAATCCATGGCTCGCCGAATTGCAGCAGGAGATGTTTGTCGAGATCAACCCCAAGGATGCCAACGATCGCGGGGTCAAGAACGACGAATACGTGTGGGTCGAATCACCGACCAGAGCGCAAGCTCAAGGTCAAGACACTGGTGACTGAGCGCGTGGCATCGGGACACGGTGTTCATGCCGTTCCATTTCGCGGGCTGGTGGGAGGGGGCAGGATATGCTCGACCACTACCCGGAAGGTGCGGCCCCGATGGTGCGTGGCGAAGCGGTCAATACCGCCACGACCTACGGCTACGATATCGTCACCATGATGCAGGAAACCAAAACTACGCTGTGCCAGGTAGCTACGGTATAACACAACAGAATGGACGGAGGAGCTAAACCATGGCGAGAATGAAATTTCTGTGTGATGCCGAGCGCTGCATCGGGGTGCAACAAATTTGTGTGACGGCCTGCAAGCAGGAGCACGATATTCCCTGGGGCGTGAACCGCCGGCGGGTTCGTGACACTGAATATCGACAGATCCGGGGTAATCGCCACTTTCTATGATAACTATTTTCCATTATCAATCTTCTGGCCCTGTTGCTGCAGATTTTCCTGGTGGCCAGAATTCTCCGTTGGATTGGTGTGCGAGGAGCTGTTCTGGTGTTGCCTGTCATTGCCCTTGTCGGTTACGGTGCCAGTATTCATTCCGGTATTCAGCATTATCGGGATAGTGAAACTGGTGGAGAACGCGACTGACTACTCTCTCGTGAACACCACCCGTCATGCTCTGTACCTGCCCCTGAGCCCTGCCAAAAAGTACGAGGGCAAGACGACTATCGAGGGTTCTTGCAGTTTCGGCGACCTGGCCCAGGCGGTTGCGGTCTATGTGGGACTGCACTGGTTCGATTTCAGCGTCGGTGACTTTGCTGTTATGAATGTGGTGCTGTCGTTGGCCTGGCTGGCAGTGGCGGTGGCGCTTTCGCAGGAGTTCCACCGCCGTGAGCAGGCGGCTGTGCTCAACTTGCCGCCAAGACTGTACCGCAAGCTGGAAGATCGCCTGCTGGTGCCCAGGTCCCGACCTTTCGTTTGAGCTGCCACCGGATACTTTTATCCGATCGATGAGGGCGAGGTACTGGTATTCACCGCGAGCCTGCGGTCCGCGGAGTCTTTGCCTGACTGGTTGGACTTTCGGCCCGGAAGCCTGGGGTTCAGGGTTTCGCTCCACAAGACGGTGGCGAGGTGGTCGATGTGGTCCTGCGCGCGACAGATTTCGACGGGGCCTGGGTAGAGGGCAAGATGCGGCATCAGGATTGAATGAGCCGACCGGAAGCAGTTGGTCCTCTATCGGGAATCAAGGTGCCTGGCGCGATGGTGTGTGGCAAAGCACATCGCAGGCACTAGAATTATTGCTACCCCGCTTGCGGGGATGAAAGCACCAAACATATGGACACCTCCAGCGAGAGACAGTCAACGTGACCAGATTATTTATATATCTGTATTCGCCCTGCTGCTTTCGATGGGTGCTGAACATTACTG
>CALOEN010000024.1:0-8386 GCA_942492335.1 uncultured beta proteobacterium | reverse complement strand
CCGATGAGGACAAGCAGGTGTTCCTCGCCGATGTGGGTCTGGAAGAACCGGGCCTGAACCGCCTGATCCGTGCGGCCTTCGATCTGCTTGGGCTGCAGACCTACTTCACCGTAGGGCCGAAAGAAGTACGGGCCTGGACCATACACAAAGGCGATACCGCACCGCAGGCGGCGGGCGCGATACATACTGATTTCGAAAAAGGCTTCATCCGCGCCGAAGTGATCGCCTACGACGACTACATCGCGGCCAAGGGCGAGCAGGGCGCGAAAGAAGCCGGAAAAATGCGCCTCGAAGGCAAGGACTACATCGTCAGGGACGGCGATGTGATGCATTTTCGCTTCAACGTCTGAGTAATTTTCGCTGATTTGTCCATTTAATGCCCATTAAGCGTGGAATCCGGTACACTCGAAACTCATGTACAGGGGTGGATCGCGCTGCTAACCGGTCGGCGTCCCTGGCTGTGAAACGCAATGGGAGGCTGACGATGAAGCGCAGGTTGACCTACTTCATTCTGATCACAGGCATGCTGCTCCTGTCTGGATGCGCGCAGTTCCAGACCCACCAAAGGGCAGGCAAGCCGGATGTGGAGTCGCTGCATAACGCCATCATTACCGACGATGTCCGGTATGTGCGCTCGGCCATAGAATCCGGCGCGATCAGTCCCAATCAGAATATCCCGGCGCCATCCTACATGGAAGGGACGCCGTTGCTTACCATCGCCGCGCGTGCCGCCTCGCTGGATGTCATGCAGTACTTGATTTCGGTCCGCGCCAACCTCAACGCGCGCACACCGGTGGATGAAACACCGTTAATGCTGGCGGCCTACTTTTACGATGATGAGCAGAACCCGGTGAGCACCTCCAATCCCCGGCACGAAAAGGCGGTGCGCATGCTGGTGGAGGCGGGCGCCGACGTGGAAAACGGGCCCGATAGCTATACGCCGCTCTCTTATGCCGCTTATCAGGGTAACGACCAGATCGTGCGTTACCTGATCGTGCATGGCGCGCGTCCCAATGCCGATGCCGTCAACGGCGAGACTTTTATCAACACCCCGTTGATGATGGCCTCAATCCAGGGACATCGTTCCACGGCGCTCAAGTTGCTGGATGCCGGCGCCGATGCCCGCATTCGTGTGTGGGGCGGCAATACCGCGGTGGAATTTGCCGAAAAATACCGGCATACCCACATGATCCCAATGCTGCGCTGCGCCGAGTCTCTCGCGCAACATGAAACCTTCCGACAAAAGTGCGGCACGAGTAATTTCGTGTCGCGATGAGCACCACTGCCATAGATCCGCTGTCGGTCGAAGCCGTACATGGTTCGGTTTATCCCGCTGCCTTCAAGGCGCCGGTGGCAGGGCGCAGCAAGCGCCGTCTGGGCGATGCCTTTGGACTGAAATATTTCGGCGTCAATCTCACTACTATCAAACCGGGCGCGCACTCGGCGTTACGCCACTGGCATACCAAGCAGGACGAGTTCATTTATATCGTAAGCGGCGAACTGGTCCTGGTCACCAATGACGGTGAACAAGTTCTGACGCCCGGCATGGTGGCGGGGTTTCCCTCCGGCAAAGCCGATGGTCACCACTTGATCAACCGCGGCAGCAACGATGCGGTCTATCTCGAAGTCGGCGACCGCACCAGCGGCGACGAGGTCGTCTATCCTGACGATGATCTTGCAGCGCGTGCCACACCCGAAGGCCGGCGTTTCACGCACAAGGACGGCACGCTGTATTAGGACTCGTTAAGTCCATCCAGTAAAGAATTTTGGCCAAAAACCCCCATTTTGGCTGCATCCGGCAGAAGCGGAACGATGTGGGCTTACGGCGTTCGTGTGCCTACCTTGTCTGATTTTTCGACCTCGGTTCCAAAAATCACCATCCCAGTGCACTTATCCGCGCTACGAAGTTGAATTTGCGCAGAAAAGGGGTATAATTGTGCGCTGCAGCATCACATCTGGGACTTTATCGTGGAACAACACTATCTCAAACCGCTGTTTTCGCCGCAATCGATCGCCGTAATCGGTGCCAGCGACAGGTCGCATTCGGTCGGCGGTGTGGTTTTCCGAAACCTGCTCGACGGTTACCAGGGCAAGCTTTTTGCGGTCAATTCCAACCATGCCGTGATCCAGGGCCAGCCCGCTTTTCCCGGCATCGATCACATCAATGAAGCGGTGGAAATGGCTGTCATCGCCACTCCGGCGGCCACCGTTCCCAACATCATCGAGTCCTGCGGCAAACGCGGTGTGCGCGCCGCGGTAGTGCTTTCAGCCGGATTCGGCGCATCCGACAGTTCCGGCCCCGCCCTCAAGCGAGAGATGCTCGCTGCCGCACGGCACTACGGCATGCGCCTGATCGGTCCCAACAGCCTGGGTGTGATGCGCCCTGCAGTCGGCCTGAATGCCACGTTCAGCCATGTGGGCGCCACTCCCGGCAAAATTGCGCTGGTGTCACAGTCGGGGGCGCTGTGCACCGCCATTCTTGACTGGGCGCGGCCCAACAACATCGGTTTTTCCAGCGTGGTATCGCTGGGCGACTCCGCTGATGTGGACTTCGGCGAGATTCTCGATTATCTGGTCTACGACCCGCAGACCGAAAGCATCCTGCTTTACATAGAGGGCATACGCCAGGCGCGCAGTTTCATGAGCGCCCTGCGTGCTGCGGCGCGAAGCAAACCGGTGATCGTGCTCAAGGTCGGGCGTCATGACAGCGGTATGAAGGCAGCGTTATCCCACACCAGTGCTTTGGTCGGTGGTGACGATGCATTTGACGCCGCGCTGCGCCGCGCCGGCGCGGTGCGCGTGCTGTCGGTGGTGCAGCTGTTCGCTGCGGCACACGCGCTCGCGCTGGGTTTTCGCCCGGGCGGAAACCGCCTTGCCATCGTCACCAACGGCGGCGGTCCCGGAGCGATGGCGGCGGATAGCGCCACCGATCGCGGCATCGCGCTCGCCGAATTGTCACCGGATACGCTGGATCTGCTGAATAAAACGCTGCCGCCGACCTGGTCCCACGGCAATCCGCTCGATCTGATCGGAGATGCCACCGCCGAACGCTACCGCGCGGCGGTTACCGCCTGCATGCAGGATCCGGGCGTGGATGGCGTGCTGGCCATACTGACGCCGCAGGCGATGACCGCGCCGCTCGATGTGGCCAACGAAGTCATCAGCATCGCCCAGGCATCCAAGAAACCGCTGATTGCCTGCTGGATGGGAGAATCCCAGGTGGCAGCAAGCCGCGACGCGTTTGCACGCGAGCACATTCCGTCCTTTCGTACGCCGGAGCCGGCGGTGGAGGTGTTTTCGGCGGTTTCCGCCTATTTCCACAACCAGAAACTGCTGGTGCAAACGCCGGGCTCCATGGCGAACCATCTCGAACCCGATGCCGAGGGCGCACGGATGGTCATCGAAAGCGCGCTGGCCGAGCGCAGGTATGTGCTCAACGAAATGGAATCGAAGGCGGTGCTCGCCGCATTTAGAATTCCGGTGGCAAAAACCGTGATCGTGCATTCGGCTGCCGAAGCTTTGCTGGTCGCCGAGCAGTTCTCGTTTCCGGTGGCGATGAAAATAGTTTCGCCCGAGATCACGCACAAGACCGATGTCGGCGGGGTGCGCCTGAATCTCGACAATGCCCAGGCGGTGCGCGCGGGTTACAACCAGATCATCGCCGACGTGAAGAAAAGCTGCCCTGGTGCCAAGATCGATGGCGTGGCGGTCGAGCCCATGATTCGCAATCCCAACAGCCGCGAACTGATGGTAGGCGTCGTCAGGGACCCGGTATTCGGGCCGGTGATTACTTTTGGCGCCGGTGGCGTCATGGTGGAGGTCATGGGCGACCGCTCCGTGGCGCTGCCTCCCCTGAACCGTTATCTGGCGCAGAACATGATAGACGGTACGCGGGTGGCGAAATTGCTGAAGGCATTCCGCCACATGCCCGCTGTTCACATGGAAGCGCTGCATGATGTTTTATTGCGCGTTTCGGAAATGGTGTGTGAGCTGCCCTGGCTCAAGGAGATGGACATCAATCCCCTGCTGCTCGATGAAAACGGCGCGCTTGCAGTCGATGCCCGCATCGTTGTGGATTTTCATGCGCTGTCGCTGGACCGCTACGCGCACATGGCGATCTGTCCGTACCCGGCGTATCTGGTCCATCAGTGGCAATTGCCTGATGGCACCGACATGGTGATCCGCCCGATCCGGCCCGAGGATGCTGAAATCGAACAGGCGTTCGTGCGCAATCTGTCGGATGCGGCGAAATATTTCCGTTTCATGATGCCGCTGAAAGAACTGACTCAGGCGATGCTGGCGCGCTTTACGCAGATAGACTATCACCGGGAAATGGCGTTGATTGCGGTGGTCGAGGAGAACGGCGCGGAAATCGAAATCGCGGTCAGCCGTTACATCATTAATCCCGATGGCAAAAGCTGCGAGTTCGCACTGGTGGTCGCGGACAAGTGGCAGAACAAAGGTGTCGGTCATAAACTGATGACCATGCTGATAGATGTCGCGCGCGACAAGGGCCTGGCCGCCATGGAAGGCGATGTGCTCAACGACAACCGCGATATGCTGCACCTGGTCACAGCGCTGGGTTTTACAGTCGAAGCCAACCGCGAAGACCCGTCGATCCGGCACGTCGTGAAACCTTTGAGCTGAGTGCGTCCGAACCGTCTCAGGCGCCAGCGGCCGCTTTCGGCCTGATGCTCACCAGTCCGACGCCGACCAACACCAGCGCAGCGCCGGCCACCTGAACCACAGTGATCGGCTCGCCGAGCACCAGATACGACAGCACCATGGTCGATACCGGTCCGATGCAGGCGATCAGCGCCGCGTGATTGGCGCCGATGCGCTTCAGGCCCTCGGCCACCAGCCACATCGGCAGCACCGTCGAAAACACCGCCATTATCAATGACACCCAATAGACCTGGTGAGGGACCCGCAGTACGGCAAGATCGTGCGTCATGGCGAAATGCAGCAGCACGAAAAATGACGCGGCGATAGAGGCAAATGCGGTGAATCGCATCGAGCCCATGCGCAGCACGACGCGGCTGCCGATGACGAGGTAGACCGCGTAGGTGAACGCGCTGGCGAACACCAGCATCGCGCCCAGTGCGATCGTGCCGATATCCTGGCCGAGAGAAACGTAATCGAGAAAGACCAGCACGATGCCGCCGTAACTTACGGCAAGCGATGCGGCATGTCTGGCGCGGATCGGCTTTTTCAGCACCAGTGCGGACAGCAGCAAGACCAGCGTCGGGTAGAGAAACAGGATCAGCCGGCCAAGTCCGGCAGAAATGTATTGCAGGCCGGTGAAGTCGAGCAGGCTGCTGAGGTAATAACCGATGAACCCCAGGCCCAGTATCGCCAGCCAGTCATTGCGGGCAAGCCGGGCCGCCGCCCCGCCGCTGCGCGACCACAGCACCATCGCCGCAAAGAACGGCAAGGAGAACAGCATGCGCAGCGCGAGCAGCGTCATGACATCCACCTCGTACTGGTAGCCGAGCTTGACGAGCGTCGGCTTGGCGGAAAAGCCGATGGCGCCGAACAGCACGCAGGCCACGCCCAGATAGGTATTGCGCGAGTCGGAATTGCCGGTGCCCATGCGCGTGACCGTCAGCGCCGCCGCTTGCCGCCGAGGAGGGAGCCGAGGATGCCGCGCACGATTTCGCGGCCGACCTGCGAGCCTATGGCGCGCGCCGCGCTTTTAGTGGCGGCTGCGATGACCGAGTCTCCGCGGGAGCTTCCGCCGAAAATTCCGCCCAGATAGTCGCCTATCGATTTGCCGCCCGCGGCGGGCTCGGTAAAAACTGCGCCGCCGGTTGCCCGCTGCGCCAGCTTTTCGTATGCCGATTCACGGTCCACGGTCGTTTCGTACACCCCGGAGAGCAGCGAACCCTTGATGATGTGCTGGCGTTCCTGGGGTGTGACAGGCCCCAGCCGGCAGCCGGGCGGCACGACAAATGCACGCTCGACGATGGCGGGGCGGCCCTTCTCGTCCAGCATGGAGATCAGCGCTTCTCCCACGCCGAGTTCGGTGATGGCCTCCTCCACGTTGAGTTCCGGATTGGCGCGCATCGTAGTAGCCGCGGCTCTCACCGCTTTCTGGTCGCGCGGCGTGAATGCACGCAGCGCATGCTGCACGCGGTTCCCGAGCTGGCCAAGCACGGTGTCGGGAATGTCGAGCGGATTCTGGGTCACGAAGAAGACGCCCACGCCCTTGGAACGCACCAGACGCACCACTTGCTCGATCTTCTCGAGCAGCGCCTGCGGCGCATCATTAAACAGCAGGTGGGCCTCATCGAAGAAAAACACCAGTTTGGGTTTATCGGGATCGCCGATCTCGGGCAGATGCTCGAACAGCTCAGACAGCATCCACAGCAGGAAGCTCGCGTAGAGCTTGGGAGCATTCATGAGCTTGTCGGCGGCGAGGATGTTGATGACGCCGCGGCCACGGCTGTCGGTCTGCATCAGATCCTCAATGTTCAGTGCAGGCTCGCCGAAGAAACGCTCCGCGCCCTGGTGCTCGAGTTCCAGCAGCCCTCTCTGGATTGCGCCGACGGAGGCCGAGGAAATATTGCCATACTGGTTGGTGAAGTTTTTGGCGTTCTCGCCCACATGGGCCAGCATCGCGCGCAAGTCCTTCAAGTCGAGCAGCAGCAGGCCGTTGTCGTCGGCGATCTTGAAGGCGAGCGTCAGCACTCCCTGCTGGGTATCGTTGAGGTTGAGCATGCGCGCGAGCAGCAGCGGGCCCATTTCCGAAATCGTTGCGCGCACCGGATGTCCCTGTTCGCCGAACGTGTCCCAGAACACCACGGGGCAGGCTTCCAAGACATGGTCTTGCAGTTCCAGGCTGGCGATGCGTTCCTTGACTTTGCCCTTAAGTTCTCCCGGTTGCGAGAGTCCGGCGAGATCGCCTTTGACATCGGCCATGAACACCGGCACGCCGATGCGCGAAAAGCCCTCGGCCAGACGCGACAGCGTCACGGTTTTTCCGGTGCCGGTGGCGCCGGCGATCAGGCCATGGCGGTTGGCAAGTTGCGGCAGCAGGTCGATTTCATGTTCGGATTTGGCGACGAGTATCGGCTCGGGCATGGCGTTTCCTGCTGAGTGGGTGTGGTAAAATTTGATTATATATCAGCGATTTTCCGCGCCGCGGGCAGCGGGCGCTGCACATCCGAAACTTGCACTAAAGAGGGCGCAATGGCAGGTCATTCCAAGTGGGCCAATATTCAGCACCGCAAAGGACGGCAGGACGCCAAACGCGGCAAGATTTTCACGCGCCTGATAAAGGAGATCACAGTGGCGGCGCGTCTTGGCGGCGGTGACGTGGCAACCAATCCGCGCCTGCGGCTCGCGGTCGACAAGGCCTACGAAAACAACATGCCCAAGGACAACGTCGAGCGCGCCATCAAGCGCGGCAGCGGCGAGCTGGAGGGCGTGAGCTACGAAGAGCTGCGCTACGAGGGCTATGGCATAAGCGGTGCGGCGGTGATAGTCGACTGCATGACCGACAACAAGACCCGCACTGTCGCTGATGTGCGCCACGCTTTCACCAAGCACGGCGGCAATCTCGGTACCGATGGCTCGGTGGCATTCCTGTTCAAGCACTGCGGCCAGATGGCGTTCGCTCCCGGCACCGACGAGGAAAAACTGATGGAAGCCGCGATCGAGGCCGGCGCCGAGGATGTCGTGACCAACGACGATGGCAGCCTGGAGGTCATCACCTCGCCCAATGACTTGTCGGCGGTAAGGTCTGCAATCGAAAAAGCCGGATTCAAACCAGAACTGGCGGAAGTCACCATGAAACCGAATGCTGAGAATACGCTGGCCGGCGAGGACGCGGCGCGCATGCAGCGGCTGCTGGATGCGCTGGAAGCCGTTGACGATGTGCAGGAAGTTTATACCAATGCCGTTCTTGAGGCGGCGTGAAGCGTGAGGAGTAAGGGGTGAGGGGTGAAGAGTGAAGGGTAAGACCCGCCGGCTGCGCTTGGCCTCTTTGCCCAAAGGGGAAAGGGAGGACTCGCTTCACCCATTACCCATTTCTCATCACCCATCACCGGATTCACCCACGCGAATCCTGGGCATCGATCCCGGTTTGCGTATCACCGGGTTTGGTGTCGTGGATCGGGATGGCCAGAAGCTCAGTTATGTCACCAGCGGTTGCATCAAAACCCGCGACGGTGAGCCGCTTGCCGACCGGCTCAGGACCCTGCTCGACGGCCTGGCCGAAGTAATCGCAGAGTGCAAACCCGCGCAGGTTGCGGTCGAGCAGGTGTTTGTCAATATCAACCCGCAGTCCACGCTGCTGCTGGGGCAGGCGCGCGGGACCGCCATATGTGCCGCAGTGCTGCATCAACTGCCGGTGGCTGAATATACTGCGTTACAGGTCAAGCAG
>CALOEN010000023.1:0-55557 GCA_942492335.1 uncultured beta proteobacterium | reverse complement strand
GCTGGCCGAGGACGTGGGCAGTGGCGATCTGACCGCTCTGTTGACGCCGGCAAGCGCGCACGCGCATGCCGTCATTATCTGCCGCTCGCCTGCCGTGATATGCGGCCAGGCCTGGACCGAAGCGTGTATCCGCAAGCTGGATCCGGCTGCAGCAATCACCTGGTCGAGCGCTGAAGGCGGATTGGTTGCCGCCGGGACTCGAATCTGCGACATCAGCGGCAAGGCGCGCGCGTTGCTCACGGCGGAACGCACCGCCCTCAACTTCCTGCAATTGCTGTCCGCGGTAGCGACCACCACGAGGGCCTATGTCGATGCAGTCTCCGGAACCCGCGCAGCTATAGTCGACACCCGCAAAACCCTGCCCGGACTCCGGCTCGCTCAAAAGTATGCAGTCAAAGCCGGCGGCGGCACGAATCACCGCCTTGGTCTCTACGATGCCATCCTGATCAAGGAAAACCACATCGCCGCGGCCGGCAGCATCTCAGCAGCCCTGAAACAGGCGCAGAAAAATGCACCCGCGAACGCGTGGATACAAATCGAAGTCGAAAATCAGGATCAACTCAGGGAAGCGCTTGAAGCCGGAGCAAAAATGATCCTGCTCGACAACATGAGCCCGGATCAGATGCGCGATGCGGTGAAAATCACCGCCGGGCGTGCCCAGCTCGAAGCCTCGGGCGGCATCACGCTGGACAATGTGCGCGCCATAGCCGAAACCGGCGTCGACCGTATTTCGATCGGCAGCCTGACCAAGGACATCAAGGCTGTTGACTTGTCGATGCGGTTTATTGACTAGCCCAGACAAAAACCATTAGCCGCCAAGGCCGCCAAGCACGCCAAGAAAAAACAAGAATCAGGACCAATTTTCCGATTCAGAAACGAAACGCTTGGCGCTGCTTAACTTGCTAACTAGCTTCTTTGATTATTTGAATTTCTTGGCGTGCTTGGCGGCCTTGGCGGCATGATTTGCTGGTAAGGTTTTGGCAGGTGCTCACGGATCACACGCTCAATCGGTCCAAGTTCGGCATCGACCGTCATCGGTTTGGTGCTTTGCGCGATCGCGACGTCCGGGTCCTTGAGACCGTGGCCGGTGAGTGTGCAGACGATGGTGCTGCCCTCGCCTATTTTCCCGAGTTCCAGATCTTTCAGCATGCCGGCCAGCGATATCGCCGATGCCGGCTCGCAAAAAATGCCTTCCGTCTGCGCCAGCAATTTCTGCACGTGCAGGATTTCCTCATCGGTGCATTCACCAAACCAGCCACCCGATTCCTTCTGCGCTGCCAGTGCCTGCTGCCATGACACCGGATTGCCTATGCGTATGGCCGTCGCGACAGTTTCCGGATTCTCGACGGGCCTGCCGCGCAGGATAGGCGCTGAGCCTGAAGCCTGATAACCCAGCATGATGGGGCGGTGGGTGGCGGTTTTCTCCTTGTGGTATTCGCATTTCCCGGCGCACAGCGCGCACGCCTGGGTATGCTCGCACACCGATTCCGAGTAACCCATCCAGTGCGCGCAGATGTTGCCGGCATTGCCTACCGGCAGCGCGTGATAATCCGGCGCATCACCCAGCGCCTCGATGATTTCGAACGCGATGGTCTTCTGGCCCTGCAAACGGTAGGGATTGATCGAATTGACGATGTTGACGGGCGTCGTTTTGGCGACTTCCTGGACCAGCCGCATGCCGTCATCGAAATTGCCGCGGATCTGTATCACCACCGAGCCGTGCATCATCGCCTGCGACAGTTTGCCGAGCGCAATTTTGCCCTCGGGAATCAGCACAAAACAGGCGATGCCGGCCCGGGCAGCATAAGCAGCGGCAGCAGCCGAAGTATTGCCGGTGGAGGCACAGATGATGGCCCGCGCCCCGCCCTCGACTGCCTTGGTCACCGCCATGGTCATGCCCCGGTCCTTGAACGATCCGGTCGGATTAAGCCCTTCGAACTTGGCGTAGATCCGCACGTTCTTCTTGATCAGGCGCGGCAGATTCTTCAACTCGATGAGGGGCGTATTGCCCTCGTTGAGCGAAATGACTGGGGTGTCTGCCGAGACCGGCAGCCGGTCACGGTACTTCTCGATTAATCCGGTGTAATGAGTCATGGTGTCTTGACTTCGAGCTGCTAGTCGCAGGACTGAAGTATATTATATCTCTTTGATTATATTAATTAAATTCTTCAAGCCGGATACGTGTCACTTTATCTGCGACCACCGGCAGCGCTTCGATTTTCGCAATGGCGTCGTTTACGCGCTGCTCCAAAGTCAGATGGGTCAACATGATGAGGTTGACCCAGTTCTCGCCTTCGCGCGGTTCTTTTTGCACCATGGCCTCGATGGAGATCCCCAGATCCGCCAGTATGCGGGTGATATCAGCCAGCACGCCCGGCTTGTCGAAAACACGCAGCCTCAGATAATAGGCGGACTCGACCTTTCCCATCGGCAGAATAGGTGTATTGGACAGTTGATCGGGCTGGAACGCGAGATGCGGCACCCGGTGTTCGGGATCGGCAGTCAGCATGCGCGCAACGTCGACCAAGTCGGCAACCACCGCGGATGCCGTTGGTTCGGCGCCGGCACCGGCGCCGTAATACATGGTCTGCCCGACGGCGTCACCCATGACCAGCACGGCATTCATCACGCCTTCGACGTTGGCAATCAGCCTTCTCTCCGGGATCAGCGTGGGATGAACCCTGAGTTCGATACCCTGCGCTTTGCGTTTGGAGATGGCCAGCAGCTTGATGCGGTAGCCGAGTTCCTCCGCATAACGGATGTCCTCCTGTGTCAGCTTGGAAATGCCCTCGGTATAGACGGCGCTGAACTGCATGGGGATGCCGAATCCTATCGCAGCCATGATACTGAGCTTGTGCGCGGCGTCTACGCCTTCGATATCAAATGTCGGATCAGTCTCGGCATAGCCGAGCCGTTGCGCATCCACGAGCGCGGCGTCGAAACTGACGCCCTTGTCGCGCATTTCACTCAGGATGTAATTACTTGTGCCGTTGATGATGGCGGCAATCCATTCGATGCGATTGGCGGACAGTCCCTCGCGCAGCGCTTTGATGATGGGAATACCGCCGCCGACAGCAGCTTCGAATGCGACCATCACGGCGTTTTTCTGTGCCGCGGCAAAAATCTCATTGCCATGATTCGCCAGCAATGCCTTGTTGGCGGTGACAACGTGCTTGCCGTTGGCGATCGCCTTCAGCATCAACTCTTTTGCAATACCGGTGCCGCCGATCAACTCGACCACGATGTCGATATCCGGGTGATTCACGACTTCATTGGCATCGGCCGTGACAGGCACGCGGTCCCCGGCGATGGCCTTGGCTTTCTCGACAGCCTTGTCGGCGACCATGGCCATGGTAATGGCGCAACCGGCGCGGCGCGCGATCTCCTCCTGGTTGCGCTGCAAGACCGCAAAAGTGCCGCCGCCGACGGTGCCTATGCCCAGAAGACCTACTTTGATTGGTTTCATTTAAAATTCCGTGAGGACTCAGGAGTGTGGAGTAAGACGTCTAGACTCTCGCACGCTTTCGCCTCGTTTGGTTCACAAGAGTCCATCTTTCTTAAACATGTCCTTGATGCCTCTTAAAGCTTGTCTGGTTCGCGCTTCATTCTCGATTAATGCAAACCGGACGTGGTCGTCGCCATAGTGGCCGAACCCGGTGCCGGGCGACACCGCTACTTTGGCTTCGGCCAGCAATTTTTTCGAGAATTCAAGCGACCCCATCGCTTTGTAGGGTTCCGGGATCGGCGCCCAGATATACATGGTCGCCTTGGGTTTCTCTACTTTCCAGTTGATCGCGTCCATCCCGCTCCACATGACATCGCGCCGCGCCTGGTACAGCAGGCGCACGTCTTCCACGCACTCCTGCGGTCCTTCGAGCGCGATGATGGATGCCACCTGGATCGGGGTAAACATGCCGTAATCGTGGTAGCTTTTCATGCGCGCCAGCGCCGTCACCAGATCGCGGTTCCCAACCATGAAACCCACCCGCCAGCCTGCCATGTTGTAGCTCTTGGACAGGGTAAAAAACTCGACCGCGATATCGCGCGCGCCGGGAACCTGCAGAATGGACGGCGCCTTGTAACCATCGAACACGATGTCCGCATAGGCAAGATCGTGCACCACGTAAATGTCGTGCTCGCGCGCAATCGCAACCAGCCGCTCGAAAAACGGCAGGTCGACGCACTGCGTGGTCGGATTGCTTGGAAAATTGACGATCAGCATCTTGGGTTTGGGATAGGTATCGCGGATCGCGCTCTCCAGCGACTCGAAAAAATCTGTCCCGACGTGCATGGGCACATGGCGGATATCGGCCCCGGCGATCACCGGCCCGTAGATATGTATCGGATAGCTCGGGTTGGGCACCAGCACGATATCCCCGGTGTCCAGCGTCGCAAGCGCCAGATGCGCTATGCCTTCCTTCGATCCGATCGTGACTATCGCCTCCGAATCCGGATCGAGTTCGACACCATAGCGCGATTGGTACCAGTTGCAGATCGCACGCCGCAACCGGAAAATTCCCTTTGACACCGAGTAGCCGTGCGTATCGGAGCGCTGCACGCTCTCGATCAGTTTGTCGACAATATGGCGCGGCGTGGGCCCGTCGGGGTTACCCATGCTGAAATCGATGATGTCCTCGCCCCGTCGCCGCGCCGCGAGTTTAAGCTCGCCGGTGACGTTGAACACATACGGCGGCAGACGTTTTATGCGGGAAAATTCTTCCATGTTGAAACTTGTTCCATTACTTCCATGAATATCCTGCTCATGCGGGCATCGCGCAATGGCACGCAACAAGCCGGTCTGGATGGATCGGTGAAAAAGCGTATAATTCTAACGGAGCGACTAATTCAAAGCAAATCAGCAAGTTACCTGCAAACGGCATGAAACTCCAACTGGCCTCTGGCGGACAGAACCTCTTCACCGGCTACGGCCCAGGCTATGTGGCGGTCAACGGTGTGCGCCGGGACACACACCTTGTGGTCAGCGCCGAGCAGATACTGGAATGGGACATTGCCGATTTCGGAGCGCTGGGCGCCAGTCATTTTGAATCCCTGCTCGCCCATAAGCCTGAAATCGTGATTCTCGGTACCGGCAGCATCCTGCGGTTCCCCCATCCTTTCCTGCCGCAATCGCTATACTCAGCCGGCATCGGCCTTGAAGTCATGGATACTAAAGCGGCCTGCCGCACCTACAACATCTTGTGCGCTGAAGGCCGCAAAGTTGTCGCCGCGATACTGATGATCGAGTAAGTGGAATCAGGTATTGGCGCGGACGAACAATGCCTCGCGCACATCCAGGCGCACTCGCCGCATATCAGCATCCTTGGGCAGAAAACGGAAAATCTCACCCTTGTTGACGGCGTCGGCCACGGTCTTGAAGTCGGTCACCGCGGAACACATGATACGCACCGTATCCGGGTGCAGCGCCTTGACGCGCTGCAGGAACTCGACACCTTCCATTCCCGGAATATGGTGATCGGCGATGACGACGTCAATCTCGTGCCGACTCAGGACGTCAAAAGCCTCAACGGCATTGCGCGCGGTCAGAATATAGTAACCGTCCTGACTCAACGCGCGCATGAACAGCGCCAGCATGTCGTTGTCGTCGTCGACCAGCAGAACCGTTGACGCGCTGCCGCGCATCGCCAGCGGGTGTGACAATCTCAACTTGCCGCGCAACCAGTCGTCGCATTGCACCGCCGTCAGCGGTTGCGACAGTAAATATCCCTGTATTTCATCGCAGTTATTGGCCGCAAGAAAGCTCATCTGGGCTTCAGTCTCGACACCCTCCGCCACGACTTTCAGACCCAGGCTGTTCGCCATGGAAATGATGGCGCGGACAATGGCCGCGTCTCCGGCATTGCTGACGATTTCCCGGACGAACGACCCGTCAATCTTTAGCGCGCCGAGCGGAAAACGTCTGAGGTAACTCAGGCTGGAATAACCGGTGCCAAAATCATCGACGGCTATCCACACGCCTATCGATTCCAGGTACTGCAGCGTGCGCACCGCATCCTCGGTATTGGCCATCAACGCGCTTTCCGTAATTTCCAGTTCAATGTACTGGGGATCGACGCTGTACTCATCCAGCAACCGCCGGACAAAACCACCCAGTCCTCCCGAGAGAAACTGGCGGCTGGAAAGATTGATGGCGACCGGCACCGGCTGTATACCGGCAGCTTCCCACGCCTTGATCTGGGCGCAGGCGGTATGGAACACCCACTCCCCGACCGGGACGATCAGTCCGGTTTCCTCGAGCAGCGGCACGAAATCTCCCGGCGGCACCAGCCCCAGTTCCGGGTGCTGCCAGCGCAACAGCGCTTCCACGCCGGTGGTCACACCGCTGTTGAGACTGGCCTTAGGCTGATAATAGAGCCGAAACTCGTCCTGATCGAGCGCACGTCGCAGGCTGTTCTCCATGCTCATGCGCTGCTGGGCCCGGACGTTCATCTCCGTGGTAAAAAACTGATAATTATTGCGACCGGCATCCTTGGCATGATGCAGCGCTGTATCGGCGCTTTTAATCATCACCTCCATATCGTCGCCATCCGTCGGATGCAGGCTGATGCCGATACTCGCCGTAACATAGAACTCGCCGCGGTCAAGCTGGAACGGCGCCGAGAATACCTCGAGCACGGCGCGCGCAGCCAACCGCGCCGCGCCGGTTCCTGTCAGGCCGCTGAGGACGAATCCAAACTCGTCGCCGCTGACCCGGCCAAGCGTATCGCCGGGGCGCACGCAGGTACCCAGGCGCTGTGCAACCTGTCTCAACAACAGGTCACCGACGCGGTGACCGAGCGAATCGTTGGTTACCTTGAAACGGTCGAGTCCCAGCATCATCACCGCGACAAACTGATGCTTGCGGTGCGCCTGGTCCAGCACCTTCCCCAGGCGTTCGCGGAACAAAATACGGTTGGGCAAGCCGGTCAGGCTGTCGTAGTGGGCCAGATAAACCAGCTTTTCCTCAGCCGCCTTGCGTAGCGTGATATCCGAGGCGATACCCGCGATGCGGTAGATCCTGCCCGCACTGTTGCGCACCGGATAGGCCTGCTCATGGATCCAGCGTAATGTGCCATCAGCGCACTGAATGCGGTATTCGATGTTGTAGTCACCGCCGCGTGGCATGGCCATGCGCGCCATTCGCACACGTCGCCCGTCGTCAGGATGAACGATTTCGAGAAAGCTGCTCAGGCGTTTCGTTGCCTCGGCTGCAGACTTGCCGGTGACTTTTTCGTAAACCGGGCTCAAATAGAGCAGTTTGCGCATTCTGACATCGGCAATCCAGAACACTTCTGGAATATTATCGGCCAGTTGCCTGAACTTCTCCTCGCTTTCGCGTAGCGCAATTTCCGCACGCTTGCGGTCTGAAATATCCTCAACGATCAGGATAAAGTATAGTGCATTGCCTGCCGGATCCCGCACCAGTGACACGGTGCGGTTGACCCAGACCGTGGTGCCGTCTCGCTTCTTGAAAGGGCGCTCAGAGGCATAGGAAGTGGTTTGGCCTGACAGCATGGGCTGCAGGTAATCCGCATCGTCGGAATCCGCCATGCCGTCGGGTGTGATCCCGGCAGTGGTCATGTGCAGCAGCTCATCACGCGAATAGCCGAGCAAATCACATATTTTCCTGTTGACCATCAGGATGCGGCTATCCGGCGACGTGTGCATCAGGCCCACTGCGGCCTGCTCGAACGTGGCGTGATAGCGCTCCTCCATCTCCCGACGTTCAGTGATGTCCTCAACAACGCGAATAAAGTATTTGGGGCTGCCATCCTTGTCGCGTACCACAGAAACCGTGCGGTTGACCCAGATGTTCTTGCCATCCTTGCGGATGTAGCGCTTGGGCGAGATGTAGGTGCTGATCTCCCCCGCGATCAGCTGACGTTCCAGCTCCCGATCATTGTCCACGTCATCGGGATGGGTCAGGTTTAATCCCGTGGTCAGTTTGAGTTCGTCGGCGCTATAGCCGACCATGTCGCAAAACCTCTGGTTGATCAGCAGATAGCGGCGGTCCGGCGGCGGCGCCGTGTGCGCGATGCCTACAGCCACCTGGTTGAAGGTTTCGCGGAAGCGTTCTTCATGTTCCCGGGCGCTGTCCTCCGCCTGCACGCGGGCAGCGTTCATGCGCAGGATCTCGATGCCCGAGGAAAGATCCTGCGCCAGGTTTTCAAGCAGCATGACTTCTTCAGCATCAAATGCACCCGGCTTGCCCGAGTGCAAGGTAATCGCCGCGATACATTTGCCCTGCGCGAACAGCGGTAGCGTCGCCGAGGTACGGGCACTGCGTGCGAAGGCCCGCGGCTGCCGGAGCACGAATTCCTGATCAGTTTGGATGTCCCGCGACAGCTGCGGCCTGCCACATGCGATCACCTCGCCAACGGCAGCCGTGAAGCTTCCGCTTCTCGCCAGGCCGACGGCGCCTATCCCGGGACCTTCGTCCCCCGCCGCCGCAATAACGACAACCGTGCCGTCCTTATCGCCGGCCAGAGCACCGACCCAGACCTGCTCATAACCGCCCTCTACCGCAATACGACACGCCTGCTGTAACAACCCGGACTCTTCGGCCGCATGCATGATGGCATGGCTGCATTCAATGAGCACTTTGCGGGCGCCACTCAGGCGATCGGAAGCACTCGAAACATCGGACCGTGACTGCGCGATTTTCATAGACGGCGTCGGGATCGGAACAACATTCGGCTGAGCATAGACCTTGGCCCGGGCTCACTCGAATCTGGTGGTGCAGACAATGATATTGACCAAGCATCCATGAAGTTGTTCTGACTGTATCCGAAAAACAGACCGCTCCTCATATCTAACTTGAATTAGACCATATATGTATCTGTTATTACAAGTTTTTATATAATTCTACGGATAGGTGGCAAGCACTCAAGTTCACGAGCGTGGCTGAGACTGCAATTGCCGTGATCAGAGCCACCACCGGCATCGTGCGGGGGGCACGGTCAGGGGCTGCTTGCCCCCACTAACAGTTATCTGCAATCCGGCAGGCTAAACCGGGGCCGGGGTCCAGAAAAGACGTCTCAAGTGCATCAACACCTTACTGGATGCCGGGGCATGACGACTTACGCCCACCCAGCAATTTTCAGAAAACTGCTAGAGATTGCCGAGTTCCTTGAGATGCGCCATCACGCTGCGTCCCAGCGCATGCAGCTCATACCCCCCCTCCAGCATGGAGACGATACGGCCCTGGGCATGCCGCTCGGCCACCGCCTTGAGCTTTCCGGTCACCCATGCATAATCGGCTTCGACCAGTTTGAGCATCGCCATGTCGTCATCACGGTGCGCATCGAAACCGGCCGAGATAAACAGCATCTCAGGCCTGAAGGCCTCCAGCGACGGCAGCCAGTATTGCTCGACTGCGGCACGAAACTCGCGGCCGGAGCTGTAGGCCGCCAATGGGATATTGACCATGCGATCGGATCGGCCGTCGATGCCGCTGTAGGGATAAAACGGGTGCTGGAAGGTCGACACCATCAGCACCCGTGGATCATCACGGAAAATATCCTCTGTGCCGTTGCCGTGATGCACATCGAAATCAGCAATCGCCACGCGTTTCAGTCCGTGATGCTCAAGCGCGTGTGCTGCGGCAACCGCGACGTTGTTGAACAGGCAGAACCCCATGGCCCGGCTGCGCTGCGCGTGGTGCCCCGGCGGCCTGACGTTGCAATAGGCATTGACGGTCTCGCCGGCCATCACCATGTCGGTGGCCAATATCCCGGCGCCCGCCGCGTGCAGCGCCGCGCTCAACGTATGCCGGTTCATCGCGGTGTCGGGGTCGAGGTGCACGATGCCCTGTTGCGGCGCGGCGTGCTCTATGGCATCGATGTAGCCTGGCGCGTGTACGCGCTCCAGATGCTCGCGTCGCGCAGCCGGCGCATCTGCGCGCAACAGGTAATTTACCAGGCCGGACGCGATCAACTGATCGTCGACCGCCTGCAGGCGTGCCGGCTGTTCCGGATGTTGACCGCCCATGTCGTGCAGCAGGCAGTCGCCGTGAGTAATGAAGGCTGTGGTCACGGTGCGCGTCCCTGAAATTTTCCGTTGATCATGTTCCCATCTTATAATGGTTGCACGGTGTTGCTCAATCGCGCCCGCAGTCGGCATCCGAGCTGTCATATCCAACATCCCGGCATATCGCACATTCAACCACACTCTGAAGCGGCTCATGAACAATCAAATCGATACCATAGTTACCCAGGTCAGCGGCATTATCCTCGGCAAGGAGCATCAGATCCGGCTCGCCATTGCCTGCCTGCTGGCGCGCGGCCATCTGCTGATCGAAGACATTCCGGGTGTAGGCAAGACCACGCTTGCGCATGCACTGGCCTCCTCCCTTGGTCTCGGTTTCCAGCGCATCCAGTTTACCAGCGACCTGCTGCCCGCCGATATCCTCGGCGTATCGATCTACAATCGCGAGAACAGCGGCTTTCAGTTCCATCCCGGGCCGATCTTTACGCAGGTGGTGCTGGCCGATGAAGTCAACCGTGCCACGCCCAAAGCCCAGAGCGCGCTGCTCGAGGCGATGGAAGAGCACCAGGTCACGATAGAGGGCGAAACCCGGCGCCTGCCACAGCCGTTTTTCGTGATCGCGACCCAGAACCCATCGCATCAGGTCGGCACCTTCCCCCTGCCCGAGTCGCAGCTTGACCGCTTCACAATGCGCATACAACTGGGCTACCCCGATGCGGAAGCAGAGCGCGCGTTGCTGCAGGGCCAGGATCGCCGCGACCTGCTCGAGGTGCTCAAGCCCTGCATGAATACCGAAGAACTGGTCGATTTGCAGCATCGCGCGCAACTGGTACACGCATCCGATGCACTGCTCGATTACGTGCAGGCGCTGGTCAACCACACGCGCCGCAGCGCTGATTACGTAAGCGGATTGTCACCGCGCGCAGCACTGGCGCTGCTGCATGCAGCCCGTACCTGGGCGCTGATGGATGGCCGCACCCATGTGCTGCCCGAAGACGTGCAGGCAGTGCTTTCGGGCGTGGTCGGCCATCGGCTGAGCCCTGCCGGCGATATCGCGCATGCCGATGGCGCCGATGTCGCAGCGCACCTGATCAAGCAGGTGGCCATACCTTAAAAAACAGTAATGGGTAATGATTTAGAACAACTACCAAGGTAACCACAACTGTTTTAACTCATCACTCATTACTCATCTCATCACTCACAACTAATCCATGTATCTCGCACTCAAAAACCGGCTTTATGACTGGCTGTTCCAGCCGCGCGGCGAGGAATCGGGCCCTGTCGTTCTGGTGCAACGGCGGGTATTCATCCTGCCCTCGCGCCAAGGCTTGGTGTTCGTTGTGGTGCTGCTGCTGATGCTCACCGGCTCGATCAATTACAACCTGAGCCTGGGCTTCGTGCTGACTTTTCTGCTCGGTGCCATGAGCATCGTTGCCATGCTTCATGCCTTCCGAAATCTTGCCAATCTCCACCTGACCGCCGGTCGCGCGCAACCGGTGTTCGCCGGCGGCACGGCCCACTTCACGATCTGCATCGAAAACCCCAGCGCCGCCGACCGCTACAGCATAGGCATCAGCCGTGGCAGGAACGATGCGGTATTTTGCGATGTCCAGTCGCGGCAATCCGTTTACCCGGCCATACCCATCCCCGCACCGCGACGCGGCCTGCTGCGGCCCGGGAAACTGACGCTGTTCACGCGCTATCCACTGGGCTTGTACCATGCCTGGGCCTATTTCGAGCCCGCGATGCAGTGCGTGGTTTACCCGCGCCCGGCGCCGCCGGGCCTGGCTTTGCCACCCGCCGGGAGCAGCGCCGGTCTCGGTGCCGTATCCGGTCAGGGACAGGAGGATTTTTCGGGACTGCGTCCGTATCACGCCGGCGACTCGATGCGGCACATCGCCTGGAAAGCCGCGGCACGCGGCCAGGGCCTGCTGACCAAGCAGTTCAGCGGACAGGCCGAGTCCAATCTCTGGCTATCGTGGGAGTTGCTGCCCTTGCGCATGGGGCAGGAGGAAAAACTGTCGCAACTCGCACGCTGGGTCATCGACGCCCACGCGCGCGGCCTGGCTTTCGGACTCAGACTGCCCGGCACCACTATCGCCATCGACAGCGGCGGCGCTCAGCGCGATCGCTGCCTGGAAGCGCTGGCACTGTACGATCTGGACCAGCAGTCCGGCTCATGACCGACACCCCGCTCAATCCGCGCAATATGCTGTGGCTGCTGGCGGCGCTGCTGCTGGTCGCCGCACCGCATGCCGAGCGCCTGCCGTGGTGGATAACGGGACTCGTCGTGGTGCTCATGGCGTGGCGTATTTATCTCCTGTCCCACCGAAGCCTGCCGTTGCCGCGCAAATGGCTGTTGCTGCTGGTCGTTGCCAGCGCCACCGCGGGGATTTATCTGCATTACCGCACCATTTTCGGCCGCGATCCCGGCGTCACCCTGCTGATCATCATGCTCGCTCTCAAGACCCTGGAGACACGCACGACAAGAGACGGCATCCTGTTAATTTTTTTGTATTATTTCCTGATCATTACCAACTTTTTCTTCTCCCAGACCATATTGACCGCGATCTACATGCTGGGTTGCGTGTGGTTCATTACCGCGGGCATGCTGGGGCTGCACTACACGCGCCACCCTGGTTTTCGCACGCAACTGCGCGCATCCGGTGCGCTGCTCGCGCAAGCTGCACCGCTGATGCTCGTGCTGTTCCTGTTCTTCCCGCGCGTTCAGGGCCCTCTGTGGGGCCTGCCGCAGGATGCCTATGCGGGAATCTCCGGACTCTCGGACACCATGGCGCCGGGCAGTCTCAGCAATCTGAGCTTGTCCGATGCAGTTGCATTTCGCGTCGGATTCACTTCATCGCCGCCACCTCCAAAGCAGCTCTACTGGCGCGGTCCGGTAATGTGGGATTTTGATGGCAACACCTGGACTACGCCGCGCCGTCTCTTCGGCGTGCTGCGATATCAGACATCGAGCCAGCCCATCAATTACGAAGTAACCATCGAGCCGCACAACAAGCGCTGGCTGTTTGCACTCGAACTGCCGGGCCGCCTGCCGCCGCGATCCCGGGCCACGGTCGATTTTCAGCTCATCTCGAATACGCCTGTCACGCAACGCCTGCGTTACGCAATGGTGTCGCATCCTGATTCCACCTACGGCATCGATGAATCGCCGGCGGTGCTCGCGAGAGCGACCCGGCTGCCGCCTTTCAATCCGCGCACCCGGTTGCTCTTCAATCCGCGCACCCAGGCACTCGCGCAATCGCTGCGCGCAAAATTCAGCGACGACCGCGCGCTGATGCGCGAAGTGCTTGCCCTGTTCCGCAACCAGAACTTTTTTTACACCCTGACTCCGCCGCCGCTGGGCACCAATTCGATCGACGAGTTCCTGTTCGATACCAAAAGCGGTTTCTGCGAGCACTATGCGTCGGCGTTTGCCGTGCTGATGCGCGCCGCCGGCATTCCGACACGCATCGTCACCGGTTATCTGGGCGGCGAGATCAACCCGGTCGGCAATTACATGATCGTGCGTCAAGCCGATGCGCACGCCTGGACCGAGGTCTGGTTCCGTGACGAAGGCTGGGTGCGCGTAGATCCCACCGCTGCAGTCTCCCCGCTGCGCGTCGAATCCGGCATCGCTGCAGCCGTCCCCCGCACCGATCCGCTGCCGATGATGGTGCGCGGCGATTACCAGTGGCTGCGCCAGGCGCGCCTGACCTGGGATTCAATGTCCAACAGCTGGAACCAGTGGGTGCTGGGCTATAACCCGGAGCGCCAGCGCAGCCTGCTGTCCCGGGTTGGCATCGACGATGCCACCTGGCGCACACTGACCGTGATCCTGATCGCCGCGACCGGCATCGTCTTGCTGGTGCTGGCACTGATCACGTTGAGCCGTCTCAGGAAAGCGGTGCGCGACCCGGTCAAACTCGCCTATGAACGGTTCTGCGCCAAGCTCGGCCGCAAAGGCCTTCCCCGCGATCCGGCCGAAGGACCACTGGCCTACGCACAGCGGCTGGCTGGCCTGCGTCCGGATCTCTCAGCGGCCACTGCAGTCATCACGCAGCTCTATATCGCCCTGCGCTATGGCGTGAGTGCCGACAGCCAGGCCTTGCAGGAATTCAAACGCGAGGTCAACCGGTTCCGGGCCTGAGCCGGCCCAGAATATCAGGGCCGGCCGGGTAGCAGTTTGGCGGGATCGACCGGTTTGCCGAAACGCCGGACTTCGAAATGCAGATTGACTCGATCGGAATCGGTGCTCCCCATTTCTGCAATCTTCTGGCCTGCCTTGACACTTTCGCCTTCCTTGGCCAGCAGTTTGCTATTGTGCGCATAGACGCTGAGGAAGGTCTTGTTGTGCTTGATGACGATCAGTCTGCCGAATCCGCGTATCCCGGTGCCGCTGAATATCACCTTCCCGGCGGCGCTGGCTACAACCGGCTGCCCGGTTTTGCCGGCAATGGCGATGCCCTTGCTGGTGCTGTCGTTGAAGGTGCTGATAACTTTTCCGGTGCTTGGCCATACCCAGCCCAGGTCACCGTCGGCACGATTGCTGTCCGGCCTGGAGTCGGGTTTCGCCGGCGGCGCAGGCTCGGGACTGAGCGAGGCCATCTTCGAATACGCCTGATCGGAATAAGGCACCCGGACCGCACTGGGATCGGATTTGACGTTCTCGGCATCCGGCGCCGGCGCACTACCCAGAGGGCGTGCCTCGACCGTGCCGGGCGCAGTCCTGAGAGGCGCGGTGACTGCAGTGCTCTGGGGCGGCATCAGCCGCAATTCCTGGCCGACGTGTATCCGGGACGGTTCGATGTTGTTCAATGCCGCGAGTTCTTTGTAATCCACCCCATGGTCAAGCGCAATGCTGTAAAGCGTATCGCCGGGCTTGACGATATAGAAACCGGCGCGCGCTTCAGGTGGTCGCGGCGACGGCTTTACAGAAGCAGCCTTTGGGGGTGCCCCCGTTTTCGCATGCGGCGCGCGCTCGATGACCGGCGCCGGGCGGTTTGCACTGCAGCCCGCGGCGAGTACGCAGACCAGCACCAGTGACATTCCCAGCTTCGCGCGAGCATGATAAGCAGCCATAACGTTATTTCCGCTCATCCGACCCCAGGAAGCAGCGGCACGAACTTCACCTGGTCCATCCGGGTTTCGCTGTAGCCCTGCGCCGTGCGCTCGAAGACGCACAGGCGCTGTTCATTTTTGATCGACATTGGTAAAACCATTCTACCACCCACGCTCAACTGCTCCCGCAGCGCGTCTGGTACATGCGTCGCGGCCGCCGTCAGGATAATCGCATCGAACGGCGCCGCTTCGACGATCCCCAGCAGACCATCGCCATGGCGCAGCCGGGCATTGGTAACGCGCACCTCTCGCAGATTGCGGCGTGCTTTTGCCAGCAGTGGCGCGAGCCGCTCCATGGAATAGACTTCTTTGGCCAGCCTGCTCAGAATCGCGGTCTGATACCCGCAGCCGGTGCCGATCTCGAGCACCTTGTTCAGTGTCGATCCGCCGCGCGCCAGGCTCGTCATCCGCGCCACGGTGAATGGACTGGATATGGTCTGTCCAAACCCGAGCGGCAGCGATATGTCTTCGTATGCACGGCTGGCGAGCGCCTCATCAACGAACAGGTGCCGCGGCACCTCGCCCATCACTGCCAGCACGACTTCGTCGACTATACCCTGGCTGCGCAGGCGTTCGACCAGGCGCATGCGGGTACGCTGCGAAGTCATGCCTATGCCGGAATGGCTGGTCGTCATGCCTTGCGCAGCCAGTCCTGCACTGCCTCTATCTGGGAAAAACGCGTGAGATCCATCTGTAATGGTGTAATGGAGACTGTTTCGCGGCTGATCGCATGGAAATCGGTGCCCTCCCCCGCATCCTGCGCGGCGCCTGCGGCCCCAATCCAGTAGACCACATCGCCGCGCGGGCTCGAGGCCTTGACGACAGGCTCGGCCTTGTGGCGCTTGCCCAAGCGTGTCACTTCTGCGCCCTGCAGTTGCCCGTGCGGCACATCCGGGACGTTGACATTGAGCAGCACTGCGCTCCCCAGAGGCCACGCGCGAAAGCGTTCGACCAGCCCGCGTGCCACCTGCGCCGCAGTAGCAAAATTATCATTGCCGCTGGCTGCCAGCGAAACTGCGAGTGACGGGATTCCGAGCAGGAAACCCTCGGTTGCAGCGGCGACCGTGCCGGAATAAATAGTGTCATCGCCCATATTGGCGCCGTGATTGATGCCCGAGACGATGATATCGGGCAATTCATCCAGCAAACCCGTAACGGCGAGGTGTACGCAGTCAGTCGGCGTGCCGTTGACAAAATAAAACCCGTTGTGCGCCCTTCTCACTGTCAGCGGCCGGTCCAGTGTCAGTGAGTTGCTGGCCCCGCTGCGGTCGCGCTCAGGGCGCCACCACCGTGACTTTTCCCAGTGAGGAAAGCGCCTCCGCCAACACGATGATGCCGGGTGCAAAATAACCGTCGTCGTTACTGAGCAGAATGCGCATGGGGCGGGAGCGGGAAGCAGAACACGGAAAATAGTGGCGCGAAGGCAGTATCTGATTTTATGGTGTCTGCGATCCGGACCGGATTTGTAGCATAACTAAGCACGGCAAATTGTATCATGACGGACGCACAATTCAGGGTAATGCTAGGATATGCAATCTTCAACTTTTCCCTGACAATCTCAACCATGGCCAATATCGGTTTCCGTATCCTGCCCTTCCCCAAACGACCGTCACCGAAGCTCCTTGCCGGGTTGCGGAAAATCGTCACCGCGCACCTGAGCGACAATATGAACCGGCTGCACGCAGTCGCTGCCGAGATACGTCCTTGTCACAAACGCGGCAAGCTGGTCGGCCCAGCGCTGACCGTCAAGGTGCCGCCCGGGGACAATCTCATGGTGCACAAGGCGATCGATATTGCGCGGCCGGGTGATGTCATCGTGGTTGATGCCGGCGGCTCGACCACGCAGGCCATCATCGGCGAGATCATGAGCAATCATGCCGCCAGTCGCGGCGTGGCCGGCATGGTGATCGACGGTGCGATACGCGATGCCGACGCCCTGGGCGCCTCGACGTTTCCAGTCTATGCGCGCGGCGTCACCCACCGCGGCCCTTACAAAAACGGCCCCGGTGAAATCAACGTACCGGTCGTCATCGGCGGCATGGTGATCAACCCCGGCGACATCATCGTGGGTGACGAAGACGGGTTGCTTGCGCTGCCACAGGATATTGCCGCCGGGGTCCTCAGACTCGCCAAGCTGCAGGCCGCCGAGGAAGCCGCGGTTCTGAAAGCCATCAGCAAAGGCACGCTTGACCGCACCTGGGTTGACCGGATGCTCAGGCAAAAAGGCTGCAATTTTTAACAATCACTACTCACTCCATTGCGCCTTTCCCCGGTTTCATGAGCGGCCCCCTTTCCGGCATCAAGATCATCGACATCACGACCGTCGTCATGGGCCCGTACGCGACCCAGGTCCTGGGCGATCTTGGTGCGGAAATCATCAAGGTCGAAGCACCCGACGGGGACAACACGCGCCATGTCGGCCCGATGCGGCATCCCGGCATGGGGCACATGTTCCTGCACCTGAACCGCAACAAGAAAAGTGTGGTGCTCGACCTCAAGCAGGCCGCGGGGCACGATGCGCTGCTGCGGTTGGTTGCGCAGGCCGATGTGCTGATCTACAACGTGCGGCCGCAGGCCATGGCGCGGCTCCAACTGGGCTACGAGGCTATCGCCGCAGTCAATCCTCGCATCATCTACGTTGGCGCCTACGGTTTCAGCCAGGAGGGGCCTTACGCTGCGAAGCCGGCCTACGACGACCTGATCCAGGGCATGGTCGGATTGCCATGGTTGATGGCGCAGTCAGGCGCAAGCGAGCCGCGCTTCATTCCGGCGACAATCGCCGACCGCATCGTCGGTCTGCATGCGGTCTATGCCGTGACAGCGGCGCTTTACCACCGCGAGCGCACCGGACAGGGACAGTCGGTCGCGGTGCCGATGTTCGAGGCCATGGCGCAAATGATTCTGGGCGACCATTTCGGGGGCAAGACTTTTGAGCCGCCGCTCGGTGCCGCTGGCTATGCGCGCGTGCTGGCTCCCCACCGCAAACCGTTCGCGACGCGCGACGGCTTCCTGTGCGTGCTGATCTACAACGACAAGCAGTGGCAGGCTTTTTTCCGCCTGATCGGCCGCGAGGACATGTATCGCGACGATGCGCGTTTCTCCAGCCATTCCAGCCGGGCACAGCACACTGCTGAAGTCAACGAGTTCGTTGCCGGCCAGATTAAAACCCGCACCACGGACGAATGGCTGACAGCGCTGACCGGGGCCGACATTCCAGTGTCCAGGATGAACTCGATCGACGACCTGCTGGACGATCCGCATTTCGCAGCGACCGGTTTCATCAGACAGGCCAAACACCCGAGCGAGGGCGCAATCCGGACCACTGCCGTTCCCACCCAGTGGTCAGCTTCCTCCCCCGAACCCCAGTGCCAGGCGCCTCGCCTGGGCGAACACAGCGTCGAAGTGCTGCGCGCCCTGCATTTCTCTCAGGAAGAGATCGATTCCATGCTCGCCAGCGGCGCAACCGGCGCACCGGATAGCTGATGCCGCTTACACCAGCGTAAACGCCCGGTCATGTTCCAGTGACGGGATCATGCCTCTTACTTTCACCACACGCGCGACATCGATGTCGGCATAAACGATCCCAGGTTCCTCGCCGCCGTCAGCGAGAATTTCGCCCCATGGATCGATGACCAGCGTATGCCCGTAGGACTGGCGGTTCCCCGGATGATCGCCGCACATCGCCGGAGCGATGATGATGCATTCGTTTTCAATGGCGCGTGCGCGCAGCAGCGAATGCCAGTGCGCCTTGCCGGTCTGGCGCTGAAACGATGACGGCACCGTGATCATCTGCGCACCTGCCTGCGCCAGCGTACGAAACAGGCCCGGGAAACGCAGGTCATAACACACGGTCATCCCGAGCTTGCCCCACGGCGTATCCGTCACCACCGCGCGCTCGCCGGGCCGGTAGGTGGACGATTCGCGGATGACGCGCCCGTCCGGCATGGTGACATCAAACATGTGGATCTTGTCGTAGGTCGCGACAACCTGCCCGTCCGCCGCAATCAGGAACGAGCGGTTGGCGATACGCCCGTCCTCGACGCGCAGCGTCAGCGACCCCGCGAGAAACCATACACCCAGTTCTCGCGCCAGGGCCTGCAACTCACCAAGCGCCGGCGCGCCATCGGCCGCAAGCGCGTTCTCGCGCATCACCTTGCCGCTGCCATCCATCATCAGCGCGTATTCCGGCGTCAGTATGAACAGCGCCCCCGCTGCCGCAGCCTCGCGCGCCATCGCCTTCACGGTTGCCAAATTCGATTGATAGTCGCTGCCGGAATTGATCTGCAGGCAGGCGATGCGGAAACTGGAAGCCATAAGCGCCTTATACTTCATGTTAATAAAAGTGGATGCCGTACAGACGGCACATCAAACGATGAATAGTCGGCGATGAACTTCCGTTCAGTCAAGCTGAATTTTTGCCAGCCCTCATCTTCCCGCGCACAGACAAAAGCAACAGTGCGCATCGCGCGCTTAGCAAAAAACAGTGCGGCAGAACGGGCTGTTTTTCAAGAATTCATTCATGCCCGTCTCCTCACTTCATTGCTGTAATTCATACTCCAAAAGGGCCACGGGAAAATCCGGTGTGAGCGCACCGACAAGCAGACGCCCGCTATTCTCGCCCTCTTCGACAACCAAAGTTCGTCCATCCATGACGTTGTAAAGTTCGGCACCAGGTTTGAGCCAATGCAGGTTGATTGCCGTATCACCCCACGTCGCAGGAGTCGGGGGTAATTTTTCCGCATCTTCCACCAGCGTCGCAAACAGGCGCGCGGCAACGACGATAACACCCGCCGTCTCGCTGCGTCGGGCAAAGGCCACGACATGCTGGGCGCGGCTGCCTTCGGCCAGCAATGGCACATAATCCCCTGATTGGAAAATTCCGGGCCGGCGCTGGCGCAACTGTAGTGCCCGCCACGTCACATACAACTTGGCTCTCCCGTCTTCCATGGCATCGAGAAGGCCGCGTGCCCGGTTTGCCGCCTGTTCTGCCGGAACCGAAAACATATTTCTCAGATCCGCCAGCATTTGGCGCCGAAGTGAATAATCGACCTGCCGCCGGTTGTCGGGATCGACCAGACAGAATTCCCACAGCTCATTGCCCTGATAAATATCGGGCACCCCCGGCGAGACCAGTTTTATCAGCACCTGTGACAGGCTGTTGAACAAGCCGTAACGGGAGATGATGCGTGCCTGCAGCATGAAATCCGCCAGGAAGGGATTGCGCTCGAACGAACCCAACAATCCCTGAACGAAATGCAGCAAAGCCTCTTCGTAAGCTGCGTTCGGACTGATCCAGCTGCTGTTGACCTTGGCTTCGCGCACTACTTTGAGCATATAGCCCTCGATGCGCTCCCGGAACGCATCGAGTCCCGCCTGATCCGGCGTGGCCAGCGGCCAGGTGCCGATCAGCGTCTGATACAACAGATACTCGTCGTTGCGCGAAGGCGCGGCATCGCCGCCGAGATCCTGTTTCTTGCTGCGGTTCATGCGTCTCCAGCGCGTCAGGCTCAGCTTCCAGGCGCCAGGCAATTCTGACAACACATTGATGCGTGCTCTCACGTCTTCAGAACGCTTGGTATCGTGGGTCGAAGTGGCAAGCATGGTATGCGACCAGTTGGCCGCACGGTCCTGGCTCGCGCCGTGGAATGCCGCCAGTGTAAATCCGAACGTGCGCGGGTCGCCGCCGACATCGTTAAGCGATACGAGGCGGTTGTAGATATAGAAACTGGTGTCCTCCATGCCTTTGGCCATCACCGGCGCGGTGAATTGCTGGAATTTCATGGCAAATGCAATGACTGTGTCGCGATAGCCCTGCGGCCTGCCCTCGGCGATATCGGTCGTCAGCACATCGCGCACAAAATCAAAAATTGTGACGTCTGCCGCGCGGCTTTTCCCTCTGGCAACGGTAATCGCCCAGTCGATATAGTGCCTGTCTGCAGCCGACACGCCGCCTGCGGTGATATAGCTGCGGTAGACCGAGAAACACGCTACGGTTTCCAGCAGGGCATCGCGCAGATTGTTGAGAGTGAAATCGCAGGTCGTACGGCTCGCTTGAGCGATGCGACTGAGCTGGTTGGCCAGCACGGTGAGTTCGCCTGCCAGCGAGGCCCGCATGATCACCCGCTTGCAGCGATATAACAGCTCCGCAAAATCCACTTGTTCACCGATGAATTTCGAATAAATGCGATCCAGTCTGGCTTCGGCAGCCGTATCTATAAAAAGACCGTTGATTACATTGAGAAAACGGTATCCTGTGGATCCGTGCACACGCCAGCTTTCAGGCAGGCGTTCGAATTCAGCGAGGATCTTTTCGATTACGAGGTATATCGACTTTCCGGCATTCTGAGCGCCATCAGAGTCCGTTTGACCCGCCTGAAATTGGGCGGCAAACCAATCCTGCAGACGCTGGAAGTATTGCCCTGGATCGTAAAGACCGTCTGGATGATCGATGCGCAGCCCGTCGACTTTTCCCGATGCGACTAGATCGAATATCAGCCGGTGGGTGGCCTCGAACACTTCCACGTTCTCCATCCTCAATGCGGCAAGATCGTTGATGTCGAAAAAGCGCCGGTAATTGATCACGTCAGAAGCCACCCGCCAGTAGGCGAGACGGAAAGCCTGGGCTTTGATCAGCTCGTGCAGCAGCTCGAAGCTTGCCGGGTCCCCGGCCCTGCCGTTGAACATCTCGACGTTTTCAGAGATGAACCGCGCTATGTCGGGCGAACGCCCGCTCAGACCGGCGAGGTGGCGTTTGTGAATTTCCTTGTCGCGATTTCGTTCGGTTATTTTCTCCGGAACGGTTTGCAGGCGCGGTGGCAGATGGCCCAAAGCCGTGACCAGGCTCTGGAATTCAGGCAGATGCGGATTGTCGTTGCCAAGGCGGGAGACGAGTCTTTCCAGCTGATGCCCGATAATCCGCTTATATTCATGAGGATCGATGGGGAACCGATGGTTGAAATAATGAATGCTGAATTCGCCTAGGTCACCATCAAAGCCCAGCTTGAGTTCGCCATTATTGAGCACGCTGCCGTAATGGTCCCCGAGCACCGGCAGCAGCACCTTGCCGCGCAATTCTTCACTGAGCGGCTCCCAATCGATGTCGAAATAATTGGCATAAACGGAAGACTGGCCGTTCTCGAGCACATCGAGCCACCATCCATTGTCACTGCCCTGCACGCCCATGTGATTGGGCACGAGATCAATGATCTGTCCCATGTCATGATCTCGCAGCACTGTAACAAATCTTTCAAAATCGTCAGAAGTTCCGAGCTCGGGGTTCAGCGCATTGTGATCGATGATATCGTAACCGTGGATGCTGCCCGGCCGCGCCTTCAGATACGGCGAACAATAGCAGTGGCTGATTCCGAGATCGTGCAGATAGGGCACCAGTTCGGCGGCCTGCGCGAACGTGAATCCACGGTTAAATTGCAGCCGGTAGGTGGCGAGCGGCACGCGTAAAGGCGCTCCGATTTCCTGCACCGGGGCCGTCCGATCGCGGGGAGTGACAGAACTGCCGCGCTCGGCACGCAGCCCCTCTACAACCGCGGCAAACCGCGGATCATCCACCCATTCTTCGACATTGAGCGGCAGCTTGCGCCGCCAGTTCGGGTACTCATATGTGCTGCCCGGAAGATTGACCTGCTCGATCTGCCCCAGAACATCCTCGGGGCGCACCATCATGACTTGCGATGGCGAACGTGCGAGATACATATGGAGCGCGCGCGTGACTTCCGCCGTCATTTCCGGATTTCCTACGGGATGAACGCTCGCCGTCGCCGGCAGCAGCTGCTCGCGCTCCAGCGCCATCAGCAGTTGCGCACGGTCTTGCGCACGCTCCACGATCTGCTGCTGCCGCATTTCGTCCGATGGAAAAAGCCCCAGTGCGATGCGCGCATCCAGATCATTGCCGCACCAAAAACCGCCGAGCGTGGGCAGGTCGTGAGTGCTGGTGGTAACCAGCGCCTGGACCGGATATGCGGCTGGCAGCTTGAAGCTGCCGTTCTCTTCCTTTTCGAAAAAGAACAAGCGGTACGACAACACGCCGTAGCGTGCCATTGCCTCCCGCACGGTATCGGGAACGGTGCCCAGGTCTTCGCCGATAACCAGACACTGGTTGCGATGACTTTCGAGCGCCACGATGCCGATCAGATCATCGAGCGGGTATTCGACATATGCGCCGCTGGCGGGGGTGCCGCCGACAGGAATCCAGAACAGACGCAGCAGCGTCATTACGTGGTCTATGCGCAAAGCGCCGGCATGGCGCATGTTGGCACGCAGGGTCGCAATGAATGGCGCATAGGCGGCATCAGTCAAGTGATGCGGAATCATCGGCGGCAGGCCCCAGTCCTGTCCGTTCAGATTGTAGACGTCCGGCGGCGCGCCTATGCTTGCACCAAGCGCATAGATATCCTGGGTCGCCCACGCTTCACCTCCGCCACGGTCCACACCGAGCGCGAGATCCAGATACAATCCCACGCCCAGCCCGTGCTCCCATGAAGACCGGCCAATCGCGGCTAATTGCAGTTCGGCCTGCCACTGCAGATATTCGAAGAACTCCACCTGTTCCTGCTGCTCGACCGCAAAACGGTGACCGCCCTTTGCATCCGGATCGCGATAACCCCTGCCGGCCATGCCGGCCAGCCCCATAATGAGGAATCATCGTCCGAGAAAATGCCGCCGTAGCGCTTCGAACAACGCCCGCTTCGTTAGCCGTAGCGCCCTTCCGCCTTCTGCCTGGAAACGCCCGGAACGCCTGGGCACGCTGGTCATCCGCTGTCAGATGACGCTCCCGAAAATTTAAGTATAGCTGCTGCAGCACGTTCAACTTCGCAGCGGCAACTTCTCCATACTCGACCAACTCGGTGGCACGCAGCGCACGCAACTGCGCTTGGAACCCGGGTTCCTGCACGCTGTTCCGGGCGGCCTCGCATTCTGCGTAGTCATCGATGGCCTCGACATCGAGATACAGGAAGTTGAGAAAAAGCCGGCTCGATGGGCTGTACGGACTCGCATGCGCGGGGTTATGAGGAAACAGCGTATGAAAGGGATTGACGCCGACTATGCCCGCGCCTGCACGTGCAGCCAGGTCAACCAGCGTTCTGAGATCGGTAAAATCACCCATGCCCCAATTGCGTTGCGAACGCAATGCATAAAGCTGCACCGCCAATCCCCATACCCGCCCCTGTCCTGCCAGCGCATCTGGAGAAAAACAATGTGGCGGCGCCACGATCAGGCTCATGCGCGCCGCAATCCCATTGTCTTCAAGGTCGCGCAACTCGAGCACGTGGTAGCCCAAATCGGGAATGTGCGGTCAAATGGAAACCTGCCGCGCCCTGAAAGACGCCCCACCCACTTTAATTTCCGCCACCACGCAAGTTCGGCGAGGCACAGTTCTCCCTGGATTTTTTGTGGCGCGAGCCGTCTTCCAGCACCAGCACCCACTCGAAGCGGTGCTGCGCCATGCTGGCCGGCACGCTCAACGGAATCTCGATGCCATCGCCATTATGCCGTATCACCATGACTGGCGGCAGCAAGCGACGCCATGCGCGCGTTTCCATTTCGCGGAACGAACGCCGCACCGCCTCATCAGTGTCGACCGCAATGCCCATGGCAGTCAGTAATGCACGCTGGGTCTCGGACGAAACATGCCTGCGCTGCCCCCAGACATCGTGATAGTCCGGCGCTATGCCGCACAGCGCGGCGAGCTGCTCCAGTTTTGGCGCGGTGCTCATGCGCCTTTTTTCTCGGCAGTCTGATCCAGTAGCCATGCCACCGACCAGGGCGGAAGCACTCCTTCGTTGAGCCCACTTTCTATGCCAGCATGGCTGGCGTAAAAAGGCGTTGCCTTCACGGCCGGCATCCCCTCCAGCCCTTCCGGGCCCAGGTTCGCCATCAATCGCAGCCGATCCGTTTCATCAATAATCCAGGTCACGGCAATGCCGCTGCCACCAATCAGCTCAAACGAGGCCCGGATTGCGCGCGTCCGTAGCACCAGTGCTGCAATGCGGTCTTTCTCAATGCCAGAGAAGCTCGCGATAGAATCTGCGAGCTACGCCTTTTGTCCCGGATGCGCCAAACTCTCCCAGGCCAGCTTGCTACGCTCGAATGTGGAAAGCGCATTGGGGTCCGGGATTTCTGTTTGGGATTGATCGCCGCGAAACCGCTCGAACTGCTCGAATTCCCGGCAGCGGCCGGCCCGCACCGCTTCCGCCAGTTCGCCGTGGAAATCACAGAAGAAAAGAAACGGAGTCGAAGCACCAAACTCTTCCCCCATGAACAGCATCGGCGGTTGCGGCGCCAGCAACACTACTGCCGTCAGTGCGCGCATGATTTCAGGTTCGGAGAGCATGCCGAGGCGTTCGCCCAGTGCGCGATTGCCGACCTGGTCGTGCGTCTGCAGGAAGGAAACGAAAGCGGAAGGCGGCAGGCTGGCGCTAGGCTCGCCGCGACTGGCGACATTGCGGTAGGCGGAGGGTTCGCCCTGGTAAGCAAATCCCTGGGTCAGGCAACGGCCAAGATACCACAAGGGCTTTTCAGCATAGTCGGCATAGTAGCCATCGCGCTCGTCGGTGGCGATGATATGCAGCGCGTGATGCTCATCATCGTTCCACTGGGAACTGTACCAGCGCGGGCGCCCTGAATGCAGCCGCTGCAGATAACGGGAAGCGTTGTTGTCGTTTTCCAGCACCAGATGCACTTGGCGCTCTCGTCCAGGACCGCTGTGTATCGCATCGGCCAATTCGACCAGGATGTCAGGCTCCGAGTCATCGCATATCGCGTGCACCGCATCGAGCCGCAGGCCGTCGAAATGGTATTCCTCCAGCCAGTAGAGCGCGTTGTGGATGAAGAAATCGCGCACCGTACGGCTCCCCGGCCCGTCAAAATTGATCGCGGCGCCCCACGGCGTGTGATGGCGGTCAGTAAAAAACTGCGTAGCATATGCGTGCAGATAATTGCCTTCCGGGCCGAAATGATTGTAGACGACATCGAGCAACACCATGATCCCCATGCCGTGCGCGCTCTGGATCAGGTCCTTGAGCTCACCGGGGCTGCCATAGCTGCTATCCGGCGCGAAGGGCAGACACGCCGTCGTAGCCCCAGTTGCGCGTGCCCGGAAAATCCGCCATCGGCATCAATTCGATCGCGGTGATCCCCAGATCCGCGAGATAATCGAGCTGGCGCTGATCGACGCCGGCAAACGTTCCCTCGGGCGTGAAGGTGCCGACGTGCAATTCGTAGATCACCGCTTCTTCCCAGGGCCGGCCTCGCCAGTCGTCGTCCTGCCAGTCGAAAGCCAGCCGGGTCGACCACTGCACTCGGCCACGTGCACATCGTCCGGGTTGAAGCGCGAAGCCGGATCCGGGACACCTGCAATTGACCGTCGATGCGGTAGCGGTAACGACTGCCGGTCCGTGCCTTTGACGTCGTGCAGTTCGAACCAGTCCGCCTTCGCCTTGGTCATCGGCAACTCGCGCGCCTGGTCGAGTCTCAGACTCAAATCAACCTGCTTCGACGCCGGGTGCCCAGAGCCGGAACCGCACCTGCCATTCTCCAGCACCGAGGCGCCGAATGGCATCTCGTGCCGGCACCTCATGGCTTGCGTCGGCGCGAGGTGAGCATCGCCACCGACCGGCCCTGCAACGGGTAAACAGCGCCGGCGCGCAGCAGCTTCTCGTCCGGAAGACCGTTGCCGTAATGGGTGTCGAGTAAGACTTCCCATTCCGTGTCTGCATCATAATTTGCGATCGTGAAGCGGACCTCCTCGTGATGCGCGTTGAACAGCACAAGAAAATTATCGTCGAGCAGGCTCTTTCCACGCGCGTCGCGGTCATTAAGCGCGTCGCCAGAGAGGTAGACGCCGAGGCATCGGGCGTGGGAATGGTCCCACTCCTCGTCGCTCATTTCGCGGCCCTCGGGGCTGAGCCACATGATGTCCTTGACGTCCTTGCCGCGGATCGACCGTCCCTGGAAAAAATGGCGTTTGCGGAAAACCGGATGAGTGCGCCGCAGCCGTATCAAGCGCTCCACAAACTCAAGCATATCGCGCCCGTCGGCATCGATATTCCAGTCGAGCCAGCTCAATTCACTGTCCTGGCAGTAGGCATTGTTGTTGCCCGCCTGGGTGTGGCCGATTTCGTCGCCGGAGAGCAGCATCGGCACGCCCTGGGAAAACAGCAGCGTCGTCAGGAAATTGCGTTTTCTGAGGGAGCGCAACGCCTTGATTGCAGGGTCATCGGTCGCACCTTCCACGCCGCTGTTCCAGCTGAGGTTATTGTCGGTGCCGTCGCGGTTGTCTTCGCCGTTGGCTTCGTTGTGCTTGTCGTTGTAGCTGACCAGATCGTGCAGCGTGAAGCCGTCGTGAGCAGTGATGAAGTTGATGCTGGCGTTGGGATTCCGCCCGCTCGTGCCATACAGGTCGCTCGACCCGGTGAGACGCTGGGCCAATTCGCCGATCAGCCCGCCGTCGCCTTTCCAGAAAGCGCGCATCGTGTCGCGGTACTTGCCGTTCCATTCGGCCCAGCCTACCGGGAAGTTGCCGACCTGATAGCCGCCCTCGCCCAGGTCCCAGGGTTCGGCGATCAGCTTGACCTGGGAAAGCACCGGATCCTGCTGGATGATGTCGAAGAAGGCGCCCAGGCGGTCGACTTCGTGCAGCTCGCGCGCCAGTGCCGAGGCCAGATCGAAGCGGAAGCCGTCGACGTGCATTCCAGCACCCAGTAGCGCAGGCTGTCCATGATCAGCTGCAGCACGCGCGGATGCTGCATGTTGAGCGTGTTGCCGCAGCCGGTGTAATCCATGTAGTAACGCGGATCATCCGTCAGCCGGTAGTAGGCCCGGTTGTCGATGCCGCGAAACGACAGCGTCGGCCCGAGATGATTGCCCTCGGCGGTGTGGTTGTAGACCACGTCCAGGATCACCTCTATGCCTGCCGAGTGCAGCTTTTTGACCATGGTCTTGAACTCGCTGACCAGGCCGGTGGCGGAATACCGCGGATCCGGCGCGAAAAAGCCGAACGTGTTGTAGCCCCAGTAGTTGCGCAGCCCCTGCGTCACCAGCCTGTGATCGTCGAGAAAAGTATGCACCGGCATCAGTTCCACCGTGGTCACGCCCAGGCGCTTGAGGTGATCGATCGCGGGCCCGGTCGTCAGCCCCGCGTAGGTCCCGCGCAATTGTGGTGGAATATCCGGATGTTGCATGGTAAATCCCTTGACGTGCATTTCGTAGATGACGGTGTCGCTCCACGGAATGCGCGGCGGCCGGTCGTCGCCCCAGGTAAACGCCGGATCGATCACCATGCACTTGGGCATGCCCGCAGCGTTATCGCGGCGGTCGAACGAGAGATCTTCGTTTTTGCTGCCGATGCGATAGCCATAGTGCGCATCGCTCCACGACACCTTGCCTTTGATGTCCTTGGCGTAAGGTTCGATCAGCAGCTTGTTGGGGTTGAAACGATGACCTTGCTCGGGGCGGTACGGCCCGTGAACCCGGTAGCCGTAAAGCAACCCGGGGCGCGCCTCGGGCAGATAGCAGTGCCAGATCTCGTCAGTGCGCTCGCGCAGCACGATACGCTGCAGTTCGCGCCGACCTTTGCTGTCGAATATGCACAGTTCGACTTTCTCCGCGTGCTCGGAGAACAACGCGAAATTGACGCCCTCGCCATCCCAGGTGGCACCTCTGGGATAGGGTCTGCCCGGCCAGATCGCCGTATATTGCTGGTCCATGTTTTTATTGCCTGCTTTAGTAGTAATGCGTGTCGTCCACGCAGTGCCGGCCCTTGGAGACGACGACGATTCCGGAATCCGTCACATGATAGCGGCGGCGGTCGGCATCGAGATCATAGCCGATGGACGTCCCGGCCTCGATCGTATTGTAGCGGTCGATGATCACCCGCTTGAGTCGCACGCCATGCCGGATCTGGGTGTAATCCATGATGATAGAGTCTTCAATTTCGACATCGGGCTCGAGCACCACTTCGCGGCGAAGAATCGAATTGGTCAGTTTTGCGGCTTTGACCAGAGTGCCTGCGCCGAGAATGGAATTGTGTATCTCGCCCTCGACGATCTTGGGTGCGGGCCCGGGATAACCTTTGGTGGCAATCGGCCATTTGGGGTTGAACATATTGAAACGGGGTTCGAGTCCGAGCACGTCCATATTCGCGGCGTAATAGCTCTCTATGGTGCCGACATCGCGCCAGTAGGCCGGTTCCTCGTAAGCCCGCACCCCCGGTATCGTATGGTTCGTAAAATCATAAGCGTATACCCGCTTCTTGCGGATCAGGTCCGGAATGATATGCTTGCCGAAATCGTGCTTGTTCTCTTCTTTGGCCTGCAGCAGCGATTCGATCAGCAGATCGGTGTTGAACAGATAGTTGCCCATCGAGCAGTAGGCGCGCTGCGGATCGGCAGGCGATGGCGTGGGCCGCTTTGGTTTTTCGTCGAAGCTCAGGATGCGGCCGCTGCGGTCGGTCCCGATAACCCCGAAACTCGAGGCTTCTGCCAGTGGCACTGAACGCGCCGAGACTGTCAGGTCGGCACCGTGCTCCAGATGAAAATCGACCATTTTCTGCACATCCATGCGGTAGACGTGGTCGGCGCCGAACACCGCCACCAGGTCCGGAGAGTGCCGTTCAATCAGGTTCAGGTTCTGGTTTACCGCATCGGCCGTGCCCTGGAACCAGTCGGGGCCCTCGCGCATCTGCGGCGGCACCACGGTGATGAATTGATCGGGAATGATGGGGGATGAAATGACCCACGCCTGATTGATGTGCTCGATCAGCGACTGCGATTTGTATTGCACCAGCATGTAGATCGATTGGATGCCTGAATTCACCAGGCTGCTGAGCACGAAATCCACGATGCGATAGCGTCCGCCAAACGGCACCGCCGGTTTGGAACGTTCAGCCGTAAGCGGATGCAGGCGCGAGCCCTCCCCGCCAGCCATGACAAATGCCATTATTTTCAATTTACTCATGATGTTACCTTGTTTCTACGCCATTACCGTCAGCGTCAGCTCCGCTTGTAATCGCACGCATCATCGCTGCCGCTGGCGGTCCTCATCGCTTGCCGCGCCATGGCGCGACCAGCGCTCAAGAAGTTCCGCCGCGCGCTTCTGCCCGCCCAGTCCGAATGCCAGCGCCAGACCCAGCGCCACCGCCGACAGGATGATCAGGAAACTCTGCCGTATGATGTCGCCCAGATCCATCTGGTCGAGCGCGATCAGCACCACGAACACCATGATTGCATACTGTGCGAGCCGGCCCAGTATCTCGGCATCGGCGAGGTCCACGTTTCTAAAATAAGCTGTCAGCATCGCGCCTATGAATCGCGCGAAGTAGGCGCCGAAAGCCAGTATCAGTACGGCCACCAGCACTTTGGGTACAAACAGCACAATACGTCCCAGGACATCGGTGACATAGGCGAGGCCCATGCCGTTGAACGCAACCATCAGGGCTGCCAGGATGACCAGCCAGTAGATGAGCAGCGCGAAAATACTGGTGGTGTCGATCTCGCTGCCGCTTAGCCGCAGGAAATCGTCTATCCCGGACTTCTCGGTGAGCACGTTGAAATTCACCGCCCGCAAGGCCTTGATCACGGCAAACTTCAGAGCCTTCGCGATCAACCAGCCCGCGAACACAATGACGAGCGCAAGCATCACTTTCGGCAAAAACTCGCCTACCTGCATCAAAAACACCCGCGCCGGTTCCAAAAAAATATCTACTCGTTCCATCCCTGCCTCCTGTCATTGGTTGCCCGCTGTCGCTGTCTTGCGCCTCTCGGACTGTAAAGATTGGGCTAAAACAATCGTGCTTCTCCTTGCGAGCGGAACAAGACGCCGCTACACGGCCAATTCCGCCAGACTGACGATGCCGCGCAGCGGAACACGCACCCAGCCGGGGCGATTGTCGATCTCGTAACGCAATTCGTAGAACGCCTTTTCCAGCAAAAACAGCTCCAGCAGGCCACGAACCTCTTCCCACGAGGAATATAGTCCGGATGCCTCCGCTGTCTCCCGGTACGCGCTCAGGAACGCCGCTTTTACCTCGCTTTCCCATTTGCCTCCACGCGCTTCAAGCGACGCCAGTTCTTCAGGATGCAACTCGGCGACATGCAACAGCGCAGCATGCATTGCGTAGTTGAAGGAGCGCAGCATGCCGGCGACGTCTCTGAGCGGAGAATGCTTCCGACGCCGCTCGGCAAACGTGCGGCTGGGCTCGCCTTCGAAATCGATGATGATGAAATCATTCTGTTGCAGCAATACCTGCCCCAGATGGTAATCCCCGTGATGACGGATCTTGATACCATGCACCTGTCGTGGCACGCACGCCTCTATTCTTGCCAGGAGCACGCTGCGTCGCTGCAGCAGAACGCCGGCTTCTGCACGGACCTCTTCGGCGAGTGTGCCGAGGCGGCCTTCCAGCCTGTCCATCACCGCATTGGCCTCCTCGCGAACTTGTTTGGTCCAACCGGCAATATCATTTGCTTCTATTGGCTCCGGTTCGAATGCCGGATCGCCGGTCTTCGTGGCCAGGGCAGCATGCAGTTCTGCGGTACGGCGGCCCAGCGTTCGCACCAACTGCAGATAGACGCCATGCTCTTCTGTTGCCTGCCCGGTCGAGCTGTGTTCCGCAAGAGAAATCTGCGGCTCCTTGAGTTCGAGGCAGCGCACCAGATAGTCTTTGGTGTAGTTCCAGCCGTCGCCCTGGTTCTCGACATAGCTTTGCAGTAGCGCCAGCGTCATGGTGCTGCCATCACCTGCTACATACTCCAGCGTACCGGCGACCGGCACGCTCTGACCAAAATGCACCGCCTCGGTGAAAAAACGTCCGATCTCGGCTTCGGGATTGATGCCGGCCTGCAGCCGCCGGTAGCCTTTCAAGAACAGGCGGTCGCCCATCACGACGATGGTGTTGCTGCTCTGCGCGCTGGGCATGCGCACCGGCAATGTATTGAATGACGGCCCGGCAAGTTCGGAGAACGCCTTGGTGGGAGAGAAGCGCAGAGTGCCATGCGTACAGCGCAGTTCACGCTTCCCGGCAATGGCAGCCACAACCGCACGACAAAACTGCTCATCGCCGAAGGCATCGCCGAGCACGCCGACCTGAGCCTGCTGTCTCACCTTGGCCATGGTCAGCGGCGCCATCCTGCGCAGGTGTTCCTCTGTGTCGTTCTCCCACATCAGCGCCAGCGGCAGAAAATAGGTGGACGTCCTGTTGCCCTCGCTCTCGGTATCGAATAAGGCCAACAGCCAGTTGCCGCCACCACCCTCCCACTCGAGGTGATCGGTGAGCACAACACGATCCAGCGCCTCGCCTTTCGCAGCATACCAGCGTTGTGTCAACATGAACTGCGGCAGCACTTCCTTTTCGAACTGCACACGCACCTTTTCTGCCAACGAAATGCGCCACGGCACCACACGGTCTCGGAAAAAACTGCGCCACCCGTCGAACAGCACCAAGACCGGCAATTCTTCTTTAGGCAGCCGCTCTTCGTGCCATGCCGGCATCTCCTCTCCTTTGGCGAGCCGAAACCAGTAGAAACTGTGTCCCGGCAGCGTCAAAAGGTAGGGCAAATCACCCACCGGCGGAAATACGGCGCGCCCCATAAGCTCCACCGGCATGCGCCCTTTGTACTCCGCAAGATCGAGTTCGACCGGCTGGGCCGAGCGTGCAAGATTGGCCACACACAGGATACTTTCATCCTCGTACTCCCGCAGGTAGGCAAGAATCTTGCGGTTACCTGCACGCAAAAAGCGGAGCGTGCCGCGCCCGAAAACCTTGTGCCCCTTACGCACCGCCAACAGGCGCCGCGTCCAGTTCAGCAATGACGATGGGTCCCGCGACTGTGCTTCCACGTTTACGGCCTGGTAACCGTAAACCGGGTCCATGATCGGCGGCAGAAAAAGCCGCTGCGGATCGACACGTGAAAAGCCGGCATTGCGTTCCGGGCTCCATTGCATCGGCGTGCGCACACCATTGCGGTCACCCAGATAAACATTGTCTCCCATGCCGATTTCGTCGCCGTAATAAAGGATGGGCGAGCCGGGCATGGACAGCAGCAGGCTGTTCATCAGCTTGATCATGTCCATATCGTTGCCCATCAGCGGCGCCAGACGGCGGCGGATGCCGAGATTGATTCTGGTGCGCGAATCGGCCGCATAGGTCTGGTACATGTAGTCGCGTTCCTTGCTGGTGACCATTTCCAGCGTGAGTTCGTCGTGGTTGCGCAGGAAGATGGCCCACTGGCAGGAAGCGGGAATGTCCGGCGTCTGCCGCATGATCTCGGTAATGGGGTGGCGGTCTTCCTGGGCGATCGCCATGTACATGCGAGGCATCAGCGGAAAATGGTACGCCATCTGACACTCGTCGTCATCGCCGAAATAGTCGCGCACGTCCTCCGGCCACTGGTTGGCCTCGGCGAGCAGCAAGCGGCCCTGGTAATTGGCATCGATCACCGCGCGGATGCGCTTGATCACGTCGTGGGTTTCGGGCAGATTTTCGTTGTTGGTGCCCTCGCGCTCGCACAAATAGGGAATGGCGTCGAGCCGGAAACCGTCCACGCCCAGATCCAGCCAGTAGCGCATGGTGCGAATGATTGCCTTCAGCACATTCGGATTGTCGAAATTCAGGTCCGGCTGGTGGGAAAAAAAACGATGCCAGTAATACGCCTTCGCCTCAGGATCCCAGGTCCAATTCGATTTCTCGGTATCAGTGAAAATAATGCGCGTGCCCGAATATTTTGTGTCGTTGTCGCTCCACACATAATAGTTGCGCTTGCTGGAGCCGGGTGGGGCGCGCCGCGCCGCCTGGAACCACGGATGCTGGTCCGAGGTGTGATTGACCACCAGTTCGGTAATCACCTTGAGATTGCGCTTATGTGCTTCGCGCACCAGCTGCTTGAAATCCGCCATCACGCCGTAGTCAGGGTTGATGTGGTGATAATCGGCGATGTCGTAACCATCGTCCCGTTGCGGGGAGGGATAGAACGGCAGCAGCCAGATCGCGCTCACGCCCAGTTCCTGGATGTAGTCGAGCTTCTGGATCAATCCCGGAAAGTCGCCGAATCCGTCATCGTTGCTGTCGAAGAAGGCCTTGATGTGCAGCTGGTAAATCACGCTGTCTTTGTACCAGAGCATGTCGTCGGAAGCGCTTTGCAGCAGCGGATCCTGAACGGCGAGCGGGATTGAATCGGGCTTGTTCACTTTATTCATCCATGTCACAAGAAGTAATCGAAATCGCGCTCACTGCGAACACGACGGCGCAGGCGGAAAATATGCACCGGAGCGGCAGCCGGATCCAGTCTCACGTAGTTGCGCATGCCGTTCCACATATAATGCGCGCCGCTTAGCAGATCGTGCACCTGATATGGCTGGTCGGGCTCCAGCCCCAGATCGTCAATCGGCAGTTCTACCCAGCCAGACTGGGCATTATGCGGATCGAGATTCGCCACCACCACGATGATGTTCGACAGGTCGGCATTCGTCTTGCCGTAACACAGCAATGCGTCGTTATCCACCGGATAGAAATTCAGATTCCAGTCGAACTGGAGTGCCTCGTTGTCGCGGCGTATGGTGTTGACCCTGGTGATGAAGTCGCTGATGCTGTCCTGGCGCCCGATATCCCAGTCGCGAATTTCGTACTTCTCCGAATCGAGATATTCCTCGCCGCCGGGATCTCGCGGCTGATGCTCGAGCAACTCATAAGCAGGGCCATAAATGCCGTAATTTCCTGAAAGCGTGGCGGCCAGCGCCAGCCGCACCATGAATGCCGCGCGCCCCCCGAACTGCAGGTACTCGGGCAGGATATCGGGTGTGTTGGGCCAGCAATTGGGCCTGAAATACTCCCGGCTTTCGGTCCGCGTCAATTCAGTAAAATATTCGATGAGTTCGTGCTTGGTGTTGCGCCACGTAAAATACGTATAGGATTGCGTGAATCCCAGCTTCGCCAGCCGGTGCATGACTCTGGGGCGGGTAAATGCTTCAGCCAGAAAGATGGCTTCCGGATGGTCGCGTTTGACTTCCGCAATCAGCCATTCCCACATCGCAAACGCTTTGGTATGCGGGTTGTCGACGCGGAAAATAGTTACGCCCTGCTCCGCCCAGAACTCGATGATGCTTTTGAGCTCGCCCCACAACTCGCGCCATTTCTCGGTTTCGAAATCGAACGGATAGATATCCTGATATTTCTTAGGCGGATTCTCCGCATACTGCACGCTGCCGTCGGGACGTTTGCGGAACCATTCCGGATGCTGTTTGACGTAGGGATGATCGGGCGCGCATTGAAAGGCAATATCGAGCGCCACGGCGAGCCCGTGTTCACCCGCCTTCATCACCAGGTGCCGGAAATCCTCGAGTGTGCCCAGTTGTTTGTGCACCGCTTTGTGACCGCCTTCCTCCGAGCCGATCGCCCACGGGCTGCCGGGGTCATCGGCGGTGACGGTGAGCACATTATTGGGCCCTTTGCGCTTGATGCGGCCGACCGGATGGATCGGCGGCAGGTACAGCACATCGAAGCCCATGCCGGCGATATAAGGCAAGCGCCGCTCGCAATCCAGGAAAGTGCCATGCCGGCCCGGTTCCGCAGTGCAAGACCGTGGAAACAGTTCGTACCAGGCACTGAACCGGCCCCGCAGCGGATCGACCACGACATTCAGCGTCTTGCCATAGACCGTGGCGAAAAGCCGGTCCGGATAACGCGCCATGCATCGCATCAGTTCTTCGTCCAGCGCGAGCTGCACTTTTTGCTGCTGGTCGCCCTTATTGCGCAGATTATCGGCCCATGCCTTCAGTTTCAGCGCATCCTCGCCTTTAGCGCGGCGCGCCGCCGTCGCAGTCAGTTCCGCACCGCTGAGCAGCGCCAGCGCAATATCATCTTTGTCAGTTCTGCGCTTCAGGTCGTGGCGCCAGGTTAGAAAAGCGTCGATCCACGATGTGAGGGTATATTGATATACACCGATCTCAACCACCGGGAAACTGCCACGCCATCGGTCATTACCGAGCGCGTGCATCTCGACCTCCTGCCACGACTCTGAATCCTGTTTGCGATAGCGCAGCATGCAGCAGAGCACATCGTGGCCATCGGCAAACGCATCGGCCTCCACCACGACCGTCTCGCCTGCGGTGCGCTTGATCGGAAAACGGCCACCGTCGACCTGCGGCCTTACGCCTTCGATCACGACACGCTGCCTGCCTTCGTCCTGTGGCGCCACTGCCATTTTCGCTCCTTGACTAACTCAGTTGAGATTACATAACTATATGTTTATATTAAACAATTACCCTACCCATTCTTGAAAAAAACGATGGAAAGCGGTGGCAGCGTGACCGTCAGCGAGTGATATCGACCGTGCGCACCCACAGGCGAGGCCTCCAGACCGCCGAAATTTCCCGTCCCGCTGCCGCCATATATCGACGCGTCGCTGTTGAGCATCTCGCGCCAGTTACCTGCTCGCGGCACGCCGACGGCGTAGTTCGCGCGCGGAATCGGCGTGAAATTGCACAACACGAGAATCTGGCTGCCGTGCTTGTCCTTGCGCAGGAAACTGAGCACGCTCGTCTCCCAATCATCGCAATCTATCCACTCGAAGCCGTCAGCCGTGAAATCGAGTTCTTGCAACGCCGGTTCGCTGCGATAAAGCCGGTTGAGGTCGCTCACCCAGCGCCGCACTCCACCATGCAGCGGATAGTCGAGCACGTGCCACTGCAGGCTTTCCTCGTGCTGCCACTCGCGCCGCTGTCCGATTTCCCCGCCCATGAACAACAGTTTCTTGCCCGGATGCGCCCACATGTAACCGAACAGCAGGCGCAGGTTGGCGAACTGCTGCCATTCATCTCCGGGCATCTTGCCGATCAACGAGCCTTTGCCATGGACCACTTCATCATGTGACAGCGGTAGCATGAAATTCTCGTTAAACGCGTAGAGGATGCTGAACGTCAGCTGGCCGTGGTGATATTTCCGATACACGGGATCACTGGAAAAATATTTGAGTGTGTCATGCATCCAGCCCATGTTCCACTTCATGCCGAACCCGAGGCCGCCTATATAGGTCGGGCGCGACACCATCGGCCATGCCGTGGATTCCTCGGCGATCATCTGCACGTCGGGATGATCGCGATACACTGCTTCGTTGAGCGCCTTCAGAAACGCGATCGCCCCGAGGTTTTCTCTGCCGCCGAACTCATTTGGCACCCACTCCCCGGGCTTCCTGGCGTAATCAAGATAAAGCATAGACGCCACCGCATCGACGCGTATGCCGTCGATGTGATAGTGCTTGTACCAGAACAGCGCGCTGCTGATCAGGAACGCGCGCACCTCGTTGCGGCCATAATTGAAGATGTAGCTGTTCCACTCCGGGTGGAAACCCTGCTTGGGATCGGTGTGTTCGAAAAGGTTGGTGCCGTCGAAATAGGACAGGCCGTGTTCGTCGCTGGGAAAATGCGACGGCACCCAGTCGAGGATCACACCGATGCCGTGCTGGTGCAGCGTGTCGACCAGATGCATGAAATCCTGGGGCGTGCCATAGCGCGCAGTCGCCGCGAAATAGCCGGTCGTCTGATAACCCCAAGAGCCATAGAACGGGTGCTCTGTAATCGGCATCAGTTCGACATGCGTGAAACCCATTTCATTCACGTATTGCGCAAGCGGCTCAGCCATCTCGCGATAGGTCAGCGACCGGTTGCCGTCTTCGGGCACACGCCGCCATGATCCGAGGTGAACCTCGTAAATCGACATCGGCGCAACGAGCGCATTGGCCGCCTGGCGGTGCTGCATCCACTCGTTGTCATGCCATTGATAAGACATGTCCCAAACTCTGGAAGCGGTTGCGGGAGGCGCTTCCCAGAAAAAGGCAAACGGATCGCCCTTGTCGACACAATAACCGTGGTATCGGGACTCGATGTGATATTTATATGAGTCGCCATGGGACACACCCGGCACGAATCCCTCCCAGATGCCCGAGCCGTCCTGACGCGCCCGCAACGCATGCGCCTGCGCATTCCACTGATTGAATTCCCCGATCACGGAAACACGCTCCGCATTCGGCGCCCAAACCGCGAAATGCACGCCCTCGGAATCTCCAGATTTGACGATATGCGCGCCCAGTTTTTCGTGCAGTCTGGAATGACTGCCTTCCTTGAACAGGAAGATGTCCATATCAGTGAGCGGGCTGGACTGCTCGCTGGATGACGCTGTGGATGAAGATTTTTTCCGAATCATGAGTCAGCTCTGTTATTGACTGCCGGGATACTGTCTCTGAAGACGCGTAGACCAGCTTACTGTCAAGTTATCCAGTAATTCTGATCTCTCTCAAACTCCAGGACTATTTTTTCTTGTTAAAAAAAGACATGATCTGCATGTGAGAAGTTCACATCAAATCCCGAACCAGGCGTGAGTGGGGGCAAAAAGAATGTTCCCGAGACGACTCGCCTGGGAAATTCCATCGGAATACGGCAAAACCGTTGCCGTGGAATGTTTGGAATATAGTGATTATAGCATACAGGCGCCACCCGGCGGCGCGTAGCGTCTGACTGTGATCAGCCGATCACGAGCATCATGCCTACGACATCAGCATTCGATACAGATCTCGATACTTTAGGGCGCTGGCCTGCCAGCCGAAATCGGCGCGCATGCCATTTAGCTGCAAAGCTTTCCAGATTTTTCTGTCATGCCACGCGGCAACCGAACGCTCCAGTGCGGCAAGAAGCTGCGGCGCTTCGGGCTCGGTGAAAACAAACCCATTGGCCGTCCCGGACTCGAGGGTGGCCTTGCTGCAATCCACCACCGTGTCCGCCAGTCCGCCGGTGGCGCGCACCACCGGTGGTGTGCCATAGCGCAGGCTGTACATCTGATTGAGCCCGCACGGCTCGAAGCGCGAAGGCATCAGAAACATGTCAGCCCCAGCCTCGATCAGGTGAGCGAGCCGCTCGTTGAATTCGGGTGCAAATGCCAGTTGACCAGGGAAATCCCGCGCGAGCCCCGTCAGCCGCTCTACCAGCTTGCGCTCGCCGGTACCCAGAACGACCAGTTGGGCCGGCAACTGCATGATTTGCGAAACGATGTCTGCGATCAGGTCTATGCCTTTTTGCCACGTCAGGCGGCTGACCACGCCGATCAGGGGCACTCCGGGCTCTTGGGACAATGCGAGCAGCCGTTGCAATTCCGACTTGTTGTCACCCTTGGCTGCAATGCTGGCGCTGTCATACTCGCTCGCGATGAGTAGGTCCGTCGCGGGATTCCACACTTCCGTATCGATGCCGTTGAGAATGCCGGAAACGACATCGCGGCGATGGTGCAGCAATCCCCCGAGGCCGCAGCCCAGTTCCTCGTCCTGAATCTCGCGCGCATAGGTCGGGCTCACCGTGGTGATGCGGTCGGCGCAGACCAGGCCGCCTTTGAGGAAGGAAAGTTTGCCGTAGTACTCGGCCCCCTCTCCGGTCATCACCTCCGGCGGCAATCCCAGTCCCGGGACGGAGGCTGCCGGGAACACACCTTGAAAGGCCAGGTTGTGCACGGTCATGATGCCGCGCACCTGGTGCTGTTTCACGATCCGCAGATAAACCAGCGCCAGTGCCGCCGGCCAATCGTTGCAATGAACGATATGCGGCTTCCAGCCGCCGGGACCGTCGGTTGCGACCAGCGCGGCGATTTTCCCCAGCAATCCAAAGCGCAGATCGTTGTCGGGCCAGTCTTCACCCTGATCGTTCTGATAGGCGTCACCGCTGCGGTGATAGTACTGGGGGCAATCGACCATCAGCAGCGGGACGCCCTGCCCGGTCGTCGCGGCCAGCAATCGCGCCGGCGCCATCGCGCCTCCGGGCGCCGCGTAGCTGGCCACGCATTGCGCGTTGCCAAATTCCTTCAGCAGCGGTCGGAACGCCGGCACCAGTACGCGCACGTCTACGCCTGCTGCGCGCAAGGCAACCGGCAACGCAGCGGAAACATCGCCGAGCCCGCCGCTCTTCATCCACGGCGTGATCTCGGGGGTGACGAAAATTACGCAAATGGGCGACGCTTTGCTCATTACCGCCGTGTCTCCGGATGTGACCGGCATGCCCGGCGCAAGGACGGGGTTACAGCCACTTCATCATGCCCATCTCGAACGGGTGTCGGAGCAGTTCGTGGCAGGGGTAGACCCGGATCCGGTATTCGACCTTGCCGCACATCTCCGGCTTGAATTCGATCGCATACAGGTGCTCAGCTGTGCCGGCGACCATGCCCTCGTTCTGAAAACGGAAGGATAGTGTGTTCCGCGCCGGGTAGCCATCGCCGGGACGTCCGAACAACAGTTCCACGACCACATCCTCAGCCATCAGCCCGTCCAGATTCACCGCGACATCCAGGCGCAGGCTCTCGCCAAACGGAATGCGCGGATGCGGATTGTCGACGCAACGCGCGGTCACCTTGGGCCATGCGGCCCGGATCTTGGCCTTCCAGCCCGCCACGGCCCGGGCGCCCGCAAAATTGAGTTCGCTGTAACGCCGCCACTGCTGCGCAGCAGGCCGGTAGAATCGCGCAAGGTATTCACCGACCATGCGCGTCGAATTGAAGTGCGGCAGGATGGAGGTTACCGAATTCTTTGCCATTGCGATCCATCCCGGAGAATAGCCTGACGCGCCTATGCCGTAGTACAAAGGCAGCACGCTGTCCTGCAATATCTCGTAAAGCGTGCGCGCCTCTTCATGGTCACGCCGCGCGTCGTCAAGTCCGGATGACGCCGGTTTGATTGCCCAGCCGTTCTTGCCGTCATAGGCTTCACCCCACCAGCCGTCGAGCACCGACAGGTTGATGACGCCGTTCATGCCCGCTTTCATGCCCGAGGTTCCGCATGCCTCGAGCGGATAAACCGGATTGTTAAGCCAGACATCGACACCCGATACCAGGCGCCGCGCCAGTTGCAGGTCATAACCCTCGATCAGCAGCACGTGGCCTTCGAATTCCGGCATGCGCGCAACTTCAGCGATGCGGCGCAAAAACTCCTGTCCCGGCTGATCGGCAGGATGGGCTTTTCCGGCAAACAGGAACAACACCGGCCGCCCGGGGTCGGAGACCAGCTCGCGCAGCCAGTCGAGATTATCGAATATCAGGTTGGCGCGCTTGTAGGTGGCGAAACGGCGGGCGAACCCTATGGTCAGGACGTTGGCGGTCTCCGGATTGGCATGCTTGAGCAAGCGGTCCAGATGCGCCTCGGAACCGTGGTTACGCAGGTGCTGCTCCTTGATACGGTAGTGGACCAGGTGCAGCATCTGCGCCTTGAGCGCTTGGTGCACGCTCCAGAACAGATGATCGGGAATGGCGTGTATCTGCTGCTGGCACTCGTCCTCGCCCAGGCGCCCGATCCAGCCCGGGCCCAGCTGGCGCTCGAATACTTCGTGCCATTCATCCGAAAGGAAGGTCGGCACATGAACGCCGTTGGTGACGTAGGTCATGGGACTGTCGGCCTTGTCGATCTGGGGCCACAGCGGGCCGCAGATCTGGGATGACAGGTCGCCATGGATGCGGCTTACCCCGTTCTGGAAACGCGAACCGCGCACCGCGAGTGCGGTCATGTTGAACACCGAACTGCCGGGATCCCGCCCCAGGGCGATCAGCTCGTCGCATTTCATTTTAGGGTCGTTGAACCAGGCCTCGAAATACCGGCGGACCATGTCCTCGGCGAACTGATCGTGCCCCGCCGGCACCGCGGTGTGCGTGGTGAAGACCGTATTGGCCGCGACTGCTTCCAGCGCCGCGGGAAAATCATGGCCCTGTAGCACCAGCTGGCGCACGCGTTCCAGTATCAGAAACGCGGCATGGCCTTCGTTGATATGCCAGACGGTGGGCTTCAGGCCCATCTCGGTAAGCGCACGCATGCCCCCGACGCCCAGCAGCATCTCCTGTTCGATGCGCGTGGCGCGATCACCGCCATACAGCCGGTGCACGATATGGCGGTCGGCGGCGGCATTGCCGTCGATATCGGTATCGAGCAGCACCAGCCGCACCCTTCCGACCCGGGCCTGCCACACCTTCGCCGTGACTTTACGCTGCGGCAGATCGACCGTGACGTGCAGCTCGGATCCGTCCTTCCGGGTCACGGCCGTGATCGGCAGGTCATCGAAATCCGAATCAGAATAATGCGCGTGCTGGCGGCCCTCGCCGTCTATGGTCTGGGTAAAATAACCCTGCCGGTAGAGCAATCCGACACCGATAAAAGGCAGCACCAGGTCGCTTGCCGCCTTGCAATGGTCTCCGGCGAGTATGCCCAGTCCGCCCGAGTAAATGGGCATGCTTTCATGAAAACCGAACTCGGCGCAGAAATACGCGATCAGATCGTCCTCTTCCAGATCTTCGGGATGCCCGGTGCGGCGCGCTTCGCTGCAATAAGAATCGAAGGCGGACATCACCCGGTGATAATTGCTGAGAAACAGCGGATCGTCCGCGGCATCCGTCAGCCGTTTCTGGTCCACGCGCTTGAGGAAGGCTTTCGGACTGTGACCTATGGAATGCCACAACGCCGGGTGCAGGCGGGAAAACAGCGTGCGTGTCGGCCGGTCCCAGCTGTAAAACAGATTATTGGCCAGTTCCTTGAGCCGCTCCAGCTTCTGCGGCAGCTGCGGATTGATTTCAAGCTTATAAACGGTACCGGGCATCCGGCCTCCAGAACGGGTTCAGCGAGTGAAGAAAACCAGCATTTTGCATTATTTTCGACGCCGTGACACGATTACATGATGATACTCGCAGGCGATATCGGCGGCACCATGACGCGGCTCGCACTTTTGCAACTGGTGAACATACGCCCGCAGTTGATCCTGAAGAAAACCTACCCGAGTGCGCAGCATGCCGGCCTGACCAACGCCGGGCACCGGCTTGGGCGAAGCCGGACTGTGCTGGGACGGCAGCCGCCATCATCCGTTTGCATGCGAAGGCGGGCGCGCGGATTTTGCGCCGCGCAATGCCGTTGAAATCGAACAGCTGCGTTATCTGATCGCGCGCCAAGATCACGTCAGCTACGAGCAGGTCATCTCAGGCCCCGGGCTGCACAACATCTATCGCTTTCTTCTCGAGACGGGCCGTGGAACGGAGTTGCCCGATGTGGCAGAAGCCCTGCGCCACCAGGACCCGCCGGCCGTCATCACGCAAGCGGCCCTTGCAGGCCGTTGTGATCTGTGCCGTCAGGCATTGGACATGCTGGTATCACTGTGCGGTGCGGAAGCCGGCAATCTCGCCCTGAAAATCATGGCGAGCGGCGGCATCTACATCAGCGGCTGCATCGCCCCCAGGATCATCGAGTTGCTGAAAAGCCCGGCGTTCCTGTCCGCATTTACCGACGGAAGAATGACCGGATTGCTCCGCGCAATGCTGGTAAAGGTGATACTCAATCCCTACACCCCCGTTGCTGGGCGCCGCTTTGTGTGCTGCGTCGCTTAGATAACAGCCGCCTTTTCTACGCTATGCGGCTGATATTTGCTTTGGCTGCCGTCCTTTCTTCTCCTTGATGGCGGCAAGAACCTTTTCGGCGGTGGCGGGCAGCGACATGATGCGCACGCCGACCGCGTTGTGTATGGCATTGAGAATCGCCGCTGCCGTCGGCACTGACGTCGGCTCACCGACACCCTTGGCACCGAAAGGTCCGGTCGGATCGTAGCTGTCCACGATATCGACCTCGATATCCGGCATGTCGAGGCTGGTCGGCATGATGTAGTTGGTGAGATTGGGGTTGAGCTGACGGCCGGTTTTCTTGTCGAACAGGATTTCCTCCTGCAGCGCAAAACCTATGCCCATCGAAATGCCGCCTTCGACCTGGCCTTCGACCAGCATCGGGTTGATGGCGGTGCCGCAATCATGCGCCGCGACAATGCGCAGCACTTCCACTTCCCCGGTTTCGTCGTCGACATCGACCTCGGCGATCTGGGTGGCGTAGACGTAAGTATTGAAAGGCTTGCCCTGGCCGGTCTCGGGATCCATCGCCACGGTCGGAGGATTCCATGACGCGCTGCCGATCGCCGGTTGCCCTTTGATTAACTGGGCATGGTTCGCGACCTCGCCTATGGGCAGAAAGCGCTGCGGGAAAGCCTTGACCTGGATCTTGCGATCCCGGGCTTCGAGTTGATCGGCCCTGACGCCGAGCAGAGGCGCGGCGACTTCGAACAGAATGGCCTTGGCTTTCTCGGCAGCGAGCTTGACCGCATTCCCGGTCACGTACGTGGTGCGACTGGCGATGGCGCCGGTGTCCATCGGCGTGGTGTCGGTGTCGCCCGAGACCACGTGCACGTCATCGGTCGCCACGCCGAGTTCCTCGGCTGCAATCTGACCCAACACCGTCAGTGCTCCCTGCCCCGTTTCAACCGTGCCCGTGAGCAGGGTGGCGGTGCCGTCCTCGTTGACCTTCACTACCGCCGCGCTGGCATTGGCAGCGACGGTGAAGCCAATCGGATACCACATGCAGGCGATACCGCGTCCGCGTCGTTTCATTATCGTGTCTCCTTCCAGCCGAATCGTTCCGCCGCCTTGAGCAGCGTGTCCCTGACCACCACGCTGTGCAGCACCTGGCCGGTCGGGCTGGCTGAGCCTTCTCCGAAAGCGTTGAGCAGGCGTATTTCCAGTGGATCGATATTAAGCCCTTCAGCAATATCATCCATGTGCGACTCGTAGGCGAAGCACACCTGCGGCGCCCCGAACCCGCGCATGGCGCCGGTCATGGTCTTGTTGGTATAGACCACGTAGGCCTCGACATGCAGATTTTCAATATTGTACGGGCCGGCCGACAGAATGGCCGCCTTGCCCAGCGTCGTCTCGCTCCATGAACAGTAAGCGCCACCGTCGAGCACCAGGCGCACTTTGCGCGCGAGTATTCTGCCGTTCTTGTCCACGCCGGTTTTGTAATCCATGACGATCGGATGTCGCGTAGTCGAAGAGATAAATTCCTCTTCGCGCGAGTAGACGCCCTTCACCGACCGGCCGGTCTTTCTCGACAGCAGCGCGAGTATCGGTTCCTGTGTGATCTCGTTCTTGCCGCCGAAATTGCCGCCGACAATAGTGCCGATAAGACGGATGCGGTTGATCGGCAGCTTGAGGGTGCGCGCGACGTCTGCACGTCCCAGCGTGATCCGCCCCAGACTCGTATAAATGGTAACGCGACCATTGGGATCCCAGGTCGCGATCGAAGCGTGCGGTTCTATCGGCACGTGCTCGACCATTTGGGTGCGGAATGTGTTCTCGAAAATACGATGGGAAGCGGCAAACCCGGCTTCAACATCGCCTTTCTTGACGAACTTGGACGCGTAGACGTTGCCGTTGGGCGCATGCACCTTGTGCGCGGTATCCTTCATCGCTTCCACCGGATCGAATATGGCGGGCAGCGGCTCGTATTCGACCTTTATTTTTTCGAGTGCCTCGATGGCGATCTGCTCGGTTACTGCCGCGACCGCCGCCACGCCGTCACCGGCGTGAAACACCAGTTCATCTGCCAGCAGTGGTTGGTCCTGAAACGAGGGCCCGAAAGAGTTGACCGGAATCTCGCGGCCGGTCAGCACCGCCATCACGCCCGGCATGGATTCCGCCGCGCTGGTATCGATGCTCTTGATGCGCGCCGAGGCAATGCCAGCGCGTTTGATCTTGGCGTAGAGCATGCCGGGAAATGACATGTCGTCGATGTACTTGGTCTGCCCCAGACCGTGCAGGCGGCCATCAGGCCGTGTCGCACGCTGACCGACGGCGGGTGTCTGCTGGCGCACCTTGGGCACCAGGGTCTCGATCGGGTACGGGACCGGCGGCATCACCGTAGGCAACCGCAAATTCACCTCCATCCCGCGGGGCAGATCCATCGCAGGACGCTTTTGTTTTTTGGCCGTTTTCACTTTGGTTGTCATTTTTCAATTTTCTCCACTTCGATACATCTATCTTTAACCGTCTGACGCTAGGGCCTGTTAACAATTACCACGCGAGTGCGACGGAGGCGATTTGGGCTCAGGGCTAGGAGTGCCGAGCGCGGTTTGCCCCGTGGCAAATAAGCGAAGGTGCGACAACGCCATGGGCCCCGAGCGGGCGCTACGCGCTCGCGGTCCTGATTCTGGCCCATTATGGGACGCGCAACGGCAAAGCCGTTGCTCAGCGTCCCGTCCCTTCGGGTTGAGGCCAAAATCGCCGCTAGCATCGTTGCTCGTCTTGCCCATATTCGCGATATGGGCTGCGCCAAGCGCCTTGCCATCGACAATTTTCGCCACAACGCATCTCACGCGGTAAATGTTAACAGGCCCTAAAGGGACTTAACTAAAATACTTTTTTCCTGCGCCATTGCTTCGGGCGGTCGCTGGGGAAATTGAGGCCGCTGGCAGTGACTCCTAGATCAACAAACAGCTTGGCCAACGCTATGGCAGAACTGTACCCCTCGAGCACCGGAATCTCCCAGCCTATTTCATTCAGCCGTTTTTGGACAAACGACTGCAGCCAGAATGCATCGGAGCAGCCGAAGGTGATGACTTCCGCGCCGTCCTCCTGAATCGCATCGACCGCCCCGGCCACCGCCCGCTCCACGGCCTCGGAGCGCTCGCCCCTGAGGGCTTTTTCCCGCTCTTCAGCGATATTACCGTGTTCTTCACTCCCCGGTCTGGCGTGATAGTAATTGATATTCCTGATGGAAGCACAGCGTTCGGTAAAGCGATGGCGTACCACCAGGTCATAGTAAAACATGTTGTGTGCTTCGGTAAAATCGATGACGCTGAATTTATTACCCAGCATCGAGGCAATGTGCATCTGGGAAAAAGCACAGGAGGTCACCGGTATGCCATATTTTCGGGTGATCTCCCGCGATTCTGTAAACCCCGGTTCCCCTCCGCCGAGCAGCACAATGGCGTTGTACTTGCCGCTTTCGCAGGCCTCGCGCACGATAGGCAGACGCGCTGCGGCCACCTGGGCAAACTCGTCGCGCGTCTCGACCGCCCAGTCGCCGTAGGGGGCAATCGGGCCGCCGTGAAAGTCCCACTCCACATCTTCCAGCAAGGGCCGGATATTGAGGTAATCCATCCTCATGCGCTGTTCATTGGACAGCACGGCAGAGTGATATTTGTCGGCAAATTTACTGTCGTCAGGCAGCTGAAAAGGCTGTATAAACAGAAACCTGTACTTCTTTTTGGCTGTTGCCACCACCACTTCCCTCCGTTGTTTCCAGTTACCCCAGGCGCAATGCGCCTGCCTACATTTTCACCACGACCTTGATCGCGTCCTCGATCCGCTCTTTCGCGTACCTGATCGCGGTTGGCACCTCATCCAACCCAAAAGTGTGCGTGTGGACCAACCCCGCCGGGAATCGCTGCTGCGCCATCAGCGAGGCTCCCCTGCGAACGGCGCTGCGGCCCTCGCCGCGGATCCCGAACAGGTAAATGTTGTTACTCACCAGATAGGCCACGTCCACGGTCACCGGCGCGTGGGCAAAAGCCGCCAGGCAGATACGGCCACCGCGACTCACCATGCGCGCCGCCTGATTGACGGCATCCGGCGCACCCGAGCACTCCATCACGTAGTGCGCGCCTTTGCCGCCGGTAATGCGCCTGACCGCGGCCACCGCATCCTCTTTATCGACGTTCACGACCTCATCCGCGCCGAACTTGCGGCCGATTTCCAGACGCCTGAGGTCGCTGCCGGTGCCGGTAAGAATAACCGGGCTTGCGCCCAACGCCTTGGCGACACCGACACTCATCAGGCCTATCGGCCCCGGCCCGGTCACCACCAGACACTGGCCGGCTAGCAATCCACCGAGCACATCCAGTCCGTAGGTCGCGGTGCCGGCGGTAACGATGAGCGTGGCCTCCTCGTCCGTCATGTTCTCGGGCACATGCACCAGGGTGTTGACGTGATTGATCGCGTACTCGGCAAAACCGCCATCGGTGGTAAAGCCATTGGCACGATGGCCCTTGTTGTGATCACCGTAGTTCATGCCATAGTTGAGGCACGATGTGTACATGCCCTCACGGCAACGCTCGCAACGTCCGCAGCCGGCATGAATTTCCACTGCGATGCGGTCGCCGATTTTGAATTCATCGACACCGGGGCCCAGTCTGACCACAGTGCCCATGTACTCGTGACCGGGCGTGAAATTCTTGTTGAACGGCATCCCGCCCTGTATCAGCGCCGGTTCGCCATGGCTGATGACCTCAAGATCGGTTCCCGCACACCGCGGTTGCCCCGATGCGCACCAGCACTTCGGCCGCGCCGGGTTGGGGCACCGGCTTTTCGACCAGGGTCAATTCACCCGGTCCGCCCAGCACCCATGCTTTCATCTTCTCTGGAACGGGCATGTTGTCGATCGCTGCCGCGACCTTTGCCCTGCCGGCCATGACCATCTCCCGGTCTATACAGCCTGATCCGAAGATCCGCCGCGAAGGGCCCGGGCTGATTCCTGGATCGCTTCTATCATTTTGGTGTAGCCGGTGCAGCGGCACAGGTTCCCCGCGAGTGCATCGCGGATTTCCTGCTTGCTGGGATCGGGGATTTTATCGAGCAGGGCTTTCGCCGACAGAATCACACCGGGGCCACAAAAGCCGCACTGCAAGGAAGCCTGGTCTTCAAATGCTTTTTGAATCGGATGCAGTTCGTTCTGGGTCGCAAGCCCCTCTATCGTCAGCACGCTGAGCCCTTCCGCCTGCGCCGCCAGCATCAGGCACGCATTGACCGGCTTGCCGTCGACGATGACGGTGCATGCGCCACAATCCCCGACGTCACAGCCCAGCTTGGCGCCGGTGAGATTGAATTGCTCGCGCAACAGCATGAGCAGTGTGGTTTCCGGAGGCACGGATGCGGTCCGGGAATCGCCATTGACGATCATGGTTACTTGCGTCATTTTTTATTTCCCTTCGGTTTGGCCTGGGCGAGCAATACCGCGTTTTCCAGGGCGCGTTTGGTCAGGACAGCAATCAGATCACGCCGGTACTCAGCGGAAGCGCGAAAATCGGTGATCGGTTTGGCTTCGCCGGCTGCGATACGCCCGGCTTCAGCCATCGCCTCGGGCGTGACGGCGCGCCCCTCCAGATAAGCTTCGGCTTGAGTCGCGCGCATCACTACCGGTGCGACAGCGCCGAGCGCGACTCTGGGTTCGAGGAATGAGTTCTTGTCCACCCACAGGCTTGCGGCAACATTGACCAGTGCCAGCGCCTGCCCCTTGCGCAGACCGGATTTTAAAAAGTGCACCGGTTTCCCGAGGTTCTTTTTAGGAATGATAATTTCCACCAGCAGTTCGGTGGGTTTGAGTATGGTTTTTCTGGGCCCGACAAAAAAATCGGTGAGCGGCATTTGACGGCGCCCCTCTGCTCCGGCGATGGTGACCAGCGCTTCGAGCGCAATCAATGTCGGCCCGCTGTCCATGGACGGCACGCAGGTCACGAGGTTGCCTCCCAGCGTTCCGAGGTTGCGCGTCTGCACCGCACCTATGGTATGAGCCGCATCAACCAGTGCCGGAAACATGTCGCGGATCAGCTTCGAGTCCATGATTTCGCTGTGCGTGGCGAGGGCGCCAATACTGAGCCCCTCGCCGGTGAGCGCAATTTTCTTCATGTCCTCTGCGCGGGAAATATCCACGACCACCTGTGGTCCGTGGGATGCTGATTTGAGTTCAACCAGCAGATCAGTGCCGCCAGCGAGTATTTTGACCGACGAGCCGTGCTCGGCGAGCAGTGCCATGGCCTGAGCGGAGTCCCGGGCAACAACGAATTCAAACGCTCTCATTTTTTTCCTCTGGATTCATGCGAAGACTGCAGACATACGTGCCAAAGACGGATTATAAACCAAGACAGGCGCCAATTTGCCAAACTATTCGGTCCGTACCCGCGGGATGTCTCAGGCTGTCCCGTTAAATGCCTATATGCGGGTTCGATGCAGCGTACAATCGGGCGCCTGGCCCCTTTTAACCATTGACGCAAATCAAGCAGATTCTCAATATCCACGTTCCCTAAGCAGGTTTTCACGCACCATGGCGCTCAACGCTACGATTTTCAAAGCCACACTGAACATTTCCGACATGGACCGCGGTTACTATGGCGAACATGTGCTCACCATCGCCCGCCACCCATCGGAAACCGATGAACGCATGATGGTGCGCATACTGGCTTTTGTGCTTCACGCCCACGATGCGCTGGCATTTGGCAAAGGGTTAAGCAGCGATGACGAACCCGATCTGTGGGAAAAAGACTTAACGGGCACGGTCAAACTCTGGATAGACGTCGGGCAACCTGATGAAAAACGCATACGCCGCGCCTGCGGCCGTGCCGCGCAAGTCTATGTCTATGCCTATGGCGGCCACGGCGCCGCGCTCTGGTGGAACCGGACCAGGGACAAAATTCAGAAGAGCACGAACCTCACGGTGATCACCCTGCCCCTGGCCAACACCCAGGCCCTGGCAAAACTGGCGCAACGAAAAATGCAATTGCACTGCACTATCCAGGACAGTCATATCTGGATCGGCGACGACAAAGAAACCGTGGCGATCGAACTGGAAATACAGCAAATGCCCGAGGGCAGTTTAAAGCACGACTTTCCCGTTCGTTTTGAGAGCGGTGTGCAGCAATTCGGCGACGACTTCGTTCAGCCCGGTCTGGCGTTTCTGCGCCAGCGCCTGGATCTGTTTCACCAGGTCGCTGTTGAGCTTGACTGCAAACGGCACCAGGCCGAGAGACTGGTCGAGCTTCCGCTGTTCCCGCCGGTCCAATATCCCGGCAGCGCCCTGGCCGAAACGCCCGGGAACCCCTGCCTGATTAATCCGGCCATTGATCTTTATCCCCTTGTTCTTTTCCAGATCGGTCTTTTTCACGGTGCGCAGTCCATGTAGTGTCGAGGCGCTGCATTTTACGCAGTTTCGAATACCGCTGCTGCGCCATTTCAGTTGTGTAGTTTCAGACGCCGCCAGCCACTGTGGCCCAGACGGCGCAGGGTTTCAATATTTTTTTTGTAGATCAGGGCTGGATCGGGAAATGCCGCCACGGCCCGCGTGATGCTGGCCTCTCGCAGCAGGTGGAGCGTCGGCCAGGGTGAACGGTTGGTATAGTTTTCGATGTCGTCGGGACCGGCGTCCGCAAACTGGTACTGCGGGTGAAAGCTCGCCACCTGGAATTCGCCTGCCATCCCCAGGCTATCGACGAGCGCCTCGGCACGACTAAGAAAATCGTTGTAGTCGAGAAAATTGCCGAGCACCCGCGGGTGTATCAACAGCGTCGTGTCAATTGCAAACGGATCGGCTGACCTCAATGTCTGAAGCTCGGCACCGAGATCGGCCAGCAATGCCTCGGATGTTTGCGCTCCGCTGACTACATAACGGATCTGGTTCCTGGCGTGGACCTGCTTGGCGAACGGACACAGATTAAGCCCGATGACTGCGCGCTCCAGCCAAATCCGCGTCGCGGTGATGACATCGTCGTCCGATAATCTGAAAGCGCCAGAAACCATGGTTTTTTCTTGGTTGTGGATTGTGTCAGGTTCACGATTCACGATTCACGATTTATTCTTTTCAATACCCATTTCAATACCCGCTTGACGGGTGCGCTCGACGGGTACGATTTACGCAGCTAAGGCCTGGGCGCGGAATTATCTTTGCGTTTTTCGTACTCGCCCATCAGCTTCGTGTAGCGGTGCGTAGACACCTTGATCAGCCCCCAATCTATGGACCCCGTGACGCCGTCGAAAGTGACCGTAAAGTCGCTGAAGTCCCACTCGGCCACCTGCGCCCGGTTTCTGGTGCGGGATGCATTCCTTCCAGTCTTAAGGCTGACGCGAGTCGGCTCGCCGAATTGTTTCTTCAATGCAGCAATTGCACCGTGCTGGGCCTCGAAACCCCAGGTATTGATGTGCACGGACTCCACGATGCCGTCAATCACCGAAACGATCAGTTCACCGCGGACATACGCCGGCGTGCCGGCACTGGGCAGATACACGTGATATTCACGCCCGCCCCATGCCTTGGCTGCTGCCGCGGTTTCCTTGAAACAACGCTTTACCGGATAACTGCCTACACCAGGGCCGCATTCTGGCTGATTGAACCGGGCGCCGAGTTCCACGCCGAAGACTGACCGGTCCTGGGCAAAGGCCGGCGCTGCCGCCAACAACGTCGCCGTCATCACTGCGTAAACCGCTCTCATTGCCTGCACTATATGTTCGCTCCACATTACCTTCACTATCGCACAAACGACAAAGGGCCCCATGGCGGGAACCCTCTGCTAGCCTGATCGAGGCGAGACGATGCTAACCTTCGTCCATTTAAACTGTGGTAATATAATTAACAATAACAATGGCTTATAGTATTAAGCCTAAACTACTTTCTAGGTTGGCAATGACCCTCGCGACCGCGCACTCCGCTGCGCTCCCTTATACTACGGTTCTGAGAAATAGACCTGTTTTCACCCATTCACGGGCCGGACCGGCCCATACCGGATATTGAGATTCGCATTATGGCCCAGACACAGACCGCTTACGACGCCATCCCCTACAGCAGCCACGCCTTTCCGCAGTCCCACCCAGACAGGTTGGCGGCTGTCGCCAAGCTGTTCGGTTTGGACGCACCATTGGTCGACAACTCTCGAGTCCTCGAATTGGGCTGTGCGATGGGGGGCAATCTCATCGCAATGGCGCAGAAGTACTCCGGCGCCCGCTTCATGGGCATCGACGCGTCATCGCGCCAAATCGCCGACGGCTGGAAAGTGGTGGATGCACTGGGTCTCAAGAATATCGAGCTCAAGCAACTCGACATACTCGATGTCAACGACAGCCTGGGCGAGTTCGACTACATCATCAGTCATGGCGTCTACTCCTGGGTACCGCCCGCGGTTCAAAACAAGATGCTGGACCTGTGCAGACGCCATCTTGCTGCGAACGGCGTTGCCTATATCAGCTATAACACCTACCCCGGCTGGCACGTCAGAGGCATCATCCGCGATATGATGCTCTACCGCGGCCAGCAGTTCAGCGATCCGGCAACGCGTCTGGCGCAAGCCAAGGCCCTGGTTGAATTTGTGGCGAAATCATCTCCCGGCACTGACGATCCCTATCGCAAATTGCTGCAAAGCGAGCTCGACGTTCTGGTCCGCAGCGACGATTACTATCTGCACCACGATCATCTCGAGGAAAACAACCACCCGGTGTATTTCCATGAGTTTGCGCGCAGGCTTGGCGTGAACGGGCTGCAGTACCTGGGCGAAGCGGACTTTTCCACCATGGTGTCGACCAACTTCGCCCCTGATATCGCAAAAACGCTGCATGATCTGGGTGCGCATGACATTCTGCAGATGGAACAATACATGGATTTCGTGCGCTGCCGCTATTTCCGGCAGACCTTGATCTGCCGCAGTGCTGCGCACCTTAACCGCCAGCTGCATCCGGGGCTGGTCAAAAATCTGTTGCTGGCCTCCCAGGCCGTGCCCGAAGCGCCGGCGGAGTCCGCCGAAGTCTCGGAGGTGGAAACGTTCCGCACGCCGGGCGGCCGCGGCATCAATTGCCGCTCACCGATAACCAAGCAAGCGCTGCGCACGTTGCGGGAGAAATGGCCGGCGTCGGTCCCGTTCCAGGAACTGTTTACCCTGTGCAAGCGGCAGGCGCTGCCGATGATGAGTTCCTGGCTAATGAAATGCTGGCGTGCATGGCAGCGGGCGTGGCGGAATGGCGGCTAACGCCCGACTCGTTTTCTACAGAGGTCAACGCTCTGCCGGCAACCACACCCAGCGCCCGACTGCAGGCATCGCAGGGGAACCGGGTCACCAACCTGCGCTGCGAAACCGTCACGCTGACGATATTCACCGCATCATTGCAGCATCTGGAAGGTAAACAGAATGTGGACGCGTACCGCCAAAACGCTGATCAAGTTCATGGGCGATGGCGGTCACCAGTTGCACCGTGAAACTGACAATACGCCCGTTACCGATCCCACGGAAATGCGAAAACTTCTGGGAACAGCGCTGGAGAAAATCCTGCACAACCTTGCCGGGAAAGCACTGCTCCTGCGCGATCGGTAGGCACTAACGCAGGTGCCTGCGGAAAACGCCGGCAGTTTCCCTCATTGTGTTTAGGTGCGTCCGACGGGTTTGTATCACTCGCCGCGACGCATTCCTCAACAGTGGCGCCACGTTCGGCTGCTGCGTGATCTGCACAGCAAGAAAAAACGCGTACCGGATCACCGGCGCGTGCCTTCTCAGAGAGAACAGCCTTACAAGCGCGCGTTCTGACCCGTGGACTTCGCAGCTTTGCCGTTCAACTCGTTGCCCATCTTGTCAAAGCCCGTATTACCGTCACTGCCTTTAACCAGTTTGACCAGGAAGTCAGAGAAATTGCCCACGGCTCCCTTGTCAGTCTTGCCCTGGTTGAAGGGTGAGTAACTCGTTTCCCAGCCGCTCCCGGACTGAGCCTGCCAATCAACGGAGCTGCCCTCCACACCACTACCCGCGCCCCAGTCGAATGCCGCCGGCTGCTTACCGGTCTGGTTGGACGCCATGCTCTCTTCCAGGGCGGCTGCGCGCTTGGCCATTTGCAGGAGAGAGAGGTCGCTAATTGGCTGATCAGGATCGCCATCGAATCCGATCTCGTCGAGCAGGTAGCGCACACCCGGATCAAGCTCATCGCCCATCACTGCAAAGCGGTCGGCATCATCATGATCGAACCCGAGCACATGGCCCATCTCGTGGGCTATGACGGACAGGAGGTCCATTCTGCCGTAGGCGTCGCTGCCGGCAATTGCGGCAAGCATGTTCCGATCCAGACCCATGCGGAACTGATCACTGGCCGAACTTGACACGTCGACGAACCAGCCATGGCCCGCGGCATTGACGTCCACCAGAATCGACTTCCCCGGCGGTTTGCGCCAGCACCAGGCCGCCAAGATCCGCAATCGAGACATTGACTCCCGCGAGCGCCGCCACCCGGCTGTCACCTTCGCCGAGTGCCGCCTGCCACAATTGGATCGCGGCATCGACAGCTGCTGAAAGAGCGGCGTCATCGAGCTCATCGACCAAGCCTGCCCCCGTTTGCGGCGCCTGTGAGGCGAGCAGCCAGTGTTCGGCCCCGGGAAGCGAGGAGAGGTAATCATTCACCCAGGCCCGAACCGGGCGGTCATCTATCGTCGAGCTGCCGCCGGTCGGATCATGATAGAAGAAACCATCCTGGTCGAACTTGGCGTCAAAGGCCTGAATGTAGCCACGCAATCCGATCTGGCCAGGCTTCGTTTCCTGAACGACCAGTGTGTCGTGCTTGTCGCTCTTCAGCGTGTCACTGCCCTCGCCGCCCTCCAGCTTGTCGGCACCGCTGTCGCCGCTCAGGTAGTCATTACCGATACCGCCGATCAGGATGTCATTGTCGTTGCCGCCTTCCAGTCGGTCGTTGCCGGCCTCGCCGTCGAGCAGATCATTGTCTCTGTCCCCATAGAGCTTGTCATCGCCTGTGCCGCCCAGCAGGATGTCGTTATCGTCGCCGCCTCTCAACTCGTCATTGCCGGCGCCGCCATCGAGAAGATCGTTGCCGTCCTC
>CALOEN010000022.1:0-10366 GCA_942492335.1 uncultured beta proteobacterium | reverse complement strand
TGCGCTCTATCTCTGGTGCTAAATCCATTGAATGGCTCTACCGTAAAACGGTAATTCTAACGCCAAAGGGGGCGGCATGGATGGCATGTTGGGCGAGGTGTCCTACGACATTGGCACGGTACTCGGTGTTTTGCTGATCGGCACGCTGCTCATACTCATTCTTCACGACGCCATACAGAAAAAGAATGCCGTGCAGCGCAACTACCCGATCATCGGCCGGTTGCGCTTTGTATTAGAGGGAAATTTACAGATTTTGAGAAAGTATGAGGCGTATGCTAATCACTAAGGCCTTCCTTACCACAGGACGACTTCTTTGGATTTCAACCAGCTGGTGTGAGCAGTGCAGGCAGGTCAGGTCAGTTTGGCCAGCACAGCATCAGGCGCGGCACCGAGCGCATCCGGCTGGGCACCGCTGCGATTGATCCAGAATACCTTGAATCCGAAAGATTTGGCTCCGGCGGCATCCCAGTAGTTGGAGGAGACGAAACCGACTTCCGCTTTGACGACGCCGAGGTGGCTCACCGCAAGCTGATAAACGCGTGGATCGGGTTTGTAGATTTTGATCTGGTCCACGCTCAGGACGGCATCCAGATGGACAGAGAGACCGGCATGCTTGACCGCAGCATCCAGCATGGCCTGCGATCCGTTCAAAAGTATGGCTCGCCGGTATTGCGTGAGTTGGGGCATGGCTTCGAGCGCATCGGGAAACGGCGTTAGCCTGTCATAGGCATCCATGAGTTACGCGGCGTGGGATGACTCGAGCCTCAGATCCAGTGCGCCGCAGGTATGGCGCATGCATCGGCCGTGACCTGGGAAATCCTGTAACGGCCCATCAGGCTCCTGAGCCAGGTGTATTCGAGCTGTTTGGTGCGCCATAACTGCGAGAGTGCGGCGCCTTTTCCGGGGAAAAGCTTTTCACACAGTGCGATGACCGGGTGTGCGTCGAGCAGTGTGCCGTAGGCATCAAAGACCAGTGCCTTGATTTTCGTGTTGGTTACTCAGCGGAAAACGACGGCGAATGCGCCTTTTTGTAACAGGAAGCAATGGGAAGTCTCAACCAGCAGGATGGCGGCACGACATCGCTGCTGTCGCGTGCCGGCGTCAATGTCGGCGGTCTGCGCGCCGCGCTCAAACAAAGCACAGACCGCCTGCCCAAGGTGGAAGGGCACGGCGGCGAGGTCAGTGTTTCGCGCGAGCTGGCCAACCTGCTCAACCTGACCGACAAGGAAGCGCAGAAGCGTGGCGACCAGTTCATCGCCTCGGAGATGTTCCTGCTCGCCGCGCTGGCAACGACAAGGGCGAGACCGGGCGCTTGCTCAAGCAGGCCGGCGCCACCCGCGCGCCGCTGGAACAGGCGATCAACGCCGTGCGGGGCGGTGAGGCGGTGCGGCTCGCAGGAGGCGGAAGGGCAGCGCGAATCATTGAAGAAATACACGCTCGACCTGACCGAGCGCGCGCGCGCCGGCAAGCTCGACCCGGTCATCGGCCGCGACGACGAGATCCGCCGTGTGATCCAGATCCTGCAGCGCCGCACCAAGAACAACCCGGTGCTGATCGGCGAGCCCGGCGTGGGCAAGACCGCCATCGTCGAAGGGCTGGCGCAGCGCATCGTCAACGGGGAGGTGCCGGAGACGCTGAAGAACAAGCGCGTGCTGTCGCTCGACATGGCGGCATTCCTGGCCGGTGCGAAGTACCGCGGCGAATTCGAGGAACGGCTGAAATCCGTGCTCAAGGAACTGGCGCAGGACGAAGGGCCAGACCATCGTGTTCATCGACGAGCTGCACACCATGGTCGGCGCGGGCAAGGCCGAGGGCGCGATCGACGCCGGCAACATGCTCAAGCCCGCGCTGGCGCGCGGCGAGCTGCATTGCATCGGCGCGACCACGCTCGACGAATACCGCAAGTACATCGAGAAGGACGCCGCGCTGGAGCGCCGCTTCCAGAAGGTGCTACGTCGGCGAGCCCACCGTGGAAGACACCATCGCCATCCTGCGCGGCCTGCAGGAGAAGTACGAGGTCCACCACGGCGTCGAAATCACCGACCCGGCGATCGTCGCCGCGGCCGAACTTTCCCACCGCTACATCACCGACCGCTTCCTGCCCGACAAGGCCATCGACCTGATCGACGAGGCCGCCTCGCGCATCAAGATGGAGATCGACTCCAAGCCGGAAGTGATGGACAAGCTCGACCGCCGGCTCATTCAGCTTCGCATCGAGCGCGAAGCGGTGAAGAAGGAAAAGGACGAGGCCTCGCAGAAGCGCCTGGCGCTGATCGAAGAGGAGATCGCAAAGCTCTGGAGCGCGAATACGCCGATCTGGACGAAATCTGGAAGGCGGAGAAGGCGCAGGTCCAGGGCAGCGCCGCACATCAAGGAAGAGATCGAGCGCCTGCGCGGCAGATCGTAGAGCTGCAGCGCAAGGGCAAGCTCGACAAGGTGGCCGAGCTGCAGTACGGCAAGCTGCCGCAACTGGAAGACCAGCTCAAGCAGGCCGAGAAAGCGGGTGACGGACAGAAACGTCACAAGCTGCTGCGCACCCAGGTCGGCGCCGAGGAGATCGCCGAGGTGGTGTCGCGCGCCACCGGCATCCCGGTGGCGAAGATGATGCAGGGCGAGCGCGACAAGTTGCTCAAAATGGAAGACAAGCTGCAGCACCGGGTGGTCGGCCAGGACGAGGCGGTGCGCCTGGTGTCGGATGCCATCCGCCGTTCGCGCGCCGGGCTGTCGCGACCCGAACCGGCCCTACGGCTCCTTCCTGTTCCTCGGCCCCACCGGCGTGGGCAAGACCGAGCTTTGCAAGGCCCTTGCGGAGTTCATGTTCGACAGCGAAGAGGCCATGATCCGCATCGACATGTCGGAGTTCATGGAGAAGCACTCGGTGGCGCGCCTGATCGGCGCGCCCCCCGGCTACGTCGGCTACGAGGAGGGCGGCTACCTGACCGAAGCGGTGCGGCGCAAGCCGTACTCGGTGATCCTGCTCGACGAGGTCGAGAAGGCGCACCCGGACGTGTTCAACGTGCTGCTGCAGGTGCTGGACGACGGGCGCATGACCGACGGCCAGGGCCGCACCGTGGATTTCAAGAACACGGTGATCGTGATGACTTCCAACCTCGGCTCGCACATGATCCAGCAGATGGAGGGTGACGATTACCAGGTGATCAAGCTCGCGGTGATGGGCGAAGTCAAGACGAATTTCCGTCCTGAATTCATCAACCGTATCGACGAGATCGTGGTGTTTCATGCGCTCGACGAGAAGAATATTCAGTCTATCGCGCGTATCCAGATCGGCTTCCTGGAGAAGAAACTTGCCGCCATGGACATGAAGATCAAGGTGAGCGATGCCGCGCTGCGTGAAATCGCCGCTGTCGGTTTCGATCCGCTGTTTGGCGCGCGTCCGTTGAAGCGCGCGATCCAGACCCAGATTGAGAATCCGCTTTCGAAAGCCATACTGGAGGGTCGTTTCACCGCCCAGGACACCATACTGGCCGATGCCAGGAAAGGGCAGGTGGTGTTCGAAAAAGCCTGAGTAATGTCACTCGCGGTGAACTCAGGCGCTGCGGTTTTTGAGCGTCAGATCCTTGCCGAGCAGTGCTGCTGCCTCATTCTCCGGCATCGGCTTGTTGAAATAGTATCCCTGGGCTTCGTCACAAAGACGCTCGCGCAGGAAGTCATATTGCGCTTTGGTTTCCACGCCTTCTGCGATTACTTTCATCTTCAGACTATGTGCCATGGCAATCAGCGCCGTGACGATCGCCATGTCCGAGGATTGTTGGGGGATGTCCATGATGAATGCGCGATCGATCTTGAGGCTGTCGATGGGGAAGCGCTTGAGGTAGGCGAGCGCAGAATAGCCGGTGCCGAAATCGTCTATTGCAATGCGTATTCCCATGTCCTTGAGCTGCCGCATGATGATGATCGCGCGGTCCGGGTCGTGCATGACGGTGCCCTCGGTAATCTCCAGTTCCACCAGGCCGAGATCGACGTTGCTCTGCTTCAAAGCCTGCATGGTGTCCTCCAACAGCTTCTCGTTGGTAAACTGCCGCGGAGAAAGATTGACGGCCATGCTGATCGACGGCAGCCCCTGGGCCATCCACTTTTTCTGCGTTGCGCAGGCGGTGTGCAGTACCCATTCGCCTATGGGCACGATCAATCCGGTGTCCTCGGCGATCTGGATGAATTTTCCCGGCGGCATCAGGCCAAATTCCGGATGCTGCCAGCGCACCAGGGCTTCCATGCCGGAGATGATGCCGGATTTGACGTCGATCTGTGGCTGATAGTGCAGTACCAGTTCATCCCGCTCCAGGGCGTAACGCAAACTGGATTCCAGAGACAGGCGTTCCTCGGAGTGGGTGTTCATCTGTGCAGAGTAGAACTGGAAGGCGTTGCGGCCCTGGTCCTTGGCGCGATACATGGCGATGTCGGCGTTCTTCATCAGCATTGATGCGTCCTGGCCGTCATCGGGAAAAGCGCTGATGCCGATGCTGGCGGTGACGTGAAACTCCCGGCCGGACAGCGCGTATCCCTTGCTCAGGGCGGCGATCAGCTTCTGCGCCAGACTGCCAACAGAAACCGGGGTGCTGATTTCATCGGCCAGGATAACAAATTCATCTCCGCCCAGCCTGCACACTGTGTCTCCTGCCCGCAGGCCGCCGGTCAGGCGCTGCGCCACCTCGATCAGCAGTTGATCGCCGGCATCATGGCCCAGGGTGTCATTGATATTCTTGAACCGGTCGAGATCGAGGAACATAACGGCAAGGCGCCTGTCATAGCGGCGTGCCTGCGCGACTGCATGCTCCAGCCTTTCGTTGAACAGTACGCGATTGGGTAGGCCGGTAAGCGCGTCGTGGGTGGCGATGAACTTGACCGCGTCCTCGGCCTTCTGCCGCACTATGTACTGGCCGATCTGGCTGCCGATCGACCGCGCGAAAGCCAGCATGGCTTCGTCGGGAGAGCGTACCTCGCGGTGAAAGAATTCCATGACGCCCAGGATTTCATTTCCCAGCAGCAAGGGAAAAGCGATCGCGCCATGCAGCCCGGCCAGTGCTGCCATGGGGGCGCGGACAAATCCCTGCTCGAGCGCGAGGTCCGTGATCCAGACCGGCTGTCCGCTGGAAAACGCGGCCCGCACCAGTCCTGTGCCGGCTTTTTTGGTGTGGGTGGTGCGTCCCAGGGTGGTGAAAGATGAAATTCCGAATGTCGGAAACATCGATGCTCCAGCATTCGCGGCAATACAGCATTTGCTTCTCCGGAACCCATTCCCAGCGTGCTCCGCATTGCCAGTCCATGGTTTCGCATATCGTCTGAATGATCCGTGGCATGGCTTCGTTCATGGATTCCGCTTCGGCCAGCACGCGGGTCACGGCATGTTCCAGGTGCTGCCGCTGTTCGGTCATCTTGCGATCGGTGATGTCTTCGACCACGCTGACCAGGTAATCGGGCCGGCCTTCCTTGTCGTGAGCGACGGAAATGGTGCGGCGCGCCCAGACCGCATGCCCTTTTTTGTGGATGAAGCGCTTTTCGGTGCTGACGGACTTTAATGTGCTGTTGTCGATTTGGCCGCGAAATTGCGCGCCCTGGCCATAATCTTCGGGGTGGGTGATGTTCTTGACGCTTGTACCCACGAGTTCGCCCGGGTCGTAGCCGAGCATTTCATAAAATTTTTGGTTGGCGTGTCTGAGTATGCCGTCCAGGTCCACGCGGGTGATACCGACAGCGGCGTTGTCGAAAATCGCCTGATAGCGCTGTTCCGCCTGTTTGCGCTCGGTGATGTCGATGATGGTGCCGATCAGCCCGCCGACCTTGCCGTCCGGACGTGTAAAAGTGGCCTTGCAGTAAATCGCCACGTGCTGTTTGCCGTCTGGGGTGACGATGGGGGCTTCGTATTCCTGCCGTCCGGGTTTGTTCCACAATTCCTGGTCCATGGCGTGCAGCCGGTCGGCCACATCCTTGTTGCCGGGGTATAGATCGTGCACTGTTTTTCCGATGAAATTCTCGCGCAAGGTGCCGAAGAACTCCTCCCATGCCTTGTTGACTCCAAGATAATGCCCGTCGGTGTCTTTGAAAAAAATCGGATTGGGCAATGACTCGATCAATTCCTGGGTCATGCGCTGGGATTCGGCATAGCGTGCTTCGCTCTTGCGCAGATCCTGGGTCATGCTGTTGGCGAGCGCGACAGCACGGCGCTCGGTAGTGGACAACATGCGGATCAGGCCGCCCAGCAAACCGGTGCACAGCAGTCCGCCCAGCAAAATAGTCCATGGCAGACTCCTGGCCATGGGGATGCTGAAAGCGTGCGGCGAGGCTGCGAACGAGAGTTGCCAGACACGCCCTCCGAAATTCAGGGTGCGTATATGCTCGAGCATCGGCTCACTGCCTTTCTGTCCCGTGAAATCCTCCTTGTTATCAAACAGCAGACCGTGCTTTGGGTTGTCTGAATTTACCCTTCCCTGAAACCCCAGGTCGGTGATGCGCAGGTGCATGTATTCGCTGCCCGTGCTTTGCAGAACCAAGGTGGCCAGTTCCTCGGCGGCAATCGTGATATTGAGCATGCCTATGAAGGCATCCCTGAGCTGAGCCAGGTTGATGGTCGGGGCACTTTTCCGGTAGAGGGCAAGTCGCAGGCTGATGGCGGTTCGGCCGGAGCCGGCTTTTGATGCCAGGGTGTATGGACCGGAAGCTACGGGCCAGGCGCTGTCGCGCGCAAGATCGACCGACATACGCCGCACCTTGCTGGCCATGAGATCAAAGCCGTGAACGTCGCCAAGACCTTCGGAAGGATAGAGGTAGAGCAGGGGCAGGTATTCAAGCCGCGCGCCGTCGGGTTTAATTTTGAATTCGGCCTGTCCGGAGTAACGCAGTGCAAGATCCTTGCGCACCTTCTCCTCGAATGCATGCTTCGTATTGCCGGCTACCCTGGCGGCATAGGTGACGGAATAGATGCCCGGATAGCGGCTGGCCAGGTACATATTGTCTATAAACAGTGAAAATTCTTCCTGGGTGACGGAATCCGATGCCAGGAATACGCCTTGCAAAGCATGCAGCAGATCTTCATAACCGGTCAGATGGGCAGACAGCGTGTCGGCGATTCTGAGAGTCGTATTTTCAAATTGATCACGTTCATCTTTTTCCAGCCGGGAAAGAGTGAACTGAAAAGCAGTGATGGACAATATGATGCCCACCACCAGTATCAGAGCCATGATCATCTTGCTGGTGATCATGGCTCTGGTCTGCGCTTGCGAAGAATTTTCCGGGTTATTGTTTGTCATGCGTTACATGGATATCGAGTTTGCTTCCAAATTTCATCTCTGAAGCGGCATAGCTTGCCTGTCCCTGCAGGACCGACAATCAAACTATAACCGCATACGGCGCCAGTATCCTGTCATTTCAAGATAACCTAATCCCGTCGGTTTGCCATGTTGCAGCGCACGAACTGCGCCTTCCCAGTAAATAGTGCCCGTGGACAGGCGCGTATCGTTTTCCTGGTCATCCATCAGTGGCTCGATGTCTATGTCTTGCGCGCCTGCCTTGATGCGCCATGATACCGGGTAGGTGGCGCCGGTGCGCGGCGAGCGCCACTCGCGGCGGGGCGTGAAGTCGACATCTTCCACGGCCAGGATGCGGGTAACGCCTTGCGGGCTGCGATAGCCGCCGCCGGCCCAGAACTTGCCGCCCTGCGGGTCGCGCATGCGAAACGCCATCAACGCGCCACCGTCGGCGAAATTGATCCCGATCCAGTCCCAACCAACCGCTTCCCGGTCCATGTAGTTCGAGGACCATTCGTGATCGAGCCATGCGCTGCCGGTGACCGGCAGTGTTTTGCCGCTGCGCGCCAATGTTCCGCTGACCGCGAGTTGAGGCAGGCTGTAGTAATAACTGGCCGAACCCGGACGCGGTCCTTTGCGGCTCAGGCCACGGTCTCCCTGCAGCAGTGGTGGTTGTGTGGCGCTTAACGCGAAATCGAAACTGAAATCCCCGGTTGCAATGCGCGCTCGATACGCGTTGTTTTCCTGTGTGAGCATCCAGTCGTAGAGCCAGACGCGGGTGCGACCCTCGTCGGCGCCGGCGAGATTGAAACCAGCACGCGCGACGCGCTGATCGTGCAGCAGCCGGCCATGCGCCGGGTCGCTCAGCGCGGCGTGGGCGACCAGGATTTGCCGCGGGGTGAACGCGCTCGGATTGTCGTCTGTCAGTTCAGGGCGGGTGCGGAAAAAAGTGATTTGAAAACCAAGCTGTTTCCCCCCTGAAGTGTTGAGCCAGCCCGTCACGTACCACCATTCGGTGCGGAATTCGGGATGGCTGCCTTCGTCGCGCGGGAATCGCATCTGGTATCCCGGCACCACTGCTGCGAACTGTGACTGGTGACTGGTGATTAGTGATTGGTTGCTGTTGGCTTGTGCGGAAGTTTTTGGCGCAATAAATGCACCCGCCAGCCAGGCAAGGATCCTGCGTCGAAAAAGCGAGGGTTTCAAGTTTTTACCGGTCACTGTCAATTACCAATCACGTGTCACGTGTTACCAGTCTTCCCGCACCGCGCTCAGCACGCTGCGATCCATTGCCCGGCGGCCGCTCCATACCGCGGTCACAATGGCGGCGGCGACCAACGTGGCTGCCAGTGCGGCAAGCGGCAGCCACGGCATATGCATATCCATGCTCCAGTGAAATGACTGGCGGTTGATGACGTGAATCAGGATCAGGCTCACCAGCCAGCCCAGGGCTAATCCGAAGCCGATCCCGAGGCCGGCGACCCATGTGCCCTCGCAGCCCAGCATCCAGCCGATCTCGCGGCGCGTCATGCCGACATGGCGCAATACGCCAAACTCACGGCGCCGGGCCAGTGCCTGGGCGCTGAAACTGACGCTGACGCCAAACAGGCCGATCAGCACCGCCACGATTTCCAGCACGTAAGTGACGGCAAACGTGCGGTCGAAGAGGGCAAGCGACCTGGCACGAATTGCACGCGTCTCGGCAATTTCGACGCCATTAGTCGCCTCCCAGGCGTTCGCGCAAGGCCTGTTTAACCTGCTCAATGCTCATGCCTGATGTCAGCCTCAGAGCGGCATCATTGGCGAGCAGATCACCGGTAATGTGAATATAGAGCGCACGGTCGATGACGATAGCGCCGGTCTGGCGCGCATAATCGCGCCATATCCCGGATACGATGAAATCCACTGCCTGACCGCCGATAGGCAAAGTGATGCGCTCGCCAATCCGATATTGGAGCAAGTCGGCTGCGATTTCAGAAATCCAGACCGGCGGCGGTTCATCGGCGCGAGGCACATGCGACGGGCCTATCAGTGGCAGAAGGTCGTGCGCAGCAGCAGCATCGATCTCGCGCGCCAACAGGATAATCGGCGGCAAATCTGGTCTGAGCAACAAATTCTGGATGCGCAGGAATTTTATTTCTTTTACTCCGGGCGTGGCGGCGATGCGCGCTTGCTCTTCGCTGGTGAAATATCCGGTTTCGCCGTTGTGCGTGGCACGTAAATAAAGGTCGGCCGGCAGCACGTGCGTGAGCCATCCTTCGAGCGAATTTCGGAACGATCCGATCATGATCAGCATGGCGACCATCAGGCTGAAGCTGGTCACGATAGCCGTGATGCTGATGGCGCAACCTGGCGCGGCGTTGCCTGTAGTTGAGCGGTTGCGAGCAGTGCAGGGGGAAACCGCAGTGTGGGAAGGCGCGCCAGGAAGACCGCGGCGAGCCACGGCAAGATGAGGATGGTGCCCAGCAGGATCATGACGATTGCGAGGTAGCCCAGCAGCGGCAACCCCGCGATCGCCGGCCCCTGGGAGACGATGACTCCCAGTCCGATCGCAGCTACTCCGTATAATGTAGTAGATTGTTTTTTAAGCGTTTGTTCCTCGTCGCCCGCTTTAAGCGCCAGTGCCGGCGCGCGCCGGCCGGCTTCTATGGCCGGAATTGCCGCGCCGAGTATGCAGAATGCGATCCCGAGCAGCCAGAATACGGCGAGGGTGCCGGCATCGACATTGAGTGCAGGAGAGATCGCATTGAAATAACCCGCGCCGAGATCGCTGCCGAAATGCCTGAGCACGTAAGCGGCTACGCCATAACCGAGTGCGACGCCCAGCGATGAGCCTAATACCCCTATCAATGCGCCTTCCGCGATCAGCAGCCGGACCAGGGCAGGGCGGGTCAGGCCGGTCACCCGCAGTAAAGCGAATTGCGAGCGCCGCCGCAATACGGACAGCGCCTGTGTGGAAAACACCAGAAATGCCCCGGTGAACAACGCCATCATGGCCAGCATGTCGAGATTGAGACGATAAGCGCGCGACACGCCGGCGCTGCGCTCGACCTCGATCTCCGGCGTGCTCACCATGACGCCCGCGGGCAACAATGCCGCGAGGT